>NZ_RAUX01000001.1 GCF_013464485.1 Stenotrophomonas maltophilia
CCGCTACCGGGTCGATCAGGCCGACAGCTCCAGCAACAGCTTGTTCAGGCGCGCCACGTAGGCACCCGGGTCCTTCAGGCTGTCACCGGCGGCCAGTGCGGCCTGGTCGAACAGCACCCGGCCCAGGTCGTCGAAACGTGCGCCGTCGGCCTCGGCATCCAGCTTGGCGATCAGCGGATGGCCCGGATTGATCTCCAGCACCGGCTTGCTGTCCGGCACCTTCTGCCCGCTGGCTTCCAGGATCTGGCGCATCTGCAGGCCCAGATCCTGCTCGCCGATGGCCAGCACCGCCGGCGAATCGGTCAGGCGGTGCGACACGCGCACTTCGGCCACGTCATCGCCCAGCACCGTCTTCAGGCGCTCGACCAGGCCCTGCTTGTCCTTCGCCGCCGCTTCCTGCTCCTGCTTGTCGGCCTCGCTTTCCAGTGCGCCCAGGTCGAGGTCGCCACGGGCGATGTCAACGAAGCCCTTGCCGTCGAAATCGGTCAGGTAGCCCATCAGCCACTCGTCGATGCGGTCGGTCAGCAGCAGCACTTCCACGCCCTTCTTGCGGAACACTTCCAGGTGCGGGCTGTTGCGCACCTGGCTGTAGCTCTCGCCGGTCAGGTAGTAGATCTTGTCCTGGCCTTCGGCCATGCGGCCGATGTAATCGGTGAGCGACACGCTCTGCGCATCGGCCTCGCCCCGGGTGGAGGCGAAGCGCAGCAGGCCGGCCACCTTCTCGCGGTTGTTGTAGTCCTCGGCCGGACCTTCCTTCAGTACCTGGCCGAATTCCTTCCAGAAGCTGGCGTACTGCTCGGGCTTGTCGGTGGCCAGCTTGTCCAGCATGTCCAGCGAGCGCTTGGTCAGCGCAGCCTTCATCGAATCGATGACCGGGCCGGACTGCAGGATTTCGCGCGACACGTTCAGCGAGAGATCGTTGGAATCGACCACGCCCTTGATGAAGCGCAGGTACAGCGGCAGGAACTGCTCGGCCTGGTCCATCACGAACACGCGCTGCACGTAAAGCTTCAGGCCCTTGGGCGCATCGCGGTGGTACAGGTCGAACGGCGCGCGGCCGGGCACGTACAGCAGCGAGGTGTATTCCAGCTTGCCTTCGACCTTGTTGTGGCTCCACGCCAGCGGGTCGCTGTGGTCGTGCGCCACGTGCTTGTAGAACTCGGTGTACTCGGCTTCGCTGATTTCGGTGCGCGGGCGGGTCCACAGCGCGCTGGCACGGTTGACGGTTTCCCATTCGACCGCAGCGCCTTCTTCGCCACCTTCCTTCGGCATCTGGATCGGCAGGCCGATGTGGTCCGAGTACTTCTTGAGGATGCTGCGCAGGCGCCAGCCATCGGCGAAGTCGTGCTCGCCGTCCTTCAGGTGCAGCACGATGCGGGTGCCGCGGTCGGCCTTGTCGACGGTGGCCACTTCGAAATCGCCTTCGCCGCGCGAGGTCCAGCGCACGCCTTCGCCTGCAGCCAGGCCGGCGCGGCGCGAGGTCACTTCCACTTCGTCGGCAACGATGAAGGCGCTGTAGAAGCCGACGCCGAACTGGCCGATCAGCTGCGAATCCTTCTTCTGGTCGCCGGACAGCTGGCGCAGGAAGTCGCCGGTGCCGGATTTTGCGATCGTGCCGAGATGGGCAATGGCTTCGGCGCGGCTCATGCCGATGCCGTTGTCTTCGATGGTGATGGTGTGGGCGGCGGGGTCGAAGCTGACGCGCACGCGCAGCTCGCTGTCACCTTCCAGCAGGGCAGGTTGGGTCAGGGCCTCGAAGCGCAGCTTGTCGGCGGCATCGGCAGCATTGGAGACCAGCTCGCGGAGGAAGATTTCCTTGTTGGAGTACAGCGAGTGGATCATCAGCTGCAGCAGCTGCTTGACTTCGGTCTGGAAGCCAAGGGTTTCGGTCTGGGTGGTCTCGGTCATCGATAAGGCTCCATGTGCAATGCCGCGCCAGCGCGTGCGGCCTCGCCAAGGGGTATGGCTGATTGTCCCGAAATCAAGGGGTTGGTCGGCCGGGCTGCGCCCGGCACCCGCTCAGTGCAACTGCAACTGCGAAAGCCAGGGCCAGAGCGGCATTCCGTGGGATGGCGGGGCACTGTGGGTTCACGGGGACGGCGCAAGTACGTCCATGTAGCCTTGGTCGCCGCATCCATGCGGCTCACACCCCGCGAACCCACAGTGCCCCGCCTTCGACAGTTGGCCGGTGCCTGTTGGTGGGTGCCGACCGTTGGTCGGCACATCTGTCAGATATCGATACACCAAAAGGGGTCAGATCCTTCTTCCTGCGGAAAACGGATCTGACCCCACCTCCATGACGGGCATCGGATTGCGTCTGGGGCAGAGCCCCCTGAGTCAGGGGGCGGCCGCGAAGCGGCGGGGGTATGGGAGTTGGTAAGGGGGGCCCGCGTTTCGCGCAGCGAAGCGTGGGAGCGGCAGCGCGCATGCGTTGGCGCGTACCCGGGCGCCGCCCGGCCGAACTACAATCCCGCTCATGCTGAATTTCTCGAACAACCCCCGCCGGGGGCGCCGGTGAGCGGCCGTAGTGGCAATGACGGCCAGGTCCGCATCATCGGCGGGCGCTGGCGCAACACTCGCCTGCCGGTGCCGACCCTGCCGGGCCTGCGGCCCAGCAGCGACCGCGTGCGCGAAACCCTGTTCAACTGGCTGATGCCCAGGCTGGCCGGTGCCCGTGTGCTGGACCTGTTCGCCGGCAGCGGCGCGCTGGGCCTGGAGGCCGTCTCGCGCGGCGCCGCCCACGCCACCCTGGTCGAGCGCGATGCCCAGCTGGGGCGCAACCTGTCCGCCGCGGTGACCAAGTTGCAGGCCGCCGACCAGATCACCGTGGTGCAGGCCGATGCCCTGCGCTGGCTGCAGGGCGCACCGGCACAGCAGGCCGATCTGGTCTTCATCGACCCACCGTTTGCCGATGGCCTGTGGCAGGACGTGCTGGCCCAGCTGCCGCGGCACCTGGCCGCCGATACCTGGCTGTACCTGGAATCGCCGGCCGGCCACGCGCCGGTGCTGCCGCCGGACTGGCTGCTGCACCGCGAGGGCGGCACCCGCGAGGTGCGCTTTGCCCTGTACCGCCGCGCCGCTGCTACACTTTGACCTCATCTGAACATCTGCAACCGCCCATGACCGTGGCCAATCGCCGCATCGCCGTTTACCCCGGCACGTTCGACCCCATCACCAACGGTCATATCGACCTGGTGAGCCGGGCCGCGCCGCTGTTCGAAAAGGTCGTGGTGGGTGTGGCGCAGAGCCCGTCCAAGGGCCCGGCGCTGGCGCTGGAGCAGCGCGTGCAGCTGGCGCGCGGTGCGCTGGGGCACCACAGCAACGTCGAGGTCATCGGCTTCGATACGCTGCTGGCCCATTTCGTACGCTCCGTCCAGGGTGGGGTGCTGCTGCGCGGCCTGCGCGCGGTGTCCGACTTCGAGTACGAGTTCCAGATGGCCAGCATGAATCGCCATCTGATCCCGGAAGTCGAGACCCTGTTCCTGACCCCGGCCGAACAGCACAGCTTCATTTCGTCCTCGCTGGTCCGCGAGATCGCGCGCCTGGGCGGCGACGTGTCCGGTTTCGTACCGGCCGCGGTGCTCGAAGCCCTGCGCAAGGTCCGCGAAGCGAAGGCGGCACAGCAGTAAGTCCGCAGTACCTGCACCCCATTACGTACAACACCACGCACCATTCCGGGAGGAAACCCATGAACACCACCATGCGCGCGATGCTGATCGCTTCGTTGGCCCTGGCCTTCACCGCCTGCAAGAAGGAAGAGGCCGCTCCGGTCGACGAGGCCAAGCAGGCCCTGGTCGCGCCGTCCAAGGACGACGATGCAGGCTGGAAGAAGTACCTGCAGGAAGTAGCCATCCAGAACATGGGCAACATCACCAACAGCCCGTTCCTGTACTACCTCTCGCCGGAATCGGACCCGGACTTCCAGGCCAAGTACGAGCGCCAGACCGAGAGCGCGACCCAGGCCGTGGCCCGTGGCGTGCAGCCGGGCAACATGCTGGCCTTCGGTTCGTCGGCCTCGGGCAAGATGGCTGACATGATCCAGGCCGTGTTCAAGGACGTGTCGCCGGATTCGATGAAGGGCGTGCGCGTCGTCTTCATCGGTCAGTCGGCCGACAACGCCCGCGTGCAGGCTGCCATCCAGCCGACCGGTGCCGAGTACATTTTCGTCGAAGCCAAGTAATACCGAGCCATGGCGGCCATGCTCCGGCATGGCCCGGGCGGCACCCTGCAAGGGGGCCGCTGATGACCTGACCGGCCCGCGCGCCCGCGCTGGCCGGTCCTTTGTCCCAGGGCGCGGGCGAGGAGTATCGCCGTGTCGCTGAAAATCAACGAGCTCTGCGTCAACTGCGACGTATGCGAGCCGGCCTGCCCGAACCAGGCCATTGCGATGGGTGAAACCATCTACGTGATCGACCCTGCGCGCTGCACCGAATGCGTGGGTCATTTCGACGAGCCACAGTGCGTGGTCGTCTGCCCGGTCGAGTGCATCGACCCGGATCCGGAGATCGTGGAAACGGAAGACCAGCTGCTGGCCAAGCTGCGCCAGCTGCAGCACGATCACCCCGAACTCTACGCGGAGCCCCCATCCGAATGAAGACGCTGATCGCCCGCCCCCTGTTGCTGCTCGGCCTGCTGCTGAGCCCGATGGCCTGGGCCGACAGCCCGGCCCGTGCCGAGCGCCCCGATGGTGCGGCCATTGCCAGCGGCCACGCGCTGGCCACCCAGGCCGGCATCGACATCCTGGCGCAGGGCGGCAATGCCTTCGACGCCGCGGTGGCGGTATCGTCCACGCTGGCGGTGGTCGAGCCGATCAGTTCCGGTCTGGGTGGTGGCGGCTTCTTTCTGCTGCATGATGCGGCCACCGGCAAGGACGTGATGCTGGACGCGCGCGAGACCGCACCGGCGGCGGCCACGCCGCAGGCCTTCCTCGACAAGCAGGGCAACCTCGACCGTGACCGCTCGGTCAATGGTGCCTGGTCGGCCGGCATCCCGGGCCTGCCTGCAGCGCTGGTCGAACTGTCGGCCAAGCACGGCAAGCTGCCGTTGTCGGCTTCGCTGCAGCCGGCGATCCGCATCGCGCGCGAAGGCTTCCCGGTGTACGACCGCATGGCCAAGGGCTATGCCTCGCGCCGTGAAGTGATGGAGCGCTATCCCGGCACGCGCGAGGTCTACCTGCGCAACGGCAAGCCGATCGCCAGCGGTGACCTGTTCAAGCAGCCGGAGCTGGCACAGACGCTGGAGCGCCTGGCCGCAGGTGGCTTCGATGGCTTCTACAAGGGCCAGACCGGAACGCTGTTGCTGGCCGGCGTGAAGCAGGCCGGCGGCAAGTGGACCGCTGAAGAGCTGGCCGGTTACCGCGTGAAGCAGCGCGAGCCGATCGTGTTCAACTACAACGGCTGGAAGATCACCACCGCGCCGCCGCCGTCGTCCGGTGGCATCGCGCTGGCCAGCATGCTGCAGATCCTGGAAGGCTGGGATATCAAGAAGATGGACCCGGCGCACCGCACCCACCTGGTGGTGGAGTCGATGCGTCGCGCCTACCGTGACCGCACCTTCTTCCTCGGCGATCCGGACTTCGTGCAGATCCCGCAGAAGGTGCTGACCAGCAAGGACTACGCACAGGGCCTGCGGGCGACCATCCATCCGGAGAAGGCCACGCCCAGCGACCTGCTGTCGGGCAACCCGACGCCGCTGGAAGACGACGAGACCACGCACTTCTCGATCATCGACCGTGACGGCAACCGTGTCGGCGCCACCCAGACCGTCAACCTGCTGTACGGCTCGGGGCTGATTCCCAAGGGCACCGGCGTGCTGCTGAACAACGAGATGGACGACTTCGCGCTGAAGCCGGGCACGCCCAATGCATTCGGCGTGATGGGCTATGAAGCCAATGCGCCGAAGGCGGGCAAGCGCATGCTCAGCTCGATGACCCCGACCTTCATGGAGAACGCCGACAAGGTGGTGGTGCTGGGCACCCCGGGGGGCAGCCGCATCATCACCATGGTGCTGCTGGGCATCCTCGGCTACGACGACGGCCTGGATGCGCAGCAGGTTGCCGCGCTGCCGCGCTACCACCACCAGTGGCTGCCGGACCTGATCGAAGCCGAGGACGATGCGTTCGACGCGGCGACAGTGAAGCAGCTGCAGGCGATGGGTCACAAGATCGACCTGCCTGGCAATGTGGCCGCCGGTGGCCGTGGTTCCAGCCATGTGTGGGGCAACCTGCAGACCGTGGAATGGGACCGCAGCACGAACAAGCTGTTCGGCGGCAGCGACCCGCGCAACCCGGTGGGCAGTGCGCAGGTCGTGCCTGCCCGTTGATCTGGTAGTGCCGGCCGCTGGCCGGCAATCTGGCGCATTACCGAAACCCCGCCAACCGGCGGGGTTTTCCGTTTCCCTTCTAGCGATTATTTAACGAGCCGGCGCCGATAATCGACACATGAAACTCTGGTCTATTCGTGGAAACTCGCAGCGCCTCGATGGCGGCGCGATGTTCGGCAACGCGCCGCGCGCGTTGTGGGAAAAATGGGCGGCACCGGACGAGCTCAATCGCATCGAGCTGGCCTGCCGTGCGCTGCTTGCCAGCCCGCTGGAAGGCAAGACCGTGCTGTTTGAAACCGGTATCGGCGCGTTCTTCGACCCGCGCATGCGCGAGCGCTACGGCGTGCAGGAAAGCCAGCACGTGCTGATCGATTCGCTGCGCGAAGCCGGCTTCGAGCACGAGGATATCGACGTGGTGGTGCTCAGCCACCTGCACTTCGATCATGCCGGCGGCCTGCTGGCGGCATGGAGCGAAGGGCGTGAGCCCGAGCTGCTGTTCCCCAACGCAACCTATGTGGTCGGCGCGCAGCATTGGCAGCGCGCCGTGCAGCCACATCCGCGCGACCGGGCCAGCTTCATTCCCGAGCTGCCGGGCCTGTTGCAGGCCAGTGGCCGGCTGGAAGTGGTGGACGGGGAGTACTCGAAGGCGCTCGGCCGTAGCGTACGCTTCAGCTACAGCGACGGGCACACGCCGGGGCTGATGCTGGCCGAGATCGTCGGTCACGCGCATGCCGGCGAAAGTGCGCATGGTGGCGTGGTGTTCTGTGCCGACCTGATTCCGGGGCGCTCATGGGTGCACGTGCCGATCACAATGGGCTACGACCGCAATGCCGAGCTGCTGATCGACGAGAAGCGGCAGTTCCTTGAAGACAAGCTGGCGCGCAACGTGCGGCTGTTCTTCACCCACGATCCGCAGGTGGCGTTGGCGCAGCTGGGCAGGGATGACAAGGGACGTTTCGTGACCCTGCATGAACAGGGCGAGCTGAAGGCACGCGCCCTGGGGTAATGAAAAGGCCGGGCAATGCCCGGCCTTTCACAGACGGCGGTAGCTCCACGCCATGCGTGGATGGCGTTTTATCCGGATGCGACCATTACGACGCCTTCAGGCAGCTGCTCATGAAGGTCTTGCGTGCATCACCCGCCAGTTTCTTCGCGCCGGCCTCGGCGTTGCACTTGCGCATGCGCTCCTGCTGCGGATTGGCCGCCTTGGTCTCGGCGGCGTGGCCGCTGAGGCAGGAGCTCTGTGCAGTCTTGTAGGCATCCCCCTTCAAGCCCTTGTTCTTGGCTGAGCATTCGGCCATGCGCTGCTGCTGCGGCGTGGTGGCATCGGCAGCCAAGGGCAGGCCGACCAGCAGGACGGCGGCCAGCAGGAAAGAGGCTTTCATCGGAAGCTCCAAGGGTGGCGGGTGCGCGGAGCATTCGCTTCCAGCCTGCAAGGCCACGTGAAGAATCACGCCATCGCCGCGCCTGCTTGCCGCAACGTTCAGATTGGCGTATTACTTAGCCATATGGGTAAGTATGATCCAGCCATTCAAGACGTCTTCCAGGCATTGGCCGACCCGACCCGGTGCGCGATCGTGGCTGTGCTGGGGCATGGGCCGCGCACGGTGTCGATGCTGGCCGAGCCCTTCGAGATGGCTTTGCCCTCGCTGATGAAACATCTGGCCGTGCTGGAGCGCAGCGGCGTGGTGCGCAGCCACAAGCGGGGGCGCGTACGCACCTGCGAACTGGTGCCGGCGCGGCTGGGCGAGGCCGAGCGGTGGCTGGCCGAACAACGTGCCGTATGGGAAGCGCGCGCCGACCGCATGGTCGATTTCGTTGAAACCCTTCACCGACAGGAGCAGGCCCATGGCCGTAGACGCAGGCAACAACCCTGACACCGACCTGGTCATCAGCCGTGTGCTGAATGCACCGCGTGCCGCCCTGTGGCGGGCCTGGACCGATCCGGAACTGCTGCGCCAGTGGTGGTGCCCGACGCCATGGACCACCGAGGTACGCGCATTCGACCTGCGCCCCGGTGGGGCCTTCCACACCTTCATGCAGGGCCCCGATGGCGGCAGCAGTGACAATCCGGGCAGTTTCCTGGAGATCGTGCCGCAGCAGCGCCTGGTGTTCACCTCGATGCTGGGCGCAGGCTGGCGACCGCAGTCACCGTGGCTGGGTTTCACCGCCATCATCACGATGGAGGACGAAGGGCAGGGCTGCCGCTATACCGCGCGGGTGATGCACCCGGACAAGGCCCTGCGTGACCTGCATGAGCAGCTGGGCTTCTTCGACGGCTGGAACACGGTCATCGGCCAGCTGGAAGCGTTCGCGGCCGGCCTGTAGTACAGCGCTTGGGGTCAGAGCCCTTTCGGCACGAAAGGGCTCTGACCCCCCGGTTCACCGGATCAGCCGACGCGGGTACCGAAGATGCGGTCACCGGCATCGCCCAGGCCGGGCAGGATGTAGCCCTTGTCGTTGAGCTGGGCATCAATGGCCGCGGTGTAGATCTCCACGTCCGGGTGCACGGCCTTGACCGCCTCGATGCCTTCCGGCGCAGCCACCAGGAAGATGCCCTTGATACGGCGGGCGCCGGCACGCTTGAGCATGTCGATGGTGGCGATCAGCGTGCCACCAGTGGCCAGCATCGGGTCCAGGATCAGCGCATCGCGCTCTTCCAGGCGGCCGGTCAGGCGCTCGAAGTAGGGCACCGGCTGCAGGGTTTCCTCATCGCGCTGCAGGCCGACCACGCTCACGCGGGCGGCCGGGATCAGCGACAGCACGCCGCTGAGCATGCCCAGGCCGGCGCGCAGGATCGGCACCACGGTGATCTTGGCGCCCGCAATGCGCTGCACGGTAACCGGGCCGGCCCAGCCGGGCAGGGTGTGCGGCTCGGTGTCCAGATCGGCGGTGGCCTCGTAGGCCAGCAGCGTGCCCAGTTCGTTGGCCAGTTCGCGGAAATCCTTGGTGCTCAGCGCGGCGTTGCGCATCAGGCCGATCTTGTGCTGCACCAGCGGGTGGCGCACTTCGACGATCTTCATGGTCGGGAAGGGGAGTAAGGAGAGAGGCCGCCATTTTGCCGGATTGCCCGCCCAACCCCAAACCGGCGCCGGGGACGGCCTGCATGGAATGCGCAGGCGCATGTCACGGCCATGCAACCTTGCGGACATACCGTGCAGACCCATTCTTAACAGGAATGGGGATTCCCAGTGCATATCAAGACTCCGTTGGCCGTTGCCATCACCCTGACCCTGGCGATGGGGGTTGCCGCACCGCTGCAGGCCGCCGGGCAGCAGGCGGTCGCCGCCACCGGCGCGGTGGCCACCGATGCGGTGGACCTGGACCGCATCGAGGTGCGCGCCCAGCTCGAATCGCAGATCCGCGCGGTCGACCTCAAGCGCAGCAGCGACGCCATCGAAGACGCGGTGTCCTCCGATGCGCTGGGACAGTACCCGGACAAGAACGTGGCCGAGTCGCTGCAGCGACTGCCGGGCATCAGCGTGACCCGCGACCAGGGCGAGGGCCGCTTCGTGGTGATCCGTGGCCTGGACGCCAATCTCAACAGCGTCAGCGTGGATGGCATTGCCGTGGGCACGCCGGAGGATTCCAGCCGTGCCGCGCCGCTGGACGTGATTCCGTCCGACTCCACCGAGCGTCTGCGCGTGGTGAAGTCGCCGACCCCGGACATGCCCGGCGATGCCATCGGCGGCGCCGTGCTGGTCGAGTCGGCCTCGGCCTTCGACCGTGACGGCCGCAGCCTGCGTGGCAAGATCGAAGGCAGCCACCAGCAGCTGTCCGGTGAAACCAGCCCCAAGGCCGCCTTCAACTACAGCGAAGTGTTCAACGACACCTTCGGCGTGGCACTGGGCGTGAACTACCAGAAGCGCACGTTCGAATCGGACAACACCGAAGTGGAGTACGACGATGTAAGCGGAAACAAGGACCTGACCACTACCCGTCCGGGTGAGATCACCGCGATCAATCTGCAGCACCGCAAGTACGAGATCGAGCGCAAGCGCATCGGTGCCAACCTCAACCTCGACTGGCGCCCGAATGAAGACAGCAAGTACTACCTGCGCACGCTGTACAGCCAGTTCGACGATGCGGAGACCCGCCAGCGCGTGATCTTCAACTTCGATGACGCGAAGATGGTCAAGACGGGCACCGACCAGTACCGCCTGGACGGCATGCCGAAGGATTCGATCGACAAGCGCATGCGCTATCGCACCAAGAAGGAGAACACCTTCGCGGCCAGCCTGGGCGGCGAGAACACGCTGACCAACGCCGTGGTCGACTACAAGGTGGGCTACACCCGTACCGAAGAGCGGGTGAATGACGAGATGGAGGCGCGCTTCAAGCTCAACGGCAAGGCCTTCAATGGCACGCTTGACCAGAGCAGCCGCCTGCCCAGCTACAGCTTCGACAATCCGCAGTGGCTGGACAACAGCAACTACGCGTTTGACCGCTTCGTGCTCTCGCCCAAACAGGTGAACGACAAGGAGCACAGCGCGCAGGTCAACGTGCGCTTTGACGGTGACAGCAGCAGCATCAAGTTCGGCCTGCTGGGCCGCTGGCGCGACCGCGACGTGAATGTGGATGAGCGCGAACTGCGTGTCGGCCCGAAGGTGGCGCTGTCGAGCTGGAGCACCTCCTCGCCCGAACACCGCCACGGCAACCTGGGCGACGGCATGGACTCGGCGGCGATGCGCGCGTTCTGGGCGGCCAATGGCAGCCAGTACAGCGCCCGCCCGCAGGACATTGGCGGCAACGCGATGACATCGCTGGAAGAGGACTACGTGGCCAGCGAAGACATCTTCGCCAGCTATGCGATGGGCACCTGGGATGTGGGCGCGCTGCGCATCATCGGCGGTGTGCGCGTGGAAAACACCCAGTTCAAGGCGGTCGGCAACCAGGTGGACGTGGCCGCCAACGGCCGCAGCTTCACCGTCACCCCTCGGGTGGCCGACAGCAGCTACACCAACGTGCTGCCGGGCCTGCACCTGCGCTATGACGCGGCCGACGACTGGGTGCTGCGCGCCTCGGCCAACAAGACCGTATCGCGTCCCTCGTTCGGTGACATTTCACCGCGCGTGGGCTACGGCCGGGGTGACGAGGAAGTGCGCCTGGGCAACCCGGAACTGGACCCGTACGAGTCGAAGAACATCGACCTGTCGGTGGAGAAGTACATCGGCAGCAGCGGCATCGTCTCGCTGGGCCTGTTCCACAAGTCGATCGATGGCTACATCGTGGAAACCGTGCGTACCAACGACCCGGCTTACGGCGGTTTCGACGTGACCCAGCCGATCAACGGCCGCAAGGCCACCGTGCGTGGTGCCGAGTTCAACTGGCAGCAGCAGCTGGCCTTCCTGCCTTCCGGCCTGGATGGACTGCTGGTCGGTGCCAGTGGCACCTGGCTGGACACCACGTTTGATGCCGGCATCAAGGACCGCCCAGGCGAGGACTTCACCCTGCCGCGCGCTTCCAAGCATGTCTACAGCGCACACATCGGCTATGAAAAATTCGGTGTGAGCACGCGGCTGGCAGCGGTGTACCGCAGCGAATACCTGGACAGCATCGGCAAGGGCCGTGCGTTCGACATCTACGTGGCACCCAACACCCAGCTGGACTTCTCGCTGGACTACAAGTTCACCCCGCGCATCAGCATGTACTTTGAAGCGCAGAACCTGCTGGACAAGCCGCTTGAGCTGTACCAGGGCACGCGCTCGCGCACGCTGCAGATGGAAGAGTATGGCCGCACCTACGCGCTGGGCCTGAAGGTGGCACTGTGATGGGGCGTCGCATCACCGTCATGGCCGCGGCGCTGGTGGCTACCCTGCTGGCTGGCTGCACGCCGGCCACCGGCAACGATCCGTCCGTGGCCAAGCCCGAGGCGAAAGCCACGGCCGAGCGTGCGGTGACCACCATCGCCGAGGCATTCCTTTCGCCGATGACGCCAGCCGACAACATCGATTCGCCCGCCGCCTGGCGTGCACCTGACGGAAAGCTGTGGCTGATCGCCACTGCCAAGGCCACCGACAAACTGGTGGTCTACGACGGCAGCAGCGGCCAGCACCTGCGCGACGTCGGCAGCAGCGGCACCGCACCGGGGCAGTTCGACCGCCCAAACGGCATCGCGGTGATCGACGACCTGCTGTGGATCGTGGAGCGCGACAATCATCGCGTGCAGGTATTGAGCCTGCCGGACTTCGCACCGCTGGCGACGTTCGCTGCGGACGACCTGCGCAAGCCGTACGGGCTGTGGGTCGACCGCCGTGCCGATGGCTACAGCGTCTACGTCACCGACTCCTGGGACAACGGCGAGGATGCGCAGGGCCGTGACATCCTGCCGCCGCTGGCCGAGCTGGACAAGCGCGTGCGCCAGTACCACGTGACCCGCGATGGTGCGAAGGTCGAGGCGAAGCTGGTGGCCAGCATCGGCGATACCACTGATGCGGGAGCACTGCGCGTGGTCGAGTCGATCTGGGGCGACCCGGATAACGATCGCCTGCTGATTGCCGAAGAGGACGAGAGCTACGCCAGCGAGTTCAAGGTCTACACCCTGTCAGGTCGCTTCACCGGTACCACCTTCGGCCGCGACGTGTTCAAGGCCCAGGCCGAAGGCGTGACCCTGCGCACCTGTGGCAAGGACGGCTGGTGGATCACCACCGAACAGGGCAAGCAGCGCAGCGTGTTCCATCTGTTCGACCGGCATACGCTGAAGCCGGTCGGTGCGTTCCAGGGCAATACCGTGGCCAACACCGATGGCATCTGGATGATGCAGCAACCCAGCGCGCGCTTCCCGCACGGTGCGCTGTACGCGGTGCACGACGACCAGGGCGTGGTGGCGTTCGACTGGGAGAGCATCGCCAAGCAGTTGGCGCTGCCGCTGGAGTGTGGCGCATGAGCGGGCCTTGGGTGATGCGCACGCTGGCCATTGGCCTGCTGTTGGCGTTGCCGTCACTGTCGTTCGCGGCGGTCGAGCCGAACACCCAAGTGCCGGTGGGCAGTCGGCACTACGCGGCAACAGCGGTGCCAGACCGCATCGTGGCTTCGCCTGCAGTCGATCCCAGCCACGGTTTCGCCGTGGCCTGGCGCACCGATGGCAGCGTGCAGGCGCCGCTGCTGGAAGTTGCCCCGGCCGCTGATTCACCGGCCATCGAGGGCATCCGCCAGGTGCGCGCAACGACCCGTTCGCTACAGACCGAGAATGGTCTGTCGCATCATCATCGCGCCGACATCAGCGGCCTGCAGCCGGATACCCAGTACGTCTACCGCGTGCAGGGCAACGGCAGCTGGAGCGCCTGGAACCAGCTGCGTACGCTGGCTGCCGCCGACCAGCCGCTGACCCTGCTGTACTTCGGTGATACCCAGAACAAGAACGTCAGCCATGTCAGTCGCGTGGTGCGCGCCGCGCAGAAGGCCGCACCCGAGGCACGCCTGAGCCTGTTCGCCGGCGATCTGGTCAGTGGTGGCGACGGTGTCGATGACAGCGAGTGGGGCGAGTGGTTTGCCGCCACCGGTTGGTTGGCGCAGGAAACGCTGGTCGCGCCGGCGATCGGCAACCACGAGTACTTCGAGGAGTTCGAGGACACGCCGCAGGAGCGGCGCGTGCTGGGCAGGCACTGGCCGGTGACGTTCGCGCTGCCGGGCAATGGTGCTGCCGCCGCACAGCAGACCAGCTACTGGTTCGATGCGCAGGGCGTGCGCGTGGCGGTGGTCGATGGCACTTCGGCACTCGACCTGGGCACGGCCAAGGCGCAGGCACAGTGGCTGGACAAGGTACTGAGCGGCAATCCGCAACCGTGGACCCTCGTGCTGCTGCACCAGCCGTTCTACTCGCCGCGCGAAGGACGCGAGAACGCCGCGTTGCGTGACGTGCTGCTGCCGGTGGTACGCCGCCACAACGTCGATCTGGTGCTGCAGGGCCACGATCACACCTACGGCCGTCGTGGCGAAGGGCAGGCCGCGACGCCACAGTATGTGGTGACCGTGGCCGGACCGAAGCAGTACCGTCTCTCTGACGAGGCACGAAAGACAATGGATCCGGTGGCCGAGGACACCCAGCTGTTCCAGGTGCTGCACATCGACCCGCAGCACCTGCGCTATGAAGCACGCACGGTGACCGGCCGGCTCTACGATGCCTTCGAACTGCGCCGCGACGCCAAGGGCGGCAAGCAGCGCACGGAGCTGACAGAAGGCCGCATCACGCCGCGCGACTGCCCGCGTGCGCAGACCGCCAAGGGTCGTGCCGATCGTTGCTGGGAATGAGGAGACGCCGATGACCACACCCCGCCGCATCCTACCGCTCGCCGCCATCGGCGCTGCCCTGTTGTTGCTGGCCAGTGCGGTGACCGCTGCCGATTCCGTGCTGCATCCGTTCCTTTTGGCGCAGCCGAAGCAGGCACCGCAGGAAGTGAATCTGGCGGTGGAGATTCCGGCCGGCAGCTTCACCAAGTACGAGATCAAGGAAGACGGTCTGGTGCATGTGGATCGCTTCCAGTCGATGCCGGTCGCCTATCCAGCCAACTACGGTTCGATGCCGCGGACGTTGGCTGGCGACAACGATCCGCTGGACGCCTTGGTGCTGACCCGCGAACCCCTGCATCCGGGCGTGATCGTGCGCTTCCGCCCGATCGGCTACCTGAAGATGATCGACGGCGGCGAGCACGACGAGAAGATCATCGGCGTGCCCACCGATAAGGTGGATCCGAGCTACGCCGGCATCCGCGATCTGGACGATCTGCCGGAGATCGAGCGGCAGCGCATCGAGGCCTTCTTCCGGGTCTACAAGGACCTGCCGGCCGGTCACAACCCGGTGCAGCTCAACGGCTGGGGCAATGCTGCCGAGGCGCGTGCGTTGATCAGCGAAGCCATGCAGCGCTTCGAAAAGTAGATCCACGCCATGCGTGGATTCAGCCCAGCAACGTCTCGATGAACGACCCGGCCTGCAGGTGGTCGCCCAGTACCCGGGTCACCGCCTGCACGGCGGCCTGCTGGTGTTCGGTGCGGATGCCGCCATCGTCATCATCGTTGTAGAGATCATCGCCGGCATCAAGGTACACCGTGCCTGCAGCAGCCAGGGCAGCCATCAGGGTCGGCACGTCGGCGGCGATCTCGCCGGCATCCAGCAGTCCGGCACCATGGTGGCTGAACAGCACGCGGCCGTCATCCAGGTCGAGGATGAACGGATCGGCGCCGCGATCGGCAATCACCAGCCAGCTCGATGGCCAGTTGTCGATCGGCTCGCCGCTGATGCCATGCCAGCGATAGCCGGCCTGGTGACTCCACAGGCGCCGCAGCGGCGGTATCCAGACATCGAGGCCCGGAAGGGTGATGCCGGCGTTGCCCACCTTCGCATTGATCTCATGACCCAGTGGTCCGACCTGCGCGTAGAAGCGCCCCAGCACTGGTGGTAGCGGGAAAGGTCCTTGCCAGTCACCTTCGTGCTGGGCCAGTAGCAGGCCGAAGCGGGCGAATGGGGCATGCAGATCATCCATGGCAGGGTCCAACGAGGAGCGACCCGGCAGCCTAGCAGACGGCGTCTGCGTGCAACGCCTTCACCGCCGCTGGCTATCATGTCCGCCTTGAACAACGAAGGCGGTGTCTGTGTCGGTAGCGTTGGTATGGTTCCGCCGTGATCTGCGGCTGCAGGACAATCCGGCCCTGCAGGCCGCTCTGGATGCCGGTCACGACGTGGTGCCGGTCTACATCCATGCGCCGCACGAAGAAGGCGAGTGGGCGCCGGGTGCCGCCTCCGATGCGTGGCGCCACCGTTCACTGGCCGCATTGGATGCGGATCTGCGCGCGCGGGGGTCCTCGCTGGTGCTGCGCAGCGGTGACAGCCTGCCGACGCTGCAGGCCCTGATCGAGCAGACCGGCGCCGAAGCCGTGTACTGGAACCGCAAGTATGAGCCTGCGACCCAGCCACGCGATGCCACCATCAAACGCACACTGCGTGAGCAGGGCATCGACGCGCAGAGCTGCAATGGCAGCCTGCTGTTCGAGCCATGGGACATCGCGACCCAGCAGGGGCAGCCGTACAAGGTATTCACCCCGTACTGGCGCAACGTGCTCAGCCATTGGCGGTTGCCAGCGTTGCAGGCCGCACCGGACGAACTGCCGGCGCATGAGGTCGACAGCCGCGCGCTGGACGCGCTGCAGCTGGCGCCCGCAGTGGACTGGGATATCGGCTTCTGGGAGCACTGGCAGCCGGGCGAAGCGGGTGCGCTGGAAGCACTGTCCGTCTTTGAAGACGGTGCCCTGCGTGGGTACCGCGAGCAGCGCGACCTGCCGGACCGGGTCGGCACCTCGCGGCTGTCGCCGCACCTGCATTTCGGCGAAATCGCACCCTGGCGGGTCGCCCATGTGCTGGAAGGGCTGCGCAGTGCCGGCACCGACGCCGACATCGATGGCTACCTGCGCCAGCTGGGCTGGCGTGACTTCGCCTATCACCTGCTGCATCACTTTCCGAAGACGCCCACCGACAACCTCAATCCGCGCTTCGATCGCTTCCCATGGGCAACGCCCAGTGACGCGCAGCTGCACGACTGGCAACGCGGCAACACAGGCGTGCCCATCGTCGATGCAGGCCTGCGCGAGCTGTGGCACACCGGCTACATGCACAACCGGGTGCGGATGATTGTTGCCAGTTACCTGTGCAAGCATCTGCGTGCGCACTGGCTGCATGGCGCGCGCTGGTTCTGGGATACCCTGGTCGATGCCGACCTGGCCAACAACACGATGGGCTGGCAGTGGGTGGCGGGAACCGGTGCCGACGCCGCACCGTATTTCCGTGTGTTCAACCCCGTGACCCAGGCCGAGAAGTTCGATCCGCAGGCGCGTTACATCAGCCGCTGGGTGCCCGAGCTGGCGGCGTTGCCGGTGAAAGCGCGCTTCGCACCGTGGCAGCATCCGTTGCTGCTGGCAGAGCATGCCCCGGGCTATCCGCGTACTCCGCTGGTGGATCTGGCTGCAGGCCGCGACGCCGCACTGGCGGCTTACCGCCAGTCGGGGGCAGGGTAAAGGGCGGCCTGAGCGATCCGGTCAGTTAGCTGAACGCGGGCCTGTCATCGGGCGGGATCATCATCCCGACATCGCATTGGGCTGTTTATTCTCTTTGCGCCCGCAGGCCGCCGGCCGACCGGAAACCAAGGAGAACCTCATGATCCGCAACACCACCCGCAACGTCGCACTGGCCCTGATGAGCGCGGCCGTCCTGTCGGCCTGCGCCACCGGCGGCTCCTACGTACAGAGCGACCAGTACGGCAACCCGACCGAGCAGCAGAACCGCACCGGCCGCAACGCCCTGATCGGCACCGCCATCGGTGTGGCAGCCGGCCTGCTGACCGGCGACAGCGCCACCGAGCGCCGTCAGCATGCCCTGATTGGTGCCGGTATCGGCGCACTCAGCGGTGCCGCCGTCGGCCAGTACCAGGATCGCCAGGAACGCGCGCTGCGCGAGCGTACTGCCAACACCGGCATTGATGTACAGCGCCAGGGCGACAACATCATGCTGAACCTGCCGGACGGCATCACGTTCGACTTCGGCAAGTCGACCCTGAAGCCGCAGTTCTACGGTTCGCTCAATGGCGTGGCGGGCACCCTGCGTGATTACAACCAGACCATGATCGAAGTGGTCGGCCATACCGACAGCATCGGCAGCGATGCGGTCAACAACCGCCTGTCCAAGGAACGTGCCGACTCGGTCGCGCAGTACCTGATCGGCCAGGGCGTGCAGAGCGTGCGTATCGAAACGCTGGGCGCCGGCAAGTCGTACCCGATTGCCGACAACAGCACCGATGCCGGCCGCGCAAAGAACCGCCGTGTCGAGATTCGTGTGATTCCGCTCAAACAGTAACGTGTAGCGTTACTGTTTGAGCCGGTCCGGCCATCGGCCGGAACGAAAATGCCGCCCTTGCAGGCGGCATTTTTGTGGGTGCCGAGCGTGCTCGGCACACCGATAGCCCATGTGGAGACCCGTGCCGACCAAGGTCGGCATCTACCAGGAGCGGGTTACAGGTGGCATCGCTGCAGCTCACGCCGCCGAAGCGGCCACCTTCTCCAGGATCCGCTTGCCGCTGCTTTCCAGTGCTGCGTCTTCCTTTTCCTTCTGCTGCTGCGCCAGCTTCGCGCCCGGGCACTGCGCCAGCATGTAATTGGCGTCAAAGTTGAGCTTCTCGACCAGGAAGTCGACGAACGCACGCACCTTCGGCGAGACCAGGCGGCCACCGGCGAACACCGCGTTGAAATCCACTTCCGGGCCGGTCCAGCCAGCCAGCACGCGGCGCACCATGCCGGATTCAACGAACGGCTTGGCCATCACGTCGCCCGTCAGCAGCAGGCCTTCGCCGCACACCAGCGCGCCATTCAACGCAGACATGTCGTTGGCGGTCATCAGTGGAGTGACCGGGAAGTCGCGCAGTTCGCCGCCGTTCTCGCCCAGCTGCCACGTGAAGCGCGGCGAGTTGCCGGTGTGGTACGGCTTGCGCATCGCCAGGATGCGATGGAACTGCAGCTCTTCGGGGTGCAGCGGTTCGCCGTAGCGTTCGATGTAGGCCGGGCTGGCGAACACCTGCGTACGCAGGCTGCCGAGCTTGCGTGCGACCAGATTGGAATCGGGCAGGGCACCCACACGGAGTGCTAGATCCGCCTCACCGGCAATCAGGTCCAGCTTCTCGTTGCCCATGTGCATGTCCAGGCGGATTTCCGGGTACTGCGCATGGAACTGGCCCAGCAGCGGCGCGATCCAGGTGATGCCGATCGAATAGGGCACGGTGAAGCGCAGCCAGCCGCGCGGGCCGGACTGCAGCTGGCTCACGGCGCTCTCGGCTTCTTCAAGCTCGCGCGCAATGCGCTGGCAGTGCTCGTGGTAGATCGAACCGGCTTCGGTCAGGCCGAGGCGGCGCGTGGTCCGGTGCAGCAGGCGCGCGCCCAGGCGCGTTTCCAGCTCCTGCACTTTGCGGCTGACCGTGGTCTTGGGCAGGCCGAGCGATTTGGCAGCGGCAATGAAGCTGCCTTGCTCGACCACTTTGACGAAGATCAGCGTCTCATTGAGATCGTGGGACATGGTCGGGGATCCTGGACGTCGGGGATGGGACAATCGTGACAGAACGATTGGACCGGGAGCGGGATGATTATTCCCCTTAATCAGGACTAATCAAGTAAAGGTTTGAGGTCTATCGTGGCGCCATTCGTTAATTGGAGCCCGTCCGCCATGAGCCTGCGCAACATTCTTGCCCGACTCCGGAACGCCGGCCAGAACACCCTGGACCTGGCGATGACCGTTGAAGCCCGCCCGAGTTCCTTGGTGCACAAGGACTTCCGTGAGTTTACCGCGCCCATGCGTCAGCAGCGTGGCGGTGCCATCCGCCTGGTCCCGCACAAGGGCGACCGGCTGCGTCGAATCGGGACTATCCCGGATTTGGGAGGAAATGTCCCGTGAATGGGATGCTGACGCCCGAAGTCCTGGTCCTGGGCGGCACCGGTGCGGTAGGCCAGGGCGTGGTCGGTGCGCTGCTGGAGGCCGGCAGCCCGGTGCTGGTGGTCGGCCGCGATCCAGGTCGGCTGGCGGCGCTGCACGAGCAGTTCGCCGATGAGCCGGGCCTGGAGACGCTGCTGGGTTCGCTCAGCGACGACGGCTCGGCACGCGTGCTGGCCGAACGCATCGCGTTGCGCCCGCGTCCGTTGGCAGCGGTCATCGCAGCGATGGGTGGCCCGTATCGCCGCGGCCGGGTGATCGACCGCAATGGCGACGAACTGATGGGCGCGATGCAGGCTGATCTGATGCCGCACGTGCACGCGGTGCGCCATCTGCTGCCGCTGCTGCAGGACAACGTACACGCACGCCGCTACGTGATGATCGGCAGCCCGGCCAACGCCAAACCGTGGGCCGGCTACGGCGAGACCTCGATCACCACCGCTGCATTGCGCATGTACGCGCAGGTGGTGCACCAGGAAGCACAGGCACTGGGCATACGCGCGCAGATGCTGGAAGTCTGCAGCCCGGTGTGCACCCCGGCCAACGCCGCCAATGCCTGCATCGAGTGGCCCAGCTCGCTGCTGGTCGGTCGTCGCGTGGTCTCGCTGCTCGACGGTTGCCGCGACAACCGCGCCATCGTCCGCTGTGACAGCAGCGATGCCGAACTGCCGCGCGGCCTGCTGCACCTGGACGCACCCCCTTTGTGGCGCGATACCGCAGGCGTTGCTTGACCTCGACCTTGGTTGAGGTAGCAGTATTCGCCGCCGATTTTTGCAACACGTTCTCATCTAGCTGTACCACCCCTCCGTACGGATGCATGCCATGACTTCCCCCAACACCCAACCACATCGCTTCGGCCATCGCATTGCGATGGTCGGCGTGTCGATCCTCGCCGCAGCTGTACTCGCGGCCTGCAGCGGCGGCCATGCCGAAGAAGCCGGCGCACCGCCTCCGCCGCAGGTCAGCGCCGCGCCTGTGCTGGTCAAGCAGGTCAGCCAGTGGGACGAATTTAGCGGCCGCGTCGAAGCGGTGCAGAGCGTTGAACTGCGTCCGCGCGTGTCCGGCTACATCGACAAGGTCAACTACGTCGAAGGCCAGGAAGTGAAGAAGGGCGAAGTGCTCTTCACCATCGACGCGCGCAGCTACCAGGCCGAATATGATCGTGCCGCCGCTGAGCTCGCTCGTGCCCGCACCCAGGCTACGCTGGCCCGCAGCGAATCCGAGCGCGCCAAGCGCCTGTCCGAGCAGCAGGCGATCTCCACCGAGACCGCCGAGCAGCGCCGCGCCGCCGCCGACCAGTCCGGCGCCGCCGTGCAGGCGGCGCAGGCTGCACTGGATGCGGCCCGCCTCAACCTGGAGTTCACCAAGGTGCGCGCACCGATCGACGGCCGTGCCGGCCGCGCGATGGTCACCGCCGGCAACCTGGTCACCGCTGGCGACAGCGCCAGCGTACTGACCACGCTGGTCTCGCTGGACACGGTGTTCGTCTACTTCGATGCCGACGAAAGCACCTTCCTGCGCTACGCCCAGATGGCACGCAAGGGCGAGCGTCCGAGCGAGCGTGACAGCGAGCTGCCGGTGAAGGTCGGCCTGTCCGGTGAGGAGGGCTACCCGCATGCGGGCAAGGTCGACTTCCTCGACAACCAGGTCGCCCGCAGCACCGGCACCATCCGCGTCCGCGCACTGCTGGACAACGCCGACCGCCAGTTCACGCCGGGCCTGTTCGCCCGCGTGCAGCTGCTCGGCAGTGGCCAGTTCCAGGCCCTGCTGATCGACGAGAAGGCCGTGCTGACCGACCAGGACCGCAAGTACGTGTACGTGGTCGACAAGGATGGCAAGGCCCAGCGTCGTGACATCCAGCTCGGCCGCAGTGCTGACGGCCTGCGTATTGTCGAACACGGCCTGGCCGCCGGTGACAAGGTGATCATCGACGGCGTGCAGAAGGTCTTCATGCCGGGCATGCCGGTGCAGGCCAAGGCAGTGGCGATGCAGCCACAGGCCGTGCCGGCACCGGGCCGCGATGCCACTGCCGCGCTGAACCACTGATCCGCGTCCCCGCTTAGCTGCCGGCGCCAGCGGCGGCCTTCCCTGCCTTCGTCATCCCGGCGAGGGGCAGGGAGGCTGTTGCCCGCTGTCAGCCTTTCCCAGGAATTCCTCCATGGACTTTTCCCGTTTCTTCATCGACAGGCCGATCTTCGCGGCGGTGCTGTCGATCGTGATCTTCGCCGCAGGCCTGATCACGATTCCGATCCTGCCGATCAGCGAGTACCCGGAAGTGGTGCCGCCGTCGGTGGTCGTGCGTACGGTCTATCCGGGCGCCAACCCCAAGGTCATCGCCGAGACCGTTGCCACGCCGCTTGAAGAGGCCATCAACGGCGTCGAAGGCATGATGTACCTGAAGTCGGTCGCCGGTTCCGATGGCGTGCTGCAGATGACCGTTACCTTCCGTCCGGGTACCGACCCGGACGCGGCGGCGGTGAAGGTGCAGAACCGCGTGGCGCAGGCGCAGGCGCGCCTGCCCGAGGACGTGCGCCGCCAGGGCGTGACCACGCAGAAGCAGTCGCCGACCTTCCTGATGGTGGTGCACCTGACCTCGCCGCAAGGCAAGTACGACACCCTGTACCTGCGCAACTACGCGCGCCTGCACGTCAAGGATGCGCTGGCGCGTATTCCGGGCGTGGGTGACGCGCAGATCTTCGGCGGCGGCGACTACGCCATGCGTGCCTGGCTGGACCCGGACAAGGTGGCTTCGCGCGGCCTGACCGCCAGCGACGTGGTGCGCGCCATGCGTGAGCAGAACGTGCAGGTGTCGGCCGGCCAGCTCGGCGCTGAACCGCTGCCGGACAGCAAGTTCCTGACCCTGATCAATGCCCAGGGCCGCCTGAAGACCGAAAAGGAATTCGGCGACATCGTGCTCAAGAGCGGCACCGATGGCGAGATCGTCCGCCTGGCCGACGTGGCGCGCCTGGAGCTGGGTGCGGGTGACTACACCCTGCGCTCGCAGCTGGACGGCAAGAACGCGGTCGGTATCGGTATCTTCCAGTCGCCGGGTGCCAACGCGCTGGAAATCCGCGACCAGGTCATCTCGACGATGGACGAGATGCAGAAGGCCATGCCGGCCGACGTGAAGTATGAAGCGGTGTATGACACCACCATCTTCGTGCGCGACTCGATCAAGGCTGTGGTCTCCACGCTGCTGGAAGCCATCGCGCTGGTGGTGCTGGTGGTGATCCTGTTCCTGCAGACCTGGCGTGCCTCGATCATCCCGTTGATCGCGGTGCCGGTGTCGGTGGTGGGTACCTTCGCCGCGCTGTACCTGCTGGGCTTCTCGATCAATACGCTGAGCCTGTTCGGGCTGGTGCTGGCGATCGGCATCGTGGTCGACGACGCGATCGTGGTGGTGGAGAACGTCGAACGCAACATCGAAGAGGGCCTGTCGCCCACCGCGGCGGCACACCAGGCCATGCGTGAAGTGTCCGGCCCGATCGTGGCGATCGCGCTGGTGCTGTGCGCCGTGTTCGTGCCGATGGCGTTCCTGTCCGGTGTCACCGGCCAGTTCTACAAGCAGTTCGCGGTCACCATCGCCATCTCCACGGTGATCTCGGCGATCAACTCGCTGACCCTGTCGCCGGCCCTGGCCGCGCGCCTGCTGAAGGCCCATGGTGCGCCGAAGGACGGCCCGAGCCGCCTGATCGACCGCCTGTTCGGCTGGGTGTTCCGTCCGTTCAACCGCTTCTTCAAGTCCAGCTCGGAGAAGTACGAGCGTGGCGTGGCCCGTATCCTTGGCCGTCGTGGTGCGGTGTTCGTGGTCTACGCGGTCCTGCTGGTGGGTACCGGCGTCATCTTCAAGCTGGTGCCGCCGGGCTTCATTCCGACGCAGGACAAGCTGTACCTGATCGCCGGCGTGAAGCTGCCGGAAGGTTCGTCGATCGCACGTACCGATGAAATGCTGCGCAAGGTCGCCAAGATCGCCCAGGAAACCGACGGTGTGGCTCACACCATTTCGTTCCCGGGCCTGAATGCGCTGCAGTTCACCAATACGCCGAACACCGGTGTGGCGTTCATTCCGCTCAAGCCGTTCGCCGAGCGCCATGGCCGTACCGCCGCCCAGATCAACGCCGAGATCAACCAGAAGATCGCCGGGCTGCAGGAAGGCTTCGCGTTCTCGATGATGCCGCCGCCGATCCTCGGCCTGGGCAACGGCAACGGCTACCAGATGTTCATCGAGGACCGCGGCAACCTGGGCTACGGCGCACTGCAGAATGCCGTGCAGGCGATGCAGGGCACCGTTGCGCAGACGCCGGGCATGGCCTTCCCGATCTCCAGCTACCAGGCCAACGTGCCGCAGCTGGATGCCGAGGTGGACCGCGTCAAGGCCAAGGCGCAGGGCGTGCAGCTCACCGAACTGTTCGACACGCTGCAGACCTACCTGGGTTCGGCCTACGTCAACGACTTCAACCAGTTCGGCCGTACCTGGCAGGTGATCGCGCAGGCTGACGGTCCGTTCCGCGAGACCGTCGAGGACATCGGCAAGCTGCGTACCCGCAATGATCGCGGCGAGATGGTGCCGATCGGTTCGATGGTCACCATCAAGCAGACCTTCGGCCCGGACCCGGTGCTGCGCTTCAACGGCTACCCGGCAGCGGACCTGGCCGGTGAAGCCGACCCGCGCCTGCTGTCTTCGGCCGAGGCGATGACCAAGCTGACCGAGATCGCCGGCAAGGTGTTGCCGGTGGGCATGACCACCGAATGGACCGACCTGAGCTACCAGCAGGCCACGCAGGGCAAGGCCGCCTTCATCGTGTTCCCGGTGGCGATCATGCTGGCCTTCCTGGTGCTGGCCGCACTGTACGAGAGCTGGTCGCTGCCGTTGGCGGTGATCCTGATCGTGCCGATGACCCTGCTGTCCGCGCTGTTCGGCGTGTGGCTGACCGGTGGTGACAACAACGTGTTCGTGCAGGTCGGCCTGGTGGTGCTGATGGGCCTGGCGTGCAAGAACGCGATCCTGATCGTCGAATTCGCCAGAGAGCTGGAGATGGGTGGCAAGGGCATCGTTGAAGCTGCACTGGAAGCCTGCCGCCTGCGTCTGCGCCCGATCGTGATGACCTCCATCGCGTTCATCGCCGGCACCGTACCGCTGGTGCTCTCGCACGGTGCAGGCGCCGAAGTGCGCTCGGTGACCGGTATCACCGTGTTCGCCGGCATGCTGGGCGTGACCCTGTTCGGCCTGTTCCTTACCCCGGTGTTCTACGTGGCCCTGCGCAAGTTCGTCACCCGCAATGGTGGTGGTCAGCTGGTGCAGCACGGCGAGCCGACCATCCACCACTGACATGGAACCCCACCGCCGCCGGTCGCTGGCCGGCGGCGGCTTTCCCCTCACAAGGCATGAATCCATGAACTCCCATCAGAACAAGATCGCGCTGGTCACCGGCGCTACCCGTGGCATCGGCGCCGAGACCGTGCGCCAGCTGGCCCAGGCCGGCGTGCACACGCTGCTGGCCGGGCGCAAGCGCGAGACCGCCGTGGAGCAGGCGCTGAAGCTGCAGGCCGAGGGCCTGCCGGTGGAAGCCATCCAGCTGGACGTGACCGATGCCGCCAGCATCGCCGAAGCGGTCGAACAGGTACGCCAGCGCCATGGCCGCCTCGACATCCTGGTCAACAACGCCGGCATCATGATCGAGAACCCCGCGCAGGCGCCGTCGGAACAGTCGCTGGATACCTGGAAGCGCACCTTCGACACCAACGTGTATGCGCTGGTGGCCGTGACCCAGGCCTTCCTGCCGCTGGTCAAGCAGGCCAAGTCCGGCCGCATCGTCAACGTATCGAGCATGCTCGGCTCGCAGACCCTGCACGCCGACCCGGCGTCGGGCATCTACGATTTCAAGATCCCGGCCTACAACGCCTCCAAGGCAGCGGTGAACAGCTGGACGCTGAGTCTGGCCTACGAACTGCGCAACACCCCGATCAAGGTCAACACCGTGCATCCGGGTTACGTGAAGACCGATATGAACGGCGGCAACGGCGAAATCGAAATCAGTGAAGGCGCACGTTCCAGCGTGGAAATGGCGCTGATCGGTGAATCCGGCGCCAGTGGCAGCTTCACCTACCTGGGCGAGGTGCTGCCATGGTGATCCGCACGTTGGCGATGGCCGTCTCCAGCCTGGTGCTGGCAGGCTGTGTCAGCGTCGGCCCCAATTACAAGGCGCCGGTACAGGAGCCCGTGGTGCTGCAGGGCGCGCAGCAGCCGGTGTTCAGCACCACCTCGCCGGTTGCGAGCTGGTGGGCGCAGTTCGATGACCCGGTGCTGGAAGAACTGGTGCACGGCGCATTGTCGGACAACCTGGATCTGCGCGTGGCCGTGGCCCGCGTCAGCCAGGCCCGTGCGGTGTTCGTCGAAAGCCGTTTCGACCAGGCGCCGCACGTCACCGCAGGCGGCAGCTACGACCGCCGCAAGCAACCCGATCCGCAGCTGGGTGGGCAGCGGGTGTTCAGTGAAAGCTACCAGCTCGGCTTCGACGCCGGCTGGGAGCTGGATCTGTTCGGCCGCAAGCGCCGTGCTGCAGAAGCCGCGCGCGCCGACCTGGATGCCGAGCAGGCCAACCTGGCCGATGCACAGGTGCTGGTCGCCGCCGAAGTGGCGCGCAACTACTTCGAGCTGCGCGGTACGCAGAAGCGCATCGCGGTGGCCCAGCACACCCTGGTCAACCTGCGCGATACGCAGAAGCTGACCGAGGCGCGCTGGGAGCTGGGCGCTGGCAGCGAACTGGACGTGCAGAGCAGCCGTGCACGGCTGAAGGCGATCGAGGCGGACATTCCGCTTCTGGAAGTATCCGAGACGCAGTCGCGCAACCGGCTGGCGGTGCTGCTGGGCCAGCGCCCGGAAATGCTGACCGCGATGCTGGCACCACATGAAGTGCCGGCGTTCGCCAAGGCGTTGCCGCTGGGCGATACCCGCGAACTGCTGCGCCAGCGCGCCGACGTGCGTGTGGCCGAGCGTCGCCTGGCGGCGGCGACCGCGCGCGTGGGCGTAGCGACCGCAGACCTGTTCCCGCGGCTGTCGTTGTCCGGTTTCGTCGGCTTCCTCGGTGGCGAAGCCAGTGGCCTGGTCAATGGCAACAACAAGGCCTGGTCGCTGACCCCGTCGCTGAGCTGGGCCGCGTTCGACTTCGGCACCGTGCGTGCACGCCTGCGTGCCAGCAAGGCTGAGGCCGAGGGTGTGGCTGCGCAGTATGAGCAGGCCGTGCTGTTGGCGCTGGAAGACACCGAGAACGCGCTGACCCGCTATTCCAAGCAGCAGGCACGGTTGGCCATCGTGGTCGAGCAGGCGCAAGCGGCACGACGCGCCGAATCGCTGGCGCAGATCCGCTATCGTGAGGGCTCGGAGGACTTCCTGACCCTGTTGGATGCGCAGCGCACACAGCTGGCGGCGGATGATGCATTGGCGGCCGCCGAGGCCGAAGTCAACGTCAGCGTGGTTGGCGTGTACAAGGCGCTGGGCGGCTGGGGCCAGTCGCCGCAGCCCCCCAGCGTGGCGGCCGCGCGCTGAGTCAGGCGCTCTACGCCTGAGGGCATCGGGGCCGGTACGGGCGCTGCGCCCGTGCCGGCCTTTCCGCCGTGACCGTGCCGGTCACGGCGCCTGCCGCAGCTGGCAGGCGGCCAGGTCCTTCTGCCGCTCGCGTGGCGTATCCCGCAGGGGCAGCACACGGCGTTCAGCGCCTTGCCCCACGACGCAGAACAGGCCGCGGTACCAGCGCCGCGACGGACCGTCGCGGCCGGGTACGGATGACACCAGCACCACGCCATAGGCCTTGCCGGGTGTCAGGGCGACGCCGCGCAGCGCAGGTTGCTCATCCAGGCGCAGGCAGTGGCCCGGCGCCAGTGCCTGGCTGGTGCCATCAAGCTCGGCGGTGGCCAGCGGTTGCTCACGGCCACCACTGCGCTCGAACAGCTGGACGTGGTCCACGGTCACCGGCGCACGCTCATCGCCCGCCGATACGCAAGGCGTCCCTTGCTGATCCTTCACCTGTGCCGGTGCATGGCGCGTGGTTGCCGCACCTGCCAGGGCAGGCATGCACAACAGGGCAAGCAGGGGCAGGGTACGCATTGTGCTCATTCCTTGGTGTTGGGCAGGTTGGACACTGCGGTGGGATCGGCCAGGAAATCGGACAGCATCGGGGCCAGCGCTGAGGCTACGTTGGAGGCTCCCACCCGCGTGGCGATGGTGGCCTGGTAGGCCTCGCTGGTGAACGCTGCCACGAAGTAGTCGGCCAGGATGTCGCCCTGCTGCTCCATGTTGAAATCACACAGGCGCTTGTCGTTCGACGGCACGTAGTCGTATTTCATGTTGGGGCGGAACATGCGGACCCATTTGATGGAATAGCCCAGCTGGTATTGCCACACATGCACCATCTCGTGGATGAACCAGTGCTGCTTGTCCACGCCCAGTGCCGAATAGTCGTCTTCGTGAACGCCCTTCGGGAAGTACATCTCGCCATTGGGCGTGACGGCGGTGTTCTTGTCCTGGAATCCGAAGAACAGCCAATATCCATGGTTGTGCACCTTTACCCGGGCATAGTCGACGCTGCTGCCGAATACCTTGCGTGCGATGTCGATCTCGCCGGCAGTCAGGCTGCGCTCGTGCCCCTTGGCCTCGACCTCCACCACGGATTCGCCGAAGGCTTCTTCGGTCGTTCCGGCGCCGTCCACCGCGAAGCTGACCGTATCCTCGGCACCGTTGACGGTGCTGCAGCAGGTGGCTGAACCACTGGGCTCGCTCAGCGTTGCGCGTACGATGCGCACCGCAGTGTCAGTCTGCACGCGGGCGGTGGCACCGTTGCTGTCGGTGGTCCCGCGCACCTGCTCGCCGTTGTCCAGTTCCAGGGTGTAAGGCACGTTGGGCAGCGGTTCCCTCGACGGGGTCAGGAAGCGCAGGGCCTGATCGAACCGGCCGCTGCCGAGCTTGCCTGCCAGGCCCGTGGCGATGCCGGCCACGCTCGCCACCTTGCCCGCAACCGCCGCCGCCGAGCCTCCCGCCGAGCCGCCGCCGCCGCCCTGTTCGAGGAACACGTGGGACTGCTGGCTGGACATCAACGAGCATCCGCATGCGCAGAGATCGCCATGGCGCGCGACGGGCTGCCCGTCAATGATCACCGTGCTGTCGCCGGACACGATGCGCGTGGGGCCATGGCGCTTGCACAGGGCTGGATCGCCGATGCGCGCCACCGGTTTGCCGTCGATATCCGTCATCGGAGACCCCTGCAGCACCTGGCCACCGCTGCTCAGGGGATCACCCAGCACAATCCAGTTTCTTGCCATCGAGCACGCTCCCTGTGAATGAGGCGGGGGTTCCTTGCCGGGCTCATGCTATCGCGCAAACCACGAACTGACATTCATGAACAGGCCGCTATCCTGAGGCCCGGCGGCTCGCGGCGTGCAGCTGACGGTCCACGACATCGCTGCACCTTGAGATGTGGTGCCCGTCACGGTTATGACGCATCTGACTCTGCCTTATTCCGGGCCCGCCCTGTAATTAGTGGAGGCAGTCTCTTGGGAGGGCGGGCGATGAGCGATGACAAACGCGATACCCAGCGCATGCTGTTCGGTGATCCGGGCCCGCCCGGCGCGGGGCTGTCGGTGGCGGTCGTGGTCCTGATGGTGCTGGCGACGATGGCTGCCGCCGTTGGCTTCATGCGCCTGCAGGATCCGATGCTGGGGCTGGGCCTGATCGGCATCGCCGTGTTTCTCGCCGTCGGCGCCCGCATCTGCCAGGCGCGCGACCAGCATCAGGCGCTGTACAGGCTGTTGTCGCGGCAGCCGCGGCCCTAACCACGGCTGCCGTGCAGGTTCAGTGCTTCGGCCAGTCCAGTTCGACCACAAGCGGGAAGTGATCCGAAGGCAGCACACCGCCGATGCGGCGGTCATCGGTCAGGAAGCTGCGCGCGTGGAAGCCGCGCACCAGCACCCAGTCCAGCTGTGAGGTGGCGTTGCCGGTGAAATCATGGAAGGTGAGCCGCGGCCCCTGCGGAGCCTTCACCTGGGTGCGGGTGTCCTGCAGCAGGCCGGTGAATGCCTTGTACGTGTCGCCGCCTGGCTCGCTGTTGAAGTCACCGGTCAGCACCACCGGCAGGCCCGCCGGAAGCGTGGCCAGATGCCTGCCGATCAGTTTGGCGCCCTTTACCCGCCGCGGCTCATCCTCGTCGCGGTAGGGCAGGTGGGTATCCATGAAATAGAAGCGGCGGCCATCATCGATGCGCCGGAACAGGGCCCAGGTAACCATGCGCGGATAGAGGTTGCCCCAGGTGATGCTGCCGGGTACGTCGGGCGTGTCGGACAACCAGAAGTTGCCAGATGCCTCGATGGCCAGCACCTTGCTGTCGTAGAACACACCCATGTGCTCGTCGCCGCTGCCACCGCGTCGGCCTTCGCCGAACCAGCGGTAGCCGGGCAGATGCTCGGACAGGTAGTCGGCCTGTTCCTTCACCAGTTCCTGGGTGCCGATCACCGCCGGATGCGCATCAAGGATGACCTTGACCATCGCCGCGCGGCGGTCGGGCCAGCGCTTGCCCGGCTCGGTGTCGGCCGGGGTGCGGACATTGAACGACATCACTTTCAGTGGCGCCGGTGCAGCAGCCCAGGCGACGGCAGGCAGAGCAAGCGCCAGCAGCGCGCACAGTGCAGGGCGACGGAAACGCGACAACATCGTGGAATCCCTCCATTCCATGAAAACGGTTTCACGCAGCATGCCATGGAAGGCGAGGGCAGCGGTATGCCCGGATGGGCGGCTGGAGATGCCGGGCGGACCGTGGAGATTCCGCCCGGCAGACCGCGCAGGTGCGATCAGGGATCGTAGATCATCCCGTTTTCGTCACGGTTGTAATGCCCTGTGACTTCGCGGGTGCCATCGTCGTAGATCACGTACGACGTGCAGCGCTGGTGGAATACGTTGCCAGCAATGCGGAAGGGCACGCATTCCTCCTGGACCTCGACGACTTCGGCCGCCATCGTGGTGCCGACCGCGGCCAGTGCAGCCACGGCCAGCACGGCGGCAAACGCACATGCCGGAAAACCTTGATGCAGTCTCATCCTCACGCTCCTTGTCGATGGGGCTTACATCAGATAGGGATTGCCGTACTCGTCGACCCAGTACTCGCTGAGGAAGATCTCACCGTCCGCGTCGGGCATGGTCACGATGCAATGCTGGTGGAAGCGATAGCGCTCCACTTCAAACGGTTCGCAGCGGGTTATGCTGCCGGGCGGGGTCGGCACCCCCGCGCTCGCCGTGCCGGACGACATCATTCCAGCGAACGTCACAATCAGTGCAGCCATCGAAGCCAGTTGCAGTTTCATCAGCATCATCCTTGCTTTCTGCAATCGCGCACATGCGCATGGCGTGTGTAGCACGCGGGCCGTATCGTCGGAAGTGCCTCGCCCCGATCAGTCTTCGATCTCGCCTCGGCGACCGGCAGCGCGCACCGCCTGGGCGGTGGTTGCGACGCCCWGGCGCTGGCGCGCACGACGCAGGTGGTTTTCCACGGTACGTGCCGACAGCCCCAGCGTGGCCGCGATGTCTGCCTGGCGACGTCCGGCAGCGACCCAGCGCAGCACTTCCCGCTCGCGTGCGCTCAACCTACTTCCAGCAATCCCGGCGGGAGCTTCAGCCAGCCGGCGCGCGGCCCGGAATGCTGCAGTTGCAGCAGCTTCCAGTAGAAGGCGAGCACTGCCTGAGGCATCGATCGACGTACCGGCAAAGCTGATCGCACCTTCCAGGCCAGTGATGCCGAACACGGGCACCTGCAGGCCATGCAGGCCTTCGCCACGCGGCTGTTTCACCACCTGGTAGCGCTCGCCGCGTGTGCCCTGGCGCTTGCTCCAGAAGAACGGCGCATCGCTGTCCAGCACATGCCGATTGACCGGGCAGGCGTGCAGGTAGCGCGCAAGGTCGGTATCGCTGCCATCGCCGAACCAGTCGCCCTCGATCCAGTACACCCGTTGCGTGCCGCGCTCCAGGCCGGTGCCGGTGGCGAACACCAGCACGCGATCATAGCCGAGCGGTGCAGAGATGCTGCGCAATCCCGCACCCACCGCACTCAGTGCGCGGGCGCGTTCCAGTTCCAGCAACGCCTGCACCAGATCGCTCATCCCGGTCAGCGCCCGGCCAGCACGTCGAGCAGTGTTCGTGCGGCCAGCTTGCCCAGCGCATTGCCGGCCAGCGGGCTGTCGCCGGTCAGCAGCAGTCGGTCCTGCAGCACGCTGCCATCGATGCCGTCGTTGACGATCTGCACGCCCTGCTGTGCCAGGCGCTCACCGAAGAACCACGGCAACTGTCCAGGCATGTAGCCGATCTCCGGCGTCTGCCGGTCCATCGCATCGGGGAAGGCGCAGATGCGATAGCCGCGGAACAGCGAACCACCATCGGCCTCGTCGACGCCCGCAGCGAGCAGTGCGGCCGGGCCGTGGCACAGGGTGATGATGTGGCGTTGCTGGGCCATCGCCCAGTGCAGGACGGCCTTCACCGCGCGGCTCTGCGGCAGTCCGATCAGGGCGCCATGGCCGCCGGGGATGAACACCGCGGCATAGTCCGAATCCGCATCGAGTCCGGCGACCACTTCGTACAGCGGCAGCGGCTGGCGGAAGCGCGATGCGTAGCGCTCGTACAGACCGGAAATTTCCTTGTCCTCGCGCGGGAAGGCCCACCACTCGAACTTGGCGGGGTTGCCCGACAGCGTGGCCACGTCGATGTCGAAACCGGCCTTGTCGAGGTGGTACATCGGCAGTAGGGTCTCCACCGGGTGATTGCCGGTGGAGAAAAGATGGCCATTGGCGGTGGGCAGGTAGCGCTCGTCCGCCGCGATCATCAGCACCTTCCAGCGGCCGTCACGGCGCGCGTCGGGATAGTCGGCGCCGGACAGATTGCTCTTCGCTGAAGTGAACTGCGACAGCGAGTACGGCGACGGGAAGAAGGCGTCGCGCTCGGCCGGATCGGGGCTGGGCTGGCGGCTGGGCTCTGGCGTGTTCATGAGGACCTCCTGCGGGGAATGTGAGGCCAGCATAGGAGGGTGGGTGCGCACGCGCGATGAGGGATTTCCCTCAGTCGGATGTCACCGGTGCCTGCTGGCGCCAGGCATTCGGACTCATGCCGAACGCCCGGCGGAACGCACGGCTGAATGCGGGTTCGGACAGATACCCGACGTCTCCGGCAATCTGCGACACCCGCCGATTACCACTGCGCAGCATCTGTGCGGCCAGCTGCAGTCGTGATTCAGCGAGATAGCGCATCGGTGACATGCCAGTTGCGAGGCTGAATCGTTGCGCGAAATTCGAGCGGGACTGATTCAGGCACGCTGCGAGTGACTCGACGGTCCATGCGTGTGCGGGCCGGGCCTGCATCAACGCCAATGCTCGTCCGATCACCGGGTCAGCCAAGGCGTGCAGACGCTGGCAGTTGTGTGGACCGGACGTTCCCAGCCAGTAGCGCAGGGTCCAGACAAACAACAGGTCGAGCAGGCGTGACAGCATCAAGCCGCTGCCGAGCGTAGGCCGGGACGCTTCAGCCTGGATCGCGGCCAGGGTTACCGCCATCCAGTCGGCCGAGTTGGCAGGAAATCCATTTGGCATCCGGTCCACCCCTGGGACATGCAACCAACCGGGCAGGGCATCGAGCAGCAGACGGCTGCCCGGGCCATCGAACCCGAACGATGCTGTGGTCAGGCGAGCCGGCCCCTGCGCGTCGGCGGCGCAGGCGATGCGATGCGTCCGGCCATGCGGCATCAGCAGCAGCTCGCCTGTCTGCAGCGGCACGACGGCGGGTGCGATCCGTAGTCTGGTCGGGTGGCTTCAGGCAGCGCGGGCTGCTGCCAGCCAACCATCCCATCCAAGTGAGGAGTCCTGCAAGATGAGCAAGCCAAGCATCATTCTGGTCCATGGTGTCTGGGGCAGCGCCGCGCATTGGGCCAAGGTGATCCTGGAGCTTGATTGCCGAGGCTTCCACGACCTGCATGCCGTGGAACTACCCCTGACATCGCTGGCCGACGACGCGGAACGCACCCGCCGCATGATCCGCCAGGTGCAGGGGCCGGTGGTGCTGGTCGGCCATTCCTATGGTGGAGCCGTGATCTCCGAGGCCGGAAACGAACCCAACGTGATGGGGCTGGTCTTCATCGCCGCGTTCGCGCCGGATGCGGGCGAGAGCCCCGGCGGCATTACCCAGCAACAGTTGCCGCAGGCGGCAGCCAATCTGGCACCGGACAGCGACGGCTACCTGTGGCTGCAGCCCGACAGATTCCACGAGAGCTTCTGCCAGGACCTGCCGGCCGACGAGGCGCGGGTAATGGCGGTCACGCAGAAGGCGCCGCTGGCGAGCACGTTCGGCGATGCCATCAGCGATCCGGCGTGGCGGCACAAGCCTGGCTGGTACCAGGTCTCCAGCGCTGACCACATGATCCACCCTGACAACCAGCGGCGGATGGCGGCGCGCATGCAGCCGCGTGCCACCATCACGCTGGATGCCAGCCACGCGTCGCTGGCATCGCAGCCGGTCGCGGTGGCTGACCTGATCGCCGAAGCTGCGGCCGGCGGAGAAGACTGAGGAATTTGCGCCCGCCGCATTTCCGGCAAGCCCGTGCGCCGCCGCTGTGATGCGGCCGCGCGGGATACGCAGCGGCCGTGAGGATGTGGGTTACTTGTTCTAGCGGTCGTGCTCCTGCATGTCCTTATGCAGGATGCGGCGCAGCTCGACGATGGAAGGGGTGGCTTCCTGCACGCTGTGCCCGGACACGATCACCTTCTCCGAGTCCGCATGCGGCAGGTGCGAGCTCCAGTACGGCACCAGCCCATCGTCGGTCTTCTCCAGCGGGCCGTCGGTCTTGGCGCGCGCGATGATGGAGTGGTAGTGGACCTTCGGTGACATTGGCAGGTCGGCCACGGCACGGACGAACGGATCATCCTTGTCCAGGTTCTGGATGCTGTTCATCTGGTAGCCGTGCTTGCCATCATTGCGATCGATCTGGCCATCCTTGGCGATGGTCGCCACATCCTCCAGCACGGTCAGCGGCAGCCGCACCAGGCGGCCGATCCAGCGGCCCAGCCGGGTGCCGGCGACATCGGTGCCGCGGTGCGGCGTGGCGATGAACACTACGCGTGATACCTCCGGTTCCGGCAGGAAGGTCAGTACCGGCGCGCCCTTGGTGCGCAGCAGTTCGCGCTGTGCGGGTGTCATCTGCGCGGTAGCCAGCAGGGTCTCGACCAGATGGTCGCCAGAGGAGGAGACCATCAACCGTGCGATCACGCCCCCCATGCTGTGCCCGACCAGCACCATGTCATGCGACGCCTGCGCCTTGCCGCTGGGGTCGAAATGCTTGAACACCTCATCCAGCGTGTGGCGCATCGCATCGTGGCTCATCGCGATGGGCATGTTGGTCGGGTAGTAGAACTGCCAGACCTGGAAGTCCTGGCGGATCTCGTCGTCGCGCATCAGCTCGTTGGCCACGTTGACCCAGGCTTCAGGGCTGCTGGCCAGGCCATGGATCATCAGCAGCACGCGGCGATTCGGATCATAGGGCTGCATCATGTACAGGTGCGGCGAGTCGATGCCGCCCTTGCTCCCGAACAGCGACCGCAGCGACTGGTGGCTGAAGTTGGAGCGGGCCAGCCACAGCGCGTAGCCCGCAGTGAAGTTCGCCGCCAGCGGTACCTGTTGCCCGTGCAGGGTGACCTCGGTGACCTGGTAAGGGTCATGGATCTCCAGTTCCGGCTCGTCGTCGTGCAGCACTTCCCACAGATTCTTTCCGGAGAAGCGCAGCAGCACCGTCATCGACGGCGACGGCATCTCGCTCCAGCGCTGTGTGGCCGAAGCGCTGGCCTTCGCCGCAGGCGTCTCCGCCGGCGTAGTGCTGGCCGTGGCGCCGGCGGGGTCAGTCATCACCGCCACCAGTTCAGCGCCGAAGCCATCGCGGCGGTGCACGCTGCGCAGCGTGCCGGTGAACGACAGCGACGCCGCAGGCACCAGCTCGCTGGGGGTGCGCGTGTCCAGGGGTGAGGGCTCACCAGAGGGCGCCAGCACGAAGGTCCAGCGCCCCAGCTGGAAGTGGCTGGTTTCGCTGTGCACGCGGCCAGTGGCATACGCGTTGTACAGCTGCACGGAGGCTTCCTGCACGGCCAGGTTGTAGTAGTCGCGCACCTGTGTCTGGCGGTCTTCGAAGCCGCGCTGGTTGGCGGTGCGCTCGGTGAAGAACAGATAGCCGTAGGCCTGCCGCGCGACCTGCATCCATGCGTCCAGGCGCGGTTGGAAGTCGGCATCCAGCTCGGTGATCGTGGTCTTCGCCCGGCCGGAGGCGGAGTACTCGCGCTTGGGCGCCGGCAAGGTCATCGCGTACTGCAGCCACAGCTCGGCCAGGCTCGACCGCTTGTCTTCCTCGCGCACCACGATGCTGGCTTCCATCGCTTCGATGCAGGGCAGGCCAGGCTTGGCGCAGACGCTTTCATCGAGGCCAGCCACACGCAGGGTTTCCATCGTCGCCGAGCTGAGCTTGCCGGTGGTGAGGATGTCGCCGCGCTTGAGCGCGATGTACTGGCCGGGCGTGACCGAGGCCACCTGCACCGATGGCCCGAACTGGCGCAACGTGGCGCAACCGCCCAGGGTGAGCAGCACGGTGATGATGAGGGTCGTGCGGCCGATGAAGCCCAAGCCCGTGGTTGCCATACGATCCTCCTGCGCGGTGGCGCCACTCTAGCGGCCGGCATGTCAAAGCGGAAGATACCGGGCGGTCGGTTTGTGCCGCGGAAGCACTGCCAGCCGGGCGATTCAGGCATTCCCATGTGACACTGGAGTGAATGGACGCATGCCGGAATCGCGATGACGTGGCTTGAGACCCGTGTTCCACCGCCGCTGGTGATGCTGCTGTGCGGGGCGACAGGCTACCTGGCCAGCCGCTACTGTCCGGGCACGGCGTTGCCGCTACCGATGCCCGCGCTGCTGGCGGGAGGGGTGATGGCCGTCGGCGTGGCACTGAACCTTCTGCCGAAGCTGGCGTTTCAGCGCGCTCGAACCACGGTGAACCCGTTGCGTCCCTCCGCGTCGAGCGCGCTGGTCACGCACGGCGTGTACCGCTATTCGCGCAATCCAATGTATCTGGGCCAGGCGATTGTCCTGGCCGGCGGCATGCTGTACCTGCGGAATTTCGTCGCACTGCTGGCCGTACCGTTGTTTGTGCTGTACATCACCCGGTTGCAGATCGTGCCGGAAGAGCGGGCATTGTCGATCCGCTTTCCGGAGGCGTACCGGCGGTTCCGCCAGCGTGTCCGGCGCTGGCTGTAGTGCGGGCCGGGCTGGCATGAAGTGGTCTGGCGTTCGCTGGGGTGTGTTCCCGGCGCCCTTGCGTTCCAGGGATGACGCCCGCAGCAGCAGCCAGTAATCTGCGCCCTCCCATCCAACCTCCGAGTGCAAGCGTGAAACCACCCGTCGGGAGGCTTGTACTCGCAAGCGCACTGGTACTGGTTTTCATCCTGGTTCCCATCTGGTCCCTGGTCGGTCCCGGCGTGTGGGGCTGGCATGTAAGGCAGCCAGCAGCCTGGCAGGGCGCCCTGGAGTCATCCGTGCTCTTTTTCGCGTTGTATGGAGCGCTGAAGCTGATCCGGGGTGCTGCTCTCTGGATAGGTCTTGCCGCTGTTTCCGCCCTCTATGCCAGGCACCATGGTGTGGATGTGGCAATGCTGGCCAGCTACATCTATCTGGAGGGCATCTTCGCCTTGGGTGGATGCCTTGTTGCCCTGGCTGGAGGGGTCTCCCAGCGCGATCCGGCCCAACAGGTCATTGTCGGCATGACCGGCCTTGTGGCCTGCTCGCTTCTGCTGTGGGTGGCTTCATTGTCTGGCGCGGGGAGCATGCAGGCACTCGCTGGGATCGCCGCCGTGGTACTTGGGGGCATGTTGATCCTGCGGCGTGGTCCGTGGCTGGGAGGGATGCTGCTGTCGGGCATCCGGCATGGGGCTGAGCGCACACCGGCAGTCACGGCCTTGATTGCGACGCTGATGCTGGTGCTTTTTGCGAAGGCCTCTGTTTCCTCGGATTTCGATTCCAACTGGTATGGCCTGGCGGCCGACCGCGCATTGATCGCAAGTGGCAACATATTCCGCAGCGAAGGTCTTGTAGCCCCCGTTCACTACTATCCCAAACTGATTGAGCTGCTCCAGGTTCCCTTGGCGGCCATCGGCAGCATTCCCGCCATCATCGGCTTGAGCATAGGCTGCTGGCTGGCCACCCTGGGGGTTGCGTCACAGGTCCTGCGCGAGCTGCGCGTGGGCCGCGTCTTGCGCTCTCATGTTGTTGCGCTGCTTGCAACGCTTCCTGCGTTCGCCAACATTTCAATCACGGCCAAGGGAGACGCCTTGGCGGCCTTGCTGCTTGCTGTCGCACTGTTGGCCGTGCTTCGGCTTGGCAACAGGGGCGGTGTTGGTTGGTTCTGGATCGCGGTGGCTGCGTCGTTGTTGGCGAGCCAGGCCCGGCTGTCCAACATTCCCTACACGTTGGCCATCGGCGTGTTGGCGATTCCCGCGCTCGTCCGCTGGCGGCGCCAGCGACTTCGCCGGAGGCAGCCTGCCGCTGCGATTGCCACAGGGGTGCTGCTTGGCGCGATCGTGCTGGTGGGATTGATCACCGCGCGTACATGGTGGCTGGCGGGAGTGCCTGTTGTTGCGCCCAATGCCGCGCTCGATCTCTTTGCCGCCTGGGGCATGCCGCTGCAGTCCCCGGTGGGCCGCCTCCCGACCAGTGACCTGCTTGTCTATCTGCCTCCGGGAAAGGCCCTGTTGGCGTACCTGTTCGATCCACGGCAGTACCCGCTGCTGCAGATCCTGTGGACGGGCAATGCATGGCTTGGACTGCCATTGGTGGCGATGATCCTCGGCTGGCGGCGACCTGTTGCCTGGCAGCGCGCCGTTCCTGTATTTCTGCTGGGACTGCTGTTCTTCCCGATGCTGCTGGGGAATCGCTACATCGAAGCATCGGGTGCGGATGGAAATTACTTCATCACGCCCTTGCTGAGCCTGATGATGTTTGCCGGCTTCCTTCTCCAGCAGACAGCGTGGAAGTGGCGGGCCTGCCCCGGCGTGAGCAGGACCATGCGTGCCTTGATCTTCTCGATCGCGGTAGCGTCGGCATTGATGTGCCTGGTGACCGGCGCCTGGGGTCCAGGCACCCGGGCCTTCGATACACGTCTTGATCGCCCCATGCTGGACACGGCCTCGCGGCGTGCGGCAGCCTGGCGCGACATCGGCCTGGAAGCGATGGCCCAGCGGCTCTCCCAGGAAGCGCCGCGCACGCGCGCTGTGGGGGATGTAGGAGGGGAGGCTTTCTGGCTGCCAGTTCGGTACGAGCCCATCGACATCATCGCGCTGACACGTCCCTCTCTGGTGGATACCCCGGAGCACACGCTGGAATTCCTGGGGGACATCGCTGCTGAGTACCTTATCGTCCGCTCACCCGGTTCGGCAGGTGGCCAGGAGCGGGATCGGATTCTGCGCACTGCGGTTGATGCACTTGCTGCGGACGGGCGGGCAACGCGCATCATGACCGAAGGTCCGTACGAGCTCTGGAAGGTGAGCCCGGGGCGATGAGCGCCAGGGCTGTCCGCGGCTGGCACGGATTCCGGGGCCGGGATGTTGAATTCACACCGCATTGGCCTATGCTCCGCCTCAGGAGCATAGGCGTTCGGATGTCCGCATTCCTGATCACGCCATCCGCAGACTTTCTGCACTTCAAAGGAATGAATCGAATGAACCAGACCGGCCCCGACGCTCAGACTCCGCCCGCCATAAGTACTGTTCGCGCTGGGCGGCGCCTTCATCCTCTTTGCCATCATCGCGTTTGCGATGATGGATCTCGGCCCCGTTGGGGGCGTCATGATGTTCCTCATCATCCTGGCTGGTGCAGGAATGATCTGGCAGGGGACAAAGAACCTGAAGCGCGACAAGGTGTAGCGCCGTTCAAGCATGTTTTCCCGGCCGGCGCCGCACGGGTCGCGGCGGGCCTCTTGCGCTGTTCCAGTTCGGCGGACATGCCGTTGCCCTGGCTTCCCGGCGTGTGCCGGCGAAGAGAGGAAACAAAAAAGCCGGAACTCCTTTACGGGAGATCCGGCTTCTTGCGGCCTCGACAGGCCATACAGATGGTGGAGGTGGGCGGAATTGAACCGCCGTCCGAAGGCACTCCATCCCCAGCACTACATGCTTAGCTCACCGTTGGATCTCGTTCCCGAACAGCACGGTGTGCAAAGCGCATCCGGGAACCAGCCTGTTGTGTTCTAGTGCCGGACTGACAGGCAGCCGTCCAGCGCGATTCCATGATAGTGACTCTACACCGCGAGCATGGACACAAGCGGTTTCGAGGCTTAGGCCTTAAGCGGCCAGAGCGTAGTTGTCGTCGTTGGCAACTAGAGTTTTGCAGCTGGATTTACGAGGAAAGCTACCCCCTCGGCATGCGCCAGGCGACTTCACAACCCCCGTCGAAACCAATGCACCCCCGGTTTCTTCAAGCATTGCAAGGCGTGTGGGCCGGTACCGGCGAAAAACGCTGGAACTGGCCCTGCCCAACGTCGGCAACAGTACAGCATCCTGCCTGAACAGTCACGTCCTCTTCGCCGTGGTTCCTTGACGTGTCAGGGATTGCCCTGGAAGGGTCGCGGTCACGACCTTGCTTCCACACGGCCGGATGCATGGGGGGCAAGTGTCGCTCTGTTCCGATCATTCGCGGTGATCATCTGTGTTGGAGCCAGACCCGAACAGCCTCTGGGAACGCAGCGGGCCGGCAGGGCCGGGGGCCAGGTCGATACCATCCGAGTTCTGATGCGCAGCCAATGGAGGGGCGCCATGAAGCTTGAAATCGTAGTCACGGATGTGCCTGGCACCGAGGTGCTGGAAATGATTGGCACAGGCCTGGATCAGTTCAATCTGGACGCAGCGGGCTACGCAGACCGTCGCACGCTGGCGGTGCTGGTCACGGACCCGGTCACAGGTAAAGTGGTCGGAGGCCTTACCGGACGGACCTCGCTGGGGCTTTGGTTCGTGGACCTGTTCCATCTACCGCAGGCATATCGCGGCAGCGGCATCGGGTCGCGTGTACTGAAGGCTGCGGAGGATGAGGCCCGGCGCCGCGGGTGTCGCTCCGGCGTGTTGTACACCATCAGCTTCCAGGCGCCGGACTTCTATGTAAAGCATGGGTGGACCGTGTTCGGCGAAGTGCCATGTGACCCGCCGGGCACCTCCAGGGTGTTCCTCAGCAAGGACCTGTCGATGGCCTGAGGGCCTTGGTCACGATGTGCGTGCTGTCAATCCACAACTTGTTGTAGAGCCGCCGTCATAGCGGATTGCTAACTTCGTCGGCGCGAATTTGCGACACACTGGCGACGACCATCCGAGCCAGGACAGACACGGAGACCATGGGTGACTGATGCAAGCCAACAACGCAGCCTGCGACAGCTGGTCGGGCCGGTCGGTGCCGACTACCAGCGGCGCGCGTTGCCGCCCGGCTGGGTCTGGGCGGTGCTGGCAGTGTTGCTGGCGGCCACCTGGCTGACCGAGCTGCCGGCCACGGCAGCTGCGGCGCTCGTCGCCAGCGCGGTGGTGGTGCATTGGGCGCAGCGCGGCCGCATCCACTGGCTGGGGTGGCGCCTGCCGGGCCTGGCAGTGCTGGCGGCCCTGCTGTGGGGGCCGGAAGTGCTCTCGCAATGGTTCGAGCATGGGCTGGCCCTGGTCCTGATGTCCTTGGCCAGCCTCAGCATCGGCGTGCATGTGTGGCAGTCGCGACAGATGGCGCGCCAGCTGCAGGGTGCGGCCGATGCACTGGATGATGCCCAGTTGCTGTCGTTGCTGCCGGATGATGCTGCCGAACTGGCCCGCAGGTGGCGGGCGGGTGATGATCGCCATGCACCGGAACTGGCGGTCGTGATGCATCTGGCGGTGATGCACGCGGCGTTGGCGCCGCGGATGCGCAGGCAGGGCATTCTGGCGGGGTGACCCGCCTTTTGTAGAGCCCGGCATGGCTCGGCTCTACAAAAGGCCAAGGCAGCCGAGCATGGCTCGGCTCTGCAGGATGATGCGCAGACGCCTTACGCGTCGCGGTTGCCGCGACGCATCACGCGCTGCTTCTCGATCGCCCAGTCGCGGTCCTTGGCGGCATCACGCTTGTCGTGGGTCTGCTTGCCCTTGGCCAGCGCCACTTCCAGCTTGATCTTGTTCTTGCTCCAGTACATCGCCGTGGGCACGATGGTGTAACCATCGCGTTCGACCTTGCCGACCAGCTTGTCGATCTCGCTCCGGTGCAGCAGCAGCTTGCGCTCACGCCGGTCGTTGGCCACCACATGAGTGGAGGCCTGGATCAACGGGGTGATCTGTGCGCCGATCAGGAAGATCTCGCCGCGCTTCACGTAGGCGTACGCGTCGATGATGTTGCCGCGCCCAGCGCGGATCGACTTCACCTCCCAGCCCTGCAGGGCCAGGCCCGCCTCGAAGCGCTCTTCGATGTGGTACTCGTGGCGGGCACGCTTGTTCAACGCGATGGTTTTGTTGGCCGTCGCGTTCTTTGCTTTATCCTTGCCGCTGTTCTTGCTCATTTCCGTATTGTCTCCGATTCGGGCCCGCCCGGTCGATTGCCGAAACGTCCTGTATTCATGCCTACTATCCGCCGCAGCGCCCTGGTCGAACACTCGGCCGCGCGCATGTTCGACCTGGTCAACGACGTCCAGGCCTATCCGCGCCGCTTCCGCTGGTGCTCGGCCGCCCAGATCCTGGAGCAGGGCGAGGACCGCCTGGTGGCACGCCTGGACCTGGGCCTGGGTTCGTTCAGCACCTGGTTCCAGACCGAGAACACCCTGCAGCGCCCGCACAGCATCGACATGCAGCTGCGCGATGGTCCGTTCAAGCGGCTGCACGGCCGCTGGGAATTCCATGTCCTGGCCGAGGATGCCTGCAAGGTCACCCTCACCCTGGAATTCGAACCCAGCTCGCGCCTGCTGGGCCCTGCTTTGGCGATCGGCTTCCAGGGGCTGGCCGATCGCATGGTCAACGATTTCGTCCGCGTCGCCGACGAGGCCTGAGCGATGATCGAGGTCGAGGTGGTGCTGGCCTGGCCGCAGCAGGTGCTGTCGCGCCGGCTGCAGCTGGATGAGGGCGCGACCGTGGCCGATGCCATCGCTGCTGCTGGGCTGGAGGGCAGTGCAGACTGTCCAGCGGTGGCCGTGCATGGCGTACTGGCGCGCCCGCAGCAGACGCTTCTGGATGGCGACCGCATCGAGCTGTTGCGCCCGCTGCTGGCCGATCCCAAGGACAACCGCCGGCGGCGCGCGCGCGGCGGTTGATGCCCGCAACCCGTACCTGGGGACGGGCAGGGAGCCTCAGCGGCCCTTCTTCTTCTTGTCCTTCGGCAGGTTGCGGCCGAACTGGCGCACGGTCTGCTGGGCCAGGGCCTTGTCGTTGCCGGGGAAGTAGTCGCCTTCCCAGCGGGTCACGTTGTCATTCTCGAAGAACACGGTGAAGTTCTTCACTTCGGTACGGCCCAGGCGGTTCACGCGCTGGCTGGACGTGTAGTCCCAGCGCTGGGCGTGGAACGGGTCCGGAATGGACGGGGTGCCCAGCAGTGCGGTGACCTGCTGCTTGCTCTGCCCGACCTGCAGCTTGGCCACGGCATCTTCCCGGATCAGGTTGCCCTGATAGATGGGTTGCTTGTAGATGATGCCGCAGCCCGTGGTGGACAGGGCGACGGCGGCGACCAGCAGGAGATTGCGCATCGGGAATGGCGGTTGGGGAAATCGATCCGATGATACACTCCCGGCGTGCCACCGCGACCCAATCCGAGGCAGCTGGCGCTAAATCGCCAATGAACGGAGACCTATGGAAACCCACGACCTGCGAAAAGTCGGCCTGAAGGTGACCCATCCACGGATGCGGATCCTGGCGCTGCTCGAACAGCGCAATGCCCAACACCACATGACCGCCGAAGACATCTACCGCCAGCTGCTGGAGCATGGCGATGAAATCGGCCTGGCCACGGTCTACCGGGTGCTGACCCAGTTCGAGGCCGCCGGCCTCGTGCTCAAGCACAACTTCGAAGGCGGCCAGGCCGTCTACGAGCTGGACCGCGGCGGTCACCACGACCACATGGTGGATGTGGACAGCGGCAAGATCATCGAGTTTGAAAGCCACGAAATCGAAGAGCTGCAGCGCAAGATCGCGGCCGAGCATGGCTACGAACTGGAAGAGCATTCGCTGGTGCTGTACGTGCGCAAGAAGCGCAAGTAAGCCGATCCGACCAGCCGGATGCGACGAAACCCCGGGCCTGCCCGGGGTTTTTCGTTGCTTACGGTCGATCCACGCCATGCGTGGATGTCCCCAACAGGACTTCCAGGTCCACCGCTTCTGCCATCGCCCAGTTCCCCACATCCCCCGGATGCAGGTGGTCGCCGGAATCGTAGGCAGCGGCCAACCGCGAGGGATCGGCGGGGTCGCGCAGCGCGGCATCCAGATCGATCATCGCGTCGAACGGGCTGTCCGAACGCAGCCAGGCATTGAGCTGCCAGCGCAGGGTGTCCTTCTCCGGCCGGTAGTAGTTTTCCAGCGGCGTACCGGGCAGGGCGCCGGCGAACGGCGGCAGGGTGGCACCGACGATCCGGACGCCACGGCGATGGGCCTGCTCGGCCAGGGCCCGATAGCCCGCCTGCAGCTCAGCCAGCGTGGGCCGGGCCTGGTTCCGGGCGAACGCGGTGCCCGGCCAGCTGATGTCGTTGATGCCGATCAGCGCGATCACGCTGGCCACGCCAGGCCGATCCAGCGCATCGCGCTGGAAGCGGGCCAGTGCGGATTCCCCCATGCCGTCGCGCAAGAGGCGGCCACCGGAAATCCCGGCATTGACCACCGCCACCCCGTGTGGAACCAGGCGTGCGGCCAGGTGGTCGGTCCAGCGCTGGTCCCGGTCGAGACTGGCACCGGCGCCGTCGGTGATCGAATCACCGATCACCACTACGCTGCGCGCACTGGCCGGTGCCTCCACCTCGATACCGGTAAGGAACAGGCGGGCGGTCGTGTCGCTGGCCCCTTCAAGACCGGGGGCCAGGATCTGGTTGCCGGGGGCGATCCAACTGGTCTGGCGACCGTCCCAGTGAAAGGTCTGCAATGACGTCTGTTCCGGCACGAAGATGCTGACCATCAGGGCCTGCCGGTTGCTCGTGGCCAGTGCCAGCGGGTCACTCAGCCGTTCCTGGCCGGGTTGGATCAGCACACCGGGCTGGCCACCGAAGCTGAGGGCTTGCGGGGCCGCATCTGCCCGCGCTGCCACGCTGGCCGCGCCGATCCGCAGCGGTCGGGTGCCATGGGCATTGCTCAGCCGCACCCGCAGGCGCGGGCCGCCCAGGCTGATGCGCGCGGTCTGGCGGAAGGTCTGGTCGTGCAGCGACGCCGGTATCAGTGGCGGGAACAGGAAGTCCGCTCCCCAGACCGGTTGTGGGCTGGCCTGCCAGCTCGCCACCCAGTGCGGGGCAGGGGCGGCGCTGGCCGCGCTGGACAGGGCAATCAATGCGGTGGTGGCGAGCTGGCTGAAGCGGTTCATCGGGCAATCCCGGGTGGAGGGAAGGCCATGGTGATTCCGCACTCATCTGTGAACTAGACTGCGCATGGATAATCATCTGTGAGCTGGATTCATCAATATGGCGCGATCCGACATCAACCGATCCGGCGAACTGGAAGTGTTCGTACGGGTGATCGAGACCGGGGGCTTCTCGGCGGCAGCGCGCACGTTGGACATGACCCCCTCGGCGGTCAGCAAGCTGGTGGCGCGCCTGGAGCAACGGCTGGGCACCCGCCTGCTGCAGCGTTCCACCCGCCAGCTGCAGCTGACGCCCGAAGGCTGCGCGTTCTACGAGCGCGGCCTGCGCGTGCTGGCCGACCTGGACGAAGCCGAGCGCTGCGCCAGTGCTCACGCCGAGCCGCGCGGGCGGCTGCGGGTCAATTCCAACGTACCGTTTGGTCAGCATTTCCTGCTGCCGCTGCTGCCTGCGTTCCTCGAGCGCAACCCTCAGGTGGGCGTGGACCTGACCCTCAACGACGAGGTGATCGACCTGCTCGAGCAGCGCACCGACGTGGCGGTACGGGCCGGCCCGCTGAAGAGTTCCAGCCTGGTGGCGCGGCGCTTGGGCGCGACGCGGATGATGATCGTGGTCGCACCGGCCTATGCGCAGCGGCACGGCCTGCCGGCCGATGTCGAGGCACTGCAGTCGCACAACCGTCTGGATATTGGCCATGCGCGGGCGATGCAGGGCTGGCCGTTGTTGCAGGATGGCCGCGAACGGATGGTGCTGCCCAGCGGTAACGCCCGCGCCAGCAACGGTGATGCGCTGCGCCAGCTGGTGCTGGGTGGGCTGGGCATGGCGCGGCTGGCAGCGTTCCAGGTGCAGGCCGACATTGCGGCCGGGCGCCTGCTGCCGGTGCTGGAAGACGCCAACCCGGGTGACCTGGAAGAGGTGCACGCGGTGTTCCTGGGGCAGGGCGGCTACCTGCCGCTGCGCGTGCGCGCGTTCCTGGATTACCTGGTGGAAAGCGTGGATCTGGCGCGGCCGTTGGGGTGAAACGGGTTGCCGGCCAGCGGCCGGCACTACCGCGCGCGGTGTAGATCCACGCCATGCGTGGATAACCGCGAACAGGCCTCAGACCTGCAGCAGCTTGCGCGCAGCGGCGCGCGCCTCCTTGCTTACTTCCACGCCGCCGAGCATGCGCGCCAGCTCTTCTTCGCGCGCCTTGCTGTCCAGCTTCTCCACGGCGCTCTGTGTCATGCCCTCCACCGGGGCCTTGCTGACGCGGTAGTGCGCGTGGCCCTTGGAAGCGACCTGCGGTAGGTGGGTCACGCACAGCACCTGGCGCTTCTCGCCCAGCGCGCGCAGCTTCTGCCCAACGATGTCGGCCACCGCGCCGCCGATGCCGGAATCGACTTCGTCGAACACCATGGTCGGCACGGCATCCAGATCCAGTGCGGCCACTTCGATGGCCAGCGAGATACGCGACAGTTCACCGCCCGAAGCGACCTTGCGCAGGGCGCGTGGCGGCTGCCCGGCGTTGGCCGCGACCAGGAATTCCACGCGCTCGGCACCCTGCGGGTCGGGCTTGCCGCTGTCCTGCGGTTCCAGGTCGATCAGGAACTGGCCGCCGCCCATGCCGAGCTCGGCGATGATGCCGGTGGTGGTGGCCGACAGTTCGGCAGCGGCGCTGCGACGGCTGGCGGTCAGCAGCTCGGCCTGCACGCGCCAGGCCGCAGCGGCTTTGTCGATCTCGCCGGCCAGGCGCTGCAGGCGCTCGTCGGCGCCGCGCAGCTGTTCCACTTCGGCATGCATGCGCTCGCGCTGCGCGCCCAGCTCATCCATCGGCACGCGGTGCTTGCGCGCCAGGTCGTGCAGGCGGCCAAGGCGGCGCTCGTTCTCTTCGAACTGCTCCGGGTCGGCATCGAGGTCGTCGTGCACCCGGTCCAGCAGCGACAAGGCCTCGTGCAGCTGGATCGAGGCGTTCTCGATCAGGCCGTCCACCTCGCCCAGGCGTGGGTCGTGTTCGATCAGGCGCGACAGCTCGTGGCGCACCTGCTGCAGCAGGTCCAGCGCGGAACTGCCGTCGTCGCCGTTGAGCTGGTTGCTGGCCGTCTGGCAGGCGCTCAGCAGGGCGCTGGCGTGGGCCTGGCGGCGGTGGCTGGCGCCGAGTGCGGCAATCGACTCCGGCTCCAGGTCCTCGCGGTCCAGCTCGCGCAGCTGGTGCTCCAGGAAGCCGATCCGGTCACTGACGTCGCCCTGTTGCGACAGCGCCAGCGATTCATCGACCAGTGCCTGCCAGGCCGCGGCGGCGCGGCGTACCTGGCGGCGTTCGTTCTCGTTGCGTGCATAGGCGTCGAGCAGGGCCAGCTGCGACGGGCGCGTCAGCAGGGCCTGCTGTTCGTGCTGGCCGTGGATCTCCACCAGCAGCGCGGCCAGGTCGGCCAGCTGCGCCAGGGTCACCGGGCGGCCGTTGATCCAGGCCCGCGAGCCGCCGTCGGCGCGGATCACCCGGCGCAGCTGGCATTGCTCCTCATCGTCCAGCTCATTGTCGGCCAGCCACTGGCGCGCGGCCTGCAGCTGCTCCAGTGCGAACTCGGCCGAAAGCTCGGCGCGCGCGGCGCCATGCCGGACCACGCCGCTGTCGGCGCGCAGGCCGGACAGGAAGCCCAGCGCGTCGACCATCAGCGACTTGCCGGCGCCGGTCTCGCCTGAAACGACGGTCATACCGGGCCCGAACTCCAGTTCGGTGGCGCGGACAACGGCGAAATCCTTGATCGAAAGATGTCTGAGCATGGGTAAGGGGGTATCAGCAGCCGCGCAACGCTAGCACGCGGGCGAGGGACGTCCAATGACTTGCCAAGGTGATGCGCCGCCATTATCTAGTGTCCGTGTCTCACAGGTTGATTCCATGCACGGTTCTCCCGACCAGCTTGCCCCGCGTGCGCGCCATCTGCTGCGCACGCTGATCGCGCGCTACATCCAGGACGGTGAGCCGGTCGGCTCGCAGACACTGGCGCGCGTGGCCGGGCTGGAGGTCAGCCCGGCCACCATCCGCAACATCCTCGGCGATCTGGAAGACCTGGGGCTGCTGGCGTCTCCGCACACCTCGGCCGGGCGCATCCCGACCGCACATGGCTACCGGGTATTCGTCGACAGCCTGCTGCAGATGCAGCCGCCGGGCGAGGGCGAGCTGGCCCGGTTGCGCCAGGAGCTGGCTGGCGGCGGCAGCACCCAGGCCCTGCTCGGCAGCGCCTCGGAGCTGCTGTCGGCGATGAGCCACTTCGTCGGCGTGGTCAGCGCGCCGCGGCGCGAGCAGTTCGCCTTCCGCCAGATCGATTTCGTGGCGCTGGACGGGCGCCGCGTGCTGGCGATCCTGGTGTTTGCCGACAACGAGGTGCAGAACAGGGTCATCGAGACCCGCCAGGAGTTCGCGCCGGGCCAGCTGGAGCAGGTCGCCAACTACCTCAATGCCCATTTCGCCGGCCTGCCGATGGCCGAGATCCGTACCCGCCTGCTGCTGGAGCTGCGCGACGCCCGCTCCGAGCTGGAACAGCTGCTGGCGCACAGCATCGAGCTGGCCGAGCAGGCCCTGCAGCCAGCGGCCGACGACATGCTGGTGGCCGGCCAGACCCGTCTGATGGGGGTGCAGGACCTGTCCGACCTGGAGCGCCTGCGCGAGCTGTTCGAGCTGTTCTCCAGCAAGCGCGAGATCCTGCAGCTGCTGGAGCGGACCATCCAGGCCCCGGGCGTGCGCATCTTCATCGGCGAGGAGACCGGGATGATGCCGCTGCAGGGGGTCTCGCTGGTCACTGCGCCTTACACCGCCAACGGCCAGGTGCTGGGCGTGCTGGGGGTGATCGGTCCCAAGCGCATGGCCTACGACCGCATGATCCCGCTGGTCCAGGCCACCGCCGATGTGCTCGGCGCGGCCTTTTCGCCGGCCGGCCGCACGCCGGGAACATCCGACGCTTGAAACGCAGCATCCCGCCCACACTAGGGTGGGTGGAGGCGGAGATTGACCGCCAGGGACCCAGACATGAACCACGAACATCCAGATATCGAATCCCAGCAGAGTGCCGCCGATGCGGCCGCCGCCGCCGGCGTCAGCGACGAAGTGGAGCGCCTGCGCGCCGAAGTTGAACAGGTCAGGGCCGATGCGCTGCGTGAGCGCGCCGACCTGGAGAACCAGCGCAAGCGCGTTGCCCGTGACATCGAGCAGGCCCGCAAGTTCGCCAACGAGAAGCTGCTCGGCGAGCTGCTGCCGGTATTCGACAGCCTGGATGCCGGCCTGAAGGCGGCTGGCGACGACGCCCACCCGTTGCGCGAAGGCCTGGAGCTGACCTACAAGCAGCTGCTGAAGGTTGCCGGTGACAATGGCCTGGTCCTGCTGGACCCGACCGGCCAGCCGTTCAACCCGGAACACCACCAGGCCATCAGCCAGGTGCCGGCCCCGGGCGCGGCCCCCGGCACCGTCGTGACCGTGTTCCAGAAGGGCTACCTGCTCAACGAGCGCCTGCTGCGGCCGGCGCTGGTGGTGGTGGCCGCCGATTGATTGACCGGGCCGGGTGATGCCCGGCCCCGGTCGTGCCAGGCCGTGCCTGGCAAGGTTTTCCAGGCGCTGAACACAGCGTTCGGGAGATGGCTTGAATGTTCCACGAGCCTCCCCCACATCGTATTCATCCACCGGCCGAGCGGCCGGACTGACCCCAACAAGCATCCTCAGGAGTCTCCCCCATGGGCAAGATCATTGGTATCGACCTCGGCACCACCAACTCGTGCGTGGCGATCATGGACGGCGGCAAGGCCCGCGTCATCGAGAATTCGGAAGGCGATCGCACCACCCCGTCGATCGTCGCCTACACCAAGGACGGCGAAGTCCTGGTGGGCGCCTCGGCCAAGCGCCAGGCCGTGACCAACCCGAAGAACACCTTCTACGCGGTGAAGCGCCTGATCGGCCGCAAGTTCACCGACGCCGAAGTGCAGAAGGACATCGCCCACGTCCCGTACGGCATCCTCGCCCATGACAATGGCGATGCCTGGGTGTCGACCAGCGACGGCAAGAAGATGGCCCCGCAGGAAATCTCGGCCAAGGTGCTGGAAAAGATGAAGAAGACCGCCGAGGACTTCCTCGGTGAGAAGGTCACCGAAGCGGTCATCACCGTGCCGGCCTACTTCAACGACAGCCAGCGCCAGGCGACCAAGGACGCCGGTCGCATTGCAGGCCTGGACGTCAAGCGCATCATCAACGAGCCGACCGCGGCTGCGCTGGCCTATGGCCTGGACAAGGGCGACAACAAGGATCGCAAGATCGTGGTGTACGACCTGGGCGGCGGCACCTTCGACGTCTCGGTGATCGAGATCGCCAACGTCGACGGCGAGAAGCAGTTCGAAGTGCTGGCCACCAACGGCGACACCTTCCTGGGCGGCGAAGACTTCGACAACCGCGTCATCGAGTACCTGGTTGAAGAGTTCAACAAGGACCAGGGCATCGACCTGCGCAAGGATCCGCTGGCCCTGCAGCGCCTGAAGGACGCCGCCGAGCGCGCCAAGATCGAGCTGTCCAGCGCCCAGCAGACCGAAGTGAACCTGCCCTACGTCACCGCCGACGCGTCGGGTCCGAAGCACCTGAACATCAAGCTGACCCGCGCCAAGCTGGAAGCGCTGGTGGAAGACCTGATCAAGAAGTCGATCGAGCCGTGCCGCGTCGCCCTGAACGATGCCGGCCTGCGTTCGAGCGACATCAGCGAAGTGATTCTGGTCGGTGGCCAGACCCGCATGCCGAAGGTGCAGCAGGCAGTGACCGAGTTCTTCGGCAAGGAACCGCGCAAGGACGTCAACCCGGACGAAGCCGTGGCACTGGGTGCGGCGATCCAGGGCGGCGTGCTGGGCGGCGACGTCAAGGACGTGCTGCTGCTGGACGTGACCCCGCTGTCGCTGGGCATCGAGACCATGGGCGGCGTGTTCACCAAGATCATCGAGAAGAACACCACCATTCCGACCAAGGCCTCGCAGGTGTTCTCCACCGCCGAGGACAACCAGTCGGCCGTGACCGTGCACGTGCTGCAGGGTGAGCGCGAACAGGCCCGCTTCAACAAGTCGCTGGCCAAGTTCGACCTGTCCGGCATCGAGCCGGCCCCGCGCGGCCTGCCGCAGGTGGAAGTGTCCTTCGACATTGACGCCAACGGCATCCTGCACGTGTCGGCCAAGGACAAGAAGACCAACAAGGAACAGAAGGTCGAGATCAAGGCCGGTTCGGGCCTGTCCGAGGAAGAGATCGCACGCATGGTCGCCGACGCGGAAGCCAACCGCGAGGAAGACAAGAAGTTCCAGGAGCTGGTGCAGGCCCGCAACCAGGCCGACGCCCTGATCCACGGCACCCGCAGCGCCATCACTGAGCACGGCAGCAAGGTCGGCGGCGAAGTGATCGGCAAGGTCGAAGCGGCGCTGGCCGATCTGGAAACCGCGATGAAGGGTGACGACAAGGCACAGATCGAAGCCAAGTCGAAGGTGCTGGAAGAAGCCGGCCAGTCGCTGTTCGCCGCCGCTTCGGCCGACCAGGGCGGTGCCCCGGGTGCCGACGCCGGCAACGCAGGCAAGGCGCAGGATGACGTGGTCGACGCCGAGTTCACCGAAGTCAAGGACGACAAGAAGTCCTGATCCGGACCGACGCGGGACGCTGGCCACCAGCGTCCCGTTGTCGCATCAGGGTCCTGACCGCCACCCGGCGTGTCGGGGCGCCCGACGCAAGAGCGGACCTGGTTCCGCTCTTCCGCTTTGACGAATCCCGACTTTCCGGAATGCGATCCACGATATGAGCAAGCGCGATTACTACGAAGTGCTGGGCGTTGCCCGCACCGCCACCGACGAAGAGCTGAAGAAGGCCTATCGTCGCTGTGCGATGAAGTTCCACCCGGACCGCAACCCGGGTGATGCGGCGGCCGAAGCCTCCTTCAAGGAGTGCAAGGAAGCCTACGAAGTGCTGTCCGACGGCGGCAAGCGCCGCATGTACGACAGCCATGGCCACGCCGCGTTCGAGCACGGCATGGGCGGTGGTGGCCCGGGCGGCCCGGACATGAACGATATCTTCGGCGATATCTTCGGCAACATCTTCGGTGGTGCCGGCGGTGGTCCGCGCCAGGCGCGTCGCGGTGCCGACATCGGCTACGTGATGGAGCTGGACCTGGAAGAAGCCGTGCGCGGCGTCGAGCGCCGCATCGAGATTCCGACCCTGGCCGAGTGCGGCGACTGCGATGGCAGTGGCTCCGAAGACGGCAAGGTCGAGACCTGCAACGTCTGCCATGGTCGTGGCCAGGTGCGCATCCAGCGCGGCATCTTTGCCATGCAGCAGGCCTGCCACAACTGCGGCGGCCGTGGCCAGATCATCGCCAAGCCCTGCAAGACCTGCCACGGCAACGGCCGTGTCGAGGAAGACAAGGTGCTGTCGGTGAAGGTGCCGGCCGGCGTCGACACCGGCGACCGCATCCGCCTGCAGGGCGAGGGCGAGGCCGGTCCGGCCGGTACGCCGCCGGGCGACCTGTACGTGGAAGTGCGCGTGCGCGAGCACGCCATCTTCCAGCGCGATGGCGACGATCTGCACTGCGAAGTGCCGATCCGCATCTCGCAGGCCGCGCTGGGCGACACCGTGCGCGTGGCCACTCTGGGCGGTGAAGCGGAAATCCGCATTCCGGCCGAGACCCAGACCGGCAAGCTGTTCCGCCTGCGCGGCAAGGGCGTGCGTTCGGTGCGCAGCCGCAGCGAAGGCGACCTATACTGCCGCGTGGTGGTGGAGACCCCGGTCAACCTCACCAACGAGCAGCGCAAGCTGCTGGAGCAGTTCGAAGCCACCTTCGTCGGCGAGGAAGCGCGCAAGCATTCGCCGAAGTCGGCCACCTTCATGGATGGCGTGAAGGGCTTCTGGGACCGGATGACGTCCTGAGTTGTCAACGCAAGCGTTGAACGGTAGCGCCGGGCCATGCCCGGCGTTTTCGTTTGCGGGCGCCGGCTGCATTCCGCCGGCATGGCCCGGCGCTATCGGGAAATGCTCACCGGAAGAATGCCGCCGGCGTCTGCCCCAGCTGCCGCTTGAACATGCTGGTGAACGCGCTGGGGCTGTCGTAGCCCATCGCCAGCGCGACATCGATGACCTTGTCACCGACCGCCAGCCGCTCCAGTGCCGCCAGCAACCGTGCCTGCTGCCGCCACTGGCCGAAGGTCATGCCAAGTTCGCCGGCGAAATGGCGCTGGATGGTTTTCACGTCCACCTCCAGTGCCTGCGCCCAATCCTGCAGCGTGGCGTCATCGCCGGGGTGCTTCTGCAGATGCTGGCAGATCCGCTGCAGGCGCGGATCGGTGGGAGCGGGCAGGTGCAGCGGCAATACGTCCATGCGATGCAGCTCGTCCAGCAGCAGGCGCACCACGCGGCCATCGCGGCTGTCTTCGATGTGCTCGCCCTTGATGAGCGTGGCCGCCTGCAGCAGTTCGCGCAGCAGTGGTGCCACCTGTACCGCGAACGGTTCGGCCGGCAGTTGCGGCGCGAATGACGGGTCGATGTACAGGCTGCGCATGTGCACGGCGGCAATGCAGTCCACCGCGTGCACCATGCCTGCCGGCATCCAGATCGCACGGGTGGAGGGCACCACCCAGCGACCGACTTCCGAGCGCACCACCATCAACCCGGAGATGGCATAGACCAGCTGGTGGCGCTGGTGCTTGTGGCCTGCGATATGGGTGCCGGCCGGGTACTGGGTAACCCGGTAGGTGACCGGGCGGTGCAGCGGCACATCGCGCCAGGGCGCAGCCGGGTCGACGTCGCCGGCAATGTCCTTTTTGCGATAGGCCATGACCCGAACGCGGCAGAAGGGAAGGGAGGGCAACCGTAGCATGCGTGGCTCGCCCCCAACCTGACTGCGTCCATGTCCGCCTTGGCTTCTCCCGCAACGACCTCACGCCCGGTGGCTCCCGGTGTGCTGGCTGCCATTTCCACCTCGCATGTCGTCAACGACATGATGCAGTCGCTGATCCTGGCGATCTATCCGGTGATCAAGGGCGGCTTCAACCTCAGCTTCACCCAGATCGGCCTGATTACGCTGACGTACCAGCTCACCGCATCGATCTTCCAGCCGCTGATCGGCGCAGCGACCGACCGCCGCCCGGCGCCGTACTCGCTGCCGATCGGCATGGCCTCGACCCTGTGCGGCATGCTGCTGCTCGGCTTCGCACCGAACTATGCGGTGGTGCTGATGGCCGCAGCGATGGTCGGCATTGGTTCGGCCATCTTCCACCCGGAAGCCTCGCGCATCGCGCGCCTGGCCTCGGGGGGGCGCCATGGCTTCGCGCAGTCGGTGTTCCAGGTGGGCGGCAACTTCGGTACCGCGCTCGGCCCGCTGATCGCTGCGGCGGTGATCGTGCCCTATGGCCAGCATGCCGCGTCGTGGTTTGCCGGCGCCGCCCTGATCGGCATCGCACTGCTGACCTATGTCGGCCGCTGGTACGCGTTGCATCTGGGCGCGCCACGCCCCGCCAGCACGGCTGCGATGGCACCGCGACACCCGCCTCGCACCGTGGCCAAGGTGCTGGCGATCCTGCTGGTGCTGATCTTCAGCAAGTACTTCTACATGGCCAGCATCGGCAGCTACTTCACCTTCTACCTGATCCACCATTTCGGCATTCCGGTGGCGCAGGCGCAGCTGCACCTGTTCGCGTTCCTGGTCGCATCCGCAGCCGGTGGCTTCCTGGGTGGGCCGCTGGGCGACCGCATCGGCCGCAAGCCGATCATCTGGACCTCGATCCTGGGCGTGGCACCGTTCGCACTGATGCTGCCGCATGCCGATCTGTTCTGGACCACGGTGCTGGCGGTGCTGATCGGCTTCGTGTTGTCCTCGGCGTTCTCGGCGATCGTGGTGTATGCACAGGAAATGATGCCGCACCGCATCGGCATGGTGTCGGGGCTGTTCTTCGGTTTCGCGTTCGGCATGGGCGGGCTGGGCGCAGCAGTGCTCGGCCTGCTGGCGGACAAGACCAGCATTGAGTATGTCTACCAGTTGACTGCGTTCCTGCCGTTGCTCGGCATCGTGGCGGCGTGGCTGCCGCCGTCGCGACCTGCTGTTCACTGAGGGAGGGCGGGTTTGCAGGGCTTGCAGCCCTGCACCTGCTGAATCAACGTCAACGTCAAAAGCCCGCATTCCGTGGGATGGCGGGGTGGGTCCGGTTGCGGGGGACGCCGTAAACCCGTCCATGGGGGCTTGGCCGCGGCATCCATGCCGCGGACACCCCCGCAACCGGACCCAACCCGCCTTCGACGGTTTCTTGCGATCTGTTGGAACAGCCATCTGCTCTGGTGGGTGTCGACCTTGGTCGACACGGTAGATCTGACCCCTTTTTTGTCTATCGATACCTGACAGATGTCTCGACCAAGGTCGACACCTACCAACAGCCGTGCGGAACAACAGCCGCAGTTGCCAACAGCCGCATGAACCTGTCGAAGGTGGGGCGGTGTCGGAGTGCGGGGTGTCAGCCGCATGGATGCGGCTGCCAAGCCCCCATGGACGGGTTCACGGCGTCCCCGCACTCCGACACCGCCCCGCCATCCCACGGATTGCTCGCTTTGGCTTTTGCCGTTGCCGTTGCATTGAGCAGGTGCAGGGCTGCAAGCCCTGCCGAAAACCCCCTTGGGCGTAGAATGCGGTCATGAGCGAATCCCTTGATAACCACCTGGTCCACGGCCGCCGCCAGCGGCCGGATGGCCCGTCGCCGATCGATGTCATCTCGGTCCAGTCGCAACTCGTCTACGGCCACGCCGGCAACAGCGCCGCCATACCGCCAATGCGCGCCCTCGGTGTGCGCGTAGCCGAAATTCCGACCGTGCTGCTCAGCAACGCGCCGTTCTACGACACCACCCGCGGCCGCGTGCTGCCCGCCGACTGGTTCGCCGACCTGCTGCTCGGCACCCATGAGCGTGGCCTGCCGCAGCGGGCGAAGATGCTGGTCTCCGGCTATTTCGGCAGCACCGCCAACGGCGCCGCGTTTGCCGATTGGCTGGACGAGATCCTGCCGGCCTGTCCGCAGCTGCGCTACTGCCTGGATCCGGTCATTGGCGATACCCACACCGGCCCTTACGTGGAGCCGGGCCTGGAAGCGATCTTCGCCGAGCGCCTGCTGCCGCATGCGTGGCTGGTGACGCCGAACGCGTTCGAACTGAACCGATTGACCGGCATGCCGGCATTGGCCGAAGCCGATGCCATGGCGGCGGCGCGCACGCTGCTGGACCGTGGCCCGCACTGGGTGATCGCGCACAGCGTCGGGGGTACTCCTGGCGAACTGGTGACGCTGGCCGTCGGCCGTGACGAGACCTGGCGCTGGACTTCGCCGCTGCTGCCGGTGGACGTTGCGGGCACTGGCGATGTGCTGATGTCGCTGGTGGTGTCGTTCCTGCTGCGTGGCGAATCCATGCAGCAGGCCATCTCGCGTGCGATTGCCGGTACCCATGCCGCATTGGAAGCGACCTTGGACAACGGATTCGAGGAGTTCGATGTGATCGCTGCGGCGCCTGCGGCGTTGGCCGAAGGCACGCGCTTCCGCGCCGAACGCGTGGCATGAGCGGCCCGCAGGAACGCACGCCGCGCACAGTCGGCATTGTCGGTAGTGCTGGCGCCTACGGGCGTTGGCTGCGCCGTTTCTTCCAGCAGGACATGCAATTGCAGGTGATTGGCCATGACCCGGCCGATGCCACCTCGCATACGCCGGAACAGCTGCTGGCGCAGGCTGACGTGCTGGTGTTCTCGGCACCGATCAGGCACACGCCCGCGTTGATCGCGCAGTACGTGCAGCAGTCGGCCGGGCGCGAGCGCGACCGGCTGTGGCTGGATGTGACTTCGGTAAAGGATGCGCCGGTGCAGGCGATGCTGGCTTCGCAGGCCGAAGTGGTCGGCCTGCATCCGATGACTGCGCCTCCCAAGGCGCCGACCCTGAAGGGCCGGGTGATGGTGGTCTGCGAAGCGCGCCTGCAGCACTGGCAGCCGTGGGTTGATGCGCTGTGCACTGCCCTGCAGGCCGAATGCGTGCGCGCCACGCCGCAGCATCACGACCAGATGATGGCGCTGGTGCAGGCGATGGTGCATGCCACCCACCTGGCCCAGGCCGGTGTGCTGCGCCAGTACCAGCCGCAGCTGGGCGCTCTGGCCGCGATGATGCCGTACCGCTCGGCGTCATTCGAACTGGATACCGCGATCATCTCGCGCATCCTGTCGCTGAACCCGGCGATCTATGAAGACATCCAGTTCGGCAATCCATACGTTGCGCCGATGCTGGAACGGTTGGTCGGTCAACTGCAGGACCTGCAGGCCCAGGTCGGGCAGGGCGACGATGCTGCGCGGGGTGCATTCCGCGAGCAGCTGCTGTCGGCCAACCGCAGCGCCTTCGGCGAACAGGCACTGGCCGAGGGCAACTACACCTTCGAGCGGGTGGGGTATCTGCTGGCCGACCTGACCGAGCGCAACGCGCTGTCGGTACATTTGCCGGAGGACCGGCCGGGTTCGCTGCGTGAACTGCTGAACGTCTTCGAGCAGCACCGCATCAGCCTGGCGTCAATCCATTCCTCGCGCACGCCCGGCGGCGAAGTGCATTTCCGTATCGGATTCGTTGCAGGCAGCGACCCGATGTCGATCGCTGCGGCGGCAGCGGAAGTCGATGCCAGCGGCATCGGACGCGTGCTCGGCTGAGCACATTCATCCACAGGCGGTGTGGATGATTTCTGAGCAAACATGTGGATAACCACGTGGAGCCCTTGGCAGCCAAGGCTGTCAAGATGGTTGATCAAAAAATGATCACGCATTTTTGTAGAGGCGAGCCATGCTCGACTGCCCTTGGCGAAAAGTGTGTCGACCAAGGTCGACACCTACCAGCCTTGGCGAAAAGTGTGCCGACCAGGGGCGACACCTGCCAGAGCAAGGCGATGCGAACTCCGGTAGCGCCGGGCCATGCCCGGCGAACCTCAGATCGTCAGCCTCAGCTCTCCACCACTGGTGGTGAACTCGCGGCCATTGCGCACCAGCAGGCGACCGTCGTCCAGCTCATAGCGGGGCGTCGCTTCGGAATGATGCCCGCTGCCATTCGCCTCGGGCTTGAACTCGATGATGATGTGGCTTTCGCCTTGACTGTCGACGGCGGGGAACTGACGGAACGACATCTGGCACCTCCTTCAACGGTTGCTGTTGATGCGTCGCCAGCTTCGCCCCGCCGATGTTAGCCGGCCGTCATCAATCGATGAACTGCAGGCGTGCCAGTTCAGCGTACAGACCGCCTTCGGCCAGCAGCTGTGCATGCGTACCTTCGGCTACGATGCGCCCCTGGTCCATCACCACGATGCGGTCGGCCTTGAGCACGGTGGCCAGCCGGTGTGCGATGACCAGCGTGGTACGGCCGGCCATCAGCCGCTCCAGCGCCTGCTGCACGCTGTACTCGCTCTGCGCATCCAGCGCACTGGTGGCTTCGTCCAGCAGCAGGATCGGTGCGTCCTTCAGCAGTGCACGCGCGATCGCCACGCGCTGCTGCTGGCCGCCGGACAGGCGCGCGCCGCGCTCGCCCAGTTCACTGTCGTAGCCCTGTGGCAATGCGCGCAGGAAGCCGTCGGCCTCGGCGGCGCGAGCGGCATCCTCGACCTCGGCGTCGCTGGCCTGCAGGCGGCCATAGCGGATGTTGTCGCGGGCGCTGGCAGCGAACAGCGTCGGTTGCTGCGGCACCAGCGCAAGCTGGGCGCGCAGCGCGGCCGGATCGACCCTGCGGATGTCAGTACCGTCCACGCAGATGGTGCCAGCGGCCGGATCGTGGAAGCGCAGCAGCATCGACAGTACCGTGCTCTTGCCCGCGCCCGACGGGCCGACCAGGGCCACGGTCTCACCCGGACGCACATGCAGGTTGAAGTGGTCCAGTGCAGCCTGGTCCGGCCGTTGCGGGTAATGGAACACCACGTCGTCGAACAGGATCTCGCCGCGCAGCGGCTGTGGCAGCGCCTGCGGTTGCGCCGGCGCGCGGATCTCGATGTCTTCCTGCAGCAGCTCGCCGATGCGGCCCATGCCGCCGGCCGCACGCTGCAGTTCGTTCCATACTTCAGCCAGCGCGCCGACCGAGCCGCCGCCGATCAGTGCGTACAGCACGAACTGGCCAAGCGTACCGGCGCTGAGGCGTCCGTCGATGACATCATGCGCACCCAGCCAGAGCACGCCGACGATGGCGCCGAACACCAGCAGGATGGCGCTGGCGGTGACCAGTGACTGTGCACCGATGCGACGGCGGGCGGCCTTGATGGCATCGCCCAGTGCGTGGTCGAAGCGGCCACGTTCGTACGGCTCGCGTGCGTGGGCCTGTACCGTGCGCACCGCACCCAGCGTCTCGCTGGCCAGGCTGTTGGCATCGGCGATGCGGTCCTGGCTGTTGCGCGCGACCGTACGCAGCTTGCGAGCGCCGATGATGATCGGCAGCACCGCCAGCGGAATGCCCAGCAGCGACCACGCCGCCAGCCGCGGGCTGGTGACGAACAGCATCGCCAGGCTGCCGATGACGGTGACGGTGCTGCGCAGGGCCACCGACATGGTCGAGCCGACCACGCTGCGAAGCAGCTCGGTATCGGCAGTCAGGCGCGAAACCAGTTCACCGCTGCGGCTGCGGTCATGGAAGCCGGCGCCGAGATGGATCAGGTGCGCATACAGCTGGCTGCGCAGATCAGCCACGACCTTTTCGCCCAGCAGCGAGACGAAGTAGAAGCGCGCGGCGGTACCCAGCGCCATGACCACCGCCACCAGCATCAGCAGGGCGAAGGCACGGTTGATCTGGCCGCCGCTGCTGAAGCCGTGGTCGATCATCTGCTTCACGGCTGGAGGCAGGCTCAGTGTGGCGGCCGAGGACACCGCCAGCGCCAGCAGCCAGGCGATGAACAGCCCGCTGTGCCGGCGCACGAAGGGCCACAGAGTACGCAGGCTGCCGAGGCGGCGCAGCGGCGGGGTCGAGGCGGGAGCGTCGTCCTTGTCAGTCATCCTGGTCGTCGTCTTGTATGCGGATACGGTCACGAGTGGCGTCGCGCAGTCGGATTTTCAATGCGTGGACCTGATCGGCCGGCAGTTCGATCCGTAGGCACACGCCATTGGCATCGAACTGCTCATCGCGCTTCTCTGCGGAGAAGGCGGTCAGGGTGGCGTGCAGGGTGCCCAGGTCCTCGAAGCCGGCCAGCAGTTGCAGGCGGGCCATGGCAACCAGTGGCAGGCGCGGCGCGGTGCGCAGGCACTCGGCGGCGGCACCGCCATAGGCACGTACAAGGCCACCGGCACCGAGCTTGATGCCGCCGAACCAGCGTGTCACCACCACCACCACCCGGTCGAAGCCCTGGCCATCGATCGCTGCCAGGATCGGCCGCCCGGCGGTACCGGCAGGCTCGCCATCGTCGCTGGAACGGTAGTCCTGCCCATGGCGGTAAGCCCAGCAGTTGTGGGTGGCGTCGGCTACCGCGACCTGCTGCAGGAACATCATCGCGGCTGCAGCGCCGTCGACCGGCGCGGCATGGGCGATGAAGCGGCTGTGTTTGACTTCCAGCGTATGGCTGACAGGCTGGGCGAGGGTATCGAGCATTGCCGCCATTCTACGGGGTTGCCGGGCATCCCCGTCGGCTTCAGTCGTCCAGCAGCGGGCGCAGGTCGTGCGGCAGGCGTGCTTCCGGATACTGCTGCATGTAGCGCTCCAGGCTGGCGCGGGCAAGATCACGCTGGCCGTCGTCGCGGCGTGCGCGGATCTTCTGCAGCCACTGCCGGCGTGGCAGCCGCGCATCGGTCTCCACTTCGGCCTGCACTGCATCCGCACTCAGTCCTGCATCGCTGCGGCGCATGACGCCGGGTGCGGAGCGGACCGAGGGGGCAACGCGCTTGCTCGCTGTCATTTCGATGCGATCGAGCACCGGGGCCTGTTCTGCGTCGGCTGCGCTGGCCAGTGGCGCTGCAGCGCTGCGTGCCTTCATCGTCCCGGTCACGGCCGGGGCGGATGAAGGCGCTGGCGCCGAATACGCCGCGGGTGCCGGTGGTGCGGGCGGCGCAGGCGGCGGCATTGCCGCAAAGGATGTATCGGTGGCAGGTTCCGCGACGCGTGCGCGGGCGGCGTCTGCCTGTTCCTTCTGCGGTGCCGATGCTGGCGCTGGGATGGCTTGTGCGGGAGTGGGTCTGGCCGCGCGGGCGACGGCTGCTGCCGGTGCCGCAACAGGCGCCGCCTCGGCGGCTGCCGGTGCAGCGGCCGACGGATCGGGGGGCGGCAGTGCGGCGTCCGCAGCGCTGTTCCCGGCGGTCTGATCGGCGGCGGCGATGTCGGCAGCAGCAGGTGCCGCCGCGACGGCGGCTTCACCAGCAGGAACCGTTGGCGGCTCCGGACGCAGCTGCCAGGCGATGCCGATGGCGAACACCATCGAGGCGGCGATGCCGAACACCGCCGGCCAACGCGGACGCGTGCGACGCGTGCGTGGTGCGTCCACCAGGATATCGGCACCTTTGGCCGGAGCATCCACAGCGGCCCGGGCCGCTGCCAGGATGGCGGCGTCCAGCGCGGCTGGCGGTGCCTGTTCGGTGCGGCGGCCGAGCAGGTGGGCCAGCTCGCGTTCTTCCGGCGTCAGGGGTTCGTCTCGGTTCATGCGTTCAGTCCCGCACGCAGCTTGTCCATTGCATAGCGCAGCCGCGATTTCACGGTTTCCCGGCCAACGCCGGTGATCTGGCCGATCTCCTCCAGGCTCAGTTCCTGATCCAGCCGCAGCTGCAGCACTTCGCGCTGCTCGGGCGGCAGTTGCTCCATCGCCCGCTGAATGCGGCGACGTTGTTCGAATTCGGAAAGCTCCGCTTCCGGGGTCTGCCCATCCTCGATCGCCGCCAGGCGCAGATCGGCGTCAGCCGGAGCGGCAGGGCGGTGCCGCGCTGCACGCCAATGGTCGTTCAGGCGGTTGTGGGCGATGCGGAACAGCCAGGTGCTGAAGGCCGCTTCAGGCTGCCAGCCAGCGCGCGCGCTGATCACCCGTTGCCACACGTCCTGGAAGATCTCCTCGGCCAGCGCGGTGTCGCGCAGTTGCCGCAGCAGGAAGCCGAACAGGCGCTTGCGATGGCGCGCATACAGGCTTTCGAACGCGCGCAGGTCGCCGGCGGCCCAGGCCAGCATCAAGGCTTCATCGGTTGGCAGTGCGCTGGCTTCCACGGCGTACAGGGTAAGGCCTGCAGGCGGTGGCGCATAGCCGGTGGCGGTGGCGGGCAAGGCGAGGCTCATGGCTTGGAAGGGGCGACGGACAGCAGGAAAAACGCACCGGCGCACGATTCGGGGTTGATGGGCTTCCATTGCCCCCCGGGTGGCGCGCTATGCTCGGCGGCTCAGGGGAGGTGCTGCACAGACGGCGCCAAGAGACGGTCATTTGTCCACGCATGCTGAACCGGCGGAAAAGCCACCACACGAGGTCGTGCTGAGCACGGCGCTGGTGCGCGCGTTGCATGCGCTGCTGCCGGAAACGGCAGTGGTCCGCGTTGGCTGGGACGACCCGCAGCTGGGCGCGGGGCAGGGCGGTTGGCCAACGGTGGCCGATGGTTGCGGGGCTGTGGAACCGGGTATCGGTGATGGCCAGCACGGCTGGGAGTACGACGGCGCACGGCTGCTGCTGTCGGTGACGGGTGCGGTGCCGCCACCGGCATGGTGGGGGCTGGCCCGGCAGGCGATGGAGCTGGCCCTGCAGCGAGGCCGCCAGGCCGGGCAGATCAAGGCGCTGGAAGAAGCCGAGAGGCTGCAGCAGGCGCTGTTCCAGATTGCCGATCTGGCCGGTGCCGACCTGGAAATGCCCGAGATGCTGCGTCACGTGCATGGCGTGCTGGGGACCCTGATGTACGCGGAGAACTGCTACATCGTCGAGTACGACGACGTGCGCGACCAGATCCGCTTCCTGTACTTCGCCGACCAGGTGGACGACTTCATCGCCGATCCATCGCAGGCCCATGACGCGGGCGAGATGCCGCGCAGCCTCACCGTGGCGCTGCTGCGTCACGGCAAGCCGCTCAGCGGCCCGTCGCGTGAGCTGCTGGCGCGGGTGGTCGAGCAGGAACATGACCCGCAGCGCGGCCCGGAAAGCCTGGACTGGCTGGGCGTACCGATGCTGCGCGATGGCCGCGTATGCGGCGCCATCGTGGTGCAGAGCTACGAACAGGCGGCCCGTTATGGCGAGGCTGAACGTGCGTTGCTGGGCTTTGTGGCCCAGCACGTGCAGACCGCGATGGATCGGCGCCAGGCGCAGGTGCGGCTTGAGCAGCAGGTGGAGCGGCGCACCCAGGAACTGCAGCGTGCCAATCGCAGCCTGCAGGATGAGGTGGCCGAACGCCGCCGCGCCGAACAGCTGCAGACCGCGCTCTACAACATCGCCGAAATGGCAATGTCGGCCGACAGCCTCGCCCAGTTCTACGGCCAGGTGCACGGGGTGGTCGGGCGCCTGCTCGACGCGCGCAATTTCTACATCGCGCTGGTCAACCCGGCTGGCAATGGCCTGGACTTCGTGTACTCGGTGGACGAACACAACGCCAGCCGTGCTCCGCGTCCGTTCAGCCGGGGCCTGACCGAATACGTGGTGCGCAACCGGCGTCCGTTGCTGGCTTCGCGGGAGCAGATCGATGCGCTGCTGGCCAGTGGCGAGGTGCGCGAATCCGGAGCACGCTCCCACTGCTGGCTGGGTGTGCCGCTGCTGCGCGACGACGAGGTGGTCGGCGCGATCGTGGTGCAGAGTTACAGCGAAAACAGCACCTTCAGCGTGCATGACCAGCGCCTGCTGACCTTCGTCGCGCAGAACATTGGTACCGGCCTTGCCCGCCAGCGTGACCAGCAACGGCTGCGCTCGGCGCATGCCGAGCTGGAAAAGCGCGTGGAAGAGCGCACCCGCGAGCTGGCCGAGGTGAACGAGAAGCTGCTGGGCCAGATCGGCGAACGCCTGCGCGCCGAGCAGCGCCTGACCCACCAGGCCATGCACGATGCCCTGACCGGCCTGCCCAACCGCCTGCACCTGCTGGATCGGCTGCAGGATGCGCTGGCCCAGGCCCGGCGCGAGGGTGGCCCGGTGTTCGCCGTGCTGTTCCTTGACCTGGACCGCTTCAAGCTGGTCAACGACAGCATTGGTCATGCTGCGGGCGACCGCATGCTGGTGGAAGTGGCCAAGCGCATCGTCTCCATGGCTGGCACCGAGGATGTCGTCGCGCGGCTGGGAGGCGATGAATTCGCTGTGCTGCTGCAGTGCCCGCAGGGCCTGGCGCAGGCCCTGGACTTCGGCCAGCGGCTGTTGCTGGCGCTCCAGGAATCGATGTGGGTTGCAGGGCGCGAACTGTTCCCGTCCGGCAGCCTCGGCATCGCCTTGTGGAATCCGCGCTACCGCACCGGTGAGGAGTTGCTGCGTGATGCCGACGCCGCGATGTACCGGGCCAAGGCGCAGGGCCATGATCGCTGCGCGATCTTCGACGAGGACATGCGCGAAGAGGCCATGCGCAGCCTCGACCTGGAGGCCGATCTGCGCCGCGCCATCAACAATCGCGATTTCGTGCCGTTCTACCAGCCGATCGTGCGCCTGTCCGATGGCGAGGTGATCGGGCACGAGGCACTGCTGCGGTGGCAGCATGAGCGCCGCGGCCTGCTGCTGCCGGGGGCGTTCCTGGAGCTGGGCGAGGAGAGCGGCCTGATCGAGCAGGTCGACTGGCTGATCTACGAACAGGTCATCGCAGGCCTGGGCGAAGGCGGCCAGGGCTATGTCTCGGTGAACGTGTCACCCCGCCACTTCCGTTCGGCCGAGTTCAGTGACCGTTTGTTCGGCCTGCTCGATTCCTGCGGCGCCGATCCACACAGGCTGCGCCTGGAAATCACCGAAGTGGCGCTGCTGGATGACGGTCCGCATACGCTGCGCATCCTGCAGGGGCTGCGCGAGCGCGGCATCCAGGTGCAGCTGGATGATTTCGGCACCGGCTTCTCCGCGTTGTCCTACCTGCATCGCTTCCCCATCAGCACGCTGAAGATCGACCAGAGTTTCATTGCCGGCCTGCATGGGCCGGAAATGCAGAGCACCCGCGCGCTGGTGGAAGGCGTGCTGTCGCTGGCGCGCACCCTGGGCATTGAAACCACCGGCGAAGGCATCGAGACCGAGGCGCAGCGGCAGACCCTGCGCGAACTGGGCTGTGATTACGGCCAGGGCTATCTGCTGGGGCGGCCTGCACCCTGGGTGCACGCGGCGGCCTGAGCCACCGCGTGCAGCGGTATCAGCGCAGGGCGGCGCGACGCTTCTCGTCGATCCACTTCGACGCCTGTGCCGGCTGGTAGTTCTGCATCCAGGCCAGCATCTCTTCGATGTCCGATCCGTACCACAGGTCCAGGCGCTGGTCCGGATGCAGGAAGCGCTCCTCCACCATGCGATCGATCATGCCGATCAACGGGGCGTAGAAACCCTCCACATCCAGGAACGCACACGGCTTGTTGCCGATGCCCAGCTGGCGCCAGGTCAGCATCTCGAAGATCTCTTCCATGGTGCCGAAGCCGCCGGGCAGGGCGACGAAACCATCGGCCAGGTCGAACATGCGCGACTTGCGCTCATGCATCGAACCGACGATTTCCAGTTCGGTCAGGCCGCGGTGGGCCACTTCCCAGTCGGCCAGCTGGCGCGGGATCACGCCGGTAACCTCGCCGCCAGCGGCGAGCACCGCGTTGGCCACGGTGCCCATCAGGCCGACGTTGCCGCCGCCGTAGACCAGGCGCAGGCCGTCGCGGGCGATGCGGTCACCCAGCGCAATGGCGCGTTCGGTGTAGGCCGGCTTGCTGCCAGCATTGGAGCCACAGTAGACGCAGATGGACTTCATGGGGGTTCCTGTCTCTTGATGCGGAAACGAAAACGCCCCGCCGGCAACCGTGTTGGCGGTTGCGGGCGGGGTGTCGGCGGATTATGGGGCCTTCCGTAGAGCCGAGCCATGCTCGGCTGCGCTTCGTTCAGATCGCGGTAAAACCCCAGCCGAGCATGGGCTCGGCTCTACAAAAGCTGGGGCTTACGCCGCCGCAGCCTGCTCGCGGCGCGGGCCTTCACGCAGGGCGCGTCCAACCATGCCCACCAGCAGGTCCAGCTCCTCGCTGTCCATGCCGAAGTGCGGGGTGAAGCGCAGCGAGTTCTCGCCACCGTGGATCACGTTGATGCCGTGCTGGCGCAGCCATTCCTCGGTGGAATTGGCGCCATAGCACTTGAACTGCGGGGCCAGCTCGCAGGAGAACAGCAGGCCGGTGCCCTGCACCTTGGTGATCAGGCCACCCAGCTCGCTCTTGAGCTGTTCCAGCTTGCGCACGGCCTCGGCACCACGCTCGGCGATGTTGGCACGCACCTGCGGGGTCAGCTGGGCCAGGGTGGCGCAGGCCACGTCCAGCGCACGCGGATTGCTGGTCATGGTGTTGCCGTAGATGCCCTTGCGGTACAGCTGCGCGGCATGCTCGGTCACCGCCAGCACCGACAGCGGGTACTGCGCCGCGTTGAGCGCCTTGGAGTAGGTCTCCATGTCCGGCGGATCCAGGCCCTCGAAGCCCGGGTAGTCGACCACCGACAGCACACCATGCGCGCGAAGGCCGGCCTGGATCGAGTCGAGCAGCAGCAGGCTGCCGTGCGCACGGGTCAGTTCGCGGGCAACGGCATAGAACGACGGCGGTACCGAACGGCCCGGGTCGCCTTCGCCCATCACCGGCTCCAGGAACACCGCTTCGATGAACCACTGGTTGCGTGCGGCATCCTCGAACACCTTGCGCAGGCCGGCCTCGTCATAAGGCGCCACGGTGATCACCGAATCCTCGCCACGGTAGCTGGCCAGGTGCTGCATGTAGCTCTTGCGGCTGGAATCGGAATACAGGGCCGGGCGGTCGGTGCGGCCATGGAAGCTGCCTTTGACCACCACGCGCTTGATCGCGGCGCCGGCGTGGCGCGCGCCCGGGTCGGTCTGCAGCTTGGCGTTGACATCGGCGATGCGCGCAGCCAGGCCGACCGCTTCGGAACCGGAATTCAGGCACATGAAACGGGCGAACGGGCAGCCGCCACGGCGGTGGCCGATCTCGGCGCGCAGGGCGGTGATGAAGCGCTGCTGCGACAGACTGGGGGTCATGATGTTGGCCATCACCTGCGGGCGTGCCATCGCCTCCAGTACCGCGTCCGGGGTGTGCCCGAAACCGAGCATGCCGTAACCGCCGGCGTCATACAGCACCGCGCCCTTCAAGGTCACGACCCACGGGCCGCGCGCGGCCAGCGCCACATACGGCGTAACTGCGTCATCGGCGTAGAAATTGACGAAACCGTCCTGCATCGCGTCGATCTGCGCCTGTTCGTCCTGCGCCAGCAGCGGCCCCAGGTCGGCCTGCACGCGCGCGAATTCCTCAGCGGCGGCGTCCACGGCGGCGATCAGCTGCGGATGGTTGGCGGACAGCGCGGTCAGGGTAGCGTCGTCCAGGCCGGTGGTGAGGCGGGTGCCGGGCTGGCTGCGCAGTGGGGCGAGGCGTTCGATGAAGCTCATTGCAGATCTCCTGAAACAATGGGTCGCACGGGTCTTCAAAAGCAAAACGCGCGTCATCACGCGCGCTTGGGGCAGGCTCGTGCAGCGGACTTCCGGCTCGATGCTAGCACTTGTTTTTTTGCGCGATAACCCCGCAAGAACCTGCTGCATAGCAGCATTTTGCGCGACGTTCGCCGCGAAGCGCGCCGGCTCGCAGACGCTGGACGTACAATGCGCGCCATTGTCGACCTGTTGCCGCCCACCGCCTTGAAGAAGTCCGATTTCCATTACGACCTGCCGGCCGAACTGATCGCGCAGGCTCCCCTGGCCGAACGTTCCGCCAGCCGACTGATGCTGGTGCCACCGGCACCGGTCGCCTTCACCGATCTGCAGGTGCGCGACCTGCCGTCGCTGCTGCAGCCGGGCGACCTGCTGGTGTTCAACGACACCCGGGTGATCCCGGCGCGCCTGTTCGGGCAGAAGGCCAGCGGTGGCCGCGTGGAGATCCTGATCGAGCGCCTGCTCGGTGGCCGGCAGGCCCGAGCGCAGGTCGGCGCCAGCAAGTCGCCGAAGGCCGGCAGTCGCATCGCCCTGGACGCCGGTGGCGAAGCCGAGGTGCTGGGCCGCGACGGCGAGTTCTACGTGCTGCAGTTCCACGTGCCGGAGTCGCTGGAGCAGTGGCTGCTGCACGCCGGCCGCCTGCCGCTGCCGCCCTACATCCAGCGCGAGCCGGGCGTGGACGACCGCGAGCGCTACCAGACCGTGTTCGCGCGCGAAGTGGGCGCGGTGGCCGCGCCGACCGCCGGCCTGCATTTCGACGAACCGCTGCTGGCCGCATTGAAGGAGAAGGGCGTGGAGTTCGGCCACGTCACCCTGCACGTTGGCGCGGGCACCTTCCAGCCGGTGCGCGCCGATGACCTGAAGGACCACGTGATGCACCGCGAGTGGCTGAACGTCGGCGCTGAGCTGGTGCAGCAGGTACGGCGCACGCGCGCGGCCGGCGGCCGGGTGATCGGCGTGGGCACCACCGTGGTGCGCGCGCTGGAAAGCGCGATGCGTGACGGTGAGCTGCTGCCGTTCGCCGGCGAGACCCAGATCTTCATCACCCCGGGCTACCGCATCCGCAGCGTCGACGCGATGGTGACCAACTTCCATCTGCCGGAAAGCACGCTGCTGATGATGATTTCCGCGTTCGCCGGCAAGGAAAGGGTGTTCGAGGCGTACCGGCACGCGATCGAGCAGCGCTACCGCTTCTTCAGCTATGGCGACGCGATGCTGCTGTTCCCGCAGGCGGGCTGAGGAGGCAGGGCGCCTTGGGAGGGCAGGCCCCTGTGGGGGCGCACCTTGGTGCGCACGCCGTCTTGGGAGACAATAGGCAACTATTTGCCTGAACGACCGCTCCATGTCCCGACTGCAGTTCCAGCTCAAGACCCGCGACGGCCGTGCCCGCCGTGGCCGCCTGACCTTCCCGCGTGGCACGGTGGAAACGCCGGCCTTCATGCCGGTGGGTACCTATGGCTCGGTCAAGGGCATCCTGCCGGACCAGGTGCGCGCGCTGGGTGCGGAAATCATCCTGGGCAACACCTTCCATCTGTACCTGCGCCCGGGCCTGGACATCATCGCTGACCACGGCGGCCTGCACGGCTTCTGCCGCTGGGACGGCCCGATCCTGACCGATTCGGGTGGCTTCCAGGTGTTCTCGCTGGCCCATCGCCGCAAGATCACCGAGCAGGGTGTGACCTTCGCCTCGCCCACCGACGGCGCCCGCGTGTTCCTGGGCCCGGAAGAGAGCATGAAGATCCAGAAGGTGCTCGATTCGGACGTAGTGATGATCTTCGACGAGTGCACCCCGTACCCGGCCACCGAGGAGGTCGCGCGCCGTTCGATGGAGCTGAGCCTGCGCTGGGCCCAGCGCAGCCGCAACGCGCATGACGAGCTGGGCAACGACGCGGCGCTGTTCGGCATCGTGCAGGGCGGGGTGCATACCGACCTGCGCAGCCGCTCGGCCGACGCCCTGCAGGCCATCGGCTTCGACGGCTACGCCATTGGCGGCCTGGCCGTGGGCGAGCCGGAAGACGAACGCAACGCCATGCTGGACCACCTGGACCCGGAGCTGCCCAGCGACCGCCCGCGCTACCTGATGGGTGTGGGCCGGCCGGAGGACCTGGTCGAGGGTGTCGCACGTGGCGTGGACATGTTCGATTGCGTGATGCCGACCCGCAACGCCCGCAACGGTCACTATTTCACCTCGTTCGGTACCGTCCGCATCCGCAACTCCCAGTACGCGCGGGACATGGACCCGATCGAGCCGGGCTGCGGCTGCGTGGCCTGCACCGGCGGCTACACCCGGTCCTACCTGCGCCACCTGGACCGCTGCAACGAGATGCTGGCGCCGATGCTGGGCACGCTGCACAACCTGTTCTATTACGAAAAGCTGATGGCCGACATCCGCGCGGCGATCGAGGCGGGAACCTTCCTGGCCTTCCGTGAGTCTTTCTACGCGGCACGCGGGGCGGTCGCGCCGGCCCTGTAACCCGGACGCCCCCTGCCAAACGGCCCAAGGACGAATGCCCGGGGCCGTGGCATACTTCAAGGCTGACCCAGATCCGCGGTCGCGACCGTGGCACCTGATGGTGCCGGGGCGCCGCCCAACCAAAGGACCAACGATGAACCTGCTTGCCTTCCTGATTCCCGCCGCCCACGCCCAGGCCGCCGGCGGCCAACCGCAGGGCATGGGCCTGACCACCCTGCTGTTCCCGATCATCCTGATTGCCATCATGTACTTCCTGATGATCCGCCCGCAGATGAAGCGGCAGAAGGAGCACAAGTCCATGCTGGAGAAGATCAAGCGTGGCGACGAAGTGCTGACCAACGGCGGCATCGCCGGCATCGTCACCGACATCGGCGACAACTTCATCACCATCGAAGTGGCTGACAACGTGCGCATCCGCGTGCAGAAGGGCGCTGTCGGCAACGTGCTGCCGGCCGGTACCCTGAAGTCGGCCCAGTAAGCCACTCCCTTTCCGATGCACAACCGCGGCGCCGGGGATGGCGCCGCGCGGGACCCAAGCAATGCTCGAATTTCCACGCTGGAAGTACGTCGTCATCCTGATCGTACTGGCGCTCAGCGCGCTGTACGCGCTGCCCAACATCTACCAGAAGGACCCGGCCCTCCAGATCACCGCCAACCGTGGCGGCCAGATCGACGATGCGCTGCGCGACCGTGTGCTGGCCGACCTGAAGACGGCCGGTGTCACTACCATCGGTGCCGAGAAGGAAGGGGAGAGCCTGATCGTCCGCCTGCCGGACCTGAAGGCGCAGTCCGCCGCCAGCGATGCCCTGCGTGACACCGTCGGCGAACAGTACACCGTGGCCCTGAACCTGGCCTCGACCGTGCCGGACTGGCTGGCCAACCTCGGCGGTCGTCCGATGGTGCTTGGCCTGGACCTGCAGGGTGGCGTGCACTTCGTGCTGCAGGTTGACCAGAAGGCCGCCCTGGACAAGCGCCTGGACGCCTATACCGAAGACGTGCGCAGCACCCTGCGCGATGCCCGCATCGCCTACCAGTCGGTGGAGCGCCGCGCGGACAACAGCATCGTGGCCAACCTGAGCCCGTCCGCCGGTGACGACGCTGCGCAGCGTGCCCGTACGGCCCTGGTCAAGGCGCAGCCGACGCTCGGCTACGACGTCAGCGGCAACCGCATCACGGTGAGCATCCCGGAAACCGAGATCGCCCAGATCGCCAACGGCGCCATCGAGCAGAACATCAACACCCTGCGCAACCGCGTGAACCAGCTCGGCGTGGCCGAGCCGATCATCCAGCGCCAGGGTGCCGACCGCGTGGTCGTGCAGCTGCCCGGCGTGCAGGACACGGCCGAAGCCAAGCGCATGATCGGTGCCACCGCCACCCTGGAGTACCGTGCGGTGGTCGAGGGCAACGCGCAGGACGCCATCAACTCCGGCCGCATCCCGCCGGAGGCGAAGGTCTACCAGCGTCGTGACGGCCTGGGCCCGGTGCTGCTGAACAAGCGCGTGATCGTCACCGGCGACCAGATGGTCGGCGCGCAGGCGGTGACCGACCCGACCAGCGGTTCCCCGGCGGTCAGCGTGACGCTGAACAACGTCGGCGGCCAGCGCATGTTCGACTTCACCAGCGCCAACGTGAACAAGCCGATGGCGGTGGTCTACACCGAGCGCGTGCCGACCGTGACCGTCGTTGACGGCCAGGAAGTGCGTGGCTTCAAGGTCAACGAGGAAGTGATCTCGGTGGCCAACATCAACGGCGTGTTCGGCAAGAACTTCCAGACCACCGGCCTGCAGAAGAAGGAAGCCGAGGACCTGGCCAAGCTGCTGAAGTCCGGCTCGCTGGCCGCGCCGATGGACTTCGTCGAAGAGCGTGTGGTCGGCCCGAGCCTGGGTGCCGAGAACGTCAAGAACGGTATGCGCGCGGTGGTGTTCGCATTCCTGTTCACCCTGGTGTTCTTCAGTGTCTACTACCGCATGTTCGGCGTGATCACCTCGATCGCGATGCTGTTCAACCTGCTGATCGTGGTGGCGGTGATGTCGCTGTTCGGCGCGACCATGACCCTGCCGGGCTTCGCCGGCCTGGCGTTGTCGGTCGGCCTGTCGGTGGACGCCAACGTGCTGATCAACGAGCGTATCCGTGAAGAGCTGCGTGCCGGCGTGCCGGGCAAGACCGCGATCGTGACCGGTTACGAGCGTGCCTCGGGCACCATCCTCGACGCCAACCTGACCGGCCTGATCGTCGGCGTGGCGCTGTTCGCATTCGGTACCGGTCCGCTGAAGGGCTTCGCGCTGACCATGATCATCGGTATTTTCGCCTCCATGTTCACTGCGATCACCGTGTCGCGTGCGCTGGCGACGCTGATCTACGGCCGTCGCAAGAAGCTCCAGAACGTGGCCATCTGACGGGACGACACGCACAATGAAACTGTTTCCGCTGCACATCCTCCCGAACGACACCAAGATCGACTTCATGCGCTGGCGCCATGTCGCCATGGCAGTCACCATCGTGGTGTTCCTGGCCTCGATCAGCATCATCGCGTTCAAGGGCTTCAACTACGCGCTGGACTTCACTGGCGGTACGCTGATCGAAGCCCGCTTCGACAAGCCGGTGGACGTCGAGCAGGTCCGTACCAAGCTTGAGCAGAACGGCTTTGACGGCGCCCAGGTGCAGAGCGTCGGTGGCAACACCGATCTACTGATCCGCCTGGCGCCGCACGGCGAGCATGCTCCGGGCACGGGTGCTGCCGCCACCGAAGACAAGGCTACCGCTGCCGCTGTAGTGAAGGCCCTGTCCACGGCTGACAATCAGGCAACCGTGCTGCGCAACGAGTTTGTTGGCCCGCAGATCGGCAAGGACCTGGCGATGAATGGCCTGTACGCCACCATCTTCATGCTGGCCGGCTTCCTGATCTACATCGCGGTGCGCTTCGAATGGAAGTTCGCGGTCACCGCCAGCATCGTGGCCATGTTCGATCTGATCGTGACGGTGGCTTACGTGTCCCTGCTGGGCCGTGAGTTCGACCTGACCGTGCTGGCCGGCCTGCTGTCGGTGATGGGCTTTGCGATCAACGACATCATCGTGGTCTTCGACCGCGTCCGCGAGAACTTCCGCAGCCTGCGCGTGGACTCGATGGAAGTGCTGAACCGTTCGATCAACCAGACGCTGTCGCGTACGGTGATCACCGCGGTGATGTTCTTCCTGTCGGCGCTTGCCCTGTACATGTACGGTGGCAGTTCGATGGAAGGCCTGGCCGAGACGCACATGATCGGTGCGGTGATCGTGGTGCTGTCCTCGATCCTGGTGGCGGTGCCGATGCTGACGATCGGCTTCCTGCGCGTCAGCAAGCAGGACCTGCTGCCCAAGGCCAAGGACGTCGAGGCCCTGGCCCGTCGCCCGTAAGCACCTGCTGCATGCAGCACGCAAAGAACCCCGCGCAAGCGGGGTTTTTTGTTGGCAGGGCTTGCAGCCCTGCACCTGCTCAATGCAACGGCAACGGCAACGGCAAAAGCCAGAGCGGCATTCCGTGGGATGGCGGGGCACTGTGGGTTTGCGGGGACGCCGTAAACCCATCCATGGGGGCTTGGTCGCCGCATCCATGCGGCTCACACCCCGCAAACCCACWGTGCCCCGCCTTCGACAGGTTCATGTGGCTGTCGGTAGGTGTCGACCTTGGTCGACACATCTGTCAGATTTCGAATGAATTCAATCGTGTCGACCAAGGTCGACACCCACCAGAGCAGAATGCGGTTCCGACAGATCGCAGAGAACTGTCGAAGGCGGGGTGGGTCCGGTTGCGGGGGTGTCCGCGGCATGGATGCCGCGGCCAAGCCCCCAGGGATGGGTTTACGGCGTCCCCCGCAATCGGATCCACCCCGCCAACTCACAGGAACCGAGCTTCTGCCGTTGACGTTGCCGCTGCGGGTGCAGGGTGCAACCCTGCAAAACAAACACCACCCTACGCCAGCGTCGGTTGTGCATTCGGCCCCCGCGCACTACGATCCTGCGGTTCGCGCGCGCAGGCGCGCGCCCGTATTCCTGCTGAGCGCCCCGTGCGCCGCATCTGCCAACCCGAGGTATCCATGGTCATCAAACCGCGCGTCCGCGGCTTCATCTGCGTCACCACCCACCCGACCGGCTGCGAAGCCGCGGTCAAGCAGCAGATCGACTACATCCGCGCGCGTCCGCCGATCCAGAACGGCCCCAAGCGCGTGCTGGTGATCGGCGCCTCCACCGGCTACGGTCTGGCTGCGCGTATCACCGCTGCCTTTGGCAGTGGTGCCGCAACCCTGGGCATCTTCTTCGAGCGCCCGGGCAGCGAGACCAAGCCGGGTACGGCGGGTTGGTACAACTCGGCGGCGTTCCACAAGTACGCCGACGAAGCCGGCCTGTACGCCAAGAGCATCAACGGCGATGCCTTCTCCGATGAAGTGAAGGCCAGGACGATCGAGATGATCAAGGCCGATCTCGGCCAGGTCGACCAGGTCGTCTACAGCCTGGCTGCGCCGCGTCGAAAGCATCCGAAGACCGGCGAGATCATCAGCTCCACGTTGAAGCCGATCGGTGAGCCGATCACCCTGCGTGGCCTGGATACCGACAAGGAAGTGCTGACCGAGACGCACCTGCAGCCAGCCACCCCGGAAGAAATCGCCGGCACCGTTGCGGTGATGGGCGGTGAGGACTGGCAGATGTGGATCGATGCGCTGGCCGACGCCGGCGTGCTGGCCAACGGCTGCACCACCACGGCCTTCACCTACGTGGGCGAAGAAATCACCCAGGCCATCTACTGGAACGGCTCCATCGGTGCCGCCAAGAAGGATCTGGACAACAAGGTGCTGGGGCTGCGCGAAAAACTGGCGAAGATCGGCGGCGACGCGCGCGTGTCGGTGCTGAAGGCCGTGGTCACCCAGGCCAGTTCGGCCATTCCGACCATGCCGCTGTACCTGTCGCTGCTGTTCAAGGTGATGAAGGAAAAGGGCACCCACGAAGGCTGCATCGAACAGCTGGACGTGCTGTATGACATTCTCTACGGCGGCAAGGCCGACGGCGTGGCGATCGATCGCCTGCGCCACGACCTGGTCGATGGCGAGGGCCATACCGTTGCGCTGGTCGATGAGGAAGGCCGCCTGCGTGCCGACTACAAGGAAATGGCGGCGGACGTGCAGGGCAAGGTGGTTGCGCTGTGGCCACAGGTCACCAACGAGAACCTGTACGAGATCAGCGACCTGGCCGGCTACAAGGCCGACTTCCTGCGCCTGTTCGGCTTTGGCGTGGAGGGCGTCGACTACGAGGCCGACGTCAACCCGGACGTGAAGATCAGCAACCTGGTCGATCTGACCTGATCAATGAAAAGGCCGGCKAAAGCCGGCCTTCTCGTTTGTGTAGAGCCGAGCCATGCTCGGCTGCACTTCGCTTGAGTCCCGCAGCCGAGCATGGCTCGGCTCTACAGAGAGGCATCACCCAAACTCGAAGCCCATCTCCGGCAGTGCCGGGCCGACGAAGTCGCCCTGCACGTAATCCACGCCGGCACTGAACAGCAGGGTCATCGAATTAGCGTCGCTGACGAACTCGGCGATGGTGCGGATGCCGGCTTCCTGCGCTCGCGCGGTGATCTGGCTGATGCGGTCGATGTTCTCGCGGGTGGCCGCCAGATCGCTGGTGAAGCCGCGGTCCAGCTTGAGGAACTGCGGCTGGAAGTGGGCCAGCAGCTGGAACGAATCCAGCCCCGATCCGAACTGCTCCAGGCCGATGCGGCATCCCAGGGGCGCCACTTCGGCAAGGAACTGCTGCGCACTGCGCAGGTGGGTGAACACCTTCGCTTCCGGTGCATGCAGCCACAGCCGTTCTCCGGGCACGCCCTGCGCCTGCAGCTCGCGGCGCAGGGTGGCGATCATCTTCGGGTCGTCAAACGATTCCGGCGTCACCTTCACCAGCACCTGGGTGGCATGGCCTTCACGGGCTCGCTGCCCCAGCACGGTAATGGCCCGCGAGACCACCCAGCGGTTGATGTCAGCCAGCAGGCCGTGCTCCTCGGCGATGCCCAGGAACGCGGTGGGGCTCAACAGCTCGCCGTTGTGTTCCAGGCGCAGGTAGGCCTCGTACAGTTCCAGCGGCTCGCCCTGCAGGTTCAGTACCGGCTGGTAGTGCAGCTGGAAGCCGTCGCCGGCCAGTGCCTCGCGGATACGCGCGACCCAGCGCAGCACGCGTTCTTCCTCCACGCGGTCGGCGGCGGCCGGGTCGAAGATGCGGCAGGTATTGCCCAGTTCGGCAGCGGCCTGCGTGCATTCGCTGGCGCGTGCCAGCACCTGGCCGATGCTGGCGATCTTCTCGCCCACCTGCACGCCACCGATGCTCACCGTTACCGTGGCCGAACGCGCGCCGATGCTGAAAACGTGCGCGGCATAGGCTTCGCGGATGCGCTCGGCCAGTGCCACGGTCTGCGCGTAGGGCCCGGCCTGCAGCACAGCGAAATTGTGCTCACCGAAGCGGGCCAGCTGGGCGTCCTCGCCAACCACCTCGGCCAGCAGGGCGGCGAGGGCGCCGATCAGGATGTCGGCCGAGGCCAGACCGATGTCCGGCAGCAGGCGCGCGTAGTGGTCCGGCTCGATCAGCAGCAGGCCGAACTGGCCTTCGCTGCGCCCGGCCTGGGCCACCGCGCTTTCCAGCTGCAGCATGAAGGTCGGGCGGTTGAGCAGGCCGGTGACCTGGTCGCGTTGGCGCAGGTCCTCCACTTCGCGTGCCAGCTCAGGGTCGAATTCCATGCGGCGGCGGAGCACCACCTGCAGGCAGGATTCGCCCTCGTAGGTGGCGGCTGTGAATTCCATCGTCGCCGGGAAAGCGCTGCCGTCCTCGCGGCGCGCGTCGAGCTGGTACTGCGGCGGCGGCGCCTCGCCACGGCTCAGGCCCTTCAGCAGCTGCTTGAAGCCTTCCACATGCTGGGCGGCAACCATGTCCAGCAGCGAGATGCCTTCGATGTCGTCGAACTGCTCGTAGCCGAACATTTCCAGGTAGGCATCGTTGGCGCGGATGTGCATGCCCTCATGCACGTAGGCGATGGGGTCGCGCGAGGAGGCGATCAGTGCATCGCAGCGGCGCTCGGTCTCGCGCATCTGCGCCTCGATGCGGCGCAGGCCGCGCCGCGCCTGCAGGTCCACCCACTGGTCGCGGACCACGGCCAGTAGGTGCTCGGCACGCTGGCGCAGGGCGAGGGCACGGATGCCGTGGCTGCTGGCCTGCACCAGTTCGTCTTCGTCGATGCGTTCGGCCAGCAGCACCAGCGGAATGTCCTTGCCGCTGGCGGCGATGTGCTGGGCTATCAGTGGCAGCGGGATCCCCTGCGAGGGCGACGCCAGCACCAGGTCGATGGCCTGGCTGGACAGCACCTGGGCCAGTTCGGCTGCATCCTGCGGGCGCCACGGCCGTACCGCGATGCCGCTGTTGCGCAGGGTGCTGACGATGGCCTCGGCATTCTCGCCGCTGTCATCGACAATCAGCAGGCGGATGGTGATGTCGTTCGCGTTCTGCATGCACTGCTCCCCAATCTGCAAATCTAGATACACGATGCGCGGCGAACCGTCCATGCGCCCACCCCTTGCGCGCATCGAACGGCGATGTGGTTCACACCACGCCACCGGCCGCGTGGCCGCTGGCCCAGGCCCACTGGAAGTTGTAGCCGCCCAGCCAGCCGGTCACATCCAGCACCTCGCCAACGAAATGCAGGCCGGGCACGCGCTTGGATTCCATCGTCGAGGACGAGACCTCGGCGGTGTCCACGCCGCCCAGAGTGACCTCGGCGGTACGGTAGCCCTCGGTGCCGCTGGCCACCAGCGGAAACGCGCCCAGCAACTGCGCGGCCTGGCGCAGCACCGGCTCGTCCAGCTGGCGCACGGGCCGGTCGGGCAGCCAGTGCTCGCACAGGCGCTGCGCCAGCCGCTTCGGCAGTACCTCGCCCAGTACCGTGCGCAGCTCGGCGGCCGGGCGCTCGCGCTTCATCTGGCGCAGCCACTCGCCGGCATCGTGGCCGGGCAGCAGGTCCAGCTCCAGTGCATCGCCGGGTTGCCAGAACGAGGAGATCTGCAGGATCGCTGGGCCGCTCACGCCGCGATGGGTCAGCAGCATGAAGTTCTGGAAGCTCTTGCCGTTGCAACGCGCCTCGATCGGCAGGGCGACACCGCTCAGATCGGCCAGCCGCTCCTGGTGCTTGCCGCTGAGCGTGAGCGGCACCAGGCCGGCGCGGGTCGGCAATACCTGGTGGCCGAACTGGCGGGCCACTTCATAACCAAAGCCGGTGGCACCCATGCTCGGAATGGACAGGCCGCCGGTGGCCACCACCAGCGAGGCGCAGTGGAACAGGCCATGGGTGGTGTGTACGCGGAAACCGTCGCTGCCGTGCTCGATGCGCTGCACACTGCACTCGGTGCGGATCTGCGCGCCGGCGGCCTGGCATTCGTCCACCAGCATCTTCACGATCTGCTTGGACGAGATGTCGCAGAACAGCTGGCCCAGCTCCTTTTCGTGATAGGCAATGCCGTGCTTGCTGACCAGCTCGATGAAGTGCCAGGGCGTGTAGCGCGCCAGTGCCGACTTGCAGAAGTGCGGGTTTGCCGACAGGAAGTTGGCGGGGGTGGTGCCGGTGTTGGTGAAGTTGCAGCGGCCGCCGCCGGACATCAGGATCTTCTTGCCGACCTTGTTGGCATGGTCGATCACCTGCACCTGTCGGCCGCGCTGGCCGGCGGTGATCGCGGTCATCAGCCCGGCTGCGCCGGCGCCGATGACCACCACATCACAGCGGATCGTGCTCATGCCTTGGCGCGCTTGCGCCAGTTCGGGATCACGTCGAGCTGCATCTGATCGTTGAGCAGCTGCACTTCACCGTCCTGGATCAGCACGCTCCAGCGCATCGCACGCTGGACCTGCTGGCCCCAGCGTTCGACGAACTCACCGTCCAGATCCACCACCGACAGGTTGTCGAAGCGCGTCAGGCCCTTGCCCTGCTTGCCCCACCAGATGTCCGAGGCGTTGCCGCCGTAGTTGATCACCTGCACTTGGCGGCTGCGGTTGCTGGCCTTGCGGATGCGGGATTCGTCGGGGTGACCCAGGTCGATCCACTGCAGGATGTCGCCGGTGTAGTCGTGTTCCCACAGGTCCGGCTCATCGTCGGTGCTCAGACCGCGGCCGAACTCCAGGCGGTCTCCCGCGTTGAGGGCGAAGGCGAGCAGGCGCACCATCAGGCGTTCGTCGGTCTCGGACGGGTGCTGGGCCAGGGTCAGGTTATGGGTCGCGTAGTAGCCGCGATCCATGTCGCTGATCTGCAGTTCGGCCTTGCGGATGGTGGCGGTAAGAGCCATGGGGGATCCGTGGACTAAAGACGACAATGATAGAGGTTTGCTCCAGGGGTGTCCGTTGCCGGGCTGTCTGCGGGACGTCAACGTGGCACGCTTGCATGCTTTCCCCCGCAGGAATGGATCCGATGACCCTGCCCAGCCGGCTGCAGCTGCCGCCCGGCCACTGGCCCAGCCTGCTCGAAGGCCTGTGCGCACGTTTCCCGCGTATCGACCGTGCGCAGTGGCAGGATCGCTTCGCGCGTGGTCGCGTGCAGGACGTGAAGGGCAGGGCGCTGTCGCCGGACATGCCCTGGCAGGCGGGGCTGGAGATCCAGTACTTCCGTGAGGTGGCGGACGAACCGGTGATTCCCTTCGCCGAGACCATCCTGCATCTGGATGAACACCTACTGGTGGCCGACAAGCCGCACTTCCTGCCGGTGACGCCGGCCGGCAGCTACGTGCGCGAAACACTGCTGGCGCGCCTGGTCGCGCGCACGGGCAATACCGGGCTGGTGCCCCTGCACCGGCTGGACCGGCTCACGGCCGGCCTGGTGATGTTCTCGACACAGCCCGCTTCGCGCGATGCCTACCAGCGGCTGTTCCGCGAGCGCCGCATTGAAAAGACCTATGAGGCGCTCGCACCGGCGCTGCCAGGGCAGGTTTTCCCGTTGCAGCGGCACAGTCGGCTGGTGCCGGGCGAGCCGTTCTTCCGCATGGATGAGGTGCCCGGCGAGCCCAATGCGCGCAGCCGGATCGAGCTGATCGACGCCAGCGGGCCGGTCTGGCGCTACCGGTTGCTGCCGGAGACCGGCCGCAAACACCAGTTGCGCGTGCATATGGCCGCGCTGGGCGCGCCGATCGAGGGCGATGACCTTTACCCGCAGCTGCAGTCGCGACCGGAGGGTCGTGTCGAGCGGCCGCTGCAGCTGCTGGCGCAGGGGCTGGCCTTTGACGATCCGTTGAGCGGGGAACCGCGGCGGTTCAGCAGCAAGCGCCGGCTGTGCCTGCCCGGCCAGGGTGACTAGGGCTGTTCAGCGAGCAGGGCGCCGCGCCAGCCACCGGTCCAGTTCGGCGGCGAACAGCTGCCGGTCGCGCGGTCCGAGTGGCGGCGGTCCGCCGGTCTGCACCCCGGCACCGCGCAGCTCTTCCATGAAATTGCGCATCGACAGCCGCTCGGCCATGTTGTCGGGGGTGTACAGCTGGCCGCGCGGGTTCAGCGCCACCGCCTTCTTCTCCAGCACCAGCGCGGCCAGCGGGATGTCCTGGGTGACCACCAGGTCGCCGGCGGAGACCCGTTCGACGATGGCGCTGTCGGCCACGTCCAGGCCCTGCGGTACCTGGATCGAACGCAGCCAGCGCGAGGGCGGGGTGCGGATCCACTGGTTGGCGACCAGGGTCAGCTCGATCCCGACCCGTTCAGCGGCCCGGAACAGGATGTCGCGAATGACGGTGGGGCAAGCGTCCGCGTCCACCCAGATGCGGGGGAGGGCAGGTTCAGCTTGGGTTTCAGCTTCAGTCATTTACCCAGTGTAGGGTAGGAAAAACCTGAATGGGGACTCGGGTTTAGCCTCGATCGGGTGCCAGCCCTTGCCACGCCTAGCGGGCGGGGCCTGCCCATGAACGTCCGGGCTATCGCTTTTTGCAGAAAACACGCGTATCGTTGGTCCCACTGTGTTTGCTAGGGTCACCGTGAATCGTGGCCTGGTGCAGTTGATCTCACGATCCGCTCATCGATCCGCTTTACCAACGCCTGCAACTCAGTCTCGGCCCCGATACCCGGTGGCTGCGATTTTTTCAACATGTGTTTCAGGAGTTAGTCAAATGTCTGATCGTCAGACCGGCACCGTCAAGTGGTTCAACGACGCCAAGGGCTTCGGCTTCATCACCCCGGAAAGCGGCCCGGACCTGTTTGTGCACTTCCGTGCCATCCAGGGCACCGGCTTCAAGACCCTGCAGGAAGGCCAGAAGGTTACCTTCATCGCCGTCCAGGGTCAGAAGGGTATGCAGGCTGACCAGGTGCAGGCGGTCTAATCCGTCTGCTACCGTTTGGTAGCCAGAACGCCGGAAGCGAAAGCTTCCGGCGTTTTTTATTGCCCGCTGTTTTTTGTAGAGTCGAGCCACGCTCGATTGTTCTCAAAGCCAGTCGAGCATCGCTCGACTCTACAAAGGGCATGCACTGCGCGCGGTACGATGTGCGCCTCCCCTAGGATCGTCCCCATGCGCATTGTCCATCACCTCGAAAACTCCCGTTCCCTGCGTGTGCTGTGGATGCTGGAGGAACTGGGGCTGGACTACGAACTGCGCCGCTATCCGCGCGATCCGAAGACGCTGCTGGCACCGCCCGAGCTGCGCAACGTGCATCCGCTCGGCAAGTCGCCGGTGCTGCAGGATGGGGAGCTGGTGCTGGCAGAGTCCGGCGCAATCCTGGACTACCTTGCCGACCGTTACGACACCCAGCGCCAGCTGTCGCCGTCACCGATGCCGGCCGATGGTGTCGAGCGCATCGCCTACCGCTATTGGTTGCACTACGCCGAAGGCTCGGCAATGCCGCCGCTGCTGCTGACCCTGGTGATGGGCCGCATCCGCAATGCGCCGATGCCGTTCTTCGCGCGCCCGATCGCGCGCAGCATCGCCGACAAGGCCGAGCGCGGCTTCATCGGTCCCCAGCGGCGCCTGCATCTGGATTGGATGGAGCGCCGGCTGGCCGAAAGCCCGTGGTTCGCTGGCGAGCGGTTCAGCGCAGCCGACATCCAGATGAGCTTCCCGATCCAGGCGGCGGCCGCCCGTGGTGGTGGCCTGGATGACAAGCCGGCGCTGCGCGAATTCCTCAAGCGCATCGGCGAGCGGCCGGCCTACCAGCGTGCCGAAGCCCACGGCGGGCACCTGCAGGCGCTCAGCGGCAATTGAGGCGGGCGGCGGTCGCCCCCATCTTCAACGCCATGGATACCCACACTCCCCGTTTCGACAACCGCCTGCTGCATGCCCTGCCAGGCGACCCCGAATCCGGCCCACACCGCCGCGAAGTGCGGGGCGCAGCCTGGTCAGCGGTGATGCCGACACCGGTGGCCGCGCCCGCGCTGCTGGCCTGGTCGCCGGACGTTGCCGCAACGCTGGGTTTCGATGCTGCGGAAGTCGAGAGCGAAGGCTTTGCCCAGGTATTCGGCGGCAATGCGCTGTATGCCGGCATGCAGCCGTGGGCGGCGAACTATGGTGGGCATCAGTTCGGCCACTGGGCGGGCCAGCTCGGCGATGGTCGCGCGATTTCGCTGGGCGAGCTGGTTGCACCGGATGGCCGTCATTGGGAGCTGCAGCTGAAGGGCGCGGGTCCGACGCCGTACTCGCGAGGCGCCGACGGTCGCGCGGTGCTGCGCTCGTCCATCCGCGAATTCCTGTGCAGCGAAGCGATGCATCACCTGGGCGTGCCGACCACGCGTGCGCTGTCACTGGTCGGCACCGGCGAGGAGGTGGTGCGTGACATGTTCTACGACGGCCACCCGCGCGCCGAGCCGGGCGCCATTCTGTGCCGGGTATCGCCCTCGTTCCTGCGCTTTGGTTCATTCGAGCTGCCAGCGTCACGCGGCGAAACCGCGTTGCTGCAGCAGCTGGTTGACGCCTGCATCGCCCGCGACTTTCCGGAGCTCGAAGGGCAGGGCGAGGCGCTGTATGGCGACTGGTTCGCGCAGATCGCGGTGCGCACCGCCGAGATGATCGCGCACTGGATGCGCGTCGGCTTCGTGCATGGCGTGATGAACACCGACAACCTGTCCGTACTCGGTCTCACGCTGGATTACGGTCCCTATGGCTGGGTCGAGGACTTCGATCCGGACTGGACGCCGAACACCACCGATGCCCAAGGCCGACGCTATCGTTTCGGTACCCAGCCGCAGGTGGCGTACTGGAACCTGAGCCGCTTGGCGCAGGCGCTGTCGCCGTTGTTTGCCGATGTCGAACCGTTGCAGGCGGGGCTGGCGGCGTACCAGTCCACGTTCGTGGCGTGCACCCGTCGCGATGCTGCGGCCAAGCTTGGCCTGGCTGCGGCGGATGATGAAGACCTGCAGCTCTACCTGCGCTGGCAGCAGTTGATGCAGGACGGCAGCATGGACATGACGCTGGCCTGGCGCGCGCTGATGCGCGTTGATCCAGCGTCGCCCGATGTGGGCGTGCTGGACGCGGTGTACTACGACGAGGCGCGCCAGCAGTCGGTGCAGGCGCCGTTGCAGCAGTGGCTGCGGGACTACGCGGCGCGGTTGCAGGCCGATCCGCTGTCGGCCAGCGAGCGTACCGCGAAGATGGCTGCGGCCAATCCGCTGTACGTGCTGCGCAACTGGCTGGCGCAGGAAGCCATCGACCGCGCGGAGCTGGGCGACCTCGGCGGTGTTCATGCGCTGCAGGATGTACTGCGCGATCCGTACACCGAGCGTGCGGGGCTGGAGCATTTCGCCGGCAAGCGCCCGGCGTGGGCCGACAACCGCGCCGGCTGCTCGATGCTGTCCTGCAGTTCCTGAGGGTGGGTTTCGGCAGGGCTGCGCCCTGCACCTGCAGAGGCCACCGCGCAAGCAAAGCCAAAGCCAAAGCGGCTCTGGATTATTGATGGTCTGGCGGGGCGGTGTGGGGCTGCAGGACACGCCGTGAACCCGTCCCTGGGGGCTCGATGGCGCCATCCATGGCGCCAACGGTCCTGCAGCCCCACACCGCCCCACCTCCGACACCGCCCCGCCAACCCACGGAATCCGCTTTTGCTCTGGCGTTTGATCTGGCCTCTGCAGGTGCCGGGCGCAGCCCGGCCGAACACCCCCAACAGGCAGCCGGCGCCCGGAACAGGTACCCTATGCCGCCATCAGATAGCCAACGTGACATGACCGACGCCCTCGTCGCTCCGCAGTGGGCCTCCCGCCTGCGCGACATCGCCGACTTCCCCAAGCCCGGCATCCTCTTCAAGGACATCATGCCGCTGCTCGCCCATGGCGAGGACTTCCGCGGCGCGATCACTGCGATGGCCGACCGTTGGCGCGACCAGAAGCTGGACGCGGTCATCGGCATCGAATCGCGTGGTTTCATCCTTGGCGCCGCGATGGCGCTGGAGCTGGGCGTGGGCTTCGTGCCGGTGCGCAAGCCGGGCAAGCTGCCGGGCCAGGTGCTGCGCGAGGAATACACGCTGGAGTACCGCAGCGACTGCATCGAAGTGCACGCCGATGCGCTGCACGCCGGTGCGCGTGTGGCGATCATCGATGACGTGCTGGCCACCGGCGGTACGTTGGTCGCGGCGCTGTCGCTGGTGCGCCGCCTGGGCGTTGACGTGGTTGGCGCTGGTGTACTGGTCGAGCTGGACGGTCTTGGCGGGCGCGCGCGCTGGGAAGCGGACCTGCCGCTTCACACCGAACTGGTGTTCTGATCGTAGGGTGAGTGCCAACCAGGGTTGGCACCTACCAGAGCGAATGGCCAGGTGCCGGTCGTTGCCAACCGTGGTTGGCAACGCTGCTTCAATCACATCATCCGCACGCGGAAGCGACGGCCCTTGATCTTGCCGGCTTCCAGCTTGGCTACGGCCTTGTTGGCCTGCTCACGCGCGATCGCCACGTAGGAGCGGGTCGGGAAGATCGCGATCTTCCCGATGAACTTGCTCGACAGGCCGGCGTCGCCGGTCAGTGCGCCAAGGATGTCGCCCGGGCGCAGCTTGTCGGTCTTGCCACCGTCGATGCGCAGCGTGCGCATCGCTGCCTGCGGCAGCTCGGCTGGGCGTGCGGTCGCCAGCGGCGTCTTCTGCCAGTCCAGCGGCTGACCCATCTGCGCTTCGATGGCTTCGGCGCGGGTCTTTTCACGACCGGCCACCAGGCTGATCGCCAGCCCGCTGGCACCGGCACGGCCGGTACGGCCCACGCGGTGCTGGTAGCTCTCCACGTCGGTGGGCAGCTCGTAATTGATCACCGCCGCCAGCTCTTCCACGTCCAGGCCACGTGCGGCCACGTCGCTGGCGACCAGTACGTTGCAGCTGCGGTTGGCCAGCAATAGCAAGACTTCCTCGCGGTCACGCTGCTCCATGTCGCCGTGCAGGGCGAGTGCGGAGAAGCCGAACTGCTGCAGGGAATTCGCAACCTCGTCCACGTCCTTGCGGGTGTTGCAGAACACCACCGCCGACTCCGGCGTGTACTTCAGCAGCAGGCCGGCCAATGCCTTCTGGCGGTGCGCCGGTTCCACCTCACAGAACATGTGGCGGATGGCCGGGGCCTGGTCGGCACCTTCCACGGTCACTTCCACCGCGTCGCGCAGCAGGTCACGCGCCATGGCGCGGATGCTGTCGGGGAAGGTGGCGGAGAACAGCAGGCTCTGGCGGTCCTTGTGGGTGCGGCCGGCGATCTCGCGGATCGGCTCCTCGAAGCCCATGTCGAGCATGCGGTCGGCTTCGTCCAGCACCAGTGTGCGCACCGCACCCAGGTTCAGCGCGCGCTTGCGCGCCAGCTTCTGCACGCGGCCGGGCGTACCGACCACCACGTGCGGATCGTGGCCTTCCAACGAGGCCAGCTGCGGGCCCAGCGGCACGCCACCGACCAGCAGCAGCAACTTCAGGTTGGGAATGCCGGTGGCCAGCTTGCGGATCTGCTTGCCGACCTGGTCGGCCAGTTCGCGGGTCGGGCACAGCACCAGCGACTGCACGCGGATCAGGCTGGGGTCGATGGACTGCAGCAGGCCCAGGCCGAAGGCGGCGGTCTTGCCGCTGCCGGTGGGTGCCTGTGCGATTACATCGCGGCCATCCAGGATGGCCGGCAGGCTCTGCGCCTGCACGGGGGTGAGAGTGGTGTAGCCGAGGGCATCCAGGCCGGGCTGCAGGGCCGGGCTCAGCGGCAGGGTCGAGAAGTCAGTCATGGCGCATTGTACCTGCCTGCGCGGCCGGTCCCTGCCACAGGGCCTTCATCCATGTGGGTGCCGACCTTGGTCGGCACGCTCTTCCTCAGCCCATCACCGCCAGCACGCCCTGATGAATCGCCAACCCCCCGAACAGCAGCCAGGCGAACAGGATCAGCGCCAGCAGCAGCGGCTTCAGGCCCGCCTGGCGCAGCGCCGAGACGTGGGTGGTCAAGCCCAGCGCGGCCATCGCCATCGCCAGCAGCACGGTGTCCAGCTGCACCAGCCCCGCCTGCAGGCCAGCCGGCAGCAGGTGCAGCGAGTTGAAACCGGCCACTGCCACGAAACCGAACGCGAACCACGGCACCACGATGCGCGCCTTGCTGCCGTCGGCGCTGGCCTTGCCGCCACGCGCCAGCCACAGTGACAGCGCGACCAGGAACGGCGCCAGCAGCATCACCCGCACCATCTTGGTGATCACCGCGGTATCGGCGGCGGCTTCGTTGACCGCACGGCCGGCCGCCACCACCTGTGCCACTTCATGCACGGTTGCACCCGTGAACAGGCCATACTGCCGCGCGTCCATCGCCAGCCAGCCGTGCGACTGCACCAGCGCATACAGCGCGGGGTACAGGAACATCGCCAGCGTGCCGAACACCACCACCGTAGAGACCGCCACCGTGACCTGCGCCGCACGGCCGCGCACCACCGGTTCGGCGGCCATCACCGCCGCGGCGCCGCAGATCGCGCTGCCGGCGCCGATCAGCATGGCCGCCTCGCGTTCCATCTTGAACACACGCACGCCCAGCCAGCAGGCCAGGCCGAAGGTGCTGGCGACCACCAACACGTCCATCAGCACGCCAGTGACGCCGACATGGCCGATGTCCTGGAAGGTCAGGCGCAGGCCGTACAGCACGATGCCGGCGCGCAGCAGCCAGTGCTTGGAGAACCCGACGCCGGCCGCACTGCTCGGCGCCAGCCGCGGGTAGAAGGTGTTGCCGACCACGATGCCGGCAACGATGGCCACGGTCAGCGCGCTCAAGCCGTGCGCCTGCAGCCACGGCAGCTCGGCCAGGTACAGCGACGCCGCCGCGATCAGGCCCACCAGCAGAAGGCCGGGCAGGCGCGGCAGCCAGCGCTGGCGCAGGGCGGGCAGGGACCAGGGGGAGAGAGCGGGGGCGTTCATGGCAAGGGCAGGGCTGAAGTGATGATGCAAGCGTGCGCCCGCGCTGCTGACCTGTAAAACGAATAATATGGGTGAAAACTACCTATCAAGCGGGTAATTGCCATGCGCCTGACCTTGCGGCAGCTGCAGGTTTTCGTCGCCATTGCCGATCACGGCAGCACCACCGCCGCCGGCCAGGCCATCGCGCTCTCGCAATCGGCCAGCAGCGCCGCCCTGCAGGAGTTGGAGGCACACTTCGGGACCCCGCTGTTCGACCGCATCGGCCGCCGCCTGGCGCTGAACGGGCACGGCCGCGCGCTACTGGAGCCAGCGCGCACCCTGCTGGTCAACGCCGCTGATCTGGAGCGGCAGCTGGCCGCTGGCGGCGACCCGGCGCAGGGCGCACCGCTGCGGCTGGTGCTGGCCGCCAGCACCACCATCGGCAATTACCTGCTGCCACCGCGCATCGCCGACCTGTTGCGCCAGGCACCGCAGGCTGAGGTCGACCTGCGCATCGATAACAGTGCCGGCGTGGTCGCCGCCGTGCAGCGCCTGGACGTCGACGCCGGCCTGATCGAAGGCCCGTGCCACGAGCGTGGCCTGCAGGTCACGGCCTGGCAGCAGGACCCGCTGGTGATCGTGGCCGCTGCCGATGCCCCCGCACGATGGTCGCTGGATGAACTGCGAGGTGCACGCTGGCTGCTGCGCGAGCCCGGCTCGGGCACCCGCGAGGCGGTGGAGCAGGCATTGCTGCCGCATCTGCGTGGCTTCGCGCAGACCCTGCAGCTGGGCAATACCGAAGCGATCAAGCAGGCCGCCATCGCCGGCCTCGGCCTGGCCTGCCTCTCCCGTCATGCCCTGGAAGAACCCTTGGCCCTCGGCCGCCTGCGCGTGCTCGAGACCCCTCTGCCGCCCCTGCAGCGCACCCTCTGGCTGGTACGCCACCCGGGCAAGCAATGGCTGCCGGGGCTGCAGGCGTTGTTGGGGGACGTCGAGCGGTAGGTGTGCCCCTGTAGAGTCGACCGTTGGTCGACTATCGCGCGCAGCGCGGGCTTCTCGTGGGCGTCAGGGAAGAGCAGTCGACTGACAGTCGACTCTACCGGGAGGCATCTGGGGGGCGGAGAGAGGTGCCCTTGTAGAGTCGACCGTTGGTCGGCTATCGCGCGCAGCGCGGGCGTTTCGCGGGCGTGGGGGGCAAGAGCAGTCGACTGACAGTCGACTCTACAGCGGGTGCAACCCGGCCGACGCCCCCAACCCGTACAATACCCGGATGCCTCTGATTACTCTGCAGAACGTCGACTTCAGCGTCGGCGGCCCGTTGTTGCTGGAAAAGGCCGAACTGTCGATCGAGCCGGGCGAACGCATCGCCCTGATCGGCCGCAACGGCGCCGGCAAATCCACCCTGCTCAAGCTGCTGTCTGGCGACCACAAGCCCGATGACGGCGAAGTACGCGTGCAGCAGGGCGTGCGCGTCACCCGCCTGGAGCAGGAGGTGCCTCACGGCGCCGCTGGCTCGGTGTTCGACGTCGTCGCCGATGGCCTGGGCGAACTGGGCCAGTGGCTGGCCGAATTCCACCACCTCAGCCATGCCGAGGTGTTCGATGGCGAAGCCCTCGGCAACGTGCAGGCCAAGATCGACGCCGCCAACGGCTGGGGCCTGGACCAGCGCGTCAGCGAAACCCTGACCAAGCTCGACCTGGACGGCGAGGCCGAGTTCGGCCGCCTGTCCGGCGGCATGAAGCGCCGCGTGCTGCTGGCGCGTGCACTGGTCTCCAGCCCGGACGTGCTGCTGCTGGACGAACCGACCAACCACCTGGACATCGAAGCCATCGACTGGCTCGAAGCGTTCCTGAAGGGCTGGAGCGGCAGCGTGGTGTTCGTCACCCATGACCGCCGCTTCCTGCGTGCGCTGGCCACCCGCATCGTCGAGATCGATCGCGGCCAGGTCACCAGCTGGCCGGGCGACTGGGCCAACTACGAGCGCCGCCGCGAGGAACGCCTCAACGCACAGGCGCAGGAAAACGCGCGCTTCGACAAGCTGCTGGCGCAGGAAGAAGTATGGATCCGCCAAGGCATCAAGGCCCGTCGTACCCGCGATGAAGGCCGCGTGCGCCGCCTGAAGGCGATGCGCGTGGAGCGGTCGCAGCGCCGCGATCTCAGCGGCAACGTCAAGATGGAAGCCGCGCAGGGCGTCAGCTCCGGCAAGAAGGTCATCGACGTCAAGGACATTTCGTTCGCCTTCGGCGAGCGCACCATGGTCCGTGACTTCACCACCACCATCATGCGCGGTGACCGCATCGGCCTGATCGGCCCCAACGGCAGTGGCAAGACCACGCTGCTGAAGCTGCTGCTGGGCGAACTGCAGCCGGCCAAGGGCGAGGTCAATGCGGGTACCAACCTGCAGATTGCCTATTTCGACCAGTACCGCGCGGTGCTGCGCGAAGACTGGAGCGCGATCGAGAACGTGGCCGAAGGCCGCGATTTCCTCGAGTTCAACGGCAAGCGCAAGCACGTGCATGCCTACCTGCAGGACTTCATGTTCACCCCGGAACGCGCGCGTGCACCGATCACCCGCCTGTCCGGTGGCGAGCGCAACCGCCTGCTGCTGGCCAAGCTGTTCGCGCAGCCGTCCAACCTGCTGGTGATGGACGAACCGACCAACGACCTGGACGTGGAAACCCTGGAGCTGCTGGAAGAGCTGCTGGGCGAGTACACCGGCACGCTGCTGCTGGTCAGCCATGATCGTGATTTCATCGACAACGTGGTGACGTCCACGCTGGTGATGGAAGGCGACGGCCTGATCGGCGAGTACGTGGGCGGTTACAGCGACTGGCAGCGTTATGCGGCCAGCATCGCGGCGCCTGCCGCAGCCCCCGCCGCCAAGCCTGCGGCCGCCGCACCGGCCACCCCGACTGCCGCTGCTCCGGCCGCACCCAAGCGCAAGCTGGCCTACAAGGAAGCACGCGAACTGGAGCAGCTGCCGAAGACCATCGAGAAGCTGGAAGGCGATGTCGAAGGACTGACCTCTGCGATGAACGACCCGTCGTTCTACACCCGCAGCAGCGCGGAAGTGACCGCGCACACCCAGCAGCTGGCCAAGGTGCAGGCCGAGCTGGATGCGGCCTACGCGCGCTGGGAAGAGCTGGAAGGCTGAGCGACGGTCGGCGCCAGCGGCGCGCCGATTGATGTAGAGCCGAGTCCACGCTCGGCTCATCGCGATCTGGCCGGAGAGCAGCCGAGCGTAGGCTCGGCTCTACCGAGGCATGCCAGCAGACGCTGTAGAGCCGAGCCCACGCCCGGCTGATGGATCCACGCTATGCGTGGATGGTGGCATCAGTGCGGACCAAGGTCCGCACCCACCAAAGCGGATTCCGCACCCACCGGGGGTCGGTCATTTCACCCCGTGCAGGTCCCGCAGCTGGCTGGGCCGGCTGCCGAAGTACGCCGCCAGATCGGCGATGTCCTGATCACTCAGGTCCTTCGCCTGCGGCGTCATCAGCATGTGCTGGCGGTCACCGGCGCGGTAGGCCTGCAGGGCGTGCGCCAGGTAGTCGCCATACTGCCCACCCAGCTTCGGATAGGTTGGGTCGATCGGCGCATTGCCGTCGGCCCCGTGGCAGTCGATGCAGCTCTGGTTGGTGGCCTTGCCCTTCACCTTGGCGCGGGCTTCGCCGGCGGCCTCGCGGCCCGCGGGCAGGCCGGCCGAAGAAGAAGAACCGTGTTCGCCGCTGGCATGGCCCGGGTCGGCGGCAGATTTCTCGCTGTTTTCCACCTGCGACTGCGAACAGGCGGCCAGCAGCAGGGCAACGGACAGGGCGATGGCATGACGCATCGGATGCGCGGCTTTCGACATGGGCGGGCCTTACTTGACGGTGGACAGGTAAACAGAGAGATCGGCGATCTCCTGTTCGCTGAAGCTCATCGACTGCGCCTGCATCGTTGGATGCCGGCGCTTGCCCTGGCGGTACTCGGTCAGGGCCTGGGCCAGGTACTGCTGGGTTTGGCCGCCGATCTTCGGCACGCGGTAGCTGGGATAGGCGTTCTTGTAGCCGGTGATGCCGTGGCACCCCTGGCAGGTGTAGGCCAGCACGCGGCCATTGTCGAAGTTGCCGGTGGGGGCGGCAGGCGCCGGCGCAGCGGCAGGAGCCGGGGCCGGAGCGGGTGTGGCAGAAGCAGGAGCGGGCTGTGCGGCGGCCCCAAGGGGCAGGAGGACGGCCAGAGCGAGACAAGCGGCGAGCGGCTGCGGGCGCATGGTGTCGTTTCCGGGGATTCGGGTCTGGTCGTTCCGGCGTGGGGTACGGAACGACCCGAGTATAGCCTCAGGTTTCATCTAGCTGAAATGGGGGTGCGCCGACCAGCGGCGTGAAGGCACCATGACCTTTGGGATATGGTGTGGCCGTGAAGTGGTGCATTACTTTGCTACCACACCTGTCCACGCATCCTCCAGGGACCTGACGATGTCGCACCCAATCTTCCTGTCCGGCCGTCGCAGCGGAATCTGCGCTGCCGCACTGCTGATCTCCACCTCCCTGCTGCTGGGCGGTTGCGCCGCAGGGCCCAATTCCGAAGCCAAGGCCGCCGAGACCAAGGAGGAGAAGAAGGTCGACGCGGTACCGGTCGAGGTGGCAGTGGCCAGCCACCGTGCGGTCGCGGCCAGCTACACCGGAACCGCTGCGCTGGAGCCGCGCGCCGAATCGCAGGTGGTCGCCAAGACCTCCGGCGTGGCGCTGGCGGTGCTGGTCGAGGAAGGCCAGCGTGTCAGCGCCGGCCAGCCGCTGGTGCGGCTGGACCCGGACCGCGCACGCCTGGCCGTTGCCCAGAGCGAAGCACAGATGCGCAAACTTGAAAACGACTATCAGCGTGCACAGAAGCTGGTCGTCCAGCAGCTGGTCAGTGCGGCCAGTGTCGACCAGCTGCGCTTCGACCTGGAAAACGTCCGCGCGCAGTACCGCCTGGCCACGCTGGAGCTGTCCTACACCACGGTGGTGGCACCGATCTCCGGCGTGATCGCCTCGCGCTCGATCAAGACCGGCAACTTCGTGCAGATCAACACGCCGATCTTCCGCATCGTCGACAACTCGCGCCTGGAAGCCACCCTCAACGTGCCCGAGCGCGAACTGGCCACGCTGCGTGCCGGCCAGCCGGTAACGTTGGCCGCCGATGCGCTGCCGGGCCAGAGCTTCACCGGCACCGTCGATCGCATCGCGCCGGTGGTGGATTCGGGCAGCGGCACGTTTCGCGTGGTCAGTGCCTTTGATGGCGCCGCCCATGCGCTGCAGCCCGGCATGTTCGGGCGCATCCGCATCGATTACGACCAGCGTGCCGATGCGCTGGTGGTGCCGCGCCTGGCGCTGCTCGACGACGGTGAGCCGGCGGTGTTCCGGGTGCGCGAAGGCAAGGTTGCACGCGTTCCGGTCAAGCTGGGTTACGCCGAGGGCCCGTGGGTGGAGATCCGTGATGGCCTGGCGGCCGGTGATCAGGTGGTCACCGCCGGCAAGGTCGCGCTGCGCGACGGTACCGCGGTGCAGGTGATCGCCGATCCGAAGGCAAAGGCGAAGACGGTCGCAGCGGCCGCCAAGCCGGCAGACAAGGCCGGGAGCACGCAATGACCGCCCCGGGCCACGACCACGGCGCCTCGCCGGCGTGCGACGGCGCCGCCGCCGGCATGCGCGGCGGCCTGGTGGAGTTTGCCACCCGCCGCCGCGTGACCATCGCCATGTGCACGGTCACCCTGCTGCTGTTCGGCCTGATCGCGCTGGGCAACCTCAAGGTCAACCTGCTGCCTGACCTGAGCTACCCGACACTGACCGTGCGCACCGAGTACACCGGTGCGGCGCCGACCGAAATCGAAACCCTGATCACCCAGCCGGTCGAAGAAGCGGTGGGCGTGGTCAAGAACCTGCGCAAGCTGAAGTCGGTCTCGCGCACCGGCCAGAGCGATGTGGTGCTGGAGTTCGCCTGGGGCACCAACATGGACCAGGCCAGCCTGGAGGTGCGCGACAAGATGGAAGCGCTGAACCTGCCACTGGAGGCCAAGGCCCCGGTGCTGCTGCGCTTCAATCCGTCCACCGAGCCGATCATGCGCCTGGTGCTGTCGAACAAGTCGGCACCGACCAGCGATGCCGATGCGATCCGCGAGCTGACCGGCCTGCGCCGCTATGCCGATGAAGACCTGAAGAAGAAGCTGGAGCCGGTCACCGGCGTCGCAGCGGTCAAGGTCGGCGGTGGCCTGGAGGACGAGATCCAGGTCGACATCGACCAGCAGAAGCTGGCGCAGCTGAACCTGCCGATCGACACCGTCATCAAGCGCCTGAAGGACGAGAACATCAACATCTCCGGCGGTCGCCTGGAGGAGGGTTCGCAGCGCTTCCTGGTGCGTACCGTCAACCAGTTCGCCGACCTGGAGGAGATCCGCAACCTGCTGGTCACCACCCAGGCGTCGAACGGCAGTGCGGCCGACTCGGCACTGCAGCAGATGTTCAACATCGCCGCATCGACCGGTTCGGCGGCCGCCATCGCGGCGGCGTCGGCGGCGCAGAGCGCGTCATCCGGCGGTGGTTCCAGCGTGGTCGCCAACGGTGTGCCGGTGCGCCTGAAGGATGTGGCTACCGTGCGCCAGGGCTACAAGGAACGCGAAGCGGTGATCCGCCTGGGCGGCAAGGAATCGGTTGAACTGGCCATCTACAAGGAAGGCGATGCCAACACCGTGTCCACCGCCGAAGCGCTGCGCAAGCGCCTGGAGCAGATCAAGGGCACGTTCCCGTCCGATGTCGAGATGACCACCATCGAGGACCAGTCGCGCTTCATCGAGCACGCCATCGCCGACGTCAAGAAGGATGCGGTGATCGGTGGCCTGCTGGCGATCCTGATCATCTTCCTGTTCCTGCGTGATGGCTGGAGCACCTTCGTGATCAGCCTGTCGCTGCCGGTCTCGATCATCGCCACGTTCTTCTTCATGGGCCAGCTGGGCCTGAGCCTGAACGTGATGTCGCTGGGCGGACTGGCGCTGGCTACCGGCCTGGTCGTTGACGACTCGATCGTGGTGCTGGAGAGCATCGCCAAGGCCCGCGAGCGTGGCCTGGGCATCCTGCAGGCGGCCATCGTCGGTACCCGCGAAGTGAGCATGGCGGTGGTCGCCTCGACCCTGACCACCATCGCGGTGTTCCTGCCGCTGGTGTTCGTCGACGGCATCGCCGGCCAGCTGTTCCGCGACCAGGCGCTGACCGTGGCGATCGCCATAGCGATCTCGCTGCTGGTGTCGATGACGCTGATCCCGATGTTGAGCTCGCTGAAGGGACGGCCGCCGCTGGCCTTCCCGGAAGAAGCACCGAACGAGCCGTGGCAGCCGCAGAACCGCTGGCAGAAGCCGGTGGCGCTGGGCCGTCGTGGCGCCGTCGCAACCGCGCGCTGGAGCTTCTATGCACTGGCCTGGCTGGTCGTGCGTGCATGGCGTGGCGTGGTGGCGGTGGTCGGCCCGGTGATGCGCAAGGCGAGCGACCTGGCGATGAAGCCCTATGCCGGTGCCGAGCGCGGCTACCTGCGCCTGCTGCCGAGCGCGCTGGCCCATCCAGGCAAGGTGCTGGGTGTGGCCACGATCATCTTCGTGGCGACCATGGCGCTGGTGCCAATGCTCGGTGCCGACCTGATCCCGCAGCTGGCACAGGACCGTTTCGAAATGACGGTGAAGCTGCCCGCCGGCACGCCGCTGAAGCAGACCGATGCACTGGTGCGCGAGCTGCAGCTGGCGCATGGCAAGGGTGAAGGCGTGGCCTCGCTGTATGGCGTCAGCGGCAGCGGCACGCGCCTGGATGCCAGCCCGACCGAAAGCGGCGAGAACATCGGCAAGCTGACCGTGGTGATGGAAGGCGGTGGCAACGCGCGAACCGAAGCGGAGATCACCGAGCGCCTGCGTGACACCATGACCCAGCATCCAGGTGCCCAGGTCGACTTCGCGCGACCGGCGTTGTTCAGTTTCTCCACGCCGCTGGAGATCGAGCTGCGCGGGCAGGACATGGCAACGCTGGAAGTGGCTGGCCAACGCCTGGCGGCGATGCTGCGCGGCAACGCGCACTACGCCGACGTGAAGTCGACGGTGGAGGAAGGCTTCCCGGAAATCCAGATCCGCTTCGACCAGGAGCGTGCCGGTGCACTGGGCCTGACCACCCGCCAGATCGCCGACGTGGTGGTGAAGAAGGTGCGTGGCGACGTGGCCACCCGCTACAGCTTCCGCGACCGCAAGATCGACGTGCTGGTGCGGGCGCAGGAGGGCGACCGTGCCAGCGTGGAGAGCATCCGCCGGCTGATCGTCAATCCGGGCAGCACCCGTCCGGTCACGCTGGACGCGGTAGCCGACGTGGTCGCTACCACCGGCCCCAGCGAGATCCATCGCGCGGACCAGACCCGCGTCGCCGTGGTCTCGGCCAACCTGCGCGACATCGATCTGGGCGCGGCCATGCGTGAAGTGCAGCAGATGGTGGCCGAACAGCCGCTGGGCGCGGGCGTCGGCCTGCACATCGGCGGCCAGGGCGAGGAGCTGGCGCAGGCGGCGAAGTCGCTGATCTTCGCCTTCGGCCTGGCGATCTTCCTGGTCTACCTGGTGATGGCCTCGCAGTTCGAATCGCTGCTGCATCCGTTCGTCATCCTGTTCACCATCCCGCTGGCGCTGGTCGGCGCGATCCTGGCACTGATGCTGACCGGCAAGCCCATCTCGGTGGTGGTGTTCATCGGCCTGATCCTGCTGGTGGGCCTGGTCACCAAGAACGCGATCATCCTGATCGACAAGGTCAACCAGCTGCGCGAGGCGGGCGTGGCCAAGCGCGAAGCACTGGTGGAAGGTGCGCGCTCGCGCCTGCGGCCGATCATCATGACCACGCTGTGCACGCTGTTCGGCTTCCTGCCGCTGGCGGTCGCGATGGGCGAGGGCGCCGAAGTACGCGCGCCGATGGCGATCACCGTGATCGGTGGCCTGCTGGTGTCGACCCTGCTGACCCTGCTGGTGATCCCGGTGGTGTACGACCTGATGGATCGCCGCGGTGATGCCTATTACCGCGAGCGTGGCCGCAAGCACGCCGGTGAGATCGAGCCGGGTTCCGCAGGCAACGCGGCGGGTGCGGAGGAACCGGCATGAGTGTTGCCGAGTTCTCCATCCGCCGCCCGGTCACCACCATCATGTGTTTCGTGTCACTGGTGGTGATCGGCCTGATCGCCTCGTTCCGGCTGCCGCTGGAAGCGCTGCCGGACATCTCCGCGCCGTTCCTGTTCGTGCAGATTCCGTACACCGGTTCAACCCCGGAGGAAGTGGAGCGGACCATCATCCGCCCGGTGGAGGAATCGCTGGCGACGATGACCGGCATCAAGCGCATGCGCTCGTCGGCCACCTCCGAAGCGGCGCTGATCTTCATCGAGTTCAGCGACTGGGACCGCGACATCGCCATCGCCGCGTCCGATGCACGCGAACGCATCGACGCGATCCGCAGCGACCTGCCTGACGACCTGCAGCGCTACAACGTGTTCAAGTGGTCCAGCAGCGACCAGCCGGTGCTGAAGGTGCGGCTGGCGAGCACCACCGACCTGACCACCGCGTACGACATGCTCGACCGCGAGTTCAAGCGGCGCATCGAGCGCATCCCTGGCGTGGCCCGCGTCGACATCACCGGCGCGCCGCCGAACGAAGTCGAGATTGCCATCGACCCGAACCGGCTCAACGCGCATGGCCTGAGCATCAATGAGCTGAGCGAGCGCCTGCGCACGCTGAACTTCTCGATCTCGGCCGGGCAGATCGACGACAACGGCCAGCGCGTGCGCGTGCAGCCGGTGGGCGAGATCACCGACCTGCAGGAAATGCGCGACCTGGTGATCAACGCCAAGGGCCTGCGCCTGGGCGACATCGCCGACGTGCGCCTGAAGCCGGCGCGGATGAACTACGGGCGCCGCCTGGACGGCAACCCGGCGGTCGGCCTGGACATCTTCAAGGAGCGCAGCGCCAACCTGGTGGAGGTGTCGCGCGCGGCGCTGGCCGAGGTCGAATCGATCCGCGCCGAAGCGTCGATGCGCGACGTCCAGATCAAGGTGATCGACAACCAGGGCAAGGCGGTGACCTCCTCGCTGCTGGAGCTGGCCGAGGCCGGCGCGGTGGGCCTGATCCTGTCGATCACGGTGCTGTTCTTCTTCCTGCGCCATTGGCCGTCCACGCTGATGGTGACCCTGGCCATTCCGATCTGCTTCACCATCACCCTGGGTTTCATGTACTTCGTCGGGGTGACGCTGAACATCCTGACCATGATGGGCCTGCTGCTGGCGGTGGGCATGCTGGTCGACAACGCCGTGGTGGTGGTGGAGAGCATCTACCAGGAGCGCGAGCGCATGCCCGGGCAGCCGCGGCTGGCCTCGATCATCGGCACCCGCAACGTGGCCATCGCGCTCAGCGCCGGCACCCTGTGCCACTGCATCGTGTTCGTGCCCAACCTGTTCGGCGAGACCAACAACATCAGCATCTTCATGGCGCAGATCGCGATCACCATCTCGGTCTCGCTGCTGGCCTCGTGGCTGGTGGCGGTCAGCCTGATCCCGATGCTGTCCGCGCGCATGGCCACGCCCAAGCTGGTGCACTCGCAGACCGGCGTGATCGCGCGCCTGCAGCGCCGCTACGCGCAGCTGCTGGACTGGTCACTGCGCCATCGTGGCTGGAGCCTGCTTGGCATCGTGCTGGTGGTGCTGGTCAGCCTGGTGCCGATGAAGCTGACCAAGGTCGACATGTTCGGTGGCGAAGGTGGCAAGGACATCTTCATCGGCTACATGTGGAAGGGCGCCTACACCTACCGGCAGATGTCCGAGGAAGTGGCGCGGGTGGAGAACTGGATCGACGCCAACCGTGAACGCCTGCACGTCAAGCAGGTCTACTCCTGGTACAGCGAGCAGGAAGGCAGCTCGACCGTGGTCACCCTGGACGAGAAGTACGCCAAGGACATCAAGGCGCTGCAGGAAGAGCTGCGCAAGGGGCTGCCGAAGTCCGCGCGTACCGACTACTTCGTCGGCAACCAGGGCGGTGACGGCGGCGGCGGTGGCAACCAGGGCGTGCAGGTGCAGCTGGTTGGTGATTCCAGTTCGATGCTGCAGGAGATCGGCCTGGAAGTGGTGCCGCTGCTGGCCCAGCGCGCCGAGCTGCGCGACGTGCGCATCGACAACGGCGAGAAGGGCGGCGAACTGAAGGTGCGCGTTGACCGCGAACGTGCGGCGGCGTTCGGCTTCAACGCCGAACAGGTGGCCAGCTTCGTCGGCCTGGCGCTGCGCGGTGCGCCGATGCGCGAGTTCCGCCGTGGCGACAACGAAGTGCCGGTGTGGGTGCGTTTCGCCGGTGCCGAGCAGAGCAGCCCGGAAGACCTGGCCGGTTTCAGCGTGCGTACCGGCGATGGCCGCAGCGTGCCGCTGCTGAGCCTGGTCACCGTTGACGTCGGCTCGTCAGCCACCCAGATCGGCCGCACCAACCGCCAGACCACGCTGACCATCAAGGCCAACCTGGCTGAGAAGGTCACCGCGCCGGATGGCCGCAAGGCGATGGAGTCGGTGCTCAAGCCGATGAACTTCCCGGCCGGCTATGGCTTCACCTTCGACGGCGGCGACTACGGCAACGATGACGAGGCGATGCAGCAGATGGTGTTCAACCTGCTGATCGCGCTGGTGATGATCTACGTGGTGATGGCGGCGGTGTTCGAGTCGCTGCTGTTCCCGGCGGCGATCATGAGCGGTGTGCTGTTCTCGATCTTCGGCGTGTTCTGGCTGTTCTGGATCACCGGCACCTCGTTCGGGATCATGTCCTTCATCGGCATCCTGGTGCTGATGGGCGTGGTGGTGAACAACGGCATCGTGATGATCGAGCACATCAACAACCTGCGGCGCGGTGGCATGGGCCGCACCCAGGCACTGGTGGAAGGCTCACGCGAGCGATTGCGCCCGATCATGATGACGATGGGCACGGCGATCCTGGCGATGGTGCCGATCTCGTTGACCAATACGCAGATGTTCGGCAACGGCCCGGAGTACGCACCGATGGCACGCGCGATTGCCGGCGGCCTGGCGTTCTCGACCGTGGTCAGCCTGCTGTTCCTGCCGACGATCTACGCTGTGCTCGATGACCTGCGCAATGCCGTGACGCGGCTGATCCGCCGTGCGCGCGGAATGGAAATGGTAGAGCCGGGTGCTGCCCGGCTGTAATGCACATCAACGTGTTGTGGTGTGGGGGAGGCCGGTCGTAGTGGGGCGGCCTCCCCCTTTTTTTGCTCGCCGGGTCTGTTTTCCTCTGTAGAGCCGAGCCATGCTCGGCTGCTGCTCACCGCGTCGCGGCGTCGCCCGAGCATGGGCTCGGGCGCTACGGATTCCGTGGCCGGTTGAAAGGCCTACCCTGCGACCTTGCCCCACACCTTGAAGGTCGTCAGCCACAGGCCGAGCATGCTGCCGATGTTGGTCAGCATGAAGGTCAGCACCACGCGGGTGACGCGGTTGCGGTACCAGCCCTTCAGGCTCTGCGCATCGTCACGCAGCTTGAGGAAATCCTCGTAGGCCGGCTTGCGCAGGCGCGCTTCCACCAGCGCCGAGAACGCGCCGGTGGGGATGCTCAGGCGGAACGGCTTGAACGGGGCCACCGCGATTGCAGTGAGGATGCTCAGCGGATGGCCGCCGGCCAGCAGGCAGCCCAGGCCCGCCAGGCCGCCGGTGTACATCGCCCAGGTCGCCAGCAGTTCGGTACCCACGCCGAGGCCGCCGCGGTAGAAGCCCACGCCGATGCCAGTCGCTACGATCGCCAGGATACCCAGCGTGAACCACGGGATGTTGCGCTTCTTCGGTACCGCTTCCAGCTCGGCACGCAGCGGCGCCGGTGCTTCGGTGTCGGTTTCCAGGTAGCGTGCGAGACCCGCAAGATGACCTGCACCGACAACCGCCAGCACTTCACGCTGCTGCGGGTTGTGTTCCTCGCGCAGGCGCGTGGCCATGTAGCGGTCACGCTCGCCGATGATGGTTTCGTACAGCGCCGGGCTCTCGCTGGCGAACTCGCCGAAGCTCGATTCCAGCATGTCGCCCTGCTTGAGCTTCTCGATCTCGTTTTCGCCCACTTCCTCGGACGAGAACAGGCCGGCACCAAGGCCGGCGACCAGCTTCAGCTTGCCAAAGAAACCCAGCCGCTGCGAGGCGCGGCGGAAGGTCAGGCCGACTTCGCGGTCGATCAGGTGCACCGGCAGGTCGCGTTCGCGCGCCAGTTCCACCGCGCGCTTCAATTCGGCGCCCGGCTCGATGTCCAGCTGTTCGGCCAGGCGGCGCTGGTAGGCCGACAAGGCCAGGTTGGCGGCGAACAGGGCCACGCGGCCCTTGCGGATCACCTCGACCAGGTCGAGCTTGGCCAGCGTGTCCGGATCACTCAGTGCCTGCAGGCGCTGTGGGTCCAGTTCAACGGCAACGGCATCGAAACGGCCGCTGTCGATGGCTTTCTCCACGGCTTCAACGCTGGCGCGCGAAACATGGGCGGTGCCCAGCAGGGTGTAGCGCACGCCATCGCGTTCAACGACGCGCACCGGCTGGCCGGCGAACAGATCGTCGCCGGTTTCGGGAAGGGTTTCGGTCATGGGTTCATTCATTTGAAGGTGCGGTGTCGGCGCCATCGCCGAGCGCGCGCTGCATCTGCACGGTATCCAGCCAACGGCCGTGCTTGCGGCCGAGGCCACGGAACACGCCCACCAGCTTGAAGCCGAAGCGTTCGTGCAGCTTGATTGAAGCGGTATTGGTCGGCTCGCCAATCACCGCCACCATCTGCCGGTAGCCGCGCGCCACGCAGGCGTCGATCAGGGCCTGCAGCAGGCCGGTGCCGACGCCCTTGCCCTGGAAGCCGGCATCGACGTAGACCGAGTTTTCCACGGTCCACTGGTAGGCGACGCGGGTGCGGTAGGTGTTGGCATAGGCATAGCCGGCCACCTGGCCGTCGATCTCGGCGACCAGGTAGGGGAAGCCGCGATCGATGATGTCGCGCATGCGGCGCAGCATCTCGCTCGCGTCCGGGATGTCGTACTCGTAGGTGTTGACGAAGTCGGTCACTTCCACCGCATAGATCGCGGTGATCGCGTCGATGTCGGCCGGGCCGGCATCACGGATGAGGACGGCCATGCGCGGCTCCGGCTCAGTCGATGTAGCGCTTGAGCAGGTCACCGTACGCGTCGATGCGACGGTCGCGCAGGAACGGCCAGATGCGGCGCACGTGCTCGCTGCGCTGCAGGTCGACGTCGCACATCAGAACCGTGGCATCGGTGCCGGCTTCGGCCAGGAACTCGCCCTGCGGGCCCAGCACGTGGCTGTTGCCCCAGAACTGGATGCCCGATGCGCCCAGCGGCGACGCTTCATGGCCCACGCGGTTGCAGCTCAGCACCGGCAGGCCGTTGGCCACGGCATGGCCGCGGTGGCTCAGCACCCAGGCGTCGCGCTGGCGGGTCTTTTCATCCTGCACGTCGTCCGGGTCCCAGCCGATCGCAGTGGGGTACAGCAGCAGCTCGGCACCGGCCAGCGCCATCAGGCGCGCCGCTTCCGGGTACCACTGGTCCCAGCACACCAGCACGCCAAGGCGACCCACCGAGGTGTCGATCGGCGTGAAGCCGATGTCGCCGGGGGTGAAGTAGAACTTCTCGTAGAAGCCCGGATCGTCCGGGATATGCATCTTGCGGTACTTGCCGAGCAGCGTGCCGTCCTTCTCGAACACCACGGCGGTGTTGTGGTACAGGCCGGCGGCGCGGCGTTCGAACAGCGAGCCGACCAGCACCACGCCATGCTTCTTCGCCAGCGCGCCCAGGCGCTCAGTGCTCGGGCCCGGAATCGGCTCGGCCAGGTCGAACTCGTCCACCGATTCGTGCTGGCAGAAGTACGGGCCGTTGTGCAGTTCCTGCAGCAGCACCAGTTTCGCGCCCTGCGCAGCCGCCTCGGCCACGCGTGCTTCGATCACCGCCAGGTTGGCGGCGGCATCGCCGTGGTTGCGCTCCTGGATCAGGGCGACGGTAAGGGGGCTGCGCGAGTTCATGCGGGGCGTTCCTGCGGGGGAAAACCAGCATGTTAGCGCGGATGGGCGGCGACGGCGTGTCGCGCGCTGAATGGGCCGGTGTTGTAGAGCCGAGCCCATGCTCGGCTGCGTTCTGCTCCGGTTGCGCGAGTGCGCCAGCCGAGCGTGGGCTCGGCTCTACAAAAAGCCAGTCGAGCATGGCTCGGCTCTACAAAAGCGGTGCCGGGCGGGGCCCGGCGTCACCCATCAGACCTTCAACAGCCCTGCCGGCAGCTGCATGGTGATGCAGTGCAGGCTGCCGTTCTGCCAGATCAGCGAGCGGCAGGGCACCTGCACGATCTCGCGGCCCGGGTGCGCCTGCGCCAGCACGTCGCGGGCCAGGTCGTCGGCCGGATCACCGTAGGCCGGCATCAGCACCGCGCCATTGACGATCAGGTAGTTGGCGTACGACGCGGCCAGGCGGCGGCCTTCGTCGATCACCGGCTGTGCCCACGGCAGCGGGAACAGGCGGTACGGCTTGCCATCCTTGGTGCGCAGCGCGGCCAGCTCGTCGCCCATCGCCTGCAGTTCGGCGTAGTGCGAATCGCTCTCGTCGTCGCAGGCCTGGTAGACGATGCTGTCAGCCGAAGCGAAGCGGGCGAGGGTGTCGATATGCGCGTCGGTGTCGTCGCCTTCCAGGTAGCCGTGGTCCAGCCACAGCACGCGGTCCTGGTGCAGCCAGTCGGCCAGGTCGGCGCTCAGGCTGGCGCGGTCGCGGTCCGGGTGGCGCTCGTGCAGGCACTTCCAGGTGGTCAGCAGGGTGCCTTCGCCATCGGTCTCGATGCCGCCGCCTTCCAGCGCGAACGGGATGCTGCGCACCGGCGCATCGTTGAACACGCCGGCCTGGTCCAGCACGCCTACCAGCTGGTCATCCAGGGTGGCGTCGAACTTGCCGCCCCAGCCGGTGAAGCGGAAATCCAGCAGCTGGAAGCCGCCTTCGGCGCGGCGCAGGGTGATCGGGCCGGAGTCGCGCAGCCAGGTATCGTCGTAGGCCGCCGTGGTGAAGTGGACCTTGTCCATGTCGATGCGGTTGGAGCGCAGCCGCATCTCGGCATAGGTCTCCACATCGTCGTCGGCCACGCAGATCAGCACCGGCTGGAAGCGGGTGATGGCCGCGACCAGGGCGATGTAGGTCTCTTCCACCTGGCCCAGGCGGTCGGCCCAGTCGGTGTCGGCGGTGGGCCAGGCAATCAGGACGCCGCTCTGGGCTTCCCACTCGGCAGGAAAACGAAGGGTCTGGTTCATGGTCTCGCTACACAGGCCCGCCCACGGCGGGTAAAGGGATCAACGGATCGGCGGTTTCGGGCCGATTTCGTTCGGGTCCGCCTGGTTGGCCACCACGTCGATCACCTTCTGCTTCTCGAAGTAGACGGTGAACTGCGGGTACACCCAGCGGTTGATGGTCGGCCATTGCCGCTTCTGCCCGCCGCGCGGCTGCAGCTGTTCGCTTGGCGCGCCGAACTGCGCCTGCACCTGCTGCATGCTCTGGCCGCGCACGGGCAGGGCACCGGCCGGCTTCTCGCGCGCGCGGTCGACAAGCAGGGTATCGGCCAGCGCCGGCGTGGCGGCGGCCAGGGTGGCCATCACGGCCAGAGCGGACAGGTAACGCTTCATCTCGATCTACTCCCCAGTGGTCAAGAAAGGCGATTACAGCAAAAACGGCAGGAAAAAGCCGCATAAACAAAAAACCGCCCGAAGGCGGTTTCTTGCATCGGGTCGGCCCCGCGTAGGGCCAGCCGCAGCCGCGAGGGCTGTTGGGCTTAGCGCTGACGCGCCTTGAAACGCGGGTTCGACTTGCAGATGACGAAGATCTTGCCGCGACGACGGACGACCTTGCAGTCGCGGTGACGGGCCTTCGCCGACTTCAGGGAGGACAGGACTTTCATGGCATACCTCGGCGTAAACAGTAGTTGTTCGGGTGGAGCGTGGCCGCGATATGCGAAAGACAATCGGCAGTTGACGCTCGTTCAAGCCCGCCATTCTACCGGGCTTTTTGTCGTTGTTTCAAGTGGTTGCGCGAAAGTCGCCGCGCGGGGCCCCGGGCAGGGGCTAGAATGACCCCTTCACACGCTCTGGGAACCCCATGAATCCACTCGCTCCCGTCCTGACCATCGACGGCCCTTCCGGGGCTGGCAAGGGTACCATCAGCCGCATCATCGCGCGCCGGATGGGCTGGCATTACCTGGATTCGGGCGCGCTCTACCGCGCAGTGGGCGTGGCCGCGAGCTGGGCCGACATCGACACCTCCGACGCCTCGGCGCTGGTGCGCTGCACCTTCGATACGCACGTTCAGTTTGTTGAACAGGGCGATTCGATGCGAGTCATGGTCAACGGCACCGATGCCACCGACGAGCTGCGCCTGGAAACCACTGGCGCCCTGGCATCGGCCATTGCTGCCATTCCCGAGGTCCGCGCGGCCCTGAAGGAGCGCCAGCGCGCATTCAGGGAGCTGCCCGGCCTGGTTGCCGACGGCCGCGACATGGGCACCGTGATCTTCAAGGACGCCCCCTACAAGGTCTTCCTGACCGCCAGTGCCGAGGAGCGCGCCGAGCGCCGGCATAAGCAGTTGAAAGACAAGGGGGTTTCTGTTAGCTTTGATGACCTCCTGCGCGAGATCATGGCCCGCGACGCCCGTGATGCTCAGCGTACCGTGGCGCCCCTGAAGCCGGCAGACGATGCTGTCCTCATCGACACCACAGGCATCGGCATCGATGATGTCGTTGCCCGAGTGATGGATCTGCTTCCGGTTCCGGCTGCCTGATCCGTTCGCGCGGGAGCACTGCCAGCAACATCGGTGGTGGTCGCGCAAAGCAGTGCTGTACCAGCTCCGTCGCGCAATGATGCGTGGCGGTTTTCCTACTACACACGACCTGCGTTTCCGGGGTCGACCAACAGGCGGGCGGTCGCCATTCCCCTGAAGGGGACGCCACCGACCCATGTGTCCAACAGAGTAAATCTAATGACCGAATCATTTGCCGAACTGTTTGAAGCCAGCCAGGCCAACCTGGCCAAGCTGAAGCCGGGCGCCATCGTCAGCGGTACCGTTGTTGAAGTCCGCGGCGACGTCGTGGTGATCAACGCTGGCCTGAAGTCCGAAGGCATCGTGCCGATCGAACAGTTCCGTAACGACGCTGGCGAAATCGACGTCGCCGAAGGCGACATCGTCAAGGTCGCCCTCGACTCGATCGAGAACGGCTTCGGCGAAACCGTCCTGTCGCGCGAGAAGGCCAAGCGCGCGATGGTGTGGGACGAGCTGGAAGAAGCGTTGGAAAAGAACGAAACCATCACCGGCCGCATCAGCGGCAAGGTCAAGGGTGGTTTCACCGTGGACATCAAGGATGTCCGCGCCTTCCTGCCGGGTTCCCTGGTCGATGTGCGCCCGGTGCGCGATCCGGCCTACCTGGAAGGCAAGGAACTCGAGTTCAAGCTCATCAAGCTGGACCGCAAGCGTAACAACGTCGTGGTCTCGCGCCGCGCTGTCGTCGAAAGCGAGCACTCGGAAGAGCGCGAGCAGCTGATGGACAAGCTGCAGGAAGGCGCGATCCTGAAGGGTGTCGTCAAGAACCTGACCGACTACGGCGCGTTCGTGGACCTGGGCGGTATCGACGGCCTGCTGCACATCACCGACATGGCATGGAAGCGCGTGCGCCATCCGTCCGAAGTCGTCAACGTCGGCGACGAGCTGGACGTGCGCGTGCTGAAGTTCGACCGCGAGCGCAACCGCGTTTCGCTGGGCCTGAAGCAGCTGGGCGAAGATCCGTGGGATAACATCGCCCGTCGTTACCCGGCCAACAGCCGCGTCTTCGGCAAGGTCTCCAACGTCACCGATTACGGCGCGTTCGTCGAGATCGAGCCGGGCGTCGAAGGCCTGGTGCACGTCTCCGAGATGGATTGGACCAACAAGAACGTCAACCCGTCCAAGGTTGTGCAGGTTGGTGATGAAGTCGAAGTGATGGTGCTGGACGTCGATGAAGAGCGTCGCCGCATCTCGCTGGGCATGAAGCAGGTTGCCGCCAATCCGTGGGAAACCTTCGCTGCCACCCACAAGAAGGGTGACAAGGTGTCGGGCCAGATCAAGTCGATCACCGACTTCGGCATCTTCATCGGCCTGGACGGCGGCATCGACGGCCTGGTCCACCTGTCCGACATCAGCTGGAACACCACCGGCGAAGACGTCGTTCGCAACTTCAAGAAGGGCGATACCCTGGACGCTGTCGTCCTGGCCGTCGATCCGGAGCGCGAGCGCATCTCCCTGGGCGTGAAGCAGCTGGAGCAGGATCCGTTCGGCCAGTACATGGCTGCCAATCCGAAGGGCTCCAAGGTTGAAGGCGTGGTGAAGGAAGTCGACGCCAAGGGCGCGATCATCGAGCTGGCTGACGGCATCGAAGGTTACGTCTCGGCCCGCGACATCGCCAACGAGCGCGTTGACGACGCCACCCAGCACCTGAAGGTCGGCGACAAGATCGAAGCCAAGTTCGTGGGCATGGACCGCAAGGGCCGTACCCTGCAGCTGTCGATCAAGGCCAAGGACGACGCTGAAATGCGCGAAGTGCTGGAAGAATACCAGTCCTCTTCGGCTTCCAGCGGCACCACCCAGCTGGGCGCGCTGCTGCGTGCACAGCTGAACGGTGGCAAGTCCGAGTAATCGGCCTTTACGCTGTTTGTGTTTCCTGGACGGCCCGGGCTTTGCCCGGGCCGTTTCAGGCTGAGATGCCCCTGATGTGAGCCGGTAATGACCAAATCCGAACTGATCGAAATCCTTGCGCGCCGCCAGGCGCACCTGAAGGCCGATGATGTCGATCTGGCGGTGAAGTCGTTGCTGGAAATGATGGGCGGTTCCCTCTCTGCCGGGGATCGCATCGAAATCCGTGGTTTTGGCAGCTTCTCGCTGCACTACCGTCCGCCGCGCCTGGGTCGCAACCCGAAGACCGGCGAATCGGTTGCCCTGCCGGGCAAGCACGTCCCCCATTTCAAGCCGGGCAAGGAACTGCGCGAGCGGGTCAGCAGTGTGCTGCCGCTGGACGCCGATCCGGCCTGAGTCTCCCGTCGCGCCACCGCGTGCGAATCCAGCCGCGAGTCGGATAAGCTACGGACTCCTGCCACTGGAGCTGTCGCATGAAGGTTTTTCGTCTGCTGGTCCTGCTGGCGGTGCTGATCCTTGGGCTGATCATCGGTGCGGTCAACATGACCGCGATGTCGATCAACCTGCTTTTCACTCAATTGCACACCTCGGTGGGCGTGGCCCTGATCGCCGCGCTGCTGGTCGGTGTCGTGGTCGGTGCCGGCCTGGTGCTGGTGAGCGTGGTCATTCCGCTCTACAGCCAGCTGCGCCGCGCCAACAAGTCCGCAGCCGCTACGCCGGCCGCAGGTGTTTCCCCCCAATCTTTTGATGGACGCTGATCGAAGATGGATTTCGTCACCGAGTGGTTCTGGTTCTTCCTGTTCGTTCCGCTGGCCGCCCTGGCCGGGTGGGTGATCGGACGGCGTGGTGGTCAACGCCACGGAGACAACCAGGTCAGCCGCCTGTCCAGCACCTACTTCCGCGGCCTGAACTACCTGCTCAACGAACAGCCGGACAAGGCCATCGAGCTGTTCCTGCACATCGCCGAGCTGGACAAGGAAACCTTCGAGACCCAGGTCGCGCTGGGCCATCTGTTCCGCCGCCGCGGCGAAGTCGACCGCGCCATCCGCCTGCATCAGGGCCTGGTCAACCGTCATGACCTGAGTGATGCGCAGCGTGTGCAGGCCCTGCTGGCGCTGGGCGAGGACTACATGAAGTCCGGTCTGCTGGATCGTGCCGAGACGGTGTTCACCGAACTGGCGCAGCTGGACCAGCGCGCTCCGCAGGCGCTCAAGCACCTGATCGGCATCTATCAGGCCGAGCGTGACTGGGAAAAGGCGATCGACAACGCCACCCGTTTCGAGGACGTCACCGGCGAGCCGATGGGCAAGCTGATCGGGCAGTTCGAGTGCGAACTGGCCGAACGCTTCCGTGGTGCCGGCAAGCTGGAAGAGGCGAGGGCGGCGATTGCCCGCGCCTACCAGGCCGACGCGATGTCGGTGCGTGCCGGCATCATTGAAGGCCGCCTGGAAACCGATGCAGGCAATGCAGAAGCGGCCGTGCGCGCCTTCGAGCGCGCCGCGCGCAACGACCCGGAATACCTGCCGGAACTGCTGCCGGCGTTGATGGAAAACTACCGCAAGGTCGGCGACCTCGGCGGCGCGCGTGCGTTCCTGTCGGAAATGACCGAGCACTACCGTGGCATCGCCCCGGTGCTGGCGCTGACCCGCCTGATGGAAGAGCAGGAAGGCGTGGCGCCGGCCCGCGCTTACCTTGGCCGCCAGCTCAAGGATCGTCCGTCGGTGCGTGGCGAGTCGGCGCTGATCGACCTGACCCTGGCCGAAGGTGCCGATTCCACCGCAACCCTGCACGACCTCAAGCACATCACCGACCAGCTGCTGGTGCGCAACCCGGCCTACCGCTGCACCCGCTGCGGCTTCGGCGCGCGTACCCACCACTGGCAGTGCCCGAGCTGCAAGGAGTGGGGCACGGTCAAGCCGCTGCTGAACTACGCGGTGCTCTGATCCATGCCGTGGCTCGTGATGGCCGCGCTGCTGGGCCTGGCCCTGCTGAGTGCCGCACTGACCTGGGCGGCGCGTGGCTACGCGTTGCGCCAGCAACTGTTCGATCAGCCGGGCGAGCGCCGCAGCCATAGTGTGGCAACCCCGCGCGGTGGCGGCATCGCCATCGTGATCAGCCTTCTGGTGACCGCCGGCGTGGCGATGTGGGCCTGGCCCGACGCGCTGCCGAGCCTGCTGGTCGCCAGCCTGGGCCTGGTGCTGGTGGCGGGGATCGGCTGGTGGGATGACCACCGGCCGCTTCCGGCCATGCGCCGGTTGCTGGTGCACTTCGTCGCCGCCGCGCTGCTGGCCGCCCTGGTCAAGGTGCATGGCGGCAGCTGGGTGCTGGCGGTGCTGGTGCTGGTGTTCACGGCCTCGTTGATCAACATCTGGAACTTCATGGATGGGATCAACGGCATCGCTGCCAGCCAGGCGGTGGTGGTCGCGCTGGGCCTGGCCCCGCTGCTGCCCTGGCCGTACTCGCTGGTGGCCGTTGCGTTGGGGCTGTCCTGTCTCGGATTCCTGCCGTTCAACTTCCCGCGGGCCCGGATCTTCATGGGGGATGTCGGAAGTGGCGCGCTGGGGTACGCCGTGGCGGCCGTCCTGGCCCTGGCCAGCGTTAAGACCGACATCAACTGGATCCTGCTGCTGGTACCGGCGTCGGCGTTCCTTGTGGACGCGGGCTTCACACTGTTGACGCGCATCATTTCAGGACAACGCTGGATGGAACCCCATACCCAGCACGTCTACCAGCGCGCGGTGCAGGCAGGAGCCAGTCACCCCCAGGTGACAGGGATGTACTTTGCTTTGGGCCTGTTCAGTATTACAGTGCTTAATGTCTGCTCCAATTTGCAGCCGAGGTGGGAGGCTGCCGTGGCGATCGCGTGGTTCACTGCGCTGAGCGTCCTCTGGCTCCTCCTGCGCAATGGATTGCGCCACCCAAAAGGAAATACCTGACTTATGGCTTCACCCTGGCGGGACAGAATTCTCGGCCTGATGCCGCGTTCGGCCATTGTCTGCCACGACCTGTTCATGGTCTGGGCATGCTGGCAGCTGCTCCATGCGGGGCGGTACTCGATCCTGGCCAACGCCCCCGAGCTGCCTCTCTGGAATGTCGACACCACGCTGGTACTGCTGCTGCAGGGCCTGGTGTTCTGGCGTGTCGGGCTCTATCGCGGCCTGTGGCGGTTCGCCAGCGTCAGCGACCTGCTGAACATCTTCAAGGCCAGCTTCATCGGCATGGTGGCCATCGTGCTGGTGCTGATGTGGAAGCGCTTCGACGGCGTGCCGATGTCGGTACTGGTGATCTATCCGTTCGCGCTGTCGGCACTGCTTGGCGCGCCGCGCCTGTTGTACCGGGCCTGGAAGGACTACCAGGCGCTGCAGTCCGACTCGTCCGCGCGCCGCGTGCTGATCCTGGGCGCCGGCCAGGCCGCCGAGACCCTGGTGCGTGACCTGCGCCGGTCCGGCAATTTCGAGCCGGTCGGCCTGCTCGATGACGCGCCGCACCTGCGTGGTGCCAAGCTGCAGGGCCTGCCGATTCTCGGCACCCTGGACGATGCGCCGACCGTGGTGCGCGAGACCGCGGCCAAGCTGCTGGTCATCGCCATTCCTTCGCTTGATGCCGCCGGCATGCAGCGGATCGTTGCCATCTGCGAAAGCACCGGCGTGCCGTTCCGTACCGTGCCCAAGCTCAGCGACATCCTGCAGGGCCAGTCGCTGCCCGGTCAGTTGAAGGAAGTGGCGATCGAGGACCTGCTTGGCCGCAAGCCGATCATGCCGGACTGGAACCTGATCCGTGGCTGGCTGGGCGGGCGTACCGTGATGGTCACCGGCGCCGGTGGCTCGATCGGCTCGGAGCTGTGCCGCCAGTGTGCGCGTCATGGTGCCGGCCGCATCATCCTGCTCGAGATCAGCGAACTGCTGCTGCTGACCATCGAAGGCGAGCTGCGGCGCAGTTTCCCGGATGTCGAGATCGAAGCCGTGCTGGGCGACTGCGGCGACCCGGCGGTGATCCGCCATGCACTGTCGCTGCATCCGGTCGACACCGCCTTCCATGCCGCCGCCTACAAGCACGTGCCGGTTCTGGAGCGGCAGCTGCGCGAAGCCGTGCGCAACAACATCCTGGCCACCGAGAACGTGGCCCGCGCCTGCCTGGAAGCGCGCGTTGAGCATTTCGTGTTCATCTCCACCGACAAGGCGGTCGACCCGGTCAATGCGCTGGGCGCCAGCAAGCGCTATGCGGAGATGATCTGCCAGAGCCTGGACCAGAAATCCACGCATACCCGCTTCGTCACCGTGCGCTTCGGCAACGTGCTGGCCTCGGCCGGCAGCGTGGTGCCGCTGTTCCGCGAACAGATCCTGCGCGGTGGGCCGGTGACCGTCACCGACCCGGAAGTCAGCCGTTACTTCATGACCATTCCGGAGGCCTGCCAGCTGATCCTGCAGGCGGCCGCGTCGGCGTCGCACGGCGCGATCTACACGCTGGACATGGGCGAGCCGGTGCCGATCCGCGTGCTGGCCGAGCAGATGATCCGCCTGGCCGGCAAGCAGCCGTACAAGGACATCCAGATCATCTACACCGGACTGCGCCCGGGCGAGAAACTGCACGAGACGTTGTTCTATTCGGATGAGGACTACCGCTCCACCGCGCATCCGAAAATCCTCGAGGCCGGTGTGCGCACTTTCGCGCGCGAAGTGGTGCTGGGCAATGTGCCGCGCCTGCGCGACGCCGTGGCTGATTACGACACCACCAGCATCCAGGAGATCCTGTTCGCGACGATGCCGGAGTTCTCGCCGATCGAACAGGATGCTTACATTTCATCCGCTAAAGTTGTGCCCTTTCCGGCACGTGAGGCCAACAGGCACCAATGAGCAAGCGAATTCGCAAGGCAGTTTTTCCAGTGGCAGGGCTCGGGACGCGCTTTTTGCCGGCAACCAAGACGGTTCCGAAGGAAATGTTGCCGATCATTGATCGTCCGCTGATCCAGTACGCGGTTGATGAAGCGATCGAAGCGGGTTGCGACACGCTGGTGTTCATCACCAACCGCTACAAGCACGCGGTGGCCGACTACTTCGACAAGGCCTATGAGCTGGAGCAGAAGCTCGAGCGCGCCGGCAAGCAGGAGCAGCTGGAGATGATCCGCCACGTGCTGCCCAACGGCGTGCGCGCGGTCTTCGTGACCCAGGCCGAAGCGCTGGGCCTGGGCCATGCGGTGCTGTGTGCCAAGGCCGTGATCGGTGACGAGCCGTTCGCGGTGCTGCTGCCGGACGACCTGATCTGGAACCGCGGCGACGGCGCGCTGAAGCAGATGGCCGATCTCAACGAGGCCAGTGGCGCCAGCGTCATCGCCGTTGAAGACGTACCGCACGACAAGACCGCCAGCTACGGCATCGTGGCCACCGATGCGTTCGATGGTCGCAAGGGCCGTATTTCGCAGATCGTGGAGAAGCCGAAGCCGGAGGATGCACCGAGCGATCTGGCCGTGGTCGGCCGCTACGTGCTGAGCCCGAAGATCTTCGAGCTGCTGGAGCAGACCGGCAGCGGTGCGGGTGGTGAGATCCAGTTGACCGATGCGATTGCGCAGTTGTTGAAGACCGAAGAGGTCGATGCCTACCGTTTCGAGGGCACCCGCTTCGATTGCGGTACGCACCTGGGGCTGGTGGAGGCGACGATCCGCTTTGCGCTGGACAACCCGAAGCTGGCCGGCCCGGCGCGGGAGAAGCTGACGGCGATGTTGGCGGAATAAGGGTTTTGTCAAGCGCTCCGTGCAGCGCCTTGATTGATACGTGATGGGCGGGACGGGTGGGCCTTTGCAGGACACGCCGTAAACCCGTCCATGGGGGCTCGGTCGCCGCATCCATGCGGCGAACGGTCCTGCAAAGGCCCACCCGTCCCGCCTGTCAGGTTTCCTGCGGGCGCGGACGGGAAGGGCGGAATCAAAGGCAGAAGCACAAGCAGAAAAGGCAGCCGATGGCTGCCTTTTTGCTTGTTGGGGTCGGATCCCTTTGCGCAGCAAAGGGCTCTGACCCCTGCCTTTGCCCTTACCTTTGCTCACCCCTCCGCCGCGCGGAATGTTGGATGGCACGGGTGGGTGAGGCTGACCGGGACTGTCAGCGGCATGGATGCCGCTGCCAAGCCTACAGGGATGTACTTGCGGCGTGTCCCGGGCAGTCTCACCCACCCGGGCCCTGCAGTAAGCCGACATCCCGACCGGCAACGCTTTGAACCTTACAGCGCCTCGAAAATACCCGCTGCGCCCATGCCGGTGCCGATGCACATCGTCACCATGCCGTACTTCTGCTGGCGACGACGCAGGCCGTGCAGCAGGGTGGCGGTGCGGATTGCGCCGGTCGCGCCCAGCGGGTGGCCCAGGGCAATCGCGCCGCCCAGCGGGTTGACCTTGCTCGGATCCAGGCCGCAGTCGCGGATGACTGCCAGCGACTGCGCGGCGAAGGCTTCGTTCAGTTCGATCCAATCCAGCTGGTCCTGGGTCAGGCCGGCCTGCTTCAGTGCCTTCGGAATCGCGGCGATCGGGCCGATGCCCATCACTTCGGGGCGAACGCCGGCCACCGAGAAGCTGACGAAACGGGCCAGCGGGGTCAGGCCGTAATCCTTGATCGCCTGTTCCGAGGCCAGCAGCACCGCGCCGGCGCCGTCACTCATCTGCGAGGAATTACCAGCGGTGACGGTGCCGCCGAACTGGCCGTTACGGAACACCGGGCGCAGCTTGGCCAGGCCTTCAGCCGAGGAATCCGGGCGCGGGCCTTCGTCGGTGTCGGCGACCTTGTTGCGGGTGATGATGCGCTGGCCATCGGCCAGGTCCGGCAGGTGCGAGACGATCTCGTACGGGCTGATCTCGTCCTTGAACTCGCCGTTCTGGATCGCGGCCATGGCCTTCTGGTGCGAGGCCAGGGCGAAGGCGTCCTGGTCTTCGCGCGAGACCTTCCACTCTTCGGCCACCTTCTCGGCGGTGATGCCCATGCCGTAGGCGATGGCGACGTGGTCGTTGTCGAACACGCTCGGCGCCATCGCGATCTTGTTGCCCATCATCGGCACCATCGACATCGACTCGGTGCCACCGGCCAGCATGAGGTCGGCGTTGCCCAGGCGGATCGCGTCGGCGGCCTGCGCCACGGCCTGCAGGCCGGAGGAGCAGAAGCGGTTCACGGTCTGCGCGGCGATGGTGTTCGGCAGGCCGGCCAGCAGCACGCCGATGCGCGCCACGTTCATGCCCTGCTCGGCTTCCGGCATGGCGCAGCCGATGATCGCGTCATCGATGCGGTTGACGTCCACGCCCGGGGCCTGGGCGACGACGCTGCGCAGCACGTGCGCAAGCATGTCGTCGGGGCGGGTGTTGCGGAACATGCCCTTGGGCGCCTTGCCCACCGGGGTACGGGTGGCGGCGACGATGTAGGCGTCCTGGATTTGCTTGGTCATTGCAGTGATCTCTTGAATGGGTTTTGCCGGTGTGCCCACCAAGGTGGGCACCTACCAGAGGCGGAGGTGTGCCGAACAACGGTCAGCACCCACCGGAGGCGGCGGTGTGCCCACCAAGGTGGGCACCTGCCAGAAGCAGGGCGATCAGTTACGCAGCGGCTTGCCGGTCTTCAGCATGTGCGCGATGCGGGCCTGGGTCTTTTCCTGCTGGGCCAGTTCAACGAAATGCTTGCGCTCCAGGGTCAGCAGCCACTCTTCGTCCACCAGGGTGCCGCGATCGACCTTGCCGCCGCACAGCACGGTGGCGATGCGCTCGGCAATCTCGTAGTCGTACGGGCTGATGAAGCGGCCTTCCAGCATGTTGACCAGCATCATCTTGAAGGTGGCGATGCCCACGTCACCGGCCACCTGGATGCGGCGTGCCGGCAGCGGCGGACGATAGCCCGCTTCGGCCAGCGCACGTGCTTCGGCCTTGGCGATGTACAGCGCCTCGTAGCTGTTGAACACCACCTTGTCGGTGCTGCGCAGCAGGCCCAGTTCCTTGGCGTTGACCGCCGAGTTGGACACCTTGGCCATCGCCACGGTCTCGAAGGTCTTCTTCAGCTCGGCGAACACGTCACCGCCCGGGCCAGCGGCCTGCGAGGCGCGCACCGCCAGTTCCTTCAGGCCGCCACCGGCCGGCAGCAGGCCCACGCCGGCTTCGACCAGGCCGATGTAGCTTTCCAGGAAGGCCACGGTCTTGGCGCTGTGCATCTGGAACTCGCAGCCGCCACCCAGGGCCAGGCCGCGCACGGCAGCCACCACCGGCACCAGCGAGTACTTGATGCGCTGGCTGGTGCGCTGGAAGTTGGCCACCATTTCTTCGAACTGGTCGACCTTGCCGGCCTGCAGCAGGCCCAGCGCGCCGGCCAGGTCAGCACCGGCGGAGAAGGGCTCCTTCTGCTGCCAGATCACCAGGCCCTGGAAGTCCTTCTCGGCGCGGCTGACGCATTCCTGCAGGCCGTCCAGCACCTGGTCGGACACGGTGTTCATCTTGGTCTTGAAGCTGACCACGGCGATGCCGTCGCCGTCATGCCACATGCGCAGGCCATCGTTCTCGAACACGGTCTCGCCCGGCGCGAACGTCTCGCCCAGCAGAGGATCCGGGAAGCGCTGGCGCTGGTACACCGGCAGCGACGAACGCGGCAGCTTGGCGTTGCGCGACGGGCTGTAGCTGCCTTCGGCGGCATGCACGCCATCGCGGCCATCGAACACCCAGTCCGGCAGCGGGGCGTTGCTCATGCTCTTGCCGGCCACGATGTCATCAGCGATCCACTGCGCCACCTGCTTCCAGCCGGCGGCCTGCCAGGTTTCGAACGGGCCCAGCGACCAGCCGTAGCCCCAGCGGATGGCCAGGTCCACGTCGCGCGCGGTCTCGGCAATGTCGGCCAGGTGGTAGGCGCTGTAGTGGAACAGGTCGCGGAAGGTCGCCCACAGGAACTGCGCCTGCGGGTGCTGGCTCTCGCGCAGCTTGGCGAACTTTTCGGCCGGGTTCCTGATCTTCAGGATCTCGACCACTTCCGGTGCGGCGGCGCGGTCGGCCGGACGGTAGTCCTGCTTCTCCAGGTCCAGCACCACGATGTCCTTGCCGACCTTGCGGAAGATGCCGGCGCCGGTCTTCTGGCCCAGCGCGCCCTTGGCGATCAGCGCGTCCAGCCACTTCGGCGACTTGAAGAACTCATGCCACGGGTCGTTGGGCAGGGTGTCGCCCATGGTCTTGATGACGTGTGCCATGGTGTCCAGGCCGACCACGTCGGAGGTGCGGTAGGTAGCCGACTTCGGGCGGCCGACCAGCGGGCCGGTCAGGCCGTCCACTTCATCGAAGCCCAGGCCGAACTGCTGGGTGTGGTGGATGGTGGACAGGATCGAGAACACGCCGATACGGTTGCCGATGAAGTTCGGGGTGTCCTTGGCGTACACCACGCCCTTGCCCAGGGTGGTGACCAGGAACGCTTCCAGACCTTCCAGCACCGCCTTGTCGGTGGTGGTGGCCGGAATCAGTTCGGCCAGGTGCATGTAGCGCGGCGGGTTGAAGAAGTGCACGCCGCAGAAGCGGTGGCGCAGCTGCTCGGGCAGCACATCGGCCAGCTTGTTGATGCCCAGGCCCGAGGTATTGGAGGCCAACACCGCGTGGTCGGCCACGAACGGGGCGATCTTCTTGTACAGGTCCTGCTTCCAGTCCATGCGCTCGGCGATGGCCTCGATGATCAGGTCACAGTCCTTCAGCTGCTCCAGGCTGGTTTCGTAGTTGCCCGGGGTGATGGCTTCGGCCAGCGACTTGCTGGCCAGCGGCGCCGGGCTCAGCTTGCCCAGGTTGGCGATCGCCTTCAGCACGATGCCGTCGGCCGGACCTTCCTTGGCGGGCAGGTCGAACAGCACGGTGTCGACGCCGGCGTTGGTGAGGTGGGCGGCGATCTGGGCACCCATGACGCCGGCACCCAGCACGGCGGCGCGGCGGACTAGCAGGGAATTGGACATGGTGTAAGGCCTTTGTTGGTCAGCAGTTACTGGGTGGAATCAAGGGGAAGCGGGCAGGGCGCTGGCGCGTGCGGCGGCGCGGAACCCGGCTTCGGCGAAATGGATCAGTTCATGGGCGGCATGGGCACGATGCGCCGCTTCGGTGACACCGGCGGGACGCTTGATCAGCCCGAAGTCGGCCATGGCATAGGTGAGCGAGCCGGCCAGGAAGTCCAGGCGCCAGTACAGCTCTTCCTTGCTCAGGTCCGGCGCGCATTCGGAAATGGCCTTGCCGAAGGCGCGCAGCACGTGGCCGTAGTGGTCGGACAGGAACTTGCGCAGGTTGTCGTTCTTCTCGGCGTAGGCGCGGGCGATCACGCGCACGAAGGCGCCGCCGTTCTGGCGGTCCTGGGCCAGCGCCAGCGCCGGTTCGACGAAGGCGGCCAGCACCGGGCGCAGTTCGCCGGGGTGCTCCGCGCGGGCGCGTTCCAGTTGCGACAGGCGGGCACCGGTCATCTCGTCCATGCGGCGGCGGAACACCTCGTTGACCAGGTTTTCCTTGGAGCCGAAGTGGTAGTTGACCGCAGCGATGTTGACGTCGGCCTGGCTGGTCACCTGTCGCAGCGAGGTGCCGGCGAAGCCGTGCTGGGCGAACAGCTCCTCGGCGGCACCGAGGATCCGGTCCTTGGTCGAGAAGTGGGCGGGCTTGGCCATCGGTGGGCGGACCTTAATCAAACGATTGTTTGATACTAGGACCAGACGGTAGCGTATGGCATTTTGCAGTGCAGCAAAAATGCCTCGGGCGGTCAGAATCCGCTCAGGTGGGTGAATGGGGCGTACCTGAACCTGTAGAGCCSAGCCCATGCTCGGCTGCCTTTCTGGCCAAAAGCAGCCGAGCATGGGCTCGGCTCTACAAGGGGCGCTGGCCGCCCTCTACCACGGCAGCGCTTTATCTTTTACAATTCGCCTACGTTTATCAGGCTAAGCCCGCGTCCCGACGCGGGTTTTTTTCATGTTACCCTTCGGGCCATCAGCGGCCCGATTCCATTGGAGACATCCCATGGCGCTGGAGCGCACCCTTTCGATCATCAAGCCGGACGCCGTTGCCAAGAACGTCATCGGCGAAATCTACGCCCGCTTCGAGAAGGCCGGCCTGAAGGTCGTGGCCGCCAAGTACAAGCAGCTGTCGCGCCGTGAAGCCGAAGGCTTCTACGCCGTGCACCGCGAGCGTCCGTTCTTCAACGCGCTGGTCGAGTTCATGATCTCCGGCCCGGTGATGATCCAGGCCCTGGAAGGCGAGAACGCCGTCCTGGCCCACCGCGACCTGCTGGGCGCCACCAACCCGAAGGACGCTGCGCCGGGCACCATCCGCGCCGACTTCGCCGATTCCATCGATGCCAACGCCGCCCACGGCTCGGACTCGGTCGAGAATGCCGCCATTGAAGTGGCCTACTTCTTCGCCGCGACCGAAGTCGTTTCGCGCTGAGAGTGATGCCGTGAACGAGGTCGTACAGTCCCCCGCCATCCAGCCGCTGCCGAAGTCGGCACCCACGGCTGGCAAGCAGAACCTGCTCGACCTCGATCGCGCGGGCCTGGAACAGTTTTTCGTCGAAAAACTCGGCGAAAAGAAATTCCGTGCCCACCAGGTGATGAAGTGGATCCACCATCGCTACGTCACCGATTTCGATGAAATGACCGACCTCGGCAAGGTCCTGCGCGCCAAGCTGCAGGCCCATGCCGAGGTGCTGGTTCCCAACATCGTGTTCGACAAGCCCTCCGCCGACGGCACCCACAAGTGGCTGCTGGCAATGGGCGTGGATGGCAAGAACGCCATCGAGACCGTGTACATCCCGGACAAGACCCGCGGCACGCTGTGCGTGTCCTCGCAGGTCGGCTGCGGCCTGAACTGCACGTTCTGCTCCACCGCCACCCAGGGCTTCAACCGCAACCTGACCACCGCCGAGATCATCGGCCAGGTGTGGGTTGCCGCACGCCACCTGGGCAACGTGCCGCACCAGATGCGCCGCCTCACCAACGTGGTGATGATGGGCATGGGCGAGCCGCTGATGAATTTCGACAACGTCGTGCGCGCCATGAGCGTGATGCGCGACGACCTGGGCTACGGCCTGGCCAACAAGCGCGTGACGCTTTCGACCTCCGGCCTGGTCCCGCAGATCGACCGCCTGTCGACCGAGAGCGACGTGTCGCTGGCCGTTTCCCTGCATGCGCCGAACGACGCGCTGCGCGAAACGCTGGTGCCGCTCAACAAGAAGTACCCGATCGCCGAGCTGATGGCTTCGTGCGCGCGTTACCTGCGCGCCAACAAGCGCCGCGAATCGGTCACCTTCGAATACACCCTGATGAAGGGCATCAACGACAAGCCCGAGCATGCCCGCGAGCTGGCCCGCCTGATGCGCCAGTTCGACAACGCGGTGCAGGCCAAGGACTCGGGCAAGGTCAACCTGATCCCGTTCAACCCGTTCCCGGGTACCCGCTACGAGCGTTCCGAGGAGGTCGACATCCGTGCCTTCCAGAAGATCCTGCTCGACAGCAACGTGCTGACCATGGTCCGCCGCACCCGTGGCGACGACATCGACGCCGCCTGCGGTCAGCTCAAGGGCCAGGTGATGGACCGCACCCGCCGCCAGGCGGAGTTCAACAAGACGCTGCAGGCGGGGAAGGGGAGCAATGCCGCGGCTTGACCGCCTCTGGCTGGTCCTGCTCGCAGGCACGCTGGCCGTTTCGGTCAGCGGCTGCAAATCCCGCCCCAAGGCCAAGCTGGGCCCCAGTGAAGCGCCGGTCTATTCGGTGCGTGATCCGGACAATGTGCGGCGGCAGGTACGCCAACAGGACCTGTTGGCACTGGCCGTTCGCGACATGCAGGTCGGCAGCCTCGACGCGGCCGAGCGCAAGGTGCGCGAGGTGCTGAAGCTGTCTCCCGGATCGCCTGATGCACTCGTGCTGCAGGCCGGCATCGACGAGCGCCGTGGCCGCACCCAGCAGGCCGGCGAGAGCTTCCGCAGGGCCGCCGAACAGGCGCCGCAGCGGGGCGACATCCTCAACAACTACGGCGCATGGCTGTGCCAGCAGGGGCGGCCAGCCGAGTCGCTGGCCTGGTTCGACCGTGCACTGCAGGCGCCGGGCTATGCCACGGCGGCCGAGGCGCAGGCCAATGCCGGCAGCTGTGCGCTGGACGCTGGCCAGCTCGAGCGTGCCGAACGCGACCTGCGCGCGGCGCTGTCCACGCTGCCGGGCAACCCCGTTGCACTGGAAGCGATGGCCCAGCTCAGCTTCCGCCAGGGCCGCTTCATGGAGGCCCGGGCCTTCGCCGAACGTAGGATTGCGGCTGCACCCGCAACGCGTTCCGTGTTACAACTTGCGTCTCAAATCGAAGCGCGGCTGGGTGATCGGGCGGCATCTGATCGCTATCTTCAGCGGATTCGACAGGAATTTCCGCAGGAAGCGGGCTCCTAACTCCAGGGTTGATGCATTGTGATTGATGACCAGACTGTGAGCGCTCTCGAGACTGCGGCCGGCTGCGGCACCCGCCTGCGCCAGGCCCGCGAGGCGGCCGGACTGACCCTCGAAGATGTCGGCTCGCGCCTGCGCATGCCGGTCCAGGTGGTCAAGTCGCTGGAAGAGGAGCAATGGCAGAAGCTCGGCGCGCCGGTGTTCGTGCGCGGCCAGCTGCGCAGCTATGCGCGCCTGCTCAATGTGGATGTGAGCCAACTGCTGGAGCAGGCCCAGGTTGGCCCGGTGGTCCCGCCCACCCTGGTCAGCCACACCCATACCCCGCGTGCCCGCCGCATTGCCGAGAACCTTGGCCGGCGCATGCTGTATGTCGGCATCACCGCCGTGCTGGCGGTGCCGGTGTGGTTCGCCACCCGTGGCCATTTCGACGGCAGCGCAACGCCCTCCCCGAGCACCGCCTCGCTGGACGCGATCCCGGCCGCGGTGCCGGTCACCCCGTCCGCCGCGGGCGTCGATGCCGCTGCCCCGGCTGACGCGACTGCCCCGGCCGCCAAGCCGGCGGCAACCCCGTATGTGGCCTCGCTGGCCCCGGTGCCGCGTTCGACCCCGGCGCCGGCCGCTGCCGCCAACACGCTGGAGATGCAGTTCAGCGGCGACAGCTGGGTCGATATCGGCGGCCCGGACGGCACCACCGTCGAGAAGGCGCTGATCAAATCCGGCGAGAGCCGCAGCTTCACGCCCGGCCAGGTGGCCCGGGTCACCCTGGGCAACGCCTCGGCGGTCCAGGTTCAGCAGAGCGGCGCTATCGTCGATCTGACCCCCTACCAGCGAGCCAACGTGGCACGCTTTCAGGTATCCTCTGAAGGCTCCGTAGTCCCGGTTTCGCACTGAGGCGCGGTTTCACCACCTTCGATTAATCCCAATGGTCCCTCCCGATGGGCGGGGCGAGAGTACGCATGGCGATCGACGATCTGCTCGACGAGCACGAACAAAGTGAACGCGTCCGCAGCTGGCTGCGGAAGAATGGCGCCAGCATCCTCGGTGGCGTGGTCATCGCCATCGGTGCCATTGCCGGCTGGCAGTGGTACCAGAAGGATCAGGGCGGCAAGCTGGCCTCGGCCAATGTCGAGTACCAGAAGGCCCTGGTCGGCCTGCAGCAGAACAAGCTGGACGATGCCTCCAAGGCAGTGAAGGCACTCGAGGCCGGCCCCTCCAGCATCTACGGCGACCTCGCGGCGCTGCAGCTGGCCAAGGCCCAGGTCGACGCCGGCAAGAACGAAGAAGCACTGGCCACCCTGCGCGGCGTGAAGGTCGAAGGTGACCTGCAGCGCGTGGTCGACCAGCGTGTGGCCCGCCTGCTGGTGGCCACCGGCAAGAGCGACGAGGCCATCAAGCTGCTCGGCAGCGCCAGCGACAGCAGCAGCCTGGAAATCCATGGCGATGCGCTGATGGCGCAGGGCAAGCGTGACGACGCCCGCGCACAGTACGAGAAAGCGCTGAAGACGCTGGACGTGGCAGCGCCGCAGCGGCGCCTGCTGGAAACCAAGGTTATGGACGCCGGCGGCACCGTCGCCGCCCCTGCGGAGTCGGTTTGATGAGTCAGAAGGTCATGATCACCCGCGTCGCCACCGTGCTCCTGATGGGCATGGCCCTGACCGGCTGCAGCACCGTGAAGGGCTGGTTCGCCGGCAAGGACGCGGCGGCGAAGAAGGCGCAGGAACCGGCTGAGCTGGTCAAGTTCGAGCCGACCCTGAAGGTCAACAAGGCCTGGTCGGTCAACCTGGGCAAGGGCGAGCGCCGCATCGGCGTGCGCCAGGGCCCGGCGGTGGCCAATGGCCACGTGTTCGCCGCGGCGATCACCGGTGGCGTGCACGCCATCGACCTGCAGACCGGCAAGAAGGTCTGGACCTGGGAGCCGAAGAAGGAAAAGAAGAAGGCCAAGCTGCGTCTGTCCGGCGGCCCGGGTGTCGGTGAGAACCTGGTCGTGATCGGCACGCTGGATGGCCAGGTCATCGCCCTGGACATCAACGACGGCAGCGAGAAGTGGCGCGCCCGCGTTCCGGGTGAAGTCATCGCCGCGCCGGCCATCGCCCAGGGCATGGTCTACGTGCGCAGCAATGATGGCCGCATCACCGCATTCGATGTCGGTAACGGCACCCAGCGCTGGTTCAACCCCAGCGAGCTGCCGGCCCTGACCGTACGCGGCAACGCGCCGGTGGTGACCGGCCCGGGCGTGCTGTTCATCGGCAAGGACGAGGGTTCGGTTTCAGCCCTGGCCCAGCAGGATGGGCGTACCCTGTGGGAACAGAACCTCGGCAACGGCGAGGGCCGTACCGAGCTGGAGCGCATGGCAGACGTCGATGGCGCGCCGGTGCTGGATGGCAACACCCTGTTCGTGAGCAGCTTCAAGAACCAGACCATGGCCATCGAAGGCCCGACCGGTCGCCCGCTGTGGGCACGTGACCATGGCGGTGCAGGTGGCGTGGCGGTGTCGTCGGGTAATGTGTTCGTGACCGACAACAAGGGTGGCGTGTTCGGCCTGGACAAGGCCAGTGGCGCGGCAATGTGGTCGCAGACCGCACTGGCCCGTCGCTCGCTGACCGGTCCGGCGCTGCACGGTGATTACGTGGTCGTCGGCGACTACAAGGGATACGTGCACTGGTTGAAGACCTCCGATGGTGCGATGGCGGCACGGGCGAAGAGCGGCGGCGACGCCCWGCTGGCCCAGCCGGTCGTCGCAGACGGGGTGCTGCTGGTGCAGAACGTGGATGGCAAGCTGACCGCCTTCCGGTTGGCAAATTAAAAATTGGAGTAATCGCGATGCTGCCTTTGGTCGCCCTGGTTGGACGGCCGAATGTCGGCAAGTCGACTATTTTCAATGCGCTTACGCGCACCCGTGACGCGCTGGTCCATGACCAGCCCGGCGTCACCCGTGACCGCAACTACGGCGTCTGCCGCCTCGACGAGGACAACCATTTCCTCGTCGTGGATACCGGCGGTATCGCCGGTGAGGACGAAGGCCTGGCCGGCGCCACCACGCGTCAGGCGCGGGCGGCTGCGGCTGAGGCCGATCTGATCCTGTTCGTTGTCGATGCCCGCGAGGGCACCTCGGCGCTGGACGACGAGATCCTGGCCTGGCTGCGCAAGCTGTCGCGCCCGACGCTGCTGCTGATCAACAAGATCGACGGCACCGACGAAGACAGCGTGCGCTCCGAGTTCGCCCGTTACGGCTTCGGCGAAATGCTGACCGTCTCGGCCGCGCATCGCCAGGGCCTGGACGACCTGCTGGATGAAGTGATCCAGCGCCTGCCCGAAGAAGGCAGCGGCGAAGAGCTGGACAACGATCCGAACCGCATCCGCATCGCCTTCGTCGGCCGCCCGAACGTGGGCAAGTCGACCCTGGTCAACCGCATCCTCGGCGAGGAGCGCATGATCGCCTCCGACGTGCCGGGCACCACCCGCGACTCGATCGCAGTGGACCTGGAGCGCGACGGCCGCGAGTACCGCCTGATCGATACCGCCGGCCTGCGCCGCCGTTCGCGCGTGGACGAGGTTGTCGAGAAGTTCTCGGTGGTCAAGACCATGCAGTCCATCGAGCAGTGCCAGGTGGCCGTGCTGATGCTGGATGCCACCGAAGGCGTGACCGACCAGGACGCCACCGTGCTTGGTGCCGTGCTCGACGCCGGGCGCGCGCTGGTGATCGCCATCAACAAGTGGGATGGCCTGACCGAGTACCAGCGCGAGCAGGCTGAAACCATGCTGTCGCTGAAGCTGGGCTTCGTGCCGTGGGCCGAATCGGTGCGCATCTCGGCCAAGCATGGTTCGGGTCTGCGAGAGCTGTTCCGTGCCGTGCACCGCGCGCACGAATCGGCGAACAAGACCTTCACCACCAGCGAAGTGAACAAGGCGCTGGAAGTGGCCTACGAGACCAACCCGCCGCCGACCATCCGCGGCCACGTCTCCAAGCTGCGTTACGTGCACCCGGCCGGCGCCAATCCGCCCACCTTCATCGTGCACGGCACGCGCCTGAAGGAACTGCAGGAATCGTACAAGCGCTACCTGGAGAACTTCTTCCGCAAGCGCTTCAAGCTGATCGGCACGCCGGTGAGCTTCATCTTCCGTGAAGGTGCCAACCCGTACGAGGGCAAGAAGAACGTCCTCACCGAGCGGCAGGTCAAGGCCAAGCGGCGCCTGATGAAGCACGTCAAGGGCAAGTGATTCACGAGAAGGCGGCCGCAGGGCCGCCTTTTTCGTTGCGGCGAACCGGTCTGTAGAGCCGAGCCCATGCTCGGCTGCTTTTCGCGGATTGACGAGGCGCGCTGCGTGCGTCAGCCGAGCATGGGCTCGGCTCTACAGATCTCGATCTGGGCGACTGCCGCGACGTGCGCGGCAATGCGGCAAGGCGCACGGGATGCTGTGGGGTGCGGCCATCATCGGTTCCGGCAGCCGTACCTGCCCCGTGATGCTTGCCCAGACCAGCGTAGTACCCAGGGCACCTGCGAGGTAGGCCACCGACACCGCCCCGATCACCAGGCCGGCCGCGTGCTCGAGCCAGGGCAGCAGCCTGCAACAACCCTGCGCCCAGCGCGGTTGGCTGCCGAGCCATGCCATCAGCACGCCGAACGCCAGCACGGCGCCGGCCATCCCGGTGGCGTAGGCAGCTTTGGTGCCAGCGTCGGCAACCAGTCCCACAAGCAGGGCGGCAATGGCCGAATGCAGCATCCAGCTGCCGGGGCTGGCGAGAACCCGCAGGCATCCGGCTTCGATGCCCGGCCAAGGGGTATATGCGTGCAGGCCCCAGGGCATCTGCAGGGACAGCGGAGAAAAGGTGGTCAAGCCGGCGTCACGCAGGCACATGCCTGCCAGGCGCAGCAGCAACAGGCAGCCCGCGCATTGCACCAGCAGGGTCCACAGGCCTCGGTTCCCCATCATGCCTGCCGCCACGAAAGTGATGATGCAGATGACTGCCGTGCCGATGGCCATGCCGAGCGACAGCGCCATGGCCGTGCGCTTCCCCGCGCCCATCGCGGTGCGCAGGATCATCGCGTGATTCGATGCAGGCAGGACCATGGCGAAGCCGTACAGCGCCGCGATGATGAAGAACGGCTCCACGCAAACCCACCACCGGTGTACCGAAAGCGCTGAGTGTGAGGCGAGGCGGACGGGCCGTATTGAACGCCATTGCGGCAGGCCGGGTATTGCCGATGAGGGGTCAAGCCGCGTACAGCGACACCAGGATCCACAGGGCCAGCGCGATCATCAACATGCCCGCGGCCCGCTCCAGCCAGGGCAGGAGGCGAGCGAAGCGCCGCATCACCCAGGGGTGGCCGATCAGTGCGGCCACCAGCAGATCCCAAAGCAGTACCACGCCGAACATCCACACGGCATAGAAGAGCTTCGCCTTGGTGCTGGCCTGTGGACCGTTGAGCATGGCCGCCAGCGTTGCGTAGAACAGCGCATTCTTGGGGTACAGCAGCGCAGACAGCGCGCCCAGCCCTGCGGCTTTCCACCAGCCATGCGCGCCGCCCGCGCGTGGCATGCGGGCAGCGTCGGGCGGCTGCAGTGCCGTGGCGCCCGCGTGGCGAAGGAACAACACACCCAGGTAGAGAAGGAAACCGCAGCCGGCCAACTGCACCGCGACGAACCCCACGCTGCCCGCACGCAGCAGTGCGATGCCAGTGAACGCGGCCACGATGAAGACGCCGTTGCCGACGGCGATGCCGGCGCAGGCGCCGCTGGCCGCGCGCCAGCCGGAGGTGACCGCAGTACGTGCTACGAGGAAGAAGTCGGGGCCGGGTGAGAGCAGGGCAAGAAAATGGACGGTGGCGACGATCAGGAACTGTTCCATCGGGTGCGGCGGCGGCTGGCGGGGGCGCCAGTGTGGGGACGGGCCGCGCGATGGTATTGAACGTTATTGCACGCTCAGCGCCGGTATTGCCCCGGTGTCGCACCGGCATGGGCCTTGAAGACCCGCTGGAAATGGCTCTGGTCGGCAAACCCCAGCGCATGTGCCACCACCGCCAGCGCCTCGCCTTCGCACAGGCGCCGGCGCGCCTCCTGGATGCGCTGGTCGATCTGCCAGGCATGGGGCGTGAGGCCCGTGGCGCGGCGGAAGGCGCGGATCAGCTGGTAGCGGCTCATGCCTGCCAGCGTTGCCAGCTCCTGCAGGGCCGGGGTGTGTTCAAGCCGATGGCGCAGTGCGTCCATCACCGGCTGCAGCCGCCGCTGTAACGCGGCATCTTCGGGTGGGCCGGCAACGGCCTCGCCATCGTGCTCATCCAGATCGCCGACGAAGGCAATCAGGGCCGCCTCTTTCACGCCGATCGGATCGTCGGAGAACAGCGTTTCGTTGAGCTGGCAGTACTGCAGGTAACGCGGGCGGTGGCTGGAGATCCGGATCGGTTCCAGTTGCCAGTCGGGTGCGGCCTGGTGCGCGTACTCTGCGCGCACCTCGGCCATCCAGCCCGCATGCAGATGCAGCATCTGGTAGCTCCAGACCTGGCCGGGCAGGGGGTTGCAGGCATGTACGCGTCCGGCGGGAACGCCGACCAGGCTGCCCGGATGCAGCAGGCGCGGTCCTTCCGCAGCACCGGTGAACAGGCTGCTGCCGGCGTCCACGGCGCCGATCGAGAAGGTGTCATGGCTGTGGGCGCGATGGCAGGCGCGGCTGTCGCAGGCCCGTCGGCTTTCGACGAAGGGCATGCGTGGGTCACGCCAGAATTCGGTGGCAGAGCGCATGCAGCAGTTCCGTGATGCAGGAGGGGGCAGCGCACGCATGGTGCCATGCTGGCGCAGCCGCGCGACGCGGACGGGGCCTGCAAGGTCAGATTGCGGACAGCCCCATGCGCAGGGTCTGCGCGATAATGCTGCCATGAGCATCCAAGAGCTTTCTCCCGCGCAGGCGCGTGAGCGCCTGGCCCACGGCGCCGTGCTGATCGATGTGCGCGAGGCCCACGAACGGGCCGGCGGCATGGCCGAAGGTGCGCGTGGCGTGGCCAAGGGCGAGCTGCAGGCCGACCCGGCCGCGCATCTGCCGGCGCAGCACCAGGAAATCCTGCTCATCTGCCAGAGCGGCAAGCGCTCGGCCGATGCCGCGCAATCCCTGCTGCAGGCGGGCTACACAAACGTCGCTTCCGTGACGGGCGGTACCGTGGCCTGGCGCGAGCAGTCGCTGCCGCTGGTGCAGCCGCTGGCCAGCGCCGCCGACCGTGATTTCTACGACCGCTATTCCCGCCACCTGCTGCTGCCGCAGGTCGGCGAGGCGGGTCAGCGCCGGCTGCAGCAGGCGCGCGTGCTGGTGCTGGGTGCGGGCGGGCTCGGCGCGCCGGCAGGCTTCTACCTGGCCGCGGCCGGGGTGGGGCACCTGCGCTTTGCCGACCACGACCGCGTGGAGCGCAGCAACCTGCACCGGCAGATCGTGCATACCGAAGCCAGCGTCGGCCGACTCAAGGTCGATTCGGCGCGCGAGCGGTTGCTGGCGCTGAACCCTTCCATCGATGTCGAAGCGGTGCCCGAGCGGGTGACATCCGAGAACGTGGATGCGCTGCTGGACGGTGTGGACGTGGTGCTGGATGGCTCGGACAACTTCCCGCTGCGCTATCTGCTCAACGACGCCTGCATCAAGCACGCCAAGCCACTGGTGTATGCCGCCATCGAGCGCTTCGACGGCCAGGTAAGCGTGTTTGACGCTGGCCGCCAGCGTGGCGTGGCGCCGTGCTACCGCTGCCTGTTCCCGGAGCCCCCGCCGCCGGAGTTCGCACCGAACTGTTCCGAGGCAGGGGTGCTGGGCGTGCTGCCGGGTCTGGCCGGCGTGCTGCAGGCCACCGAGGTGCTGAAGCTGCTGCTGGGCATCGGTGAGCCGCTGGTGGGGCGTCTGCTGCGCTTCGATGCGCTGGGCATGCGCTTCCGCGAGACCGGCATCCGGCCCGACCCGCAGTGCCCGGTGTGTGCGGCGGGCGTGCCGTTTCCCGGGTATATCGATTACGCCGCGTTTTGCCGGGGCGGGTGAGCCCGGCCGGGGATCCATCCACGCATGGCGTGGATCTACCGTGGCATGACGGCTGGGCGTCCATCCACGCATGGCGTGGATCTACTGTAGAGCCGAGCCCACGCTCGGCTGCTTCTGGCCTCGGCAAGAAGAGCAGCCGAGCGTGGGCTCGGCTCTACAGGTTGTGGTTTCGGATTGTGCCAACCAAGGTTGGCACCTACCGAAGCGGGTGCTCGGTTTCAGGATGATGTGGGGGTTCGCTCCCGACATCGTTCCACCTCCAAGACAATCCGGCGCAACATGCGTGCTATTGCCGTCATCGGCATTGCTCTATTGTTGAAGCCGATTCTGGATCTTGGGGAAAACACCGCATGGCGGTAGAAGCAGCGACCAGCGAGCTGGTCAAGGTCGTGGCCCTGTTGGGCGCGGCGGTGGTGATGGTGCCTTTGTTCCGCCGGGCCGGCCTGGGTTCGGTGCTGGGCTACTTCGCCGCTGGCCTGGCGATCGGACCGTTCGGGCTGGGCTGGTTCTCCGACCCGCAGGCGATCCTGCATACCGCCGAACTCGGCGTGGTGATGTTCCTGTTCGTGATCGGCCTGGAAATGCGGCCCTCGCACTTGTGGAGCTTGCGCAAGGAGATCTTCGGGCTGGGCACGCTGCAGATCGTCACCTGTGCGCTGGTGCTGACCAGCATCGCCAAGTTGTTCGGCCTGCCGTGGCAGGTGGCCTTCATCGGCGCCACCGGCTTCGTACTCACCTCCACCGCAGTGGTGATGCAGCTGCTGGCCGAGCGCGGCGACATCGCACTGCCGTCGGGGCAGAAGATCGTCTCCATCCTGCTGTTCGAAGACCTGCTGATCGTGCCGTTGCTGGCGCTGGTGGCCTGGATGGGCCCGAGCGCGGGCAGTGCCGATGGCGAGGGTTCGCGCTGGTTGTCGGTGGCGGTTGGCGTCGGCGCCATCGTCGGCCTGGTGCTGGTCGGCCGCTTCCTGCTCAACCCGCTGTTCCGCGTGCTGGCCGAATCGAAGGCGCGCGAAGTGATGACCGCCGCCGCACTGCTGGTGGTGCTGGGCGCGGCGCTGCTGATGCAGCTGTCCGGCCTGTCGATGGCGATGGGCGCGTTCCTGGCCGGCGTGCTGCTGAGCGAATCGACCTTCCGCCACCAGATCGAAGCGGATATCGAACCGTTCCGCGGCATCCTGCTCGGCCTGTTCTTCCTCAGCGTGGGCATGGCGCTGGACCTGAGCGTGGTGGCCGCGCACTGGCAGCTGATCCTCGGCCTGGTGCTGGCGTTGATGGCGGCCAAGGCGCTGTGCATCTACGTGGTGGCGCGCGTGATGGGCAGCGACCACGCGCAGGCGCTGGACCGTGGCGTGCTGATGGCGCAGGGCGGTGAGTTCGCCTTCGTGTTGTTCTCTGCTGCCGCATCGGCCGGCGTGATCGACCTGGAGATCAATGCCAACTTCACCGCCGTGGTGGTGCTGTCGATGGCACTGACCCCGCTGGTGGTGCTGGTCTACAAGCGCATCGCCCCGAAGCCGACGGTGAACATGGACGGCGTGGACGAGGCCGATGGCCTGTCCGGCAGCGTGCTGCTGATCGGCTTCGGCCGCTTCGGCCAGGTCGCCAGCCAGTCGCTGCTGGCGCGCGACGTGGACGTGACCATCATCGACAACGACGTGGAGATGATCCAGAGCGCCGCGCGCTTCGGTTTCAAGATCTACTACGGCGACGGCACGCGTCTGGATGTGCTGCATGCCTCTGGTGCCGCCACTGCGCGCGCGATTGCGGTGTGCGTGGACAAGGCCGAAGCGGCTGACCGCATCGTTGAACTGGTGGCGCATGAGTTCCCGCAGGCCAAGCTGATGGTGCGTTCGTTCGACCGTGAGCATTCGCTGCGGTTGATCCATGCCGGCGTCGATTTCCAGATCCGCGAGACCTTCGAATCGGCGGTGTTGTTCGGCCAGGCCGCGCTGGTGGAACTGGGTGCGGACGAAGACGATGCGGTGGAGATTGCCGAGCAGATCCGCCGTCGCGATGCCGAGCGCTTTGAGCTGGAAATTGCCGGTGGTGGCTTGAATGCCGGTGCGCGGATGATCTATGGCAACAGCCCGCAGGGCGTGCCGACGCCGACGCCGTTCACCGCGCCGAAGCGCGAGAGCAAGACGCTGAACCCGCAGGATGTGCCGGAAGAGGAGTAGAGCCGAGCCTATGCTCGGCTGCTCTTCGGCCAGGCTGCGATAGATCCGCGCTGCGCGCGTGAGCCGAGCGTAGGCTCGGCTCTACAGGGGCGGACGGGGCGGCTGTAGAGCCGAGCCCATGCTCGGCTGCTCCTCGTGCTGGGGTCAGAGCCCTTTGCCCGTGGCAAAGGGATCCGACCCCGGTGGGCGAGGGGGCCTGAATCGGGGACAATAGCGTCCCCGCCGCCGCCGTCCCCCCGCTCCCGATGACCGATTCCGCCCCCCAGCATCCTGCCCGCATCCTCGATGGCCGCCGTATCGCCGAGGACCTGCTCGACAGCCTGAAGGTGCGCGTTGACGCCCGCGTGGCCGCCGGTGGCAGCCGTCCGGGCCTGGCCGTGGTGCTGGTCGGTGGCGATCCGGCTTCGACCGTGTACGTGCGCAACAAGCGCCGTGCCGCCGAGAAGGTCGGCATCGAGGCGCATGACTACGATCTGCCGGCCGGTACCACCGAAGCCGAGCTGCTCGACCTGATCGACCAGCTCAACGCCGATCCGAAGATCAACGGCATCCTGATCCAGCTGCCGCTGCCGGGCATCCCCGACGCGCGCCGGCTGATCCAGCGCATCAACCCGCGCAAGGACGTGGACGGTTTCCATCCGGAAAACGTCGGCCACTTGGCCCTGCGCGAATTCGGCCTGCGCCCGTGCACCCCGCGTGGCATCACCACGTTGCTGGGCCACACCGACCAGCCGGTGCGCGGCCGCAACGCCACCATTGTGGGCGTGAGCAACCACGTCGGCCGCCCGATGGGCCTGGAGCTGCTGATTGCCGGCTGCACCGTGACCAGCTGCCACAAGTTCACCCCCAAGGACGTGCTGGAACAGGCCGTGCGCAACGCCGACATCCTGGTGGTGGCGGTGGGCCGCCCGGGCATCGTGCCGGGCGAATGGGTGAAGCCGGGCGCAGTGGTGATCGACGTGGGTATCAACCGGCTGGATGACGGCCGTCTGGTGGGTGACGTCGGGTTTGAAGCGGCTGCCCAGCGGGCCAGCTGGATCACCCCGGTGCCGGGTGGCGTGGGCCCGATGACCGTGGCCACGCTGATGCAGAACACCCTGGAAGCGGCGGAAGCACTGAGCTGACCTGCGATTGGGGAGATCTGCTGTTGGTGGGTGCCAACCTTGGTTGGCACACATCCGTCGGGGCCATCGGCCCATCTGGGGTACCGGCGCCGGACGCGTTGTGCCAACCAAGGTTGGCACCTACCAGGGACGGGGTCCGCCCCCCTGAATGAATCACCGCCCCGCGCGACACTGCGGCACCGCTTGGTGGCGCCGGGCTTCGGGCCTCCTGTAGAGCCGAGCCTATGCTCGGCTCATCGCGGTCTGGCGGAAAGCAGCCGAGCATGGGCTCGGCTCTACAGGTGAGCGGGTGCGACACTGTGTCGCGCGGAGTTCCAATTCTGGCTACCAAAAATGCTGTTCTTGGCTCCTGAAAAGGGGTAAAATGTCGCGCTTCCCCACATCTCGGGTATGCCGATGCTGCGCATCCAGGCTGAAGCACTCACTTACGACGACGTCTCGCTCGTCCCCGCCCACTCGACCATCCTGCCCAAGGACGTCAACCTCGAAACGCGGTTGACCCGAGACCTGAAGCTCAAGCTTCCGATCCTGTCTGCGGCCATGGATACCGTCACCGAAGCCCGCCTGGCCATCGCCATGGCACAGCTGGGTGGCATGGGCATCATCCACAAGAATCTCAGCCTGGAACAGCAGGCCGCGGAAGTGGCCAAGGTCAAGAAGTTCGAGGCCGGTGTCATCCGCGACCCGATCACCGTCGGCCCGGAAACCACCATCCGCGACGTGCTGGCCCTGACCCAGGCGCACAACATCTCCGGCGTGCCGGTAGTGGGCAGCGACGGCCTGCTGGCCGGCATCGTGACCCACCGCGACATGCGCTTCGAGACCGAGCTGGACGATCCGGTCCGCCACATCATGACCAAGAAGGATCGCCTGATCACGGTCAAGGAAGGCGCCGCGTCCGACGAAGTGCTGCAGCTGCTGCACCGCAACCGCATCGAAAAGGTGCTGGTGGTCAACGATTCGTTCGAACTGCGTGGCCTGATCACCGTCAAGGACATCCAGAAGAACACCGACTTCCCGAACGCTGCCAAGGACCTGTCGACCCGCCTGCTGGTCGGCGCTGCCGTCGGCGTGGGTGGCGATACCGATCGCCGCGTGGAAGCGCTGGTCGCCGCCGGCGTGGACGTGATCGTGGTCGATACCGCGCACGGCCACTCGCAGGGCGTGCTGGACCGCGTCAGCTGGGTCAAGAAGAACTTCCCGAACGTGCAGGTCATCGGTGGCAACATCTGCACCGGCGAAGCGGCACTGGCGCTGCTGGACAGTGGCGCGGACGCAGTGAAGGTCGGCATCGGCCCGGGCTCGATCTGCACCACCCGCGTCGTCGCCGGCGTCGGCGTGCCGCAGGTCACCGCGATCGACCTGGTGGCCGAAGCGCTGCAGGACCGCATCCCGCTGATCGCCGACGGTGGCATCCGCTACTCGGGCGACATCGGCAAGGCGCTGGCCGCTGGCGCCTCGACCATCATGGTCGGTGGCCTGCTGGCCGGTACCGAGGAATCGCCGGGCGAGACCGAGCTGTACCAGGGCCGTTCGTACAAGAGCTACCGCGGCATGGGTTCGCTGGCTGCCATGGAGAAGGGGTCGAAGGACCGCTACTTCCAGGACGCTGCCACCGCCGACAAGCTGGTGCCGGAAGGCATCGAAGGCCGCGTGCCGTACCGCGGCCCGGTGGGCGGCATCATCCACCAGCTGATGGGCGGCCTGCGCGCCACCATGGGCTACGTGGGCTGCGCCACCATCGAAGACATGCGCAGCAAGCCCAAGTTCGTGAAGATCAGCGGCGCCGGCCAGCGTGAGAGCCACGTCCACGACGTGACGATCACCAAAGAGCCGCCGAACTACCGCGCCTGATGCGCTTGCGAACTGCTCTTGCGATTACGGGCAGCCTGCTGATGGCAGGCTGTTCGTTGTCCGAACCGCCGCCGCGCTCCGGGTCTCCGGGCGCGGCGGTTTCGCAATTGCAGGACGTACAGGCGTGCCAGAACGCGTTCTCGCTGCCGAAAGGCTGGCAGGTGCAGGCCGCTGGCGAACAGCGCTGGCTGCTGAAAGGCACCGGCGAGCGCCCGCTGCAGGTCATCCTGCGGTGCGTTACCGATCTGGGTGACAGGCTTGAAGATCCTGTGGTCACCGCCGAGCTGGGGCCGCTGGAGCCGAAGCGGATGAGTGCCGCGATGGCCGATTGGGGTACTGCGAAAGCATCTGGCTACCCGATGCGCGCCTTTCAACGGCGCATCGTGCCCGGCACCGAGGTGCAGGAAATCGCCGAGCTGCCGCGCGCCGACCGCTCCAACCCCAACGCACCGCACGGCCTGCTGATGCTGCGCTGGGACGAGGAAGATGCCTCACATATTCAACAACGCGAGGCGTTCATCGCCACGCTGACGCAGAGCCTTGAAGCGCCGGGCGCTGCGAAAAACACCACTGGAACGGCACCATGACCAACATCCATAACGACAAGATCCTCATCCTCGATTTCGGCGCGCAGTACACGCAGCTGATCGCCCGCCGCATCCGCGAGCTGGGCGTCTACTGCGAAATCTGGGCGTGGGACCACAACCCGGCCGAGATCGCCGCGTTCGGTGCCAAGGGCATCATCCTGTCCGGTGGCCCGGAATCGACCACGCTGCCGGGTGCCCCGGCCGCGCCGCAGGAAGTGTTCGACAGCGGCCTGCCGATCTTCGGCATCTGCTACGGCATGCAGACCCTGGCCGCGCAGCTGGGCGGTGCCACCGAAGCAGCGGACCAGCGCGAGTTCGGCCACGCTGAAGTGAACGTCATTAACCCGGATGCACTGTTCAAGGGCCTGAGCGACCACGGCGGCGAGCCGAAGCTGAATGTCTGGATGAGCCACGGCGACCACGTCTCCGTTGCGCCGCCGGGCTTCACCATCACCGCCACCACCGACCGCATTCCGGTGGCCGCCATGGCCAACGAAGAAAAGCGCTGGTACGGCGTGCAGTTCCACCCGGAAGTGACCCACACCCTGCAGGGCCAGGCGCTGCTGCGCCGCTTCGTGGTGGACGTGTGCGGCTGCCAGACCCTGTGGACCGCTGCCAACATCATCGACGACCAGATCGCCCGCGTGCGCGAACAGGTGGGCGATGACGAAGTGATCCTGGGCCTGTCCGGCGGCGTCGATTCGTCTGTGGTGGCCGCGCTGCTGCACAAGGCCATCGGCGAGAAGCTGACCTGCGTGTTCGTGGATACCGGCCTGCTGCGCTGGCAGGAAGGCGACCAGGTGATGGCGATGTTCGCCGAGCACATGGGCGTGAAGGTGGTGCGCGTGAACGCCGCCGACCGTTACTTCGCCGCGCTGGAAGGCGTGAGCGACCCGGAAGCCAAGCGCAAGATCATCGGCAACCTGTTCGTCGAGATCTTCGACGAAGAGTCGAACAAGCTGAAGAATGCCAAGTGGCTGGCGCAGGGCACCATCTACCCGGACGTGATCGAGTCGGCCGGCAGCAAGACCGGCAAGGCGCATGTGATCAAGAGCCACCACAACGTGGGCGGCCTGCCGGAGCACATGAAGCTGGGCCTGGTGGAGCCGCTGCGCGAGCTGTTCAAGGACGAAGTGCGCCGCCTGGGCGTTGAGCTGGGCCTGCCACGCACCATGGTCTACCGCCACCCGTTCCCGGGCCCGGGCCTGGGCGTGCGCATCCTGGGCGAAGTGAAGCGCGAATACGCCGAACTGCTGGCCAAGGCCGATGCCATCTTCATTGATGAGCTGCGCAAGGCGGACCTGTACGACAAGACCAGCCAGGCGTTTGCCGTGTTCCTGCCGGTGAAGTCGGTGGGCGTGGTGGGCGACGCGCGCGCTTATGAGTGGGTGATTGCGCTGCGTGCCGTGGAGACGATTGACTTCATGACGGCGCATTGGGCGCATCTGCCGTATGAGTTCCTGGGGACGGTGAGCAACCGGATCATCAATGAGTTGCGGGGGGTGTCGCGGGTGGTTTATGACATCTCGGGGAAGCCGCCGGCGACTATTGAGTGGGAATGAGTTGAAAGAACGAGGGCGCCGAGAGGCGCCCTTGTTGGAGAGGGTGAGCCGAGGCCGTTTTCATTTGTAGGATGGCATTTGCCATCCTAAGGTGTCCCAGGGCCTGTCTCACTGGCCTAGAATAAGGGGTAAACCTCCCTGAACTCGAGATTCGCGTGTTCCAGCGCACGGGCGGCTTGGTATTCGCGGCGATTGAAGCAGGAGGGGAAGTGGCCGACTGAATTGGGCCCATCGTAAGGGCATAGATGGTTCGTCTGGCCACATTAATTTGCTCCGCTTCTCTTTGGGAAGTGAGTATTCAGCGCGCTGGAATCCAGTTGCTCCAGTAGCTGGGGTGTGATTGGAGGAGTTCCTTGGCCTCCTGTCTGACTGCGTACTCCCGAGGAGAGCTTCAAGCGCATCACTGTTTTAAATCAGCAATCAAGCTGATATGCACGTCATAAGAAAGGCGCATTGTGAGCGAACAGAAATTCACCCTCAATCAGCTCGAGGGCCACCTCTGGGAGTCCGCCAACATCCTGCGCGGCCCGGTGGATGCGGCTGACTTCAAGACCTACATCTTCCCGCTGCTGTTCTTCAAGCGCATCTGTGATGTCTGGGACGAGGAGTACCAAGACATCGTGGACGAGACTGGCGACGAGCAACTGGCCTGGTTCCCGGAGTCGCATCGCTTCCAGATCCCGGAAGACAGCCACTGGAACGACGTTCGCACTAAGGCCAGCAATGTCGGGACGGCCCTACAGCGTGCGATGCGCGAAATTGAGAAGGCCAATCCCGAAACCCTGTACGGCGTATTCGGCGATGCCCAGTGGTCAAACAAGGAGCGGCTGTCCGATGCCTTGCTTAAGGACTTGATCGAGCATTTCTCCAAGCTGCCGTTCGGCAACACTAACGTCAATTCGGACCTGCTAGGCGATGCTTACGAATATTTGATCAAGAAATTCGCCGACGCCACCAACAAGAAGGCTGGCGAGTTCTATACCCCACGCAGCGTCGTGCGGCTGATGATCGACATGCTAGATCCCAAGGAGGCCGAGACCATCTACGACCCTGCTTGTGGTACCGGGGGCATGCTGCTGGCTGCCGTGCAGCACGTGAAGGAGCAGCATGGTGACGTCAAGCGGCTATGGGGCAAGCTCTATGGCCAGGAAAAGAACCTGACTACCTCCTCTATCGCTCGCATGAACCTGTTCCTGCACGGCATCGAGGATTTCCATGTGATGCGTGGTGACACTCTGCGCAGCCCGGCCTTCTTCGAAGGTGACCGTCTGGCCACCTTTGACTGTGTGATTGCCAATCCGCCGTTCTCGCTTGAGAAGTGGGGCGAGGAACTCTGGATCAACGATCCCTACGGGCGCAACTTCGCTGGCCTGCCGCCGGCATCCAGCGGTGACTTCGCGTGGGTGCAGCACATGGTCAAGTCAATGGCTGACGTCAGCGGCCGGATGGCCGTGGTACTGCCCCAAGGCGCCCTGTTTCGCAAAGGTGTGGAAGGCAGCATTCGCCAGAAGCTGCTGGAAATGGATCTGGTTGAGGCGGTGATCGGGTTGGCGCCCAACCTGTTCTACGGCACCGGCCTAGCTGCGTGCATCCTGGTCTTGCGCAAGCGCAAGCCGACCAAACACAAGAAGAAGGTGCTGATCGCTGATGCGTCGCGCCTGTTCCGTCGTGGGCGGGCGCAGAACTATCTGGAACCTGAGCACGCCGCCGAGATCCTCGGCTGGTATCGCGGCTTTGTTGACGTGCAGGACGCAGTCCGCTTAGTCAGTCTCGACGAGATCAAGGCCGAAGACTGGACGCTGAACATCCCGCGCTATGTCTTGCCGCCATTGCACGAAAACATCCCACCGCTGCCTGATGCTATCGCGACATTCAAGGACGCGCTCACCCGCTGCCGTGAAGCCGAAGAGCGGCTCGCGCAGGTCATGACTGAAGGGGGATGGCTGAAGTGAGTTCGGACCGCCCATTCAAAGACAACAGGATATTTACTGAAGAATTAGCTAATGCTGCGCGCTCTCGATTGAAGGAAAAGTTTGCCCAGATGGAACAAGAGAAAGCTTGCAGCACCAAACGCATCAGCCATCAAGAACTCGAAAGCTATCTCTGGGGCGCAGCCGTGCTGCTTCGCGGCCTCATCGACGCCGGCGACTACAAGCAGTTCATCTTCCCGTTGCTGTTCTACAAGCGCGTGTCGGATGTGTGGGAGGAGGAATACCAGGCGGCTCTAGCCAGCTCGAAGGGCGACCTCTCGTATGCACAGTTCGCCGAGAACCACCGCTTCCAGATCCCCCAAGGCGCTCACTGGACCGATGTGCGTCAGACGCCGAAGAACGTGGGCGCAGCCATCCAGAAAGCCATGCGCGTCATCGAAACGGCCAACCCGGACCTGCTCGACGGCATCTTCGGCGATGCGGCCTGGACCAATCGCGAGCGCCTGCCTGATGAAACGCTGAAAAATCTGATCGAGCACTTTTCGACCCAGACACTATCCGTGGCCAACGTCCCCGAGGACGAGTTGGGCAACGCCTACGAGTACCTGATCAAGAAGTTCGCGGACGATTCCGGCCATACGGCTGCCGAGTTCTACACGAATCGCACCGTCGTGCACCTGATGACGCAACTCCTGGCGCCTCAGGCGGGCGAGTCGATCTACGATCCCACTTGCGGTACCGGCGGCATGCTGATCTCGGCGCTGGACGAAGTGAAGCGCTCGGGTGGCGAATACCGCACGCTCAAGCTTTACGGGCAAGAGCGCAATCTCATCACCTCATCCATCGCCCGCATGAACCTGTTCCTGCACGGCGTGGAGGACTTCGAAATCATCCGGGGCGACACCCTGGCCGAACCCAAGCACATCGAAGGCGACCGCTTGCGTCAGTTCGATGTGATCCTGGCCAACCCGCCATACTCCATCAAGCAGTGGAATCGCGAGGCCTGGAGCAGTGACAGGTGGGGCCGCAACTCGCTTGGCACGCCGCCGCAAGGTCGCGCCGATTACGCCTTCCAGCAGCACATCCTGACCAGCCTCACCGCCAAGGGGCGTAGTGCTGTGCTCTGGCCGCACGGCGTGCTGTTCCGTAACGAAGAACAGGCCATGCGCGCCAAGATGGTCGAGCAAGACTGGGTGGAAGCGGTCATCGGCCTGGGTCCCAACCTGTTCTACAACTCCCCGATGGAGTCGTGCATCGTCATCTGCAACCGCAAGAAGGCCGCCGATTGCAAGGGCAAGGTGATCTTCATCGACGCGGTGAGCGAGGTCAGCCGGGAGCGGGCGCAGAGCTTTCTGAAGCCCGAGCATCAACAGCGCATCCTGACCGCCTACAAGACCTTTGAAGATGCGCCTGGATTCGCTAAGGTCGCCACCCTGACCGAAATCGGCGCCAATGCGGGCAATCTCTCGATTCCACTGTACGTGAAGCGCGCTGCCGCCATCGTTGCCGCCGACAGCAATGGCGACGCGGTTTCGCCGCGTTCAGCCTGGGATCAATGGCAAACCGATGGTCGCATCTTCTGGCAACAGATGGACGCGCTGGTGGAAACGCTGGATAGCCTTTCCAAGGCTGAGGACACCCAATGAAGCTCCAAACAATTCGGTTGTCGAACTTCCGGTCATTCGGTGAAGATCCCACTGAGATCACGCTCGAAGACATCACCTACCTGATTGGCCCGAATGGCTCAGGTAAAACGGCTGCACTGCAGGCCTTGTGCCGACTCTTCGCCTTCGACCCGTCGCTGCGCAGGATTCTGCGTTCAGATTTCCATGTGCCCAGCAGTGAAGAAGAAGCGCCAGACGAACGACACCTCTGGATCGAGGCCGACTTCCTTTTTCCTGAGCTGGCAGAAGATGCAGACAACACGACCGTTGCCCCAAACTTTGCGCACATGCGACTGGACGAGCCCGACGGTATTCCGCGCGTTCGTTACCGTCTCAGTGCAACCCTGGGAGCAGATGGCGATATCGAAGAATCCATGGCGTATGTACTGGACCTGGATGCTGACGGTGAGCCACTCAGTACTGCGCAAGTCCCGCGCGCCGAGCGTAACCATATCCACGTTCACTATCTTCCGGCACAGCGTGATCCTGCCAGCCACATCGCATACGGCGCCAACGCCCTTCTAGGAAGGATGCTTCGCGCAGTGAAATGGGATGCGGAGCGCGACGCGATTAAAGCGCTGACCGATCAGATCAGTGACAGCTTGGCGGCAAATCCGTCGGTCAATACACTGAGCGAGAGTCTGAAAACGACTTGGGCCGCGCTGCACAAAGGCAAGTTCTTTGCCGATCCGAAGATCACCTTTGTGGCCTCTGAGATCGAAGCCTTGCTTCGCCACATGTCAGTCTCATTTTCCCCTGGACACGATGAGAGTCTGGTCGATTTTTCCAGGCTGAGCGATGGTCAGAAGTCGATGCTTTACCTCTCTCTCGCACTATCGTCTCAAGCCATTGGGCGTGCCGTGCTCGCCGGGCAAGACACATCGTTTGACCCAGATAAATTGCGCCCTCCTATCTTCACGCTAGTAGCTGTTGAAGAGCCTGAGAACAGCCTCTCACCGCACTACCTGGGACGCATCGTTAGTTCCTTGAACACCATGGTTCAACACCCGGACGCGCAAGCACTCATCGCCACGCATGCACCGTCAATGCTGCGACGAGTCGCGCCAGAGTACATCCGCTATCTGCGGCTGACCGAAGCACGGCAATCACGCGTCACAGACATTCAGTTGCCCGAATGCACTGACGAAGCGCACAAATTCGTGCGGGAAGCCGTCCAAGCATTTCCGGAGATCTATTTCTCGCGTTTAGTCGTATTGGGCGAAGGCGATAGCGAAGAGATCGTGTTGCCACGCCTGCTGCAGGTCAAAGGTGCGCCAGTTGATGAATCAGCAGTCACGATTGCGCCTCTGGGGGGCAGGCACGTCAATCACTTCTGGCGCCTGCTCTCGGCTTTGCAAATCCCATATCTGACACTGCTTGACCTGGATGTGGCTCGTTACGCCGCTGGCTGGGGGCGGATCAAGTACGTCAATGATCAACTTGGAAAGTTTCGGCCGGAACAGAAGCTGCCCAAAGACCACGGGATCCCGAAGTGGGATTCAAAAAAATACATGGTCCGGGATTATGATGGCTATCTTGAGAAGCTTGAGGAAAGAGGTGTGTACTTCTCGTATCCCATGGACCTCGACTTCGCTATGCTGCTTTCATTCCCCGATGCCTACGGCGTCGAAGAGGATGAGCCGGATGAATCAACGATCAAGGCTGTGCTTGGGAAAAGCTATAATGACGCGAGCCAGTACAGTGAAGACGAACTGAAAATGTTCAGTACCTATCACCAGCGGTTCAAACTCGGCAGCAAACCGGCAGCCCACATCGAGGCACTGGCCCAACTGACGGATGCAGGGCTGCTGGAGGACATGCCCGCATCACTGAGCAGGCTGGCTGATGCCGTTAGCGCCAAGCTGGCAGAGCTGCCCGAGTGATTTCTATTGACGCTTGGCAGCCTGCAGATGGGCTGACGCTCGAGCCGAATGCACTGCTTGCCGCTATAGAGCAGGAGCGTTGCTTGGCACTCACGGCTGGGCCAGGCGCAGGGAAAACCGAGATGCTGGCGCAGCGAGCGGATTTTCTCCTGCGCACAGGCACGTGCAGATATCCCAAGCGAATTTTGGCGATTTCGTTCAAGGTGGATGCCAGTAAAAATCTGAAGGAACGTGTGCAGCGCCGTTGTGGCTCTGAGCTCGCTTCACGCTTTGACAGTCACACCTTTCATGCTTTCGCCAAACGCATCATTGATCGTTTTCGCCCCGTGCTGACTGGCGAGAATGCTCTCGAGCCTGGCTACACGCTAGGGAAACCCAAGGAGGCTCATAAGCAAATCGACTTTGATGATCTGGTGCCTCTCGCCATTCAGATACTCAAAACATCGAAGCTTCCGCGGAATGCTATTCGTCAGACCTACAGCGACGTTTTCCTTGATGAATTCCAAGACTGCACTGGCCAGCAATACGAACTCGTGAAGCTTGCCTTTCAGGGTACGAACATACGGCTGACAGCTGTCGGCGATACCAAGCAGAAGATCATGGGCTGGGCCGGTGCACTCGATGGCATCTTCCAGACCTTTGCAACCGATTTTTCGGCGACTCCGCTCAATATGTACCGCAACTTTCGCTCGAAACCGCGACTGTTGCGCTTGCAGAACGAAATCATTCGCGTGCTTGACCCCACATCGGTCATGCCGGAAGAGAAAATTTCCGGGGATGGAGGAGTGGTCCTCGCTTGGGGCTTCGAAGACAGCCGACAAGAGGCTGAATACCTAGCAGATCGGATCGGCGAGTGGATTGATCACGAACTCGTCCCACACTCGGAGATCGCCGTGCTGATCTCAAAGCAACCGGATCTCTACGCCAACCATCTGATTGCGGCGCTAGAGGCCAAAGGTATTCCCTACCGCAACGAACAACAGCTGCAAGATATCACCACCGAACCCGCAGCGCGCTTGGTCGTCGATTATCTGTCGTGCATCTACGGCAAGCGTGAGCCCAAGGCATGGGTGCGGCTGATGAACTTGCTGGTGCCTTTTGCCGATGACGAAATCCAGACCAGTACCCGCCGGGACTTTGATCGTCTAATCAAGGCGCAACGCAAGAGCGCATCACTTCTAGAATTGATTGATGAGCCCTACTCAGGTTGGTGGGAGTCGGCGAGAGGGTTTTTGAATAGTATCCCGCATGAAACATTGGTAGCACTCTCGCCCGACTACGAGTCGCAAGATCGGCTCAAAGCGGTCGTACGCGATACCAAGGTGCGTATCGAAGAACTGCTTGAAATTGTGCCGGAATTGCCCAGGGCGCTTGAGCGTTTTGTGGATGAAAAGGCGGTGCGCATTCTGACAATCCACAAGAGCAAAGGCCTGGAGTTCGATTCGGTCATCATCCTCGGTGTTGAGAATCAGACGTTTTGGGGCAAGCCTGACGAAGAACGCTGTGGTTTCTTCGTAGGAGTTTCGCGAGCGAAGCGGCGGCTGGTTGTCACCACGAGCAAGCTACGGGAAGTCCCGCCCTCCAAACCATATCGCTGGCAGGAAAAACGAAATGCGCACAAGGAGTTCTTCGATTACGTCACGCCGTTTGTGAGTGCAGAAAATGAAGAATGAATTCTTGAAACCCGGCTGGCGTCGGGTGAAATTCGGCGACGTGGTGCGCCTCTCGAAAGCCCGCAGTCAAGATCCGTTGGCGGATGGCATTGAATGCTATGTCGGTCTGGAACATCTCGAACCAGGGGACTTGCGCATCCGCAGTTGGGGCAACGTCGCTGACGGTGTGACCTTCACCAGCGTGTTTCAACCGGGGCAGGTGCTGTTCGGTAAGCGACGTGCTTACCAGCGGAAGGTGGCTGTGGCGGATTTCTCCGGTGTGTGCTCCGGTGATATCTATGTATTGGAAACCAAGGATGCGCAGGTCTTGCTGCCTGCGCTGGTGCCGTTCATCTGCCAGACCGACGCCTTCTTCGATCACGCCGTGGGTACGTCGGCAGGCTCCTTGAGCCCCCGGACTAACTGGGCAAGTTTGGCTGATTTCGAGTTCGCCCTACCGCCGCAGGATGAGCAAGAGTCACTTGTAAGGCTGCTGCGCACTGCGACGGATGCCGCTCAAACTCAAGAGAGCAGTATAAAAGCAGCGGAGGGGTTACTCCAGTCGTTCAAGAACGAAGCGATTGGAAATAATGCTGTGGGCATAGCCAAAGATGTCCTTCTTGGAGATATACTGCTGGGGTCCCCTGATAGCGGTTGCAGTGCTCCGCCGAGAGACGCAGACACAGGTTATTTCGTCTTGGGACTTGCTGCGCTATCGCGGCATGGTTACGTGACGGGCGACTTCAAACCTGTGGAGCCGACCAGAAAAATGCTTTCAGCAAAACTGTCAAAAGGTGATTTGCTCATTTCGCGTTCCAACACACCGGACAGGGTTGGCTATGTCGGAATTTTCGATGACGAACGAGATGATGTATCGTTTCCAGACACGATGATGCGGTTGAGACCGAGGCCGGCCGTGATTGATCCGATTTACTTAGAGGCCGTTCTTCAGACGACTTCCGCCCGCGAGTTTCTGATGCGAATTGCGGCAGGAACAAGTGCGAGCATGAAGAAGATCAATCGTGCCAATTTGCTGAAAATGCCCATTAGGCTTCCGAGTCTTGATGCTCAGCGTGCTGCACTTGAGCAGCTACATCGCCTAAGGGCAACCGTGCTCCTGCAGCGCGGACGACTGGTTGCAACCCGCTCGCTCGTTACACAAATTTCTGCGGCAGCGTTGGCTGGATGGCAAAGAAATGTTTAACGAGGCCAACACCGTCGAATCCTACGTCCGTGATCTGCTCGCCGGCCAGGTCAAGGCAGTCCCAGCCAACTCCGTCCAGGAACCTCAAGCCAGCTACGGCCCCAGTCCCAAAGGTATCGGCTGGCGCTACGCCGCCTTGGCTGAGGTACCGCGCCAGATTCAGGAAGTGCTGGTCGAGACCTGGTTGCGCGAGGCGCTGATCCGTCTGAACCCGGAGATTGCCGCTCAGCCCGACCGAGCCGATGAAGTGCTCTACAAGCTGCGCGCCATCGTGTTGTCGGTGCGCTCGGATGGCTTGATCCGCGCCAACGAGGAAATGACCGCCTGGATGCGTGGCGAGCGATCGATGCCCTTCGGCGCCAACAACGAGCATGTGCCGGTACGGTTGATTGACTTGGATGATCTGGCGCAGAACCAGTACATCGTCACCCAGCAGTTCATCTACCGCGCAGGCCCAACTGAGCGTCGTGCCGATCTGGTGTTGTTGGTAAACGGTCTGCCGCTGGTGCTGATAGAGGCCAAGACGCCAGTCAAGAAGTGCATCAGCTGGGTCGATGGCGCGGTGCAGGTGCACGACGACTACGAGAAGGTCGTGCCTGAGCTTTTCGTTTGCAATGTGTTCTCGGTGGCCACTGAGGGCAAGGCCTACCACTACGGCTCAATCGGCCTGCCAGTCAAGGATTGGGGGCCGTGGCATCTGGATCGCAATGGGGAGGATGGTCAGTACCACCCGATGAAGTCGCTCAAGCTGTCCGCTGAGAGCATGTTGCGCCCACATGTGGTGCTGGACATCCTTGGCAGCTTTACCTTGTTCGCCAATAACAAGAAGAAGCAACGCATTAAGATCATTTGCCGCTACCAGCAGTTTGAAGCGGCAAATAAGCTCGTCGAGCGCGTGTTGGCAGGTTACCCCAAGAAAGGACTGATCTGGCACTTCCAAGGCTCGGGCAAGTCACTGCTGATGGTGTTCGCCGCGCAGAAGTTACGCATGCATGCCGGCCTGAAGAACCCGACCGTATTGATCGTGGTGGATCGGATCGATCTCGATAGCCAGATCACCGGCACATTCACCGGAGCGGACATTCCCAACCTGGAAAAGGCGGACAGCCGCGAGAAGCTGCAGCAACTGCTGGCGCAGGATGTGCGCAAGATCATCATTACGACGATCTTCAAGTTCGGCGAGGCCACAGGCAGCCTGAACGACCGCAGCAACATCATCGCCCTGGTGGACGAGGCGCATCGCACTCAGGAAGGTGACTTGGGCCGAAAGATGCGCGAGGCGCTGCCCAACGCTTTCCTGTTCGGCCTGACCGGTACGCCGATCAATCGTGCCGATCGCAACACCTTCTACGCCTTTGGCGCCGACGAGGACGAGAAAGGCTACATGAGCCGGTATGGCTTCGAGGAGTCGATCCGCGACGGTGCCACGCTGAAGCTGCACTTCGAGCCCCGCTTGATCGATCTGCGCATCGACAAGGCCGCGCTGGACGCTGCCTACAAAGACCTGACCGGCGGCCTGTCGGATCTCGACAAGGACAACCTCGCGAAGACCGCCGCCAAGATGGCCGTGCTGGTAAAGACGCCCGAACGTATCCGCAAGGTGTGCGAGGACATCGTCGAGCATTTCCAGACCAAGGTGGAGCCCAACGGCTTCAAGGGCCAGATCGTCACGTTCGACCGCGAGTCCTGCCTGCTATTTAAGACTGAGCTGAACAAGCTGCTGCCGCCCGAGGCCACGGACATAGTGATGTCGGTGCAGGCATCAGACAAGAAGGAGCATCCAGAGTACGCGGCCTATGACCGTTCACGCGATGAGGAAGAGCGGCTGCTTGATCGCTTCCGCGATCCGGCAGATCCGCTGAAGCTGATCATCGTCACGGCCAAACTGCTGACGGGCTTCGATGCGCCCATTCTGCAGGCGATGTACCTGGACAAGCCGCTGCGCGACCACACACTGTTGCAGGCCATCTGCCGGGTGAACCGCACTTACTCCCAGCAGAAGACCCACGGCCTGATCGTGGACTACCTCGGCATCTTCGATGATGTGGCAGCAGCGCTGGAGTTCGACGACCAGAGCGTCAAGCAGGTGGTCAGCAACATCCAGGAGTTGAGGAACGAGCTGCCTGGGGCGATGCAGAAATGCCTGGCGTTCTTCGCCGGCTGCGACCGCACCCTGCAGGGTTATGAGGGCCTGATTGCCGCGCAGCAGTGCCTGCCCAGCAATGAGGCGCGAGACAGCTTTGCCGCCGAGTACAGCGTGCTCAGCAAGATCTGGGAGGCGCTGTCACCGGACGCCGTACTGGGCCGCTTCGAAAAGGACTATAAGTGGTTGTCGCAGGTGTACCAGTCGGTACAACCGTCCAGTGGTCACGGCAAGCTGATCTGGCATTCGCTGGGTGCCAAGACCATCGAGCTGATCCACCAGAACGTGCATGTGGACGCCGTGCGGGATGATCTCGACACCCTGGTGCTGGACGCTGATCTGCTGGAGGCCGTGCTGTCGAATCCCGACCCGAAGAAAGCCGAGGAAGTCGAGATCAAGCTCAAGCGTCGGCTGCGCGGGCATGGCGGCAATCCCAAGTTCAAGCAGCTATCGGAGCGGCTTGATGCGCTGAAAGACCGCTTCGAGTCCGGTCAGATCAGCAGCGTCGAGTTTCTGAAGCAGTTGCTGGAAATCGCCAAGGAGACGTTACAAGCCGAGAAGGATGTCGGGCCCGAAGAGGACGAAGTTCGTGGTAAGGCCGCGCTTACCGAGCTTTTTAACGAGATCAAGACTCCTGAGACGCCCATCATCGTCGAACGCGTTGTCTCGGATATTGACGAGATCGTGCGGCTTGTTCGCTTTCCGGGCTGGCAAAGCACGCAAGCAGGCGAGCGTGAGGTCAAGAAAGCGCTACGAAAGGCTCTCTTTAAGTATAAGTTGCACGCGGATGAAGAGCTCTTCGAGAAGGCCTATAGCTATATAAAGCAGTACTACTAATGTTTACAGGTGTCTTCGAATGAGGCCTTGCTAGCATAATCGGGCTGGCTGTAAGAATGCTCTACTGGTTTAGGTGAGTAGCCATTTGGCTGAACGGGTGACGCATGTTGCATGTGGACCTGGATTAGCTAAAGCGACTTGCAAACAATATGCGTTATGCGAGGGTATTCGGTCGCTGGGGATAAGGAGATCTGGAAGCTGATATCTCTGGCTTTGATGTCCTTGATAGTCCTAGCTGCTCATCGTGAAGGCTTACGCAGGCTGGGGCAGCTAGAGGCTTTGGGCCGTGAAAATGGTTGGGATCTGCGCTACGCCCAGAGGGTTACTTCCTGACCTCTGGTTCTCTCGTTGACGGACCCTGAGCGAGCGTCGCAGCGCAGGGCCCGTCGACACGCGGCGGCACCTCGGGTGCGTTATGGCATTTGTGTCCGGACAATTGGGCGTCACTCTGGCCTGATTTCCCGACAAGCCCACTCAACCAGCCCCCGGCAAGCCAGAAACAGCCCATCCACAACCCCCTCATCCAGATGCCGCTCCGGCTCCGCTGCTATGCGGCAGCGGTCTGCCGAGTGCAGCACCTCCAGCACCGTCAGCAGACCCACCAACGCGCGCTCGGTCCTCGCCAGGCTCACGCGGCGGCCGGGTGATACGTCGTTCTCGGGCCAGGGCAGCCCATCAGCCCCTTCGCAGCCGCGCATGCGCTTGAGGATGCCCAAGAAGGTGCTCAGGTCCGGCAGTGGGGTGTCGTCGTTGATGGGCTCAACAGCGGCGTATGAGGAGAAGGTGTCGGATTCGTTCATGGCGTCGGTTTCCTTGGCTGTGCTTAACAGCGCCACCACGTAAGCGGGGTGGCGGACGATGCGTGGCTGCAAACCGGGATGAGATAGCACCATAGACCGGTGGGCCCGAAGGCCCCCACGCACCGCCCGCCAGAAAGGCCGACGGATTGCCCGCCGGCACCGGTTAAGGACGGTGCCGACGGGCAAGCGCAAACTACAGGTGCATCTCTCATCACGGGTTTGCAGACCCGCTGCCACCCTTTTTCGGTGGCGCGCCATGGTGTTTGCGCCGCCGCTTCGAATACCAATAGAAATTCGCGAAGGAATCGCAGAATTCGAGAGCGAAGAACTATTGTTGCACGCACCATTCGTGCAGCACGCGACACCGCTGGACGCATTCGTGCAGCTACTCTGTTGATGGCGAACCAAACTGGCGCAATCGCCCACGCCACAAGTGAATTGCGCGACACCCTTCTTTGCAACAGTTCTTAGTCTGCTTCGCCAGGCAACGGCGCCCGATCAGCCGCACACGCCGAAAACCGGTTCAAACCCGACACCGTTAGCAAGCACGCAGCTTCAACCGACGCCAGGCTCAGCCGCATTCCCCACCAGCAACTCGATCATCGCCCGCGCCGCCGCCGACTGCCGCCGATGCGGCGCATAGATCACCGAGAACGGCCTCGATCTTCCCCGCAACTGCGGCAGCACCTCCACCAGCTGCCCACGCTGCATCCGCTCGCGCACGATGAACTCATAGCTCTGGCAAATGCCGATGCCCTGTTCGGCCAGCGACACCACGCCCAGCACATCGTCAGAGGTCTCGATGGACGAACGCGGCAGCCAGTCCACGTCGCGCCCGCCGTCGCGGAACGCCCACGGCGCCAGCCGCCCGGTGCGCGGCATCACGAAGGGCAGGCACAGGTGCTGCTGCAGGTCATCCAGCGTCTGCGGCGTGGCGCGGCGCTGCAGGTAGTCCGGCGCGGCCACCAGCAGTAGCGGGGCGTCTTCCAGCTTTCGCCCCACCAGCCCGCTGTCCGGCAGCTGGCCCAGGCGGATGGCCAGGTCGAAGCCTTCGGCCACCAGGTCCACGTTGCGGTTGGTGATGTTCAGTTCCACCTGTACCTGCGGGTACTGCTGCGCAAAGCGCGCCAGCACGGGCGGCAGCCGGTAGTGGCCATAGGTGGTGGGCACGCTCAGCCGCACGCGGCCGGCCAGCGCACCGTCCTGGGCCAGTACGTCGCGCTCGGCGTCGTCCAGCAGGCCGAAGGCGGTGCGCACCTGTTCCAGATAGAGCCGCCCGGCGTCGGTCAGGCCCACGCGGCGGGTGGTGCGCTGCAGCAGCTGCCGGCCCAGCCGCGCCTCCAGGCGGGTGACCGCGCGGCTCAGCACCGAGGGCGTGGTGGACAGCGCCACCGCGCCGGCCGTGAACGAGCCGTGCTCGACCACCGCCAGGAACACCTCCACATCGCCCAGGTAGTCGAACTTGCGGCTCATTTGGCTCTCCGGGGAACAGATGTTTTGCGATGGGGCCAATTTATCGCCGCTGGGGCGATGAATAAAGTGGCGGCCATTCCCCGATAGGAGCTCCCCATGAACCTGATGACCCGGCTGGCCGCAGCGCTGGCCCTGACCCTGGCCGCGACCGGCGCGCATGCCGCCAACGTGCTGGTGGTGCTGTCCGACGAAAACCACCTGGACCTGAAGGACGGCAAGGTGCTGTCCACCGGCTTCTATCTCAACGAGCTGATGCAGCCGGTCAAGCTGCTGCTGGACGCGGGCCACGAGGTGACCTTCGCCACGCCGCAGGGGCGGGCGCCGACGGTGGATGCGTCCTCGGTGACGCCGGCGTACTTCGGCAACGATGCCGCGCAGCTGACGCTGCACAAAGATCTGCTGGAGAAGCTGGCGCTGACCTCGCCGACGGCCTCGCCGGTGGTCAGCCTGGCGCGCATCGAGCAGCAGGGCTACGCGCGCTTCGATGCGGTCTACATTCCCGGTGGCCACGCGCCGATGCAGGACCTGCTGAAGAGCCCCGCGCTGGGCCGGTTGCTGGCCGACTTCCACCAGCGCAACAAGACCACCGCGCTGGTCTGCCACGGGCCGATCGCGCTGCTGTCCACGCTGCCGGATGCTGCGGGTTTCGTGGCGAAGCTGGAGGGCGGTGCGACGCCTGCTACGCCGAAGTGGATCTACAGCGGCTACCAGATGACGGTGATCAGCAACCAGGAAGAAGAGCAGGCCAAGCCGTTGCTGGGCGGCGGTGAGATGAAGTTCTACCCGCAGACCGCGCTGCAGCAGGCGGGTGCGAAGTTCAGCAGCAACACCACGCCGTGGACCGGGCATGTGGTGGTGGACCGCGAGCTGATTACCGGGCAGAACCCGGCCTCGGCGCTGGAAGTGGGGCAGCGGTTGGTGGAGCGGTTGAAGTAGGGCCGATTCTGCATCGCATGCGGTGCCGTGGCACCATGATGGGCTGGCCTTGTCCTTCCGGGCGGGGCGGTTTTCCCAGGGAAGCCCTCGAACACGACATGCGAACGTCTTTTTTCATTCTCTCCGCCCTGTGCCTTGGCTTGTTGTCTGGCTGTGCCAGTGGCCCGGAGGAGCACGCCTCAAGCCGCGAGATCACCGGTGCGTTCGTGGCCGACGACGGCCAGCTATACCTGCTGCCGCGCTTTGAAGAGCCAATGCGTTTCAATGCCGCGCCGTTCCGCGAGTACCGCGCGCTGATGGACAGCCCGCTGCGCGAGGCGGTGGCCTGCGCGCAGATGTATTTCCATGAAGACTGGCGCGACCCGGCCAACAAGGCCAAGGTGCACGGCAGCTATGCGCTGCTGCTGCGGCCGGAGCAGGTGACGCCGGAACAGGCCGCGCAGTTCAAACTGGAGCGGATTGAGGTGCTCCCGCGCGAAGCGAAGTATGTGGATGAGCGGGCGCGCTACTACCTGCCGCAGGACCGGAGCCGTTATGCGCTGGCGTTTGATCGGGCCTGCAATCTTTCAAAGAAGGGCGGCAGCTACTACAGCGCGCTGTTCGAGGGCGACGGCGAGCGGGTGAAGTTGCCGGACGCTGCAGCGTTGGCGGAGAAGGGGAAGCTGGCACAGCCGATCAGTGCGCGGGCGCAACGGATCCTGCCGGAGCGGGAGGACAAGCCGGGTGTGGGTTCGGCGGCGGGCAAGGTACTGGGGGCCGCGTTGATTCCTGTGGCCGTTCCGGTGTTTGTGTTGAGCCTGCCGTTCCTGGGGCCGGATCATTGGAAGTGATGGGGCGTTGAGGGAGAGCCATCCACGCGTGGCGTGGATCTACTTGGGCATCGCCTGAAAGTTCATCCTGGAGATCTGTGTGCCCAGCACGCTGGAAACTGTTTTGAAGACCGTAGGCTTCATTGTCCTCGCGGCACTTCCGTTGGTGATCCTCTGGTTTACCCTTCGGCGAATGTCGGCAACTGCTCGCTCGTCCGTGAAATCGGGGCTGCATTTGGATCCTCCTCGCCGGATCTCCGGAACATCCATGACCTTGGTGATGGTGGATGGCAAAGAGGATCGCGAGCACTATTTCTTTGATGCGGCGTCCTTTTACCTGCGGCGTGGGCCGGTGCCCACGGCGGTTCCGCTTTCGCAGATCACCTCAGTCACACGAACGTCCGACGTCATCTATTCGCGCTATGTCTGGCAGGTGTGCTTCAGCAGAGCATCGGGTAGAAAGTGCGTGACGTTTACCAACAACCTGTCGCTGTTCAACCGCGACTTCCTGCTCTTTCTGGAGGCGGTGCGGAAGGCCAACCCGCTCGCGACCGTTGATCGAGCGAGCGTTCTCTTCTAGAGCGTGTTTGAAGTTCGGTATGAACAGTGTCACTGCAATGGCATCACAGCGCGCAGCCCATGGTCGACCGATGTGATCGATGAGAGATGGGCGTTTGTTGCGCGGTATCTGATGCCGAAGCATTCTCATACGTGGCAGTGCAAGTATGATCTGCGATGAACACGCAAAGCCCGTAACATGGAACGAGGTCCGCTCGTTTCTGCGCGCGATGCGAAGCGTGGGCCTTGTCACCTGTGACGAAGACGCATTTGAGACAATTGTCGAGACGATTTACGTTTATGGCATGCAGTCAATCTCTGCGGAGTAGTTCCTGATGATGTGCCGATCGACGCTGGATGTATCCCTGATTCACGCCTACGCGCTTCCTCTCGGCATATGCGTGGCAGCAGCCGTGGTTCTGATCGCAATATGGTTTGCATCCCGCTCCGGCGGGGTGCCAGCTAGGAATATTGCGCTCGGCTCGGCGCTGGCCGTTGTTGTCGTAGTTGCCTTTGGCCTCGTATATCAAGCGCGGACAGCGTACATCGCCGTTACAGATGGCCAGCTGATTGGGTCAGCAGCGTTTGTCCGACTGCAGCTCCCGCTTTCCAGTGTCTCGTGGCAGGACGCTTCCGATGCTTCAAGGATCACGCTGCCTCACCGGCAACTTGGGACCAGCACAGGGGGCGTTGAACTTGGCAAGTTCCGCATGCAGAACGGTCGCAACGTCTTCGTGCTGCGCACGGACCGTAGCTCTGTTCTCGTCACAACCAGAGGGGATACTGACTTGATTCTGGACCGACGTCTTCACGAACAGCTCAAAGCATGCTTGGATCAGGTACGTGAGACCGGCGGCCATCGAGGAAGATTGCAATGATCAACAAGAAGTACTGGTTTACCAGGAAAAAGTACGGATGGGGTTGGGGGATGCCGTGCGCGTGGCAGGGCTGGCTTGTGTACGCAGTCGCATTCGGCCTGCTGCTGGCAGGTCCGTTTCTGTTCTCTCCATTTCGCGAGCCCATCGCGTTTCAGCTCTACACGTGGGCCGTAGTGTTGGTCCTTGTCCTTATCTGCTGGATGAAAGGCGCTCCGCCCGGTTGGAGGTGGGGGGAGTAGAACGGCCGCAGAAGCTATTTTCGGACGTGTTCGATCCGCTGGGCAAAGCATGGATGCACTGCCCTTGTGGGAGTCGGACAGTATCGCCAGCAGGCCACGGCTGCGCCCCCTCTGAGGTGTACCGTCCGTTTTGAATGAACGCTGGACACTTCCCTCGGCGGATGCCCAACGCGTTCTAACCGTTGATTGACCAAGGTAGCGTCGCTTAAAGGGGGCACCGGTGAAGCTACACTGACCACCTACGCCCGATGGAAGCTCGCCCATGTTCTCTGGAAAGGTTGCGGTGGTCACCGGCTCCACCAGCGGTATCGGTCTTGGCATCGCCACCGCGCTGGCGCGGCAAGGTGCCGACATCGTGCTGAATGGCTTCGGCGACGCGGCGGAAATCAAAAAAATTCGTTCCCGGTTGGAAACCGAGTTCAGCGTACGGGTGACGCATGATGGCGCCGATCTGTCGCGGGGTGCAGCGGTGCGCGGGATGATCGACCACGTTGTGGCGACGATGGGGCGCATCGATATCCTGGTGAACAACGCGGGCATCCAGCACACCGCGTCGATCGAGGAATTCCCGGTCGAGAAGTGGGATGCGATCCTGGCGCTGAACCTGTCTGCGGTGTTCCATGCAACGGCAGCGGCCTTGCCGCACATGAAGCAGCAGGGCGCCGGCCGCATCATCAACATCGCGTCGGTGCACGGGCTGGTGGGCTCGGTGAACAAGTCGGCCTATGTGGCGGCCAAGCATGGCGTGGTGGGGTTCACCAAGGTGACCGCGCTGGAGAACGCAGGCACCGGCATCACCGCCAACGCGATCTGCCCGGGGTGGGTGCGAACGGCGCTGGTCGAGCAGCAGATCACCGCGTTGGCAGAGAAGGAAGGCACGGACCAGGAATCCGCCGCCCGCGCGCTGCTGGCCGAGAAGCAGCCCTCGTTGCAGTTCGTGACGCCCGAGCAACTGGGCGAGATGGTGGTGTTCCTGGCCTCGGATGCTGCGGCACAGATTTCCGGTACGGCGTTGCCGGTGGATGGGGGCTGGACGGCGCGCTAGCGGGCTGGGTCCTGCAGCCGGGACGGGACTGCAGCGCATCCCAGTCGGCGACTAAGCACCCGTCGCGGCCCCGGTTGCATTCGGTGATCCATGCATCCAGCGATTCACTCTGTGCGCGGTAGGCGCTGACATCGCCCAGCACGGCGAAACGCAGGCGGTAGTTCACCAGCATCTGCAGCCACTGACCGGCCATGCCGGAGCGCAGCTCGAAGAAGTCCGGAGAGAGGCGTTGCACAGGGACGGCAATCCACTCGGCCTGATGCCCGAGGGCGTCGCCGACCAGATCGCGCAGGCCGTTGCATCGAGTGTGGTGCCCTGCGGCGCGATGCGCGGGATACGGGTGGTGCCGAGTTGTTCCAGAGAAGGGCGCATGGGGTGTCCTGGGGTCTGTCCTTATGTCCAGCCTGTCGGATTGTGCAGTGTTGCGTGTCGTAAAGCGCCACATGCTCGGGGCGATCTGTGTGGCCTTGCTGAGAACGTTTCCTTTCCCTTCAGCAACTTACCAGATCGATACGCAGCGATTGGGTCATTGCTGCTGGATGCCTGCTTGGCAACGCCGCTAGTTTCGTGGCGCCGGCCGAGTGGGCCAGCGCTCACCTCGCGCGGAACGCAGATATGGGTCGATTGATCGTGGTGGTAGGGGATAGAACCAGTGGTGGCGGACGAGTCATCACCGGCGCGCCATTCACCGACATCAATGGCAGTGCCGTGGCCCGTATCTCGGACAAAGCAACGTGTCCCAAGCATCAGGGCATTTTCTCGATCGTCACCGGCGACATTACCTGGCGAGTGGATGGCCAGCCAGTTGCCCGGGATGGAGATCGATTGGAATGCGGGTGCAGCCTGATGGCGGGCACGCAGTTGACGGTGGACATTTCTTCAGGTGGAGCACCCGCGTCTGAAAAGTCCGTTGCGCCGGTTGCGGAGCGGTCGCCATGGGTGGCCGCCTCTACGATGCCCCGCAAGCCCATCTGCGAGGCATGTCTGCGGGCCGCGGCAGACCGCGGTACGGCTTTCCTGCGGAGATGAACATGAATTACGCCATCGTCGATGCCGCGCGCTGTGCCGATAGCGCCGCTGTTCTGCATCGGTATGCAGCGGAGGGAAGGGCTCGAGCGCTGTTCGAAGGGCGGCCGGAAAGCCTTCATGCAGATGCCGGACCTTGGCTGGTTCTTCTGAATGAAGATCCGGTCCTGCATCAGTGGTTGTTCAATCTTGACGCGATCCCGGGTGCCGTCTGTCGCTTCTCCAGTACGGTGAACGTCGACGCTGTCGTGGCGCATCTTCAGGCCCACATGGCGATGCAGTTGCAGGATGGAGCCGGGGCGCTGTTCCGCCTTTGGGACGGACGTGCGTTGTACCGGATGTGGGGAGTAATGACGCGCAGAGGGCTGTGTTCATTGGGCCGTTCTCGCGCTGGTCGGTACAGCTGCAAGGTCGGCGCTGGGAGTTGGATCACATGGCGGTGGAGAAACCCTGATGCTCAAGCTGGATGCTCGACAGGAGGCCTTGCTGCGGCTGCCTGATCCCTTCTCGTTCCTGCCTCGACTTGCGGCAGAGATCCGTCGTGACCTGCCAGAGGGGGTGACGGGGCTGGATGATGCGGCGTTGCTGGCGGAGACGGATCGCTGCTACACCTATGCCGCCTATGAACTTGGCATCACTCATCTGCCAACACTGGTTGCATGGACGAAGGCGGATGTCGGCAGCGGTGGAGAACTTCATCGCAATGTCGAAGTGGACAGGGCCATGCGCCATGGGGACAAGCCGAACATCCAGGCAGCGGATCTGCTGGGTGCCTTGGTGGCCCTGCATCGCTGGCCGAAGGACGTCGTGTAATGGCTGCCATTCCGATTCGATGGGGTTGGGAAAGCTGGCCGAGCGGGCAGCTGCGGCGGCTGCCGCCGCAGCGGCGGCGGATGCGGTCAAGGACGTGGTGAAGGACAAGCCCGACGTAAGGGCACGTGAGGCGGAGTGTGCAGAGGCTCACGACGCCAGCGATTGCAACGAGTGCCGGCTCGGTGATGGCAGGGTAGGACAGCCGCCGACGCCTCGGTACATCACGCGGCGCACGCGTATCAACTACGACTACCAGCTCCAGATAGCGAATATGTATGCCGGCCCGGAGAGATTCGGCTATGTGAAGCGAGGCGACAGTGCGGATGAAATCGTGAACATGGATCTTGAATCGTTCAAGAGCCTGTTTGGGCGTGGAGGAGATTTCACCACGTTGGAATGGCTGTTTGCAGGCATTGCGTTTGACGGCTTCTGGAGGAGCCGATGTACCGTCCTTGAGGCCAAGGGCAACTTTGGCTCATTCTTCAATGCCGATGGTTCGCTATCGAAGCCCTTCGCACGGTCTGTAACGGACCAGTGGCTGCACAGCTACACCAAGCAGGCTATGGCGGTTCGTACGACCGAGCCACAGGGAAAGCTTGAATGGCACTTCATGGATGTGGTCGCCTCCAAGGCAGCCTTGATGATCGGAATCCCTCCTGCGTCTGTACGCGTCACCCCTTTGATCATTGGAAGAATGCCTTGAACATCTCGATGGCCTGTCACTTTCCCACGGCAGCCCGCACGCCCTTTCAAGTGTGGGAAGACGTTGTTGGAATTACGTCCAGTCTCGCAAGCGCTGACCCACTCTTTGCGAGTTGGTGGGCCGCCCCACGATCACCACGCGACGCCTACGTGCCCGTCGGTGAAGGTGACGCATTTGTTGCCCGGGTGCAGGACGATGACATCAGGTTCGCCCAGAAGTATCCCGTTCAACCTTCGGAGGGAAGCGGTGGAGTGGTTCTCACAAATGCCGGGAATGACAAGGATTGGCTGAGACGAGGGGGCGTAGGGCTGAGCTACATGCCGGCCCTTGGAATGCTTCGACTTCACGTGGACCGCATCGAGAAGGTGTTCGCCTCCCCTGTCAGACTGCTGGAATCCACGTTCTTGGAGCTGCTGAACATCCTTCCCATTACGTTTGCAAAGACAAATGTTCAGCAGCTCGTGGAAGGGGAGTTGCTGCTCTACAGTGTTGATCGCGCGCCTTTCCCCCATCGGGAATTCCTCGGCTGGATGGGCTACGTAGACGCCCCGCTGACCCAAGAGCAGGTTTCTGCCGCAGCAAGACTTGAGCGTCGAGGTGGTGGCACGCTCATCCTCGCCACGGAAGTGCTTGATCTTGCTGATGCGCATGCCGTCAAACAAGCCAACCAGGTCGAGATGAGCCTGGTTGACCTGGGGTTGCTTCCGGTTACGGATCCCTTGTTGGGCTAGCGCGTTTCGCGTCCCGCAGCGAATCAACTCGGCTTCGCAAACACATCCAGCCCCTTGCCCGTTTCCAGCAACGACTTCAGGCTCGACAGCACGATCGGCCAGCCTTGGCGGATGCCGGTATCCATGCCACTGCCGGGTTCAAGCTCGTCGTGGGTAACGGTCAGCCGCACCATGTCCTGGTAGGGCACGACCTCGAAGGTCACCCGGCTGTAGGCAGCGGGGTTGTCGGCCTGCGAGGCGGCGGCCCAGGTGATGACCAGCCGCGAGGGCGGGGTGCTTTCCACCACTTCGCCGACCAGTTCGACCGAGCGCGTTTCGTTGGCACGCACATGCTGCCAGCGCGAACCGGGCTTCCAGTCCGAGACGTTCTCATGGCCCCAGTAGCGGCTGGCGATCTCGGGGCGGGTGATGGCCTCGAACACCTTCTGCGGTGTGGAGGCGATGTAGATCACGTGGATGAAGCGGGTGCTCTCTGCGGACATCGTCATTCTCCTTCCAGTTCTCGTTTCAGGTCATGCAGCAGGCTCAGGCGCTGCTGTTCGAACTTGCGTACCCAGCGCTCGTAGACTTCATGCAGCGGCACCGGGTTGATGAAGTGCAGCTTCTCGCGGCCACGGCGCACGGTGCTGATCAGGTTGGCGTCTTCCAGCAGGCCCAGGTGCTGGGTGACCGACTGCCGGGCCATGTCCAGGTGTTCGCAGAGTTGGCCCAACGTCTGGCCGTTGTCTGCGCAGAGCAGGTCCAGCAGCGTCCTGCGCGTGGGGTCGGCCAGGGCCTTGAACACCTTGTCTGCATTCATGCGGGGCGTCTTCAGTTCCAGTTGTCGATCCTGATGTCGTGCGGGTTGGGCTGGCCCTTGCCGATTTCCAGCAGCGCTTTGAGGCTGAGCAGGAACACCGCCCACTTGGTGCTGCAGTGGGAGGTGAACTCGACGCGTTCCTTCCAGCCTTCGTGGGTGAACAACACGATGCAGTAGTCGCCTTCCTGTTTCAGTGCGAAACGGGCATGCGTGCCGATCCATTCGGCGGGGCCGGCCAGGAATCGCCAAAGCACGAGCTCGCTCGGAACAAGCTGCTCAAGTTCCACTTCCATGGCGCCGATTTCCTGGCCGTTGTGGGTGAAGCGCACCCTGACCGTGCCGCCGGTCTCGCGGTCGCCCCGGGTGTCTTCGGCCCACCAGGCGGCGACGCCTTCGGGCGTGGCCAGCGCCTGGTACACCTGGGTTGCAGGGGCCCTGATGCCGACCCGATGTGCGATATCCACCATTGCAGGTTCCTCGCAGGGGCGGGCATGCGCCGCCGTCGAGTGGACTATATGCAGGTAAATACCTGCATGTCAAATCCGGCCCACGGACTTCCGGCCCTGGTCGTGCCGGCCGCTGGCCGGCATCCTCGCGGCAGTTGATTGAAGCGTTGAAAGGAGTGCGCACATGACTGAAACAGGAAAGGAAACCTTGACCCTCCGTCGCGCCAGCGTGGCCGATGCCCCTGCGGTGCTGGTGCTGTTCGATGAGGTGATCGAATGGTTCGTGTCGATCGGTAATCTGCAGCAGTGGGGCAGCGAGCCGTGGTCGACGGTGTCGCGCCGGATCACTCAGGTGACGGAGGCCTGTGCGTTGCCCGGCGCGTGGGTGGCGCAGAACGAGCTGGGTGAAGTGCGTGCATTCCTGGCGCTGGGCGAGTCGATGCCCTATGTGCCGGCGCCCGCTGGGCCAGAGGTGTACGTACGCGTGCTGGTGGCATCGCGTGACGCACGTGTGCGCGGCATCGGCCGCCGCTTGATGGCGTTTGCCGATGAGCAGGCGCGCGCTGCTGGCGTGGACCAGTTGCGTGTGGACTGCTACGGCGGTGGCAGTGGTGATCTGGTGCGCTTCTATGAGTCGTGTGGCTACACGCGCATCGCACCGTTCAACGTGGACGGTTGGCCGGGCATGCTGCTGGGCCGGCAGCTCTGACGCGGCAAGAGGGCGGAAGAGGATCGCCCGCTTTCATGGAATGCCGGCCAGCGGCCGGCACTACCCGGGCGGGCGGCGGGTAAGGCATTGACTGGGCGTCTACCTACTAGTAGGTTATAGGCCATGAGAGAGTCACTGTCCCCCAAGGCCCAGGAGATCCTGGCCCACGCCCGTTCGCTGCTGGAGGCCGGTGGCTACAACGGTTTCAGCTATGCCGACGTGTCGGCGCGGGTGAACATCAGCAAGGCCAGCATCCATCACCACTTTCCCAGCAAGGCGGACCTGGTGCGCACGTTGGTGGCGCTGTACCGGGCCGAAGCGCGGGAGGGTCTGGCGCTGCTGGACCGGCAGCTGGGCGACCCGCTGCAGGAGCTCAACGCCTATGTGGACTACTGGTCCAGCTGTATTGCCGGCGGCACGTCCTCGTTCTGCATCTGCGCGATGCTGGCGGCAGAGGCGCCGATGATCCCTGCCGAGATTGCCGAAGAAGTGCGAGGGCATTTCGAGGATCTGAGCGGCTGGCTGACCGTGACGCTGGAGAAGGGCGCAGCGCAGGGCCAGTTGCGCCTGCACGGTTCGGCTGCGGACGAGGCCAAGGCGTTCATGTCATCGGTGCATGGCGCGATGTTGGCCGCGCGCGGATTCGGAGATGCGGCGACCTTCGCTGCGCTGGCGCGGTTGGCCATCGCGCGGGTGAGCGCGACTGCCTGAGAAGTGTGGTGGGCCTGTGGCAACGTAGGTCCTTTTTTTTGAACTCGATGCCTACCTACTAGTAGGTTTAATTACTCCCTGGAGATGTTCCATGTCGCAGCCTCTATCCACGCTTGGCGTGATCCATACCGTGGTCAGCCTGATCCCGGTTCTCAGCGGCCTGTATGCCTTCATTCGCCATCGCGCAATCGACCCTGCCACGCGCTCGGGCAAGCTGTACCTGGCGGGATTGGTGCTGTCGGTGGCGACGTCATTCACTGTCTCCAGCACGGGTGGCCTCAATCCAGGCCACGCGTTCGGGGTGATCGTGCTGCTGGTGGCGTTCGGCGGTGTGATGCTGGCGCGGCTGCGCTGGCTGGGGCGTGCGGCGCGCTATCTGTCCACGTTCGCGTTGTCTTTCAGCTTCCTGCTGTCGCTGGTGCCAGGCGTGAATGAAACGCTGACGCGGTTGCCGGTGGGCCATCCCATTGCGGCGGCGCCACTGGCACCGGTGATCCAGCAGACCTTGCTCGGGTGCGCGCTGCTGTTCGCCATCGGGTTCCTCGCGCAGTGCTGGATGCTTCATGCGCGAGCTGCCCGGGCGCGTGGCTGAGAGCGCCAGCGCTGCGGATCAGTCGGCCAGCACGGTGTCGACACCTACGCGGTAGCTAGCGCGGGCGCTGCCACACACCGCATGGGTGGCAGCACTGGCGGGCAGGCCGGTGGCCTTGATGCCGCGCAGTGTGTCGCCTTCGAAGACCTCGGCGTAGCGTTCGGCGGCCAGTGTGTCGTCGGGCAGCATGTACAGCAGGACGCGCTGCAACGTGGATTGTCCCTGCAGGGACTGCGGCTGCCGGAACGCAGGCACCTGCACGCGCGCGCTGTGCCACTGCGTGGGCGCATCCATGGTCTGCCAGCGCACCTGCAGGGGGGCGTCCAGCGACAACAATGCGGCGCCAACGGGGTAGCCGTAGGTCGTGCAGTCCCCGGGCGCGTCCGGGATGCTCGCGATGGCCCTGTCGCCGATGTCCAGAGCGGTGCCATCGACCTCCAGCCGCACGATCGGCGCGCTGCCATAGTTGTGGATCTTGAACAGCACCAGACCTTCGAAGCGGCTGCGTTCCAGCTCGTCGGCAGTGAAGCCACTGAGGCGAGCGAGCGTGGGCGCGACCTCTACATGGTCGCTGTAGTGGTAGTAGAGGTGTACGAGTTCCGGTGTGCCTGCGCGGCGCCATCCGGCATTGAAGGGGGCGGTGTCCGGATAGGGTTGGCGTGCCATCGGTACGTCGGTGACGGCACGATCTCCAGAGGGCGTGGCGTAGCGATAGTGATCAACGGAGCGCTTCAGGCGGCCGTCTTCATACGGAAATGCCCTGTCTGCATCGGACTGCGCGTTGGGGTAGCGATGGAAGGCCACGAAGCGTTCGGGCGTGTCACCCTGCATGGGCAGGTCCGGGCCCGTGCCGGACCCGGTGGACGCATGCGGCGAGGTGTCCAGCCACAGCGGCTGCCCGCTGAGGTTGATATGCAGCTCTGCAATGGAGGCACGCGAACCGCCGGCAAGATTGGCCCAACTGCCCTGCAGGGAATGCCACAGCGGAATGATGAGCATGGCCGCCGCGGTGGGCAGGAACATCAACACATGTACGCGGCCGGGAACGCGTCCGCGCTGCCGCACCATGTAGCGCAGCCAGGCCAGCAGAAGAACCAACAGCAATGGGACACCGACCCAGATCGCGATGGTGGCCAGCGCCACCACGCCCCAGCCCAGGTTGGGAGTGGCTACCGCAATGAGCGAGAGCGTGGCGATGAGCGCGGCCAGCAGCAGCGACACGCCAATGCCAACGCGGTAGTTCCGGTAGGGGCTGTCAGTCATCACCGTTCCATCGGCAGTGTGGGGCGTGCCCCTATAGTGCAGCGGTGATGACGGCGTGGAAAGCCGGGAACGAGGGCGCTCAGCAGCCGACCAGGCGGTCGGCACCGATGCCATTGCGATGCTGGCTGCGGTATTCGGTGGGGCTGGCGTCGGCCTGGCTGCGGAAATGGCGGCGGAAGGATTCCTGCGAGCCGAAGCCGGCCTGTTCGGCGATCCACTGCAGCGGCCGGTCGGTGGTTTCCAACAGTTCGCGCGCAAACGCCACGCGCTCGCGGATCAACCAGTCGATGGGCGACAGGCCGGTGGCGTCCAGGAACTGCCGTTGCAGGGTGCGCTGGCTGAGCGCGGCCTGTTCGGCGAGGCTGCCCAGCGAATGGGGCTCGCGCAGGTTGCGGCGCATCCACTCCATCAGCTTCGCCAACCGCGTGGGTTCACCATTGGGGATGGCCCGGCTGACGCGCTGGCTGCGGCCGGCATCACGCCACGGTGCCAGCACCAGCCGTTCGGCCACAAGGTTGGCCACGCGTGCACCGTAATCCTTGCGCACCATGTGCAGCATCATGTCCATGCCGGTGGCCGAGCCTGCGGAGGTGATGATGTTGCCGGTGTCCACGTACAGCACGTCTTCGCGCACATCGATGCGTGGGAAGTCGCGCGCAAGGGCTTCGGTGAGGCGCCAGTGGGTGGTGGCCTGGCGGCCATCGAGCAGCCCGGCCCACGCCAGCACGAACGCGCCGGAGCAGATTGAAGCAATGCGCGCGCCACGTGCGTGGGCACGGACGAGTGCGTCGAGCAGCGCCTGCGGCGGACGCTCGCTGGGTTCACGCCAGCCGGGAATGACGATGATGTCGGCGTCGTCGACGGCATCGAGCGTGTAGGGCAGCTGCACCTGGGTGTTGCCGAGCATGCGCAGCGCGCCGGGTTCGCCCGCACACAGCTGGGTGCGGTACCAGGCCACGCCCAGTTCCGGCCGCACCGGTACGAACAGGCCGACCGCACAGCCGAACTCGAACAGCCCCTGGCCGTGGCAGGCAACGATGGCGACGAGCGGCGCGGTGGGATCGGCAGGTGGGCTGGGCATGGCTTGATGCTACGGGTGGCGGTGTGCGGCGCGGAGTGGTGCGCGGGCATGAGGTGATGCCAGTGGGGAATGTGTGCAAGGCGCACCGATCCGAAACCGGCTGGGGATGACTGGGGGAATGGGGACAACTGGCGGGGTTGGGGCAATCGCCGGGGGGGGCGCAACCGACGGGGTAGAGTCGACTGTTAGTCGACTGCTGTTGGCGACACTGCTTGGAAACCCGCGCTGCGCGCGATAGTCGACTAACAGTCGACTCTACCCCGCCGGTAGTCGTCCGTCCCCGCCGGTAGTCGTCCGTCCCCGCCGGTAGTCGTCCGTCCCCGCCGGTAGTCGTCCGTCCCCGCCGGTAGTCGTCCGTCCCCGCCGGTAGTCGTCCGTCCCCGCCGGTAGTCGTCCGTCCCCGCCGGTAGTCGTCCGTCCCCGTTGGTTGTCGCCGGCCCCCGCCGGCAGTCGTCCGTCCCCGTCGGTTGTCGCCGGCCCCCGCCGGTAGTCGTCCGTCCCCGTTGGTTGTCGCCGGCCCCCCGCCGGTTGTCGTCCGTCCCCGTCGGTTGTCGCCGGCCCCCGTCGGTTGTCGCCCGTCACCCGTCACCCGCCCATCAACCAACGTCGGTTGCCCATCGCCACCCCATGGGTGTGGTGCGCCGGCCTACCTAACGTCATTACCAGCGGTCATGTGGGTGGCCGGATGTTACGGCTGGGTGACGCGATCGCGCCTGTCGCCGTGGCTGTGCAGGCCCTTGAATGGAAGCGTGTTTCCGGCCCACCCCCACGAGCCCCCATGCCTGCCGCCCACACTCCTGCCCTGAGCTCTCTTGCCGTCCTGATCGCGACCGTACTCGCCGCGTCACCCAGCCGTAGTGCCGCAGCCGATGCGGATCCTGCCACCACCGCAGCTACCGCCAATGTCGCGGCATCCACGCTGGATGCCGTGGTGGTGACCGGCTCACGCACCAGCACGCGCACGGTGAAGAACAGCTCGACCCCGATCGATGTGATCTCCGCCGAGGATCTTGCGGCCACCGGCCAGGGCAATCTGCTGGAAGCACTGCAGCGCAGCTTGCCGTCGCTCAGCCAGATCGGTGGCTACCAGAGCGACCAGGAGAGCCTGATCCGCGGCTACCAGCTGCGCAACCTGTCGCCGGGCTACACGCTGGTGCTGGTGAATGGCAAGCGTCGCAATGCCAGCGCCTATGTCAGCGGCGCAAACGGTGGCGGCTTTCCGGGCCACGCCTGGGCCGACCTGGCGCTGATTCCGGTCTCGGCCATCGACCATGTGGAAGTGCTGCGCGATGGTGCATCGGCCATCTATGGCTCGGACGCGATCACCGGTGTGGTGAACGTGATCCTGAAGTCACAGGCGCACGGCGGCGAGTTTGCCGTGGAAAGCGGGCAGAGCATCGACGGTGATGGTTCGCGCACCAGCGTGCGTGCCAACGTGGGCCTGCCGTGGGGCGCCGATGGCTTCGTCAACCTCTCCGGCGAGACCACGCGCCAGCACCATGCGATCCGTACCCGCCGTTACATCGATGGCTACCTGAGCTATCCGGCAGTGGATGCCAACGGCAATCTGGTCGCGCTGCGCCCGAACAACCGGTTGCCGGCCGGCGCATCGCCGAACCCGGCAGAAGCCAGCCGCAATGCTGAGGCCAACACGATCCTCAGCTCGCCTTCGTATGCGCTGAAGGCGTTTGCGGTGAACGTGGGCCATGGCCTGGGCGACAGCGCGCAGTTCTACGCCAATGCCACCGCCAGCGATCGCACCGCGCAGGCGATCCAGAACTTCCGCCTGCCGGCGACCATCTTCACCACCTATAAGGCACCCGGCGTGTTGAGTGTGTTCCCCGATGGCTTCCTGCCGGTGCTGGAAACCAAGGAGAAGCAGTACACCGGCACGGCGGGCGTGAAAGGCCAGATTGCGGGGTGGGACTACGACGCCAGCCTGACCGGCAACCGCAGCACGGTGCGTACCTACACCCGCAACTCGGTGAACTATTCGCTGCCGTACCCCGGCTCGCCGACCGACTTCTACGACGGCAAGCTGGACTACCAGCAGGGCATCGCCAACCTGGACCTGCGCCGTGGCTTCGAGGTGGCGGCGTTCGCTTCGCCGCTGGAAGTGAGCGCGGGCGCGGAGTACCAGCACGAACAGTACGAACGTGGGGCAGGGCAGTGGGAGTCGTACACCGGCTTCGGTGCTGCTGCATTCGTGGGCTACTCCACCGCCGATGCGGTGAAGGCTACGCGCAACAGCAAGGCGGTCTATGTGGGCGCGGCCACCAACATCACCTCGCGCTGGTACCTGGATGCGGCCGCGCGCTGGGAAGACCATTCCGACTTTGGCAGTGTCTCCACCGGCCGCCTGACCACGCGATTTGACTTCACCGACGCGCTGGGTGTGCGGGCCACGGTCAGTAACGGCTTCCATGCGCCCAGCCTGGGCGCGCTGTTCTACCAGGCCACCGGCAGCTGCCCCTGCGGCACCACGCTGGTGGCGCAGGTGTCGTCGCCGGCAGCGATCGCACTGGGTGCCACACCGCTGAAGCCTGAGAAAGCCACCAATTACAGCCTCGGCGTGACCTGGGACCCGAGTCCGGCCTTTCACCTGGCCGTGGATGCGTACCAGATCGATATCCGTGGCCAGCTTGGGCAGTCCAGCCAGATCGGCTACAACGCGCAGGATCCGGCGCGTATCACCGACAACAGTGGCACGGTGCTGAGTGCGGCGCAGAAGAACACCATCGATGCGCTGCTGGGTTCGGCCGGTATCAGCATCCTGCCGGGTGATGCGTTCTACGCCAGCTACTTCACCAACGTGGGCAACACCCGCACACGCGGCGTCGAATTGACCCTGGAAGCGAACCAGGAAACGGCATGGGGCAAGCTGCGCTGGAGCTACGCGGCCAACGTCGGGCGCACCACCATCCAGAAGGTCAGCGACATTCCGGCGGTGCTGCAGGGGCTGCCGAACATCAACCTGCTGACCAAGAGCAGCGAGTACGCGCTGCGCTTCCGTACGCCGAGCTACACGCAGGTGGCCGGGTTGGGCTGGCAGAACGGGCGCTGGCGCTCGAATGTCGATTTCACCTATTACGGCCCGATCAAGCGCTTGAACAACGGCGTGGAGTACACGCAGCCGCCGGTGCTGGTGACCAACCTGTCCGGTGCGGTGGAACTGGGTGCGGGCTGGAGTGCGGCATTGGGCATCAACAACGTGTTCGACAAGCGCACCCGCAAGGTGCCGGAGTACGCGCGCAGTGCCACCGATGTGGCCAGCATCGAGACGACCTGGGACAACGGTGACGTGTTGAGCAACGTCGGGGCGTACTGGTATGGGCGGGTCAGTTACCGGTTCTGACCTGGAGCAGTCGAGCATGGCTCGACTCTACAAGGGCGGGAAGCAGCCGAGCATGGCTCGGCTCTACAAAAGGCGAAAGGCGGCCGGACGTAGTCCGGCATCATCGAGGAGCAGTTCATGTCTTCTGCATTGAAGGTGGTTGCAGTGGTGGGGTCGCCGACCAGTTCGGCGACGTCGCGCACGTTGCTGCTGGTACGGCACTTGCTGGAGTCATTGCAGCAGCGGGTGCATGCCAGCGTGGACCTGGTGGAGCTGGCGCCGATCGCGCGCTCGCTGGGGCAGTCGTTGTTGCGCGATGAAGTGGAGCCCGCCGTGGAGCAGGCGCTGCAGACGATCGAGGCGGCCGAATTGTTGGTGGTGGCTGCACCGGTGTATCGGGGATCGTATCCGGGGCTGTTCAAGCATCTGGTCGACTTCATCGGGTTGGAAGCGCTGGTGGATACGCCGGTATTGTTGGCGGCAACCGGCGGCAGCGAGCGCCATGCGCTGGTGATCGACCACCAGCTGCGGCCGTTGTTCAGTTTCCTGCAGGCGCACACGCTGCCAATCGGGGTGTACGCCACGCCGGCCGACTTTGATGGCGAGCGCATCAACAGTGCGGCCTTGCAGGCGCGTATCGCGCTGGCGACCGAGCGTGCGGCCGGGCATCTGGCCGCACAGACGCTGGCGGTACCGGCGCCGCTGCGACGGATCGCCTGAGGGCATAACCGGCGGCGCTTTGCTTATGGCCAAGGCGCATCTGCATGGCCGGATCTGACCGCCGATTGTCGCCTGGCATCGCCGTGCCGACCGCCGTCATCTCTAGCATCGATATCGAAGCGGCATCGCATTGCCGGCCCCGATGAGGACAACCCCGTGAGTGTGGACGCAACCGACAAGCCCATCCTGTTCCTGCTCGATCGTGAGTTCGAGGACGGACAGATTCCCGGCCAGCGCTTCTTCTGCCGGCACAGTCTGCTGCTGGAAGGGGCACTGTCGAGCATCGACGGCCTGGACGCGCAGCTGGACGTGCGCCGCATCGGCTTCGCGCGGCCGCGCCGCGAGGTGATCGCCGAGATCGGCGAGCAGGACCAGTCGCTGCCGAAGCTGGTGCTGCCACAGGGGGTGCGTAGTGAACTGGCCAGTGGCGCACATGAGGACCGCCAGTACATCTCCGGTGCCGAACCGATCCTGGCCGCGCTGAATGGGTTGCTGGGCATCCCCGTGGCCCATCCCTGAGCGAGGACGCGACGATGAGCTATCAGATCAGCGTATTGGACAAGAGCCCGGTGGCCGAGGGCGCCTCGCCGGAACAGGCGCTGCGCAACAGCCTGCAGCTGGCGCAGCGCGCCGAACAGCTGGGCTATCACCGCTACTGGTTTGCCGAGCACCATGCCGCGCCGACGCTGGCCAGCCCGGCGCCGGAAGTGCTGGCGGCCTGGGTGCTGGCGCAGACCCGGCGCATCCGCATCGGAAGCGGCGGCGTGATGCTGCGCCACTACGCGCCGTACAAGGTGGCGGAGAACTTCAACCTGCTGGCCGCACTGGCGCCAGGGCGCGTGGATCTGGGCGTGGGCAAGGCCCCCGGTGGCCTGCCGGCCTCTACGGCGGCATTGGCAGCGGGGCGACCTGCGTTTGCCGATTTCGACCAGCAGCTGCGCGACCTGGAAGATTACCTTTCCAGCACCGAAACCGAGGCGCAGGCGCGCCCGATCCCGCAGCAGGCGCCGGAGCGCTTCCTGCTCGGGGCCAGCCCACAGAGCGCGAAGCAGGCGGCCGAGCTGGGCTGGCGCTTCGTCTACGCCGCGCACTTTGATGGCGACCCGAAGCACATCGAGGCGGCGTTCGACGCCTACCGCGATGTCTCCGCGCAGCCTCCACTGTTGGCGACGGTGGCCTTCGCCGCACCGACGGCCGAAGCGGCTGCGCGGCACATCGGCGCACTGCGGGTCTACAAACTGCACCTCGGCCCCGGCCAGGCGGTGAACCTGCCCAGTCCCGAGGCAGCCGCCGAATATGCACGCCAGGTAGGTGTGGCCGACTTCCGCATCGAGGAAACCCGCCCGAGCGTGCTGTCCGGCGATGCGCAGCATGTGCGTGACGAACTGGATGCGCTGCATCGGCGCTTCGGCGTGGGCGAATTCATCCTCGACGCGCCGGTGGCCGACCTCGACGCACGCCTGACTTCCCTTGAGCTGCTGTCGCCCGCGCCACGCGCGGCGGTGGCCTGACCTGCAGGAGCGATCCCCATGAGCACCACCCCGCGCCACATTCCGTTCGGCATCATGCTGCAGGGCCCCGGCAGCCACATGCATGCCTGGAAGCATCCGTCCAATCCGGCAGATGCCAGCGTCAACCTGCAGTTCTACATCGACATCGCGCGCACCGCCGAGGACAACGGTATCGCCTTCGGTTTCGTGGCCGATGGCCTGTACATCAACGAGAAGTCGATCCCGCACTTCCTCAACCGCTTCGAGCCGATCTCGCTGCTGTCGGCGCTGGCCACCGCAACGAAGAAGATCGGCCTGGCGGGCACGCTGTCGACCTCCTACAGCGATCCGTTCACCGTAGCCCGGCAGTTCGCTTCATTGGATCTGCTCAGCGGCGGTCGCGCCGGCTGGAACGTGGTGACCTCGCCACTGGAAGGCTCCGGCCGCAACTACGGCCGCCCGCATCCGGAGCACGCGCTGCGCTACCAGATCGCCGATGAGTACCTGGACGTCGTGCAGGGGCTGTGGGATTCGTGGGATGACGATGCCTTCGTGCGCGAGCGTGACAGTGGCACCTTCTTCGCACCGGAGAAGTTCCGCCGCCTCGATCACAAGGGCCGCTTCTTCCAGGTGGAAGGGCCGCTCAACATCCAGCGTTCGCCGCAGGGCCAGCCGGTGATCTTCCAGGCCGGTTCGTCCGACGATGGCATTGCGCTGGCCGGCAAGTATGCCGATGCGGTATTCACCCATTCGCCGTCGCTGGAGGAAACATGGGCGTTTACGCAGAAGGTGAAGAATTCGGCCATCGCGCACGGCCGCAGCGGTAACGACGTGAAGATCTTCCCGGGGATCGGCCCCATCGTCGGCCGCACTGCCGAGGAGGCCGAAGCCAAATACCAGGCGATTGCTGCGCTGGCCACGCTGGAGGATGCACTGGCGTACCTGGGGCGCTTCTTCGATCACCACGACTTCAGCCAGTACGACCCAGACGCACCGTTCCCGGAGCTGGGCGACATCGGCAGCAATTCGTTCCGCTCCACCACCGACCGCATCAAGCAGGACGCGCGCGAGAAGGGCCTCAGCCTGCGCCAGGTGGCGTTGGAAGCGGTGAGCCCGCGGCCGAACTTCATCGGCACGCCGGAGCATGTGGCCGATGAGCTGATCCGCTGGTTCGATGCCGGTGCCAGCGATGGCTTCATCCTTGGATTCGCCGCACAGCGCGAAGGCCTGGACGATTTCGTGACCCAGGTGCTGCCGATCCTGCAGGCGCGCGGTTACCACCAGCGCGAGCTGGAAGGGCAGACCCTGCGCGAGCATCTGGGCCTGCCGTACAAGGCCAGCCGTCATGCGGCCGACGCCGAACCGGCGCGGAAGGTGGGGTAAGGCGATGAGCGGAGAGAATTCGGTAGCGCCGGGCCATGCCCGGCGGAATCCCGCGTCCATCGGCGTGCTGCCGGAAATTGCAGTACGCGCCGAGGCCGCCATCGCGATCCGCCACGACCTGCACCGGCACCCGGAGCTGGCCTTCGAGGAGCACCGCACCAGCGCCCGCGTGGCCGAGCTGCTGCAGCAATGGGGCTACGAGGTGACCACCGGCCTCGGTGGCACCGGCGTGGTCGGCACGCTGCAGCGCGGGCAGGGCAGCCGTCGCCTCGGCCTGAGGGCTGACATCGACGCACTGCCGATCCACGAGGACTCCGGCCTGGCCTACGCCAGCCAGACCGAGGGACTGATGCATGCCTGCGGCCACGATGGCCACACCGCCATCCTGCTGTCTGCCGCGCACTACCTGGCCCATCACGGACGGATCGATGGGACCCTGCAGCTGGTATTCCAGCCGGCCGAGGAAACCGGCTCGGGCGCGTCGAAGATGATCGCCGATGGCCTGTTCGAGCGCTTCCCGGTGGATGCGATCTATGGCCTGCACAACTGGCCGGGCGTGCCGGTGGGCCACTTCGGTTTCGTCGATGGGCCAGCGATGGCCTCGGTGGACTGGGCACGGCTTAAGGTGATCGGCAAGGGTGGCCATGGTGCCGAGCCACAGGGCAGCGTGGATCCGATCCTGGTCGCTGCGCACATCATTACTGCGCTGCAGAGCGTGGTGTCGCGCAATGTCGATCCGCGGCAGATGGGCGTGGTCACCGTCGGCTCGATCCATGGCGGGCAGGCGGCCAATGTGATTCCGGACGTGGTGGAGCTGAAGCTGACCGTGCGCGCCTATCTACCGGAGGTGCGTGACACCCTGCGGCGCCGGGTCACCGAACTTGCCGAGCAGACCGCCGCCGCGTTTGGTGCGCGCGCCGAGATCGAATTCCCGCGCGGCTTCCCCAGCGTGATCAACCACCCGCAGCAGACCGCCTACATCCGCGAGGTGGCCGTGCAGGGCTTCGGCGCCGGACAGGTTGTACCGGAGTTTGCACCGCGCACCGCCAGCGAGGACTTCGCCTTCCTGCTGCAGGCGCGGCCGGGCAGCTTCGTGTTCGTCGGCAACGGCGACAGCGCGCCGCTGCACAGCCCGCGCTATGTGTTCAACGATGCGGCCATCGCACCTGCTGCCAGCCTGTGGGCGCGGCTGGCCGAGGACTATCTGGTGAAGGACGCCGCATGAGCAGCAACGAACGCTTCCTCTATACCTCGGTGGATGATCCGCTGGCGCGTCCGCTGTTCGATGGCCTGGAGCAGGAGTACGACAGCCGCTACGCCGACGTGCGCCGCCGCATCGGCGGCAGCGCCCGCGAGGAACTGCAACGCTACCCGGCGCAGGCCTTCGCTGCACCGGTAGGCGCGTTCGTGCTGTTGCTGCGCGACGGTGTGGCGATTTCCGGCGGCGCCTTCATGCCGCATCGCGATCCGGATACCGCGGAATTCAAACGCATCTGGACACTGCCGGGCCTGCGCCGCCAGGGCATCGCGCGTCGCGTGCTGCAGGAGCTTGAAGACCAGGCGGCACGCCAGGGCTATCGGCGGGTGTTCCTGACCACCGGCTTCCGCCAGCCCGAGGCGGTCGGCCTGTACCTGAGCCATGGCTACACCGCGCTGTTCGATCTGGACGCGGATCCGGAAACCATCGCGCATCTGCCGTTCGAGAAATACCTGCGAGCAACCACCCCCGCCGTTGCGCCTTCGCACCCCCTGCTGCATGGAGCCCACGCATGAGCACGCCGTCAACCGCGCTGGAGGGCCTTGGCACACGGCCGGTGCCGACGCCGGCGTTGAAGATCGTGCCGGCGCGCCATCCGTTGCAGGTGGTCGGCACGGTACTGGCGCTGGCGCTGATCCTGATCGGCCTTCAATCGGTATTGGGCAATCCGCGCTGGGGCTGGGGCACCTTTGCCGAATGGTTCTTCGCACGCCCAGTGCTCGAGGGCCTGGGCCGCACGTTGCTGCTGACCGCGCTTGGCACCGGGCTCGGCTTCGCGCTGGGCACCCTGCTTGCGTTGGCGCGGGTGTCCGGTTCGCCGCTGCTGTCGGCGGTATCGTGGGGCTATGTGTGGCTGTTCCGTTCGATTCCGCTGCTGGTGCTGTTGTTGCTGCTGAACAACTTGGGCTACCTGTACAGCACCATCGAGCTGGGCGTGCCGTTCACCGGCATCAGCCTGTTCTCGTACCCGACCACCCAGCTGATCGGCGTGTTTACTGCGGCAGTACTGGGCCTGACCTTGAACCAGGCCGCATTTTCCGCCGAGGTGATCCGTGGCGGCATCCTCTCGGTCGACCATGGCCAGTATGAGGCGGCGGCCGCGCTGGGCCTGCCACGAGGCCGCCAGGTGCGTCGCATCATCCTGCCGCAGGCGATGCGCTCGATCCTGCCGGCCGCGTTCAACGATGTGATCGGCCTGGCCAAGAGCACGTCGGTGGTCTACGTGCTGGCGCTGCCGGAGCTGTTCTACACCGTGCAGGTGATCTACCGCCGCAACCTGGAAGTGGTGCCGCTGCTGATGGTGGCCACGGTCTGGTACCTGGTGATCCTGACCGTGCTGTCGCTGCTGCAGCGACGCGTGGAGCAGCGCTTCGCACGCGGCCAGCTGCAGCGTGAGCGCTCGGTGTCGCGCGTGTCATCGGCGGTGCGCGCGCAGAGCGATGCTGCGCCGCGCGTGATCAACCGCCCGCGCATCGCGACCCAGGTCGAAGCGGGCGAGGGTGCGGCGGTATCGCTGCATGGCGTGGGCAAGGCATTCGGCGAGCAGCCGGTGCTGGAAGACGTGAACCTGGACCTGCGCGCCGGCAGCGTGACCGTGCTGATCGGGCCATCTGGTGCAGGGAAATCCACGCTGCTGCGGTTGATCAACCACCTGGAACGTGCCGACAGTGGCTACGTAACCGTCGGTGGTCAGCTGATCGGCTACCGCCGCGACGGTGACACCCTGTACGAACTGCCGGAGCGCGAGATCCGCCGCCGTCGTGCCGAGGTGGGCATGGTGTTCCAGGGCTTCAACCTGTTCCCGCACCTGACCGCGCTGGAGAACATCATCGAGGCGCCGATGGCCGTGCGCGGCGTACCGCGCGCGCAGGCCGAAGAGCAGGCGCGCACGCTGCTGGAGCGGGTCGGCCTGGCCGACAAGGCCGATGCGTTCCCACGCCAGCTGTCGGGCGGCCAGCAACAGCGCATCGCGATCGCCCGTGCGCTGGCGCTGCAGCCGAAGGTACTGCTGTTCGACGAACCCACCTCGGCGCTGGACCCGGAACTGGTGGCGGAGGTGCTGAGCGTGATCGAGGAACTGGCCCGCTCGGGCACCACGCTGGTGATCGTCACCCATGAGCTGAGCTTCGCCCGCCGCGTAGCCGACCACGTGGTGATGATGGACCAGGGCCGGGTGATCGAGCAGGGCACGCCCGAGGCGTTGTTCGAGCGCCCGCGCCAGCAACGCACGGCCGACTTCCTGGCCAAGACCCTGTAATCCTCAAGGAATGCCATGAGCCCTACAGCATCCCGTCGTCCCTCACGCAGTACCTTGTTGATCGCAGGTGTTCTGGTCATCGGCATCGCCGGCATCGTCTACTCGCGGGTGCGTGAGGCCCCGGAGGCTGCGGCGGTGGCCGCGACCAGCCTGGCCGGAGCGAACAGCACGGTGCTGAAGGGCACGCGCGATCCCAAGGCGCAGGCCCTGATTCCCGCTGGCTACCGCTTCGTCACGCCAGGTACGTTCACCGTGGCGACCCACCCGGGACAGCTGCCACTGGCCGACTATGGCGCCGACAGCAAGGACGTGGTCGGCATCGAGCCCGACATCGCGCGCCTGATTGCCGATGCGCTGGGCCTGAAGCTGGTGATCGTGCCGGTGGCCTGGGCCGACTGGCCGCTGGGGCTGGAATCGGGCAAGTACGATGCGGTGCTGTCGAACGTGACGGTGACAGAAGAGCGCAAGAAGAAGTTCGATTTCTCCAGCTATCGCTACGACCTGCTGGGCATCTACACGCGCACTGACGGGCCGATCCAGAAGATCGAGACGCCGGCGGATGTGGCGGGGCTGAAGGTGGTGGTGGGCGCCAGCACCAACCAGGACCAGATCCTGCGCCAGTGGGACCAGCAGAACATCGCCGCGGGCCTGAAGCCGGTGGAGTACCAGTACTTCGACGACGCGGTGGTCGGGCGCCTTGCGGTGATCACCGGGCGGGCCGATGTCTCATTCGAGCCCAATGCCACCGGCGCGTACTCAGCACGCGATGGCAAGGTGCGGCGCGTGGGCCTGTTCCCTGGCGGCTGGCCGAACGCCGCGGCGATCTCGGTGACCACGCGCAAGGGCAGTGGCCTGGCTGATGCGGTGACGCAGGCGCTGAACACCCAGATCGGCAGCGGCACCTATGCGCAGGCGCTGAAACGCTGGAACGTGGCCGAGGAGGCGGTGCCGCAGTCGCAGACCAACCCGCCGGGGTTGCCGACGCTGCAATGACGCCGGGCGCGGCCCAGCGCTACCTCCGTCTTTGTAGAGCCGAGCCATGCTCGGCTGCGGTTCGCGGCAGAAGCATCCACGCATGGCGTGGATCTACTCGCGGAGTCTGCCTGCTGTAGAGCCGAGCCATGCTCGGCTGCTCTACCAACGCGCCTCCAACGTCTTGAACGGTTTTGCCAGGCGCACACCCTCGGCATCGAAGTCGGAAACGCTACGACCATCCACACGCACCGCCTTCGGCATTGTCCGTGCCGGCCACCAGACCTTCACCGCCGTTCCGTTGCGCAGCCCCTCGCCAAGCGCCACCGTCAGCACGCCTTCGCGCTGCCGTGCCTGCATCTGCAACGTGCCATACGCGGTCGGCAGGCGCTCCACCGCCAGCCCATCGCCAGCCACCCACGACGGCGGCGTACCTGGCAGCAGCGACAGCGCATCATCGTCTTCGCGCATCAGCATGCCGAACAGCGTGCGGCCGTATTCCGCGCCGATCCACGTATGCGGCATGTCACCCAGATAGCGTGGGAAGCGCAGGCGCGAATGCACCACTTCGGCCAGCACCTGCCACTCAAGCGGGCGCCGATCATGCAGAAGCCCCTGCAGCAGCTCGTCGGCCACTTGTGGCTGGCCAAGGTGCACGTAACTCAGCACGTTGCGGATCTCGTACGGCGTGTAGGCGTACAGCGCACCGGGCTGGCTGCGCTTGCGCACATCCTCCAGGTAACGGGCGAAGGTGGTGCGCAGCGCTTCGGCGGGCAGCACGCTCTGTGCGCCGGTGGGGTCCAGCGCGATCGATACGCCGGTGGGATCACCATCGCCCAGATCGGCCGAGGAGGGTATGAAGTCGATGCCCTTCCACGCCATCGTTGCCCGGATCGAGGCGTGCAGCGCGTCGTACAGCGCCTTGTATTGCTCGCGTGCCCAGGCCGCGGTCTCGTGGTCGCCCAGCGATTCGGCCAGCCACGCGCCGTCGTGCCAGCCCTTCAGCCCCCAGTAGTCATCCCAGTAGCTGTGCGTGGGCGAGGGGTAGCCCTCGTGGCTGATCGACGGCGCAAGAACGCCCGCGAAGCGTTCCGGGGCTGGCTGATCGGCCTTGTAGCCGGGCACCAGCGTGCGTTCGCGCAGTTCTTGAAGGAAGCGCAGCGCCGCTTTCACTTTCGGCAGATAGGCACGCACCGATTCCGGTCCACCATCAAGGCGCGCGACATCGGCCACCAGCGCGACGTACTGGCCCTGGCTGTCGTACTCGATGTCCGAACCGAAACCGGTGTTGACACTGCCATCGTCGTTGAGGATCGGCGAGACCAGACCGTTGGCATGCACGCCGTGTTCGCTGTACCAGGCCAGGTAGTCGCGCGCGACCTTCGCTTCGCCCATGCGCAGCAGCACCGCCGAGGTGGCCATGCCGTCGCGGATGAAGGAACGGTTGTAGTTGCGCGGGCCGGGCTGCATGGCTGGGCCGGTCTGGTTGATCAGCATGTAGGCGGCCTGCGCGCGCAGCATGTCCACCAGTGAGGGATCGGGCAGGCGCAGGCCAACCTGGCCGAGTCGTGCCTGCCAGTCTGCGGAAGCCTGTTGGGCCAGCGTGTCGAATGCCCTGTTGGCGTCGCCTGGCAGCGAAGCCAGATCGAGCGGTGGGGCTTCGGGCAGCACACCGTTGGCATCTGCAGCGGCAGTGCCCAACGGGAAGGCGGCTACAATCGATTCGCTGGCACCCGGGGCCAGCGAGATACGGTAGTCCAGAGCGGCGGCGGCCAGACCCTGCTCATCGCGTGCCCGCTGGGTGGAAGGCAGCGTCCCAGCGGCGAGAGCCGAGGTGATTTCCGTTGCACCGTCCTTGCCGAAGGGCGCCGCACCGGACGCCGATACCGGCGTGAGCGAACGCAACAGCGTGCGGCCATTGATGCGCACGGCCTGACCGTCTACCGCAACGTCGCGGATCGGTGACAGACCGCCGTTCTGCCATGGTGGATTCATCTGCATCGGGCGCACGACGAGGCTGAGCGTGCCTTCGATCTTCGTGCTGCCGGTGTTGTGCAGGCGGTGGCGCAGGAACGTTACCGGCTGGCCATTACGTTCGATGGCGAACACTTCGCTGCGCAGTTCCAGCCCGGGCTGCGGCGACCAGGTCGTGGAGGGCATCGGCTTCCAGCCATCACGCAATGCATGCTGCACGTTCTGCCCGGCAGCACCCGCTGCGCTCCCATTGGCGCTGCGCCAGATCGGCTGCACCAGCGGCGCACCTTTGAAGGCTTCCAGGTTGCCGTACTCGTCGAAGATCGATTTCTGTCGCCCGGCATGCACACCAACAGCGGTCCAGTAGGTCTGCTGCATCTGCAGCGAGGCCGGGAACAACGCGCGCTGCGCACCGCTGGCGACGATCTGGTACTGCTTCATCGGTGTCATCACGGCTTTTGGGCCGAGCAGGCGCAGGCGTGCCATCTTTGGTACAGGACCCTCCACGCTCAGGCGGAATGCACGCACGGACTGTGCGGTATTGGCCGCGAGCCAGCTCTGCTTGTGATCCGCCGCCTGCGCATCGTGGGCCAGTTCCTGCCAGCGGCCTTGGGCGTCCTGTGCCTGCAGGCGGGCCGCACCGCGTGCGCCATCGGCCCATTCCACCAACAGTCCGGCCGTGGACTGCGCACGTGGCAGGGTGACGTCGAGCGTGTGGCTGCCGCCTCGCCCGGTCGGCAGGGCGACCGCACTGCCGCCTTGCCAGAGTGCGGCTGCCTGCGTTGCATCAATTCCGGCGACGCGTGCGCTGAGTGTGCTGTCCAGTGGCTCCATCTCGAAGATCGACACGCCCCAGTCGGAGGTGCGCTGCGGGCTGGCCAGCCGCAGGTAGCGTGCCGGGCGCGGTGCGAAGTACAGCGTTTCCACGTCGCCCAGTGAATCGGCCATCGTGTACGCGGTCTGCCACTGCGTGCCATCCATTGAGGTCTGCAGCAAATAGCCTTCCGGGTTGGAGACATCCCAGGTGAGGCGGACGCCTGCCATCATCGCGGGCGCCCCCAGATCGATCTGGAACCAGTGGCCAGGGCTGAAGGCACCGCCGGTGACGGTCTTCGGGTCGCCGTCGATCAGGTGGCTGATCGCCATCGCCGGCACTTGCTGCGAGGAACTGCTGGCTTGCCACTGACCGCGCGGGGGAAGGGGCTGTGCCTGCGCGGAGGACGCCAGGACGGCGAGCAGCAGGGGAGCGGCAGATCGCCACGGGAGAGCGGAGCGGGAGACCTTGGAGCGTTCGACGCGCAACGTCATTACGGACAGCCTCGCAGGTTCGACCGGAATCGGCGAGCGCTACGCTAGCAAGGGATGTAATCGGTTACATGACGCGCTGCAGCGCCCCAGGCCGTTTCTATGTAGAGCCGAGCCTGCGCTCGGCTGTCGTTCGGGTAGACGCAGCCGAGCATGGCTCGGCTCTACAGAGCCTTGGGATACATGACGCCCCGTCACGCCTGTTACAACTCCACCTGCTCCCACCAGCGCGTGCCCGCCTCTGGCGCCTGCATGTCCAGCGCTTCGCCCATCATCGGCGTGGCCACCGGCACGTTCTTCGCCGCGGCCAACGCGGTGATCCGCTCGAACGGCTGCTGCCATGCGTGCAGGGCCAGGTCGAAGGTGCCGTTGTGGATCGGCAGCAGCCACTTGCCGCGCAGGTCCAGGTGCGCCTGCAGGGTTTGTTCCGGCTGCATGTGCACGAACGCCCAGCGCGGGTCGTAGGCGCCGGTTTCGATCATGGTCAGGTCGAACGGACCGTACTTTTCGCCGATGGCCTTGAAGCCGTCGAAGTAGCCGGTATCGCCACTGAAGAAGATGCGGAAGTCGCCGTCCTGGATCACCCACGACGCCCACAGGCTGCGGTCGCTGTCACCCAGCCCGCGGCCGGAAAAATGCTGGCCCGGGGTGGCGGTCAGGCGCAGGCCGTTGGCTTCGGTGGAGTGCCACCAGTCCAGCTGTTCGACCTTGCTGGCATCCACGCCCCAGGCGATCAGCTGGTCACCCACGCCGAGCGGTGCAATGAAGCGCGCGGTCTTGCCGGCCAACTGCATCACGGCGGCGTGGTCGAGGTGGTCGTAGTGGTTGTGCGAGAGGATCACGCCGGCAATCGGCGGCAGCTCGTCGATGCTGATCGGCGGCGCGTGGAAGCGGGCCGGGCCCATCCACTGCACCGGCGAGGCGCGCTCGGAAAACACCGGGTCGGTCAGCCAGTACTGGCCGCGCAGCTTCAGCAGGATCGTGGAATGGCCGATGCGGAACAGGCTGCGGTCCGGCGCGGCGTCCAGCGTGGCGCGGTCCAGCGGCTGCACCGGAATCGCGTGATTGGGCACGGTGCCCTTGGGCTTGTTGAACAGGAACGTCCACCAGATCTCCAGGCCGTCGCGCAGGCCCATGGCCGGCTTTGGCAGGGCATTGCGGAACTTGCCGTCGCGGTACTGCGGCGAGTCGGGGAAATCGGGGAGGGACCAGGACTTGCAGAAGGTGTAGGCGGTCACGGCGAAAATTCCAAGCAGGAGGACAAGGAGCAGGCGCTTCATGGGTGACGTCCGCTGAGTACACTGCACAGTGTAGTTTCCGTTTTTTGAAAAGTACACTGCCGGGTGTAAAATGACGGTATTCGTTCAGCTATCCGGTTTCCGCCATGCCCCATGCCCCGCAACGCCTGACCGACCGCAAACGCGAAGCCATCGTGCGCGCGGCGGTGGAGGAGTTCCGTGCCTCGGGCTACGAGGCGACCAGCATGGACCGCATTGCCGAGGTGGCCGGGGTCTCCAAGCGCACCGTCTACAACCACTTCCCGAGCAAGGAAGCGCTGTTCTCGATGATCCTGGAGGAGCTGTGGGAACGCAGCGTAGCCAGTGATACGTTGCCGTACCGCGCCGACCAGACCCTGCAGGCGCAGCTGCTGCAGCTGCTGGGGCAGAAGCTGGACCTGCTCAGTGATGCCAATTTCATTGATCTGGCGCGGGTGGCGATGGCCGAGATCATCCATTCACCGGAACGCGCGCAGGCCATCGTCTGCCGCATGGGCGAGAAGGAAAGCGGCGAGAGTGCCTGGATCCGCGCGGCCATCGCCGATGGCCGGTTGCGCGAGGTCGATCCGGAATTTGCCGGCCACCAGCTGCACGGCCTGGTGAAGAGTTTCGCGTTCTGGCCGCAGGTGACGATGGGGCAGGCGCCGTTGAATGCGCAGGAGCGTGCACGCGTGGCCGAGTCGGCGGTGGCGATGTTCCTGGGCTTCTACGCAGTCTAGTTGGCGGCGAAACGGCGGAACTCGTCGGCCGGTAGCGCCGCCGAGTACAGGTAGCCTTGGCCGACATCCACGCCCAGTACGCGCAGCTGCTGCTCCTGCGCCAGGGTTTCAGTGCCCTCGGCCACCACGATGGCGCCACAGCGATGCGCGACTTCCACGATGAAACGCACGATGGACTGCGACTTGGCGTCGAACAGCGTGGCAATCAGCGCCTGCTCGATCTTGACTTCGGCGATGGCCAGCTGTGACAGCAGGATCAGGGTTGAATAGCCGGCACCGAAGTCATCCAGTGACAGGCTGACATCGGCGGCCAGCAGCTGCGCGATGTTGGCATCCACCACGTCGCGCTCGACGATCTCGGTCCACTCGACGATCTCAAGGCGCAGCATCGCGCCGGGGACCTCATGCAGCTGCAGCAGCTCGTGCAGGCGCAGGCCGAAGGCGGGCAGGCGCAATGACTCGGCCGAGACGTTCACGGCGATCTTCAGCTGCGTGCCATCGCGCAGGCACTGCTGCAGGAAGTGGACGGCCGACTGCAGCGTGGCCCATTCCAGCTCCGCCAGGCGGCCCTGGCGTCGCAGCAGCGAGATCACCCGCATCGGCGCGATCATCCTGCCCTCGGTGTCGCGCATGCGCAGCAGCGCTTCGGCGCCGACCAGCCGGCGATCCTGCAGGCGATGCTTGGGTTGGTAGCACAGCGGAGCATCGCCATGCTGCAGCCAGTGTTCGAGCGAACGCTCGATCAGGGCGTCGATCTCGCTGTCACGTTGGATCGGATCATCGAAGAACACCACGCCCGATTCGATCGCGCTCAGCGCCACGGTGATCGCGCGGAACGGAAGATGCCCATCTTCGTCATCGATCGGAGGCTTCAGCTCGACCACCGCACATCGGAACAGCGGGCGGAACCCTGGCCAGTCCCGGCTGACCCGGTCGGCCAGGTTGCTGGCAAGATCGGTGATCCGGGGCTGCGTGCGGAGTTCGGGCAAGGTCAGGTCGCGTACCAGGATGGCCAGCGCCGCATCGCCGAACTGATAGGTCTCCAGCTGCCCGGGCGGCAGCGAGGGCAGCAGCCGGTGCACCTCTTCCGTGCTGTCGCGCTGCCACAGTCCATTGTCCTGCAGCGGCCCATAGCGCAGGCGCAGATCACGCAGGTTGCCCATTTCGGCCACGATCAGGCAGGCCTTGCCGATACCGTCGTTGTCGCGCCAGAAGTGCTGCAGGCGTTCGCCGAGCGCGCGCATGTTGGGCAGGCCACTGATCGGGTCGATGCGCAGCCAGGCTTGTTCGCGTTGGCGCTGCACGTCGATCTGCGCATCGTTGTAGACCAGCGCGAACACAGCACCCAACATCAGCAGCGAGAGCGGCAAGGCCAGCAGCCGCTGTATCGCCAGTTCTTCCACCGGCAGGTGATGGGCGCCGATGATCGCCACGCCCAGTGCCAGGCCGAGCGCGGTCACGGCGATACGCACGCCCCAGGCCTGCAGGATCATGCGCGCCGACAGCTCTGCCAGCATGCGCGGGTGCAGGCGCCTGCGCAGCCAGACACCGGCCAGCATCTGCAGGGTGGACTCCAGGCTGGCAGGCATGAAGAACTGGGCGCCGGTGAACTGATATCGGGCCAGCAGGCTGGCGGCCAGGCAGACCAGGCCACCGCGCCAGCCCCCCAGCAGGCCGCTGACCAGCAGGATGTCGAAGCCGAGGTGGAGCTTGACCACGCCCTGGCTGTAGCGGGCCACGAACCAGGCGTTGAACAGGTAGATCAAGCCCAGCGCCACGCCTACGTACAGGCGTCGGCCTTCAATGGCGTGGCCGCCACGGCGGGTGGCGATCAGCAGTACGCCGATCATGCCGATCACCGCCGTGGCCTGCAGCAGGTACAGGGGCAGGCTGGGCAGGGCGCTGTCCAGGACCTGGGCCAAGACCGGTGGAAGCGCATCCATAGCAGGTTCCCGCCTGTGACCGACGGCCAGTGAGCAGCAGGGTAAACCACAGCGGCCCATGCGGCCAGCGAGGCTGTCCGGCGTTGCTCACCTGGGGTCAGTAGCGCGGGTCGGCGATGGCCGGCAGCACCAGTTCGCGCACGAAGCCGGACGGCGACAGCTGCAGCAACGCGCGCACCATGGCCACCACGTCGTGTACCGGTACCAGCTCGCCATCGCCGCGCGCTGCCGCCTCGGCCAAGGGAACTGACAGTGCATCGTCGGTGTTGAGGTACCCCAGCTGCAGGCTGGTCACCGCCAGGCGGCGATCGCGGAAGCCTTCGCGCAATGCATCGGCGATGCCGTTGAGTGCGAACTTGGAGGCACCGAAGGCGACTTCCGGGCGGCCGCTGCGTGGCAGCGCCGAGGTCGAGCCGGTCAGCACCAGCTGTGGGCGCGGTGCCTGCAGCACGCGCGGCAGCAGGCGGCGCAGCAGCATCAGGGTGGCGGTGACGTTGACGTCGATCAGCTGTGCCAGTGCAGCATCGGATTCATCGAGGAAGGCGTACGCGTCGCTGAAGGCCTTCTCTTCCCAGATGCCCAGGTTGTGGATCAGCACATCGATATCGGCCGGCGCCTCCGCTGCGATCTGGTCGGCAGCCAGGGCGGGTTGGGCCAGGTCGGCTTCGATCCACTGCAGGGTGACGCCTTCGGGGCATTGAATGCCGCGCGGGCGATTGCGCGAGACCCCGACAACCGTGTCGCCGGGCTGGCACAGGCCTTCAACGAATGCCCGACCGAGGCCCCTGCTGGCGCCGATCACCATCAATTTCATGTTGCTTCCTTGTTCTGCATGGGCGGCCTCAACGGGCCGCGAGGATGATGTCCCAGTCGCCGAACGCACACAGGCCGCTGCGTTCGGCAGTGATGATCGAGGCCCTGTTGTCGAGCTGGCAGCGGTACTGCGGTTGCAGCCCGGTGGCGTGTGCGAACGCGGCCATGGCGTGCACCAGCTGGCGGGCGTGACCGCGGCCGCGGGCCTCGGGCAGGGTCAGCACGCCCATGTCGGCCAGCGCCGGGTCAAGGCTCCACGGATACATGCTGCCGGCAGCGACCAGTCTTTGCCCGTCGAAGATGCCGAACACCTGCCAATGGTCCAGTTCGACCCAGGCCGCATCGAGATCCTGTGCAGTGGCGCTGTTCTGGAACACGTCGAACACGGCAGCATCGTCCGGGCCGAGGAGACGGAGGTGTGGCGGGGCAGGGTGCTGGGCCAGGACCGCAAGTACTGCGGCAGGGAAATGGAAGACGCGGTCGGCGCCATGCGTGTGCCGGCCCGACTCCTGCAACCGCTGCCGCAGCTGCGGCAAGGTCCAGTGCGGCTGCTCCTGCAGCTGCAGGTGATCGGCCAGCGCAGGGCGCAGCAGTGCACGTGCGGGGCCCACGACCGGTTGCAGCAGCATGCCGTCCTCACCCTCATCGAAGGCATCGCTGCAGGCCAGGTGCAGTAGCGGGTCGTTCTGCAGCGTGCGCGTCCCGGCGAACATGCCCTGCCAGGCGTCATGGATCATCGGGGAAAAGGCATCATCCATGACAAGGTCCTGCTCAGTGCGCGGGGAGTTCCACCTGCAGGCCGGCGGCTTTCCATTCCGGATAGCCGGCAGCGAGGCGCTGCGCGGTCAGTCCGGCGTCGCGCAGCAGGGTGACCGCAGCGCTTGAAAGCACGCAGTAGGGTCCGCGGCAGTACGCAACAATGTGGACGTCACGCGGCAGTTCGTCCATCCGCTCGCGCAGTTCCGTAGCGGGAATGTTCAGGGCGCCAGGCAGGTGGCCCAGCGCGAATTCCTCCTGCGGACGCACATCCAGCAGCACCACTTCGCTTCGCTGCGCCAGCAACTGCTCCACGGTCATGCCTTCCAGCGTGTCGCGTCGGTGCACGCTGTCGGCGATGACGCCGTGCATCTCGCTGCGCTGATGCTCGGCATAGTCGTGCAATGCCGCCAACAGGTTGCCCAGCGGGCCGTCACCGCTGCGGTAGAGAATGCGTTTGCCATCACGGCGGGTCTGGACCAGGCCGGCGCGGCGCAGTTGCTGCAGGTGCTGGGAGGTATTGGCCACGGTCAGGCCGGTCAGTTCGGACAGGCGTTCCACCGCACGTTCACCCTGGGCGATGTGCTCCAGCAGCGCCAAGCGGTGTGGATGGCCCAGGGTCCGGGCGATCTCGGCCAGCGCCTCCAGGGGGGAGGAGGTCGGATGGGTTGAAGCGTTCATGATGGGCACGCTACCATCGATCTATCATTCAAGCAAATAATTGAAGGTATGCATCATGGACGGATCTTCGGCGTTCCTGCCGGATGCGGTCGCGATCGGCGTCGGCGCCACCGTTGTGCTGGACCTGTGGTCGCTGCTGCAGCGCCGGGTGCTGGGCATTCCCACGCTGGATTTCGGCATGGTCGGCCGCTGGCTGGGCCATCTGCCCAGAGGACGGTTCCGCCATGAGGCCATCGGGCGCGCTGCGCAGGTGCCGGGCGAGCGTGTGCTGGGCTGGTCCGCGCATTATCTGATCGGTGTGGTCTTCGCAGCGGCGCTGCTCGCCGTTGCCGGGGAGGGATGGGCACGTGCGCCCACTCTGCTTCCGGCATTGCTGTTCGGCATTCTCAGCGTGGCCGCGCCGTTCTTCATCATGCAGCCCGGGATGGGCGCGGGCATTGCGGCATCCAGGACGCCCAGCCCGCTCAAGTCGCGCCTGCGCAGCCTGCTTGCGCATTCGATATTCGGACTGGGCCTGTACCTGAGTGCCTGCCTGCTGGCTGCAATCCGCGCCGGATGAGCGAGAATCCCTGGGGTCACCGACAACTGGAATACCCCCGCATGGACGCAGCGCACACAAGTACGGACGGCATGCTCCTGCCGCAGGCGTGGCAGGACGCCCTGGCCGGCGCACGCGTCGAGCGGCAGTCGATCGGTGTGTCGCGTGCCGACGTCGCCCGCGTCCATCGATCGGGCCAGGCCGATGCCTTCCTGAAGTCGGAAGTGATCGATGCCTTCAGCGAACTGGGTGATGAGATCGCCCGGCTGCGTTGGCTGCAGGCGCAGGGGCAGCCGGCGCCCACGGTGATTGCCACCGCCGAGGAAGCGGGGCGGCGCTGGTTGTTGATGAGCGCGTTGCCCGGCCGCGACCTGGCCTCCTCGCCGGAGCTCGCGGCGAGGCAGGTGGCAGTACTGATGGCTGACGCACTGCGTGGCCTGCATGCGATGCCTGTAGCCAACTGTCCGTTCGATCAGCGGTTGGCATCGCGCCTGCAGGCCGTACAGGCACGCGTCGAGGCTGGGCTGGTGGATGCCGATGACTTCGACGACGAGCGGCTGGGCCAGAGCCCGCAGCAGATTTTCGCCGAGCTGCGCGCTACCCAGCCCGCACATGAAGATCTGGTGGTCAGTCATGGCGATGCCTGCCTGCCCAACCTGATGGTGGCCAATGGGCGGTTCACTGGCTTCATCGATTGTGGCCGGTTGGGCGTGGCCGACCGCTATCAGGACCTGGCCCTGGCCGCGCGCAGCCTGGTCCACAATTTCGGTGAGACCAGCTGTGTCGCGACGCTGTTCCAGCGCTACGGTGCGGTGGCCGATGAGCGCCGGATGGCGTTCTACCGGTTGCTCGACGAGTTCTTCTGAGGCAGCAGGCGGATACCGACCTGCAGCAACCCGTTGCCGGCCGGCGCGGCGGTGGTGAACTGCAGTGCCACGGACTGGGGCAGTACGTCGAACAGGCGTACGCCGCCGCCCAGCAGGATCGGCAGCCAGGTCAGTACCAGTTCGTCCAGCAAGTGGGCCTGCACCACTTGGCGGACCATCGCGCCCCCATCGACATACACGTCCTTGCCAGCGGCGAGGGTGCATGCCCCCTCAACCAGATCACCAATGCTGCCGTGTGCAACCTGCACATTGCCGGGAGCGTCATGGAGTGGGCGATGGCTGGCCACGAGCACCTGCAGGTCGCGGTACGGCCACTCTGGCATGGCGGCAACCACATCGTAGGTGGTGCGCCCCATCAGCAGGCAACCGATGTCGGCGATGAAGCGTGGATAGTCCACATAATCCGGCGCAGCAGCCAGATCGCCATCGCGGGCGTGGTCCACGTTGAGCCAGTCCAGGTCGTTGCCTGGGCCGGCGATGTAGCCATCGAGCGAGCTGCCCACATAGGCGCGGATGCGTGATCGAGCTGGGTTCATTGCGGGCCTTTATATAAACGAATATTCATTTATAGTGTGCCGATGACGCGCACCAAAACCATCCCCGACGAACGTGTGGTCGACCTGGCTGTGGACCTGCTGGTGGAGGCGGGCCCGCAGGGCTTCACGCTGGCCGCGCTCGGAGCGCGTGCAGGGCTGTCGGCGGCGACGCTGGTCCAGCGTTTTGGCAACCGTGCCGCGCTGCTGGAAAGAGCGATCAGCCGCTCCAGCGAGCGCCTGGTCGCTGCGGTGCCTGCACCTGCAGTGGCGACGGTGGCGTCACTGGTGGGTTGGCTGGGCGCGCAGACCCGCGGCATGGAGACGCGCCAACGGTTGGCCGGGCACATGGCGCTGCTGATGGAAGACCTGCGGACGTCCGGCGGACGCCGTGCGGCCTTGGCCAACGCGCATGTGCTGGAAATGCGGGCCGGCATTGCCGGACAACTGCAGGCGATGGGGTTCATCGACGCGGAGGTGGCTGCCTCCACGGTCGAGGCACACTGGCATGGCCTGGTGATCCAGTGGGGCCTTGCCGGCAAAGGCAGCCTGCGTGCCTGGGTTGAATCCGGCCTGCTGCAGGTGATCGCGATGCTGCCCAGGCGCTAGCGGCGCGGGCGAATCGAGTGCGGCTGAGACCGCGCACGGCTGGCGATGGCCGCGCAGATCAGGCCACCGACCACGCTCAGGTGTTCCAGCGCGAAGAACAGCGCCAGTTGTTGCTCCGCACCTTGCTTGGTCCAGAAGGTGTGCACGATGACGATGGTCAACAGCATGAACACCGCAAGCGCACCGCTGCCCAGCCACAGCAGGCGATCAAACAGCAGGCACAGTGAGCCGCCCAGCAGCACCACGGCACTGGCGATGTTGAACAGTGCAGGTGGGTGCAGCCCGGCCGCCTGCATTTCGGCGACGCTGTTATCCCACGCCATCAGTTTGGCCAGGCCCGAGGACAGGAACACCACGGCCAGCAGCAGGCGGGCGAGGAACCACAGCACGCGGCTGTCGAGCAGGGTGGCGATCATCCGTGGCATGCAGGAACTCCGGGAGAGGATGGGGCAGGCCGCGCAGCATCGGGCCTCAACCGCAGTTGAGGTCAAGGTTGGCTGAACGAAGCCCGGCGATGGCCTGGCGTCCATCTATTAAATGGACGAACGTTCGTTCACTATTTGCGCCATGAGCCGAACCGACCGCAACGAGCAACGCATCGCGCAGATCCTGCAGGCCGCCCTGCAGTGCTTCCTCGTCAAGGGCTTCCACCAGGCCAGCATGCGTGACATCGCGCAGGCGGCCGGCGTCAGCCTGGGCAATCTCTACAACCACTTCCCGGGCAAGGAAGCGATCATCCTCGCGGTGGCGGTGGCCGAGAGCGAAGAACTGGCACCGTTGTTGCAGCGCCTGGCCGTGTCTGACGGCGACCGCGCACAGGTGCTGGCGTTCCTGCAGGAGTTCCACGCACTGTGCCGGCAGCCGGAATGGGCGATGCTTGCCGTTGAAGTGCTGGCCGAGAGTGCCCGCAATCCCGCTGTGGCAGAGGCCTTCGCGGCCAATCGGAAGCAATTGCACGAGGCGCTGGCCGAAGCTCTGCAGCGCGTGGCGCAGCGCGAACGTCGGCGCCCGGCGTTGGCACCGGCAGTGCAGTCGCAGGTGTTGCTGGACGCCATCGAGAGCGACGCGTTGCGCCGGGGGCTGGCCGAAGCGGGCGACGCGGAGGGCGCGCCGTTGGATCTGGCCCTGCTGACGCTGCTGCTCGGTGCACGCGCATGAGTGTGGTTGACCGGCGGTTGCACGGCCTGGATCTGGCGCGTTACCTGGCACTGGCCGGCATGGTGCTGGTCAACTTCCGACTGGCGATGGCCGTCCCGGCAGATGGGGAAGGGTGGCTGGCGCGGTGCTTCCATCTGCTGGAAGGCAAGGCTTCTGCGACCTTCGTTACCCTGGCGGGGCTGGGCCTGGTGCTGGCCACGCAGCGACAGCATGGGTGGCCGGCCAGCGTGCAGACCTGGCGGCGCGCGCTGTTCCTGCTGGTGCTGGGCCTGCTCAACCTGACCGTGTTCCCCGCCGACATCCTGCATTACTACGCGGTGTACTTCGCTCTGGCCGTGTTGTGGCTGCGCGCGTCGCCGCGGGTGTTGCTGGCCAGCATCGTGGGCCTTGCCGCCTGTTCGTTCTGGGCGCTGCTGCACTGGGACTACAGCCAGGGATGGAACTGGCAGACGTTGGACTACGCCGGTCTGTGGCAATGGCCAGGGGCGGTGCGCAACCTGTTGTTCAACGGCTTCCATCCGCTGCTGCCCTGGCTTTGCTTCTTCCTGCTGGGCATGCTGCTGGCGCGCCTGCCGTTGTCGCAGCCACGGGTGCAGCATGCACTGCTGGTGCTGGGTGTGCTGTTGATCGGGGCCGGCCAGGCGGTGCAGCATCTTGCGCAGGGAACGCCATGGCAGGCCTGGCTGGGAACGCAACCGATGCCGCCGGGCCCCGCCTACGTGCTTACCGGTGCGGGCGCGGCCTGCAGTGTCATCGCCGCCTGCCTGTGGCTGACGCGGGTGCATCCCGGCGACTGGCTGGAGCCGTTCACGGCGGCAGGGCGCATGACCCTCACGCTCTATGTCGGCCACATCCTGCTGGGGATGGGAACACTGGAAAGCTTCGGCCTGCTCGATGGGCGTGGGTCACTTGCCTCGGTGCTGCTGTGGGCGCTGTTGTTCCTGATGCTGGCAACGGGCGCGGCATGGCTGTGGTCGTGGCAGTTCGCACGCGGTCCGCTGGAAGCGTTGATGCGACGTCTCGCGGGCTAGTCCTTTGGCCGCTCAGCGGTGATGTTGTGACGGACATGTCTGTGTCGTGGCAAATGCATCTGCGATAGTGGCGGCAGGTATTACTTTCCGCTTGCATCCATGTCATTCGCTTCGGCGCAGCATCTCGGCGAAGTCCTGCAACAATCCTATGGCATTACCGCTACCGCCGTGGTGCCGCGTCCGGTGGGCGCGGATGCCAATGCCAGCGTGTATCGCATCGATGGACGCCGTGGGCAGTGGTGGTTGAAATGCCGTACGTACCAGGTTGATCCTGCAGTGTGGGACAGCCTGCATTGGCTGCGCGGCACGCTGGGCATCGAAGAGATCGTGGCGCCATGGCCGGCGCTGACCGGTGGTGCGTCGGTGCAGCGTTGGGGATTGCAGTTCACCCTGTTTCCCTATGTCGACGGCCAGTCCGGTTTCGAAGCGGCGCTGAGCCGCGCGCAGTGGCAGCGGCTCGGTGAGGTGCTGCGGCAGCTGCACGCTGCACAGCTGCCGCCGGAACTGCGCCAGGGGCTGCCAATCGTGCGACTGGAAACCGGTGCACTTGAGACGGTCGGGCAGTGGTTGGCGGGCGAGGGCCTTGCGGCTGCGAAGGATGGCCTGGGCCGTGCGTTTGTGTCCGTATGGGACAAGCAGCGTGCCCGCATCGCCGCACTGCATGCGCATGCGGTGCAGCTGCATGGTGCCCTGAAAGATGCGCCGGTGGACCTGCGTCTCTGCCATACCGATCTGCATGCCGGCAATCTTCTGATGGGCAATGACGGCGGCCTGCACCTGATCGATTGGGATGGCCTGTCGCTGGCCCCGCGCGAGCGCGACCTGATGTTCATCGGTGGTGCCGTGGGCGGGCGTTGGGGGCGCGAGAATCCACTGGGGTTCGAAGACGGCTACGGCAGTGACCGTGGCGACCCGCGCTGGATTGCCTGGTACCGGCACTGGCGGATCCTGCAGGACCTGATCGAGTTCCAGCAGGTGTTGCTGGGCAGTGATGGGGAGGAGCGTTCGCCCCAGCTGCGTCGGCAGTCGCTGCATTACCTGGCCGAGCAGTTCGCACCGGGCAATGTGTTCGATGCGGCGGAGCGGGTGTATCGCGGGCTGGGCTAGTTCCCGGGCCGTTGCCAGGATCGCCCGGGGTAGAGTCGACTGTTAGTCGACTGCTCTTCGAATGGACCAKGCAAAGCCCGCGCTGCGCGCGATAGTCGACYAACAGTCGACTCTACCCATGSMTTSTCCATGCAGGACCCGTATCGTGTGGTACCGGAGCTGCGGCGGCAGTGCAATGTGTTCGATGCGGCGGAGCGGGTGTATCGCGGGCTGGGCTAGTTCCCGGGCCGTTGCCAGGATCGCCCGGGGTAGAGTCGACTGTTAGTCGACTGCTCTTCGAATGGACCAKGCAAAGCCCGCGCTGCGCGCGATAGTCGACCAACAGTCGACTCTACCCATGSMTTGTCCATGCAGGACCCGTATCGTGTGGTACCGGAGCTGCGGCGGCAGTGCAATGTGTTCGATGCGGCGGAGCGGGTGTATCGCGGGCTGGGCTAGTTCCCGGGCCGTTGCCAGGATCGCCCGGGGTAGAGTCGACTGTTAGTCGACTGCTCTTCGAATGGACCAKGCAAAGCCCGCGCTGCGCGCGATAGTCGACCAACAGTCGACTCTACCCGCAGCCTGTCCATGAACGGCCCATGGCTGGTCCATGCAGGTGGATTTCATTCGGCGGGCTTTGCTGCTGAGGAGGCCGCAGCGCTGGCGGCACGCCGCGACAACACGGCTTCGCGGTGGGCGATGTAGGCGTTGGCGGCGAGGATGATGCCGGCGCCGATGATCGTCCAGCGGTCCACGCTCTCGTTGAACAGCAGCCAGCCGAACAGCGTCACCAGCGGCAGCTGCAGGAAGCTGATCGGCGTCAGCGCGGAAACTTCACCCAGACGCAGTGCCCGCGTCCACAGCAGCTGGCCGACCGTGCCCAGAACGCCCGTGGCCAACAGCCACAGCCAGGCGATGCCGGTGGGCCAGACCCAGACGAACAGCGCAGGCACCAGCGACAGCGGCACCCAGAACACATAGGTGTAGAGCACCACGGTGTCGGCGCTGTCCACGCGGGTGAGCTGCTTGATCTGGATCGCCACCAATGAGCTGAGCACGGCGGCAGCCACTGCCACCAGACTGCCTGCGGTGAAGCCGGCGGTACCGGGGCGCACGATCACCAGCACGCCGATGAAGCCGACCACCACCGCAGCCCAGCGGCGCACGCGCACGGTCTCGCCCAGCCACAGCACTGCGGCAATCGTGACGAACAGTGGCGTGGAATACGACAGCGAAACCGCCTGTGCCAACGGCAGATGGCCCAGCGCCCAGAACGCACACAGCATCGAACCGAGGCCGATCGCACTGCGCACGAAATAGCGTGGCAGTTGCTGGGTCTTCAGTGGCGCATGGCCCGGCCGCAGCAGCATCGGCAGCAACGCCAGCAGGCCGAAGGCGTTGCGGAAGAACGCCACTTCCTGGGTCGGCACATAGCGCGTGGCATAGCGGATGGCCACTGCCATCAGGCCGAACGCCATTGTGCTGCCGAGCATCAGCAGCGCCGCCCGCATCGGGCGGGCGCTGGGGGAGAGGGCGGGGGTGTTCACCACTGTGCGCCGAGCAGGCGGGGCTCCGGTTCGATCGGCACGCCGAATTTCTCCAGCACCGAGGCCGAGATGCGGCGTGCCAGTGCCAGCAGTTCAGCGCCCGTGGCACTTCCATGGTTGACCAGCACCAGCGCGTGGCTCGGCGCCACGCCGGCATCGCCTTCGCGGAAGCCCTTCCAGCCGCAGGATTCGATCATCCATGCCGCCGAGACCTTGCGCTTGCCCTCCTGGTCGGACGGGAACACCGGCAGCTCCGGGAAGTGCTGCAGCAGCACCTCGACCTGTTCCAGCGGCAGCACCGGGTTCTTGAAGAAGCTGCCGGCGTTGCCGAGTACATCCGGGTCGGGCAGCTTGCGGCGGCGGATCGCGATCACCGCATTGGCCACGTCCACCGCGCCCGGCAGCTCTACGCCCTGTGCCTGCAGTTCCTCTCGGATACCGGCGTAGTCCATGCGCAGGTCGTGCAGCAGCGGCAGCTTCAGTTCGATGGCGGTGATCAGGTAGCGATCCGGCTGCTGCTTGAACACGCTGTCGCGGTAGGCAAAGCCACACTGTTCGTTGTCCAGCCGCACCCAGGCCTGCTCCTGGCAGTCCCAGGCTTCGACGGCCTGGATGAACTCGCCGATCTGCGCGCCGTAGGCACCGATGTTCTGAATCGGCGCGGCACCGGCGGTGCCGGGAATCAGTGCCAGGTTTTCCAGCCCGGACAGGCCCTCCTGCAGCGACCACATCACCAGCCCGTGCCACGGCACGCCGGCGCCGGCGCGGATCACCGCATGGTCCGCGCGGTGTTCAAGGAAACTGATGTCGCGGTTGCCGAACACCAGCACGGTGCCCGGCAGGTCTTCAGCGATCAGCACGTTGCTGCCGCTGCCCAGGACCAGCAGCGGGCCGTTGGCCACTTCCGGCAGCGCCAGGACCTCCGGGAGCAGCGTGGCGTCGTGCAGTTCCAGCAGCTGCGCCGCGCTGGCCTGCACGTGGAAGGTGTTCAGCGCCTGCAGCGGCGCATTGCGGGTGAGCGTCCAGCGCAGCGGGGCGTTGCCGTCGACGGTATCCATGGGCGCGCTCACAGTGGGGCCACCGCGCCGCGGCTCGGCGCTTCGCGGCGGCGGCGGATCGCCTCCACGCATTCGGAAACCAGCGCCGGGCCACGGAAGATCAGGCCGCTGTAGCACTGCACCAGCGCGGCGCCGGCGGCCATCTTGGCCACGGCATCGGCACCGGACAGGATGCCGCCGACACCGATCAGCGGCACCGATTCGGGCAGGCGCGAGCGCAGGCGGCGCAGCACCAGCGTGGACTGCTCCAGCACCGGCGCACCGGACAGGCCGCCGGCCTCATTGGCCAACGGATCGCCGGCCACCTTGCTGTGGTCGATGGTGGTGTTGGTGGCGATCACGCCGTCCACTTGAAGTTCACCCAGCACGCGCGCGGCGGCATCGATGTCGCGTTCGCTGAGGTCCGGCGCCACCTTCACCAGCATCGGCACGCGGCGGCCGTGGCGGGCGGCAAGGTCTTCCTGGCGGTCACGCAGCTGGCTGACCAGCTGGCGTAGCGCGGTTTCTTCCTGCAGTTCACGCAGGCCGGCGGTGTTGGGTGAGGAGATGTTGACGGTGATGTAGTCGGCCAGCGGATAGACCTTGTCCAGGCAGGCGATGTAATCGTCCACGGCCTGTTCGTTGGGGGTGTCCTTGTTCTTGCCGATGTTGATGCCGAGCAGGCCACGGCGGTTGCGCGCGCGTTCGACGTTGCGTACCAGCGCGTCCACGCCCGCATTGTTGAAGCCCATGCGGTTGATGATCGCGTTGTGTTCCGGCAGGCGGAACAGGCGTGGCAGCGGATTGCCGGCCTGCGGGCGCGGGGTGATGGTGCCGATCTCGACGAAGCCGAAGCCCAGCGCGAACAGTGCATCGATGTGCTCGCCATTCTTGTCCAGGCCGGCGGCCAGGCCGACCGGATTGGGGAAGGTCAGCCCGAACACCGTGCTGGGCATCGGCGCGATGCGTGCGGCCAGCAGCGGCGTGGTGCCGGTGCGGTAGGCCAGGTCCAGTGCGGACAGGCCGAGGCCGTGGGCGCGCTCGGCGTCGAGCGAGAACAGGAAGGGGCGGGCAAGCGAATACATGCGTCGGTTCAGTCCAGCGTGCCGAGGAAGGCTCGGGTTCGATATTCAAAAGCAACCTGGCCGTCGACCGCGTGGGCGGCGAACAGGTCCTGCAGAGCGGCGATCATCGGCACATGGCGCGGATGACCGGATTGCGGGGCATAGGAGGAGGACAGCAGGCGCCCGCGCAGGGCGTCGAAGTCCAGGTGCTGCACGTTCGGCAACTCCACCATGCCGCGCAGGCCAGCGCCGAACCAGGCCTGCATGGTGGCGTCGTCCTGGTAGCGCTCGGCCACGGCGGTGTAGTCGGTGCCGTAGTCCAGCAGCAGCTGTTCGTAACCGACCAGGAACGGGCTGGCATCGAGCAGTCGCGAGTTCCAGTAGATCAGTGCCAGGCCATCTGGACGCAGGATGCGCTGCCACTCGGCGCGCACCGCCACGGTGTCGAACCAGTGGAAGGCCTGCGCGACGCTGACCAGATCGACGCTGGCATCGGTCAGTCCGGTGGCTTCGGCGCGGCCGTCGATGGCGCTGAATTGTGGGTACTGCGGTGCGAGCCATTCCTGCGCGGCGCCGCGCATGGCCGCATTCGGTTCAACGGCAACCACCGGATGGCCGGTGGCCAGGAACAGGCGGCTGGAAATGCCGGTGCCGGCGCCGATGTCGGCGACCTCGGCCTTGTGGTTGACGCCCATCGGGCCATGCAGCCACTCCAGCAGGGCGGAGGGATAGTCCGGCCGGTAACGGACGTAGTCGGCGACGCGGCTGCTGAAGCGTTCAGTGCTGTCGGAAGCGGTCATGGCGATCAGTTCGACATCGCGGCGAGCCAGGCCAGGCCGCCGAAGAACAGGATGAAGGCGAGGATGGCGGCAATCACGGCGCCAACCATCACCCAGCCCAGCACCAGACCAGTGACGGCCAGGCCATCGCCTTCCAGTTCATGCGGGCGGCGGCGGATTTCGGCGCGGGCCATGTGCCCGGTAATGATGGCGACGATGCTGGCCACGAAGGGCAGGACGGTCCAGCTGGCGATGCCCGTGACCAGGCTGACCACGGCCAGGGCGCTTGTCTGTCGGGGTGCCACGCTCATCGGGGTCCTCCTTGGCAGTGTGCACATGATAGTGCCTCTGCCCGGGCAATCCCATGGGCAGTGCCCTGTAGAGCCGAGCCCATGCTCGGCTGGACCCTGGACAATGCAGTGTCGACCGCGCCTCGCGCGCTAGCCGAGCGTGGGCTCGGCTCTACAGATTCAGCCCATCAACACCTGGCCGCCATCCACGTTGAGAACATGGCCGGTGATCCAGCGCGCCAGCGGCGAGCACAGGAACAGGGCGGCATCGGCGATCTCGCGCGGGTGGCCGAAGCGACCGAACGGAATCTTCGCCAGCGTACCGTGGTACAGGGCGGGATCTTCGGTGCGGCGGCGATCCCACAGGCCGTCATCGAACTCGATCGAACCGGGTGCAATGGCATTGACCCGGATCCGGTCCCTGGCCAGCGCCAGCGCCTGTGAGGTGGTGTAGTGCGACAGCGCGGCCTTGGCGGCTGCGTAGGGCGCGCCGCCGGGACGCGGCTGCTGTGCGGCAATCGAAGAAAGATTGAGGATGCAGGCGTCGCTGGACGCACGCAGCCACGGCAGCGCCAGGCGCGAGGCCCGTACCGCCGCCATCAGGTCGATCTGCAGGCTGGCGGCCCAGCCATCCTCGTCATCGGCCATGCCGTAGCCGGTGGCGTTGTTGACCAGTACATCGATGCCGCCGAGGGTATCGGCGGCGGCTTGCAGCCAAGCCTGGATCTGGCTGGCATCGCCCAGATCGGCAGGGAACGCATGCAGGTCGACACCCTGTGCCTGTGCATCGGCACGCAGGGCGTTCAGGCCGGCCTGGCCGCGGGCGCAGGCCGACACCTGTGCACCGGCGCCGGCAAACGCCAGCGCCATTTCACGGCCAATGCCCTTGCTGCCGCCGGCGATCAACACGCGGCGGCCGGTGAAATCAATCACCGGCCTGCCACCCTGTGGAGCCGAGCCATGCTCGGCTGCATTTGCTGCGGTGTTCATGGCCCGTCCTGCCGAGCWTGGCTCGGCACTACAGATAGCGTTACAGGTCGAACTTGATGCCCTGGGCCAGCGGCAGCGAATCCGAGTAGTTGATGGTGTTGGTCTGGCGGCGCATGTAGACCTTCCACGCATCCGAACCGGACTCGCGGCCACCGCCGGTGTCCTTCTCGCCACCGAAGGCGCCGCCGATCTCCGCACCGGACGTGCCGATGTTGATGTTGGCGATGCCGCAGTCGCTGCCGGCGGCCGACAGGAACTTCTCGGCGGTCTTCAGGTTCTGGGTGAAGATCGAGGACGACAGGCCCTGCGGCACGCCGTTCTGCATGTCGATGGCTTCGTCGATGCTGTCGTACGGCATCACATACAGGATCGGCGCGAAGGTCTCGTGCTGGACCACGGCGTCGCTGTTCTTCAGGCCGGAGACGATGGCCGGCAGCACGAAGTTGCCGGCACGGTCGATGCGGGTGCCGCCGGTTTCGATGGTGCCGCCGGCAGCCTTGGCCTGAGCGATGGCATCGAGGAACTGCTGCACGGCGCCGTCGCTGTTCAGCGGGCCCATCAGGTTGGCGGCATCGGTCGGGTCGCCGATCTTGCCTTCGACCTGCTTATAGGCCTTGACCAGCGTGGCCAGCACGTCGGCGTAGATCGAGCGGTGCACGATCAGGCGGCGGGTGGTGGTGCAACGCTGGCCGGCGGTGCCGACGGCGCCGAACACGATGCCCGGCACGGCCAGCTTCAGGTCGGCGGTTTCGTCCAGGATGATGGCGTTGTTGCCGCCCAGTTCCAGCAGGCAGCGGCCAAGGCGGCGCGCGACCTTCTCGTTGACGGTGCGGCCGACCTGGGTCGAGCCGGTGAAGCTGATCAGCGGCACGCGACGGTCATCGACCATCTTTTCAGACAGCGCGGTACCGGCGTCGTTGATCAGGAAGAAGATGTCCGGGAACCCCGCTTCGCGCAGGGCATCGTTGCAGATCTTCAGCGAGGCGATGGCGGTCAGCGGCGTCTTGTTGGACGGCTTCCAGATGCACACGTCGCCACAGATGGCGGCCAGGAACGAATTCCAGCTCCACACCGCGACCGGGAAGTTGAAGGCCGAGATGATGCCGACCAGGCCCAGCGGGTGGTACTGCTCGTACATGCGGTGGCCGGGGCGCTCGGAATGCATGGTGTAGCCGTACAGCATGCGGCTCTGACCCACGGCGAAGTCGGCGATGTCGATCATCTCCTGCACTTCGCCATCGCCTTCCGGCTTGCTCTTGCCCATTTCCAGGGCGACCAGCGAACCCAGGGCGTCCTTGTGCTTGCGCAGCGCTTCGCCGCACAGGCGCACGGCTTCACCGCGGCGCGGGGCCGGCGTGGTGCGCCAGATCTTGAAGGCTTCCTGCGCGCGGGCGACGACGGTCTCGTACTCGGCCTCGGTGGTCGCGCGGACCTGCGCGATCGGCTCGCCGGTGGTCGGGTTGACCGGGGTGATCAGCTCACCGCTGGTCGCGCTCGACCACTCCCCGTTGCCCAGGTACGTGCCAGCGTTGATCGCGTCCAGGCCAAGGGACTTGAGCAGCTCGGAAGACATGCAGACTCCTGTGTTTCGTTACGTTGTTTGGCGCCATCGCGGGCAGGTGGGGGCGCGATGAACAGAACCCCCGATGGTAGCAGAGGGTGATGGTGGGGCTTTGGTGCGGTGCGGGGTGAGGCTCTGTGCGGGATCGTCAATACCTTGACGTTCCAGGCGTTGGCGCGATCACCGGCCGGTTCAGGCTTGACGCAAATCGACGCATCTTGAAGCATTGCGATACATTAAAAAATACTAATATTTATAATGGCTTAGCACTCATTCGGGGTGTACGGTAACGACTTCTGTCTCAGACTTTTCCTATCTTTTGTGTGTGATTTCATTCACAATGCCTCCACATTTGATTGACGAAATCCCGACGAAGCCGTGCTGGAAGGGGAGTCCATGCACGTGACGACGAATCCTTCGGCGTCGTGTCGGGCCGACAATGGAGAAGTGCTTTGCTACATGGATCAGTAGAAGACCTTCGCGCGGAGCGGGCCCGAACAGGTCGCCGCCGCGTCGAGGCCCGGGCCGCCCTTGAGCTGGGACTGCGCCTGGGCGATCTGCTGGTCTTGCCGGGCATGGCCGTGCTCTCCCACATGCTGCTGAACGGAACAGGCGCGCCGGACTCCTCCCAGCGCATCGTGTTCGGTGCGGTGATCCTCAGTGCCATCCTCTGCTTCTCTGTAGCGCCGGTGTACCGCAACTGGCGGATCCGTGGCCTTCTGGCGGACCTCTGGCTGTTGCTGCTGGCCTGGTCCGGCACCTTCGCGCTGTTTTCCCTCTATGTCGTGCTGGTTGGCCTTGCCGACGCGGTGCCGTCCGCCTGGCTTGTTGGCTGGTATGTCCTCGGGTTGGGCGCCATGTCGGCCCTGCGCGTGCTGTTGAGGGTGCAGTTGCATCGCCTGCGCTCGAGGGGCATGGATCATGAGCGCATCCTGCTGGTCGGGCTGCGGGCACCTGCCCTGAGGCTGCATCGCCTGCTGCGCGGGAAGCCGGAACTGGGGAAGGACGTGGTTGGCTATTTTGCCACTGCCGGTGATATCGCCACCCGTCGTGGTGGGGATTCCCCGCAGCGGCTGGGTGTCCTGGAAGATGTACCGAAGTACATGGATCAGCACCGGGGTGAGTTCGACCAGGTCTGGGTGTCCATGCCGATGGGGCATGCGGCCGCAATCAAGGACATGCTCAAGCAGATCGAGCGATTCCCGGTGCCGGTACGCCTGATTCCGGATACCACGGGGCTGGGGGCGTTGAATCCCGGCGTGCACCAGGTGGGTGACGTGCCGATGATCGGCGTGCGCCAGGGCCTGGTGGATCATCGCTTCCGCCTGTTCAAGCGGGTTGAGGACATCGTTGTGGCAGGCATTGCGGTGATCCTTCTGGCGCCGCTGTTTGCCCTGCTGGCGATTGGCGTGAAGCTGAGTTCGCCGGGCCCTGTGCTGTTCCGCCAGAAGCGCCATGGGCTGGGCGGCAAGGAATTCTGGATGCTGAAGTTCCGCTCCATGCGCGTGCATGCAGAGGGCACCGGGCAGATCACCCAGGCGACGCGCGGTGATCCGCGGGTGACCCGGTTCGGCGCCTTCCTGCGTCGCAGCAGCCTGGATGAGTTGCCGCAGTTCTTCAATGTGCTGGGCGGGAACATGTCGGTGGTGGGGCCGCGGCCGCATGCGATCCAGCACAACGACCACTATGAGCGGGTAATCGAGCGTTACATGCACCGGCACTACGTCAAGCCTGGCATCACCGGCTGGGCGCAGGTGCATGGGTTGCGTGGCGAGACGCCGGAGCTGCGCTCGATGAAGAAGCGCGTTCAGTACGACATCGACTACATCCGGCGATGGAGCCCGACGCTGGATGTGCGGATCATCGTGCTGACCGCGCTGAAAGTGCTGGGGCAGAAGTCGGCCTATTAAGGCAGCTTGATCCTGGAACTGCGACGTAATCCCATGAATCTGTTGGCGATTTCATCGCCTGTAATGCGCGTGTAAGGTATGCTGTGCGGCTGCTGCCGTTCCAGGTTGTTTCTGGTTGCGTGCGCCGCAAGGAATGCCACAGGATCCAGATCAGTGTTCAAGAACGTTCTTTTTGTATGTGTGGGCAACATCTGCCGCAGCCCTTCAGCGGAGGTCATGCTGAGAGAGGCTGTCTCTGGCAAGGGCATCCAGGTGTCTTCGGCTGGGCTTGGTGCGCTGGTTGGTCACGGTATTGATGCCACCGCGCAGGAGCTGCTGGTGGAGCAGGGGCTGGATGGCCTGGCCCACCGTGCCCGCCAGATCGATGACGCCATTCTCGGCGCGGCGGATCTGGTGCTGACCATGGAGCGGAAGCACGTTCGCCGCATTGCCGAGATCGCCCCCCAGGCATCCGGCAAGACCTTCCTGCTGGGCAAATGGCAGCAGGATCGGGAAATTCCTGATCCTTATCGCCAGCAGCGCCCGGCGTTCGAGCATGTTTACAAGTTGATGGCCGAGGGCGTGGAGAGTTGGGCGCGGCACGTCTAGTGCGTGTCGCATCACTCTTTCCCGCCGCTCGTAACCTTGATTCGAAGAGTTCTTATAGATGACCACCGACACCCGTAGTCCAGTACAGGACGATAGCGATGAGATCGACCTGCGGCAGCTGCTTGGAACGCTGATTGACCATAAGTGGTGGATCGCGGGGATCACCGGAGCCTTCCTGGTTGCCGCGGCAGCGTATGCGCTGCTGGCAACACCGGTCTATCGGGCCGATGCGATCGTGCAGGTGGAATCCAAGGTGCCCAGCCTTCCGGGTCTGTCGGATCTCAGTCAATCGCTGGGGATCGGAACCGGGTCGGCCGAGGCGACCACGGAGATCGCGCTGATCACGTCCCGAGCTGTTGTGGGAAGTGCGGTCAACGCGATGAGGCTCGATATCGAGGTTGAGCCGAACCGCTTCCCGGTTCTCGGTGGCTATTTCGCGCGCAAGGCCGAGCGTTCTGCGCCGGATGCGCTGGCGGACGTGCGCTTCGGCATGAGCCGGTTCGGTTGGGGTGGCGAGAAGCTGGATGTGTTCCAGCTGGATGTGCCGCGGAGCCTGATTGCGCAGCCGCTGACCCTGATTGTCGGTGACAACAGCAGTTACGAGCTGTTTGATGAAGACGAGAACCTGCTGGTGAAGGGGAGTGTGGGCAAGGTTGCCTCCGGAAAGGGGGTCACCATGCAGGTCGCCGAGATTCGTGCCCACCCGGGAATGCGCTTCCAGATCGTACGTCAGCGCCACCTTTCTGTTGTCAACGAACTGCAGAAGAAGGTCTCGGTCAGCGAATCCGGCAAGGACTCTGGCATCCTGACGCTGGCTTACGAGAACTCGGATCCGGATGTCGCGCAGAATTTCCTGCAGCAGGTCGCCCAGGCCTACGTCCGGCAGAATGTTGAGCGGAACTCTGCCGAAGCCTCTGCCCAGTTGACCTTCGTCAAAGAGCAGCTCCCGAATGTGCGCAATCAGGTTGACGCTGCGCAGAAGGCGCTGAGCGCATATCAGACCCGCGCCAACTCGGTGGATCTGACCCTGCAGACCAAGGGGCTGCTGGATCAGGAGGTTGCGGTTGAAACCAGCATCCAGCAGCTGCGGTTGCAGCAGGCTGAGATGGATCGCAAGTTCACTCGCGATCACCCGGCATACCAGGCGCTGATGCGCCAGATCGGGGATCTTGAGGCGCGCAAGAATGGGTTCCAGGGGCAGGTGAAGCAACTGCCGGAAGCTCAACAGGAACTTCTGCGCCTGAGCCGCGACCTGCAGGTCAGCAACGAGATGTACACCGCAATGCTGAATCAGGCGCAGCAGCTGGATGTCGCGCGTGCCGGCACGGTTGGCAATGTGCGGATCGTGGATGCTGCCGAAGTGGATGCAACCAATCCGGTGAAGCCGCGCAAGGGCTTGATCGTGCTGGTGGGCACATTGCTGGGTGCGTTCCTGTCGATTGGCCTGGTGCTGCTGCGACAGTTGTTGAATCGCGGTGTGGAGGATCCGTCGCAGATCGAAGAAATCGGCCTGCCGGTTTACGCATCGATTCCGGTCAGCCCGGGTCAGCAGTCCGATTCGGTGCGCGGCAAGTTCCGCGCCGACGGCAAGCTGCATCTGCTGGCGGTGAAGGATCCGGCGGACCTGGCAGTGGAGGCGGTGCGCAGCCTGCGGACCAGTCTGCACTTTGCACGCCTGGAGGCGAAGAACAATATCGTTCTGATTTCCGGTTCCAGTCCGAACGCGGGCAAGACATTCGTCTCGTCCAATCTGGCAGCTGTGATCGCGCAGGCGGGTCAGCGCGTGCTGATCATCGACGCCGACATGCGCAAGGGTACGCTGCACAAGGCACTGGGGGCGACCCAGACGCCGGGCCTGTCCGACGTGCTGGTCGGCAAAGCGACACTGGAAACCGCGATCCGTACCGTGCCGGGCCTCGACAGCCTCAGCTTCATCTCGCGCGGCGATGTGCCGCCGAATCCTTCGGAGCTGCTGATGCACCGCAACTTCACGGAGTTGCTGGAAACGGTGGAGAAGCAATTCGATCTCGTCATCATCGATACGCCCCCGATTCTCGCGGTCACCGATGCGGCGATCATCGCCCATCACGCAGGCACCTGTCTGTTGGTTGCGCGCTTCGGCCTGAATCAGCCCAAGGAGCTGGCACTTGCGCGCAAGCGCTTCGAGCAGAACAACGTGCAGCTGAAGGGGGCGATCTTCAATGCCGTCGAGCGTCGTGCGACCGGCTATTACAGCTACGGGTATTACGAATACAAGTCGACCCGGTAACGGGGAAACGCGGCAGAGCACCATCGGGTGCCCTGCCTGACACGGAAGTCACGGCTGCTGCAGAACGCGGGACCGCGACGCACTTCAAGAAACAGCGGAGATATGCATGAAAGTACTGATTACGGGTGGTGCGGGGTTCATTGGCAGTGCGCTGGCACGCGCGCTGGTCGCTCGTGGCGACCAGGTGACGGTTCTGGACAACCTTTCGCCCCAGATCCACGGTGACAGCCCGGAAGGTTCGGCGCTGCTGGCTTCGCTGCCGCCCGAGGCCGTGGTAGTCAAGGGCGACGTGCGCCTGCGCGAGGATTGGCTGAAAGTGCTTCCCGGCCAGGACGTTGTCGTCCACCTGGCAGCTGAAACGGGAACCGGCCAGTCCATGTACGAAATTGACCGCTATGTTGATGTCAACGTGCGCGGTACTTCGCTGTTCCTCGACCTGATCGGCAACAAGGTGCAGGGCTGCGAGTCGGTCAAGCGGGTCGTTGTCGCGTCTTCGCGCTCGATCTACGGCGAAGGCAAGTACAAGGGTGCCAGCGGCCCGGTCTATCCGGGGGCGCGCGTCGACGTGGACCTGCAGAAGGGCATCTTCGAATGCCGCGATCCGGCGACGGGCGATCTGGTGGAGCCGCTGCCCACCGACGAAGAATCCCGCATTCACCCGAGCTCGATCTATGGCATCACCAAGCAGGTGCAGGAACAGCTGGTGCTGGTGGGGGCCGCCGCCATTGGCATCCAGGGTATCGCCCTGCGCTATCAGAACGTCTACGGCCCGGGTCAGTCACTGAAGAACCCCTACACCGGCATCCTGTCGATCTTCTCCACCCTGCTGTTGCAGGGCAAGGGCGTCAACATCTTCGAGGATGGCAAGGAGACCCGCGATTTCGTCTTCATTGACGACGTGGTGGCGGCAACTGTTTCAGCCATCGATGCGGATGTCAGTGGCCAGGCCTTCAATGTGGGCACCGGCGAAGCGACCGATGTCATCACCGTCGCAAGCGCGTTGAAGGACGCGTATGGCAAGGGTGGAGAAATCAGCATCTCCGGCAACTACCGCATTGGTGACATCAGGCATAACTTCGCCGATCTCAGCCGCGCTGAGGCTGCTCTTGGCTATCGCCCGCGCGTCACCTTTGCCGAAGGCGTGAAGCGCTTTGCCGCCTGGGTACTGACCCAGCAGATCGAAGACTCCGGTTACCAGCGGTCGGTGGATGAGATGCGCGCGAAGGGCCTGCTCAAGTGAAGATTGATGGGCGATCGGACGGGCAGGTTGTGAGCGAATCCCTGAAGGGGAAGCGTGTGCTCTTCATCGCCCCTATGTTCTTCGGCTATGAGAAGCTGATCAAAGGCGAGCTTGAGGAGTTGGGGGCCGTTGTCGATTACTTCAGCGACAGGCCGGGCGCGGATTTCCTGACCAAGGCCCTTATCCGTGTGGACCGCCGCTTTCTCGCAAGAAAGATCGAGCGGTACTACGGCGACATCATCGAGCAGACCCGCGGCCGCGATTATGATCTTGTTCTGATCATCCGCGCAGAGGCCGTGTCCGGCAGCATCCTCGACCGGCTTCGCAGCATCCACTCGCGTGCGAAGTTTGTGTTGTACCTGTGGGATTCGATGCACTACAACCCGAACGCACGCAAGGTGCTGGGCAAGTTCGATGCGGTGCTGTCCTTCGACCGCGCAGACGTCGATGCCAATCCGCAGATGCAGTTCCTGCCGTTGTTCTATGGCAGGGAGTTCGAGCGTGCAGCCAACTGGACCGGTGGCTTCAAGTACGACGCATGCTTCATCGGCACCATCCATACAGACCGTTACAAGGTGCTTGAGCAGATCATCGAACAGCTCGAGAAGGATGGAATGACGGTGTTCGTCTACTGCTATTACCCGTCACGCATGCTTTTCAGGCTGCGCTCCCTGTTCGATACGGGCTTCCGCCGGTTCGCCAGGAAGTACGTTGATTTCAAGGGTATGCCGCTTCCAGAAGTGGTTGATCGCATCGCCGAGAGCCGTGCTGTGATTGACGTGAACAGGCCCGGTCAGCTGGGCCTGACGATGCGGACGATTGAGGCAATCGGCGCCCAGCGCCTGCTGGTGACGACGAATGAGGATATCGTCAACTACGAGGTCTACTCCCAGAAGGGTATGTATCTGATCGACCGGCGTGAGCCGAAAGTGGCCAGGGAGTTCCTTCAGCGCGAAGGCGTCCCCCATGACGAATCGGTTCGCGTCGGACTTTCTGCCAGGAACTGGGTGCTGCGCGTTCTTGGAAACTAACCGGGCCAGGCCAATGGCCTGTCATGTCGGCCCTTCGTACGTAGGCTCTCCCAACACAAGCTATCGAGCATGAAGTACCTCACCGTCGTCTACTACGATACGTTCGCCCGCTTCTTCTCCGCCATTGAAGATGAAGTCAGACTGCGGGACGGTGAGGCCGAGTTCCTCCACCTTGCGTTGTTTCCGAGCGCCTACCTCTATCTGGCGCTTGAGCGGAAGGCGGTCCGTCTGCTTCCCTGGGAGGCGACAAAAGCCTCGTCGGCAGTCGCTTCGGTCGAAGCCGCCGAACTGGATCGCATCGGCGCGTATCACTCGTACATCCTTTCGGGGGCGGGCAAAGGGGCTGACCTGCGCGTGCGCGAACGCGCGGCGAAGTATGTCAACGCGGTATCGGAGATCCTTCGTGAATTCCGTCCGGACCGCGTCATCATGTCAGGTGACACCCGGATTGCCTGCGAGGCGCTATCGTTCTGCCTGGCCCGTGACTGGCCCGATGTTCCGAAGTTCCACTTCGAGCAGGGGCCGGGAGGGACGACGATCCTCGATTCTGCTGGCGTGAACGCGAATTGCTCCTTCAGATATGAAGTCGCCAGTCTCACCGGAGAGGGGTACTCCGCGGAGATCCCGCCGAGGCGCAGGCGCTTCAAGCGAAATCCTGTATTCAGAGGGTGCGACTACCTCTTAAGTGGGGTGCTGAAAGCAGTCTCTCGTCTTCCTGCCGAGTGGGAGACCTTGCCAATGCCACGGTGCCCAGAGCAAAGATATGCTGCTTGTATGGAGGAGAAGCATGTTGACGGAACTGCCGAAGGTCCCAGTGTATTGGTGGCGCTGCAGGTTCCCGACGATGCCAACAACATCCATCACAATCCGCTGGAGCTGGGTGACGCGCAATTCGTCGAAATGGTGATACTAGCCGTTAGGCAACTTGGCGGACGGGTTGTCGTCAGAGAGCATCCTTTGTATCGACGCAAGTACAGTGCCTCACTGTATGAGCTGATCTCGACCACGTCTGATGTTGTACTTTCAGGCGGGGAGCTGAAAGATGACCTCGCTTTGGCAGCCGTAGTGATTACAGTCAATTCGACCACCGGGTTTGATGCGTACATGGCCGGCGTCCCTTCGATCTTGTTGGGGCGTGCTTTCTACGATCACCTTCCGGGAATAGTCCGGGTGCAGACTGCTTCAGATCTCGAAGGGGCGATCAGGTCCATTCAGAAGAGGGATGCGGTCGATATGTTCTTTGGTTGCGAACCCGCAAGAATTGTTGCAGAGATGAGGGAACGCTTCTTAATTGATGGGCATTTGCTTGATGCCGAGCTCGTTGCTCCTTCGAGCATTGCGAGCATCATTCATGGTGGCAGCCGCACCCTTGATCGTCCACGTGGCGACAGGCCGGTGATCAAATGACGGCGAAGGGTATCTATTGGGGGGTCGCCTCGAATCTTCTGGGTAACGCGCTGATGCTCGGCGCGACACTTTGGTTAACTCGCCTCATCAGTCCTGCGGAGTTCGGCGAGTTTCGTGTCGGCGCGAATTTCTCGACATTGGTTGTGCCGTTCCTTGCGTTGGGCGGTGAGCGTTTAATCAGTCGTCTGATTCAGAAGAGCGACAATGTGGGTGTTGCTCGGGCCATTCGCATGGTAATGACGATCGCGCTGACGGGTAGTGCTGTTCTGCTTCTGAGCTACCCATTGCTTTCCAGACATGCTTTCGCGGGTGCCGTAGGATTTCCGGTCTTTGCTCTAGGTGTGCTACTTGTTCCGCTGACCATCTGTTACAACTTGGCGAACACAATATGGCGGCATGTAGGTTCGGCTTCACGGGCGCAAATTCATCTTAATTTCTACCAGCGTCTGCTTCGCGCACCGTTGCTAATTGCTTTCGCATGGTTGCATCCGACAGCTGTCTCTGCGTCTGCCGCGATGTTCATCGCGCAGGGGACCTCGACATTTCAGCTCTGGAGATATATCCGTGAGGCACTGAAAACCGAAGGGGCTCTCGGGAATTCGATTGTCCGAAGCAGATCGTTTATTGGTGATATGTTAGTAATCGGCTTGCCGATAGCGCTACTTGCTGCAGTCGACAGGTTGGATGTACTGATCGTCAATGCCGTGATGGGAGTCGAGACTGCGGGCGAGTACGACCTGATCTATATGCTCGCATTGACCGCGATGTTTCCGGCAATGGCGATGTCCAAGACGTCCGAGCCGCTGTTGCTTTCGTTGCGCGACGATCCTGGCCGGCAACGGCGTGTCCGCTCGCTGCAGATCAGGACTTTGCTGTTGTCCTGCACTGCGCTGGTTGGAATTGCGGTGATCTCCCCGTTCATTCCAATGGTGCTTGGCGTGGCAGGTTCCGACTTCCCTTCCGCGGTTCTGGTTCTATCCGCAGGATTGGCCTTGTCCAGTGTGTGTGGGCCGGTTCTTGAATACATGCAGATCAACGGGCGGGCCAATGTTACGTTGCTGCTCGCCATGACCTTGATGGGATTCTTCATCTGGATGAAGTGGTTGGCAGCAAGCGCGGACAGCCTGGTGCTATTCGCATTTCTCGGCGGGCTGTTTTATCTCGTGCTACGTCTCGTTCTGGCGGCCTATGTCTTCTTCGTGGATCGCGTTCTGCTCACCAACCCGTATGCGCTTGCGATTGCGGTGCTCTTCTATGGGCTTCTGGCGACCTGGATCTTGAGTGGTGAGCACATGCACAAGGTGGCTATGTTAAAGCTCTCGTTGCGTGATATCGCGGCTGAGAGGGCGAGTTATTGCATAGATCCCGCTGATCGAAATAACCGAATTTTCTATTATTCAGTTTAACTATTCTGGTGTCGGAGGTCCGGGAGTGCGATTCTCTTCTGGCATTGTTGAGGGTTCCAGTATTGGAAAGATTGGCGGTATGCGCCTCTTTCTGAGGGCCTGCTTGTTCTTGTTGTTGGTCGGCCTGTATGTGTTCAAGTATGATGGAAACGATTATTCCATGTATGAGAACTACTACAATTCGGGAATCAGCTTTGAGGTTGGTTACGAAATTATTGCTACTCTGGTGAAGGTCGGAGGGTATGATTTCAAGTATTTCTATGGCATATATAGTGCCCTCAATCTGTTCTTGTTCTGCATGCTATGTCGTTGGCGGACGGAGAGAATGCTTCTCGCGCTTATTCCGTTGATGCTCTTCCCAGGGCTTCCATTGAATACTGTCAGGCAGTTCACCGCAGGTCTGATCTGTGCGCTGGCATACGATAGGTTCTATCCTCAGCAGAACAGGAAATTTGCTCTTCTTGTGCTGTTGGCTAGCCAATTTCATATATCCGCAGTGCTGTTCCTAATTCCTCTCGCGTGGAAGAGGGTTGGTGTATTTGTCGCGATTTCGGTCGTCGCAGTCGTGGCACTTGCGTACTTCAGTACCTATACCAGCTACCTCGTGAGCAAGGTGATTTATTACACCGGGGGCGCAGCTCAGTCGGCATGGTATGAGCAAGGAGCCGGAAAGTCGCTTGCATTCGTCCTGTTTGGCTTGTTGTTGCTGGGGGGGGGATTCCTATGGCGAGTCGGTGACTACAGGAAGTATATGCCAGTCCTTCTCTTGACAGCTCTCGCTATGTTTGCCTCAGCATACATGAGTATCTTTATGCGATTCATGTACCTCTTTTTGCCGGCGATATCGGTGTGGATGTACAGCTGCTCAAGGAGGACTAAGCTGTCGGTCTTCCTTCCTCTTTTTATTGTGGGTGTAGTTAATATTTATCTGGTTGTTGCGGTTTGGGGTGATGGATCGTATCAGCACAGGAATCATCTTCTGGAATATCTGCTTATGTAGCAGGGATGGCTATCGGGTTCTGCGGAGATTTTATGCGTGGGCTGGACTCCCTGTCGTCATCTGTTTGCGGTTTTGAGGGAAGATTATGCATCAGTTGTACAAGCTTGCATGGATATTAAGGGCTATTGCGTACAAATTGATATTCGGAAGCTTTGGTGTAATTAGCTACATCGGTCGGCCATTGTTCTTGATGGGCGCCCGTCGCATCCATGTTGGTAGGCGGGTGCGAATTTTTCCTGGGCTGCGCGCTGAATGTCATGGCGATGGCAGTGTCGTTATTGAGGATAATGTAGCAATTGGCCAAGGGTTTCATGTGACTGCAATGGGGAGAATTAGTATTGGGTCGGGTAGTCTGATAACCGGGTACGTTTCCGTTACTGACATCGAGCATGAGTATTCTGCTGTGGATGTTCCAGTTCTTCAGCAGGGCGTGACTTGGAAGGAGACCCGCATCGGCAAGAACTGCTTTCTTGGAATGGGCGCAAGAATCCAAGCGGGAACTATCCTTGGTGATGGCTGTGTCGTAGGTGCTAACGCAGTTGTAAGGGGAGAATTTCCCCCGTACTCAGTCATTGTTGGGGCGCCTGGTCGCGCAGTGAAGCGATACTCCCCTGAAGACGGCACTTGGCAGCGGCTTGTTTCAAATCATTCAAACGAGATCAATTCATGAACGTTTCCATCAACGACGCTGTTGCCGTCGGCAACGACCTCCCCTTCGTCCTGTTCGGCGGCCTGAACGTCCTTGAGGACCTCGACTCCACGCTGTTTGCGGCGGAGAAGTACGTCGAGGTCACCGGCAAGCTCGGTATTCCCTACGTCTTCAAGGCTTCGTTCGACAAGGCCAATCGCTCGTCGATCAAGTCCTTCCGTGGCGTTGGCCTGGAAGAAGGTATTCGCATCTTCCAGGAAGTGAAGCGCCGCTTCGGCGTGCCGGTGATTACCGACGTCCATGAAGTGGAGCAGGCGGCTCCCGTGGCCGAAGTGGTCGACGTGCTGCAGATTCCTGCGTTCCTGGCGCGCCAGACCGATCTGGTCACTGCCATTGCGCGTACTGGCCGGGCGATCAACATCAAGAAGCCGCAGTTCCTCAGCCCGTCGCAGATGAAGAACATCGCCAGCAAGATCCGTGAGGCCGGCAATGAGCGGATCATCCTGTGCGAGCGTGGCGCGCAGTTCGGCTACGACAACCTGGTCGTGGATATGCTGGGCTTCCGTGAGATGATCGAGGCCACCGGTGGCCTGCCGGCCATCTTCGATGTGACCCACAGTCTGCAGCGCCGCGACTCGGGCAGTGAGGCCTCCGGTGGCCGCCGCCGCCAGGTAGTGGAACTTGCGCGCGCAGGTATGGCGGTTGGCCTGGCAGGGCTGTTCCTGGAGGCGCATCCGGATCCGGACAACGCGCGTTGCGATGGCCCGAGCGCGTTGCCGTTGAGCGCACTTGAGCCGTTCCTGGCACAGATCAAGGCGGTCGATGATCTGGTCAAGTCGTTCCCGAAGCTCGACATTGCCTGACATGGAATCGGCGAAGTACCGGGGGCCGATCAAGCTGGTCCTGTTCGACGTGGACGGCGTACTGACTGATGGTGGCCTGCACATCGATGGCAAGGGCGAGCAGTTCAAGACGTTCAACGTCCGCGATGGCCTGGCCGTTGCATTGCTGCGTGTGCATGGCATCCGGTGTGGCGTGCTGTCGGGCAAGGCGAGCCCCTCCCTGGACTTCCGGATCCAGCAACTGGGCATGGATGTGGCGGTGACCGGTCGCCTCGAAAAGCTCGATGCGTTGGCCGCCATCTGCAGGGATCTTGGAATCAACGAGACCGAGATCGCCTATGTGGGGGACGACGTCGTGGACCTGCCGTTGGCGGGACGGGTAGGGCGCTTCTACGCGCCTTCCGACGCGCATCCGCTGGTGTTGGCAGCCGCTGACGTGGTTGCAGACGCACAGGGCGGACGTGGCGTCGGGCGCGAGGTGGCCGAGCGTGTTCTTGCCGAAGGCGGGGTGGACCTGCCTGCAGCATACGCGCCCCTCATTGCAGGATGGAACGCCGCTGGAGCGGTGCAGTAGCCGGCGCAGGGTTGCGCGGGTAAGCGCAGCGCACGCAGGTGCTCTGCGAATTATCATCAGAAGGAAACAAGGTATGTCCTCCGTCGTATCAGTCGTCGATCACATTGCATCGGCCAAGCGCGTCCTGCAGATCGAGGCATCGGCTGTCGCCGCGCTCGCCGACAGGCTCGATGGGCAGTTCACCCAGGCCGTGGAACAGGTGCTGGGTTCGCAGGGCCGGGTCATCATCTGCGGCATGGGCAAATCGGGAATCATCGGGCGCAAGATCGCTGCGACGTTGGCCAGCACGGGTACCCCCAGCTTTTTCATGCACCCGGGTGAAGCGTTCCATGGTGATCTTGGCATGGTCACCGCCACCGATGTATTCGTGGCGATCTCCTACTCCGGCGAAACCGAAGAGGTGGTGAAGCTGCTGCCCTTCCTGAAGGACAACGGCAACTTCCTCGTGGCGATCACCGGTCGTGCGACGTCCACGTTGGCCCAGGCCGCGGATTGCCACTTGGATGCGGGTGTTTCGCAGGAAGCCTGCCCGCTTGCATTGGCACCCACTGCATCGACCACGGCAACGCTGGCGATGGGTGATGCGCTTGCAGTTGCACTGATGGAGGCTCGAGGCTTCCAGCCGGAAAATTTCGCGCGCTTCCACCCGGGTGGCTCGCTGGGCCGGCGCCTGCTGTCGCGCGTGGAGCACGAGATGGTTGCTGGCGATCTGCCGGTGGTGGACGCAGCAGCAACGATGATGGACGTATTGCAGGCCATTACCCGCTCCAGCCTCGGCCTGGCGATCGTACGGGCCGGCACCAGCTACGCGATCATTACCGATGGCGACGTTCGCCGCGCGCTCGAGCGTCATGGCCGCGAGGTGTTTGATAAGTCCGCGGCCGAGCTGATGACCGCCTCACCTGCCCAGGTGAGCGTAGGGACGCGGGTTGAGGATGCGCTGGTGCTGATGGAGCGGCGGCGGATCTCGTCGTTGCTGGTGTTCGACGGCGACGTGCTGGCCGGTGTGTTCAAGAAGTAGAAAGAGGAAGGCGCCCTTGCAGGGCGCCTTCGTTCTGTGGCGGTATCATTTCGCAATGGCGTCGAAGTTTCGGTAGAAAAACTCCGAGTCGCGCTCGGATGTCAGCTGGTAAAGGCTGTGGGAGTGCGAGAGGCGGGCACCACCGTCCCGGTACAACGGGTTCCACATGAAATCGGCGCGGGCACGGGTCGAGCGCGGCAGCATGAAGTCGAAAGGCACCGAGAAGTAGATGCCCTTGTCGAAGCTGCCTTCGCCGAAGTCCTTGGATGAAACGTCGGTCTTGGTGGCGTAGGCGCCCATGGTCACGCCATTGTCGAACATGCGTGCAACGGACACGGTTGCACCCCAGTCCTTGGCGAGATATCGACCTGCGCTGACCGCGCTGATCAGGCGCCGCTGGTCACCCCACAGGTAATAGAGCGTGGCATGGCCCGTGGTCACGCTGTAGTCGCGGAAGCTGAAGCGCTGGTCGAAATCGCGCTGCTTGACCCAGTTCAGCTCGGCGCCCAACGCCCAGCGTTCGTCCATCGGGCGATAGAGGACTTCGCCGCCGACGCCGCCATACATGTACTCCAGCATGCCGGCATAGGCCATGCCGTACAGGTCACGGCCGAGCTGCTTCGTGCCGGTCAGCTGCAGGTTGGGCAGGGTGAAGTCCGAGGTAGTGAGATACTGGCGCACATAGGTACGCACGCGCGGAAGCCGGCTGGGGGCGTCGTACTTGAATTTGTCGTAGTTGTTATAGGCGTTGTAGCTGGCCGTGCCGCTCAGCCAGAGGTTTTCGTTGAAGCGGAAGGTGGCGCCGTACATCCCAGCTACCTGGAACAGGATGAAGCCGTCGGGGCCGCCCACACTCTGCCGGTAGCCGACGTTGAACGCACCGTCGAAGCGCTTCAGCGGGGCTTCGTACAGCGTTTCCGAGCGCCTTGCATACGGGGCGTTCATTTCGACATGGCGGCTGACGGTCGCCAGGTCCGTGCGGTCGTCCAGGTACTGGTTGAACGTCTTGCGTTCGAGGCTGGTCTCGACAACCGGGAGGCCCAGGCGAACGTTGCGCAATGTCCACCAGCTGACATCGGGAGGCGTCTGCGGATCAAGAATGCGTGCCGCACGACCAATGCCCTGTGCCGGGTAGATGAAGCGACGCTGCTCGGCACTGACGATCAGCTCCTGGCCGCTTCGATCAATGCGCTTCACCCGCAGGCCGGCGTTCTCCTCCAGCTCCTGGGCAATGGATGACCAGTCGGTGGGTGTTGTCGCCGAGGTTGTGGCGACCGTCTGCGGCTCGCCCTGCGCTGCAGGGTTGCGGCCAATCGGGGGCGGGTCCATGAGCTTGGTCATGGGCTTGGCCTGGGCAAGGTTGGATCGCAGCGTGATGCCGACCATGGCGGTGTTCCCGCGCTCCCAGCCCAGGTGCAGCAACACGTTGTCGTTCACCGCAAAAACGGCACCCAGATTGATGGGCGAGGACTGCTTCTGGTTGTTGCGCTGCGGCTCGTTGCGATAGTCGTTGCCGTCGTACTCGAGCTTCAGTTGCAGGCGGTCCCAGGGGGTCTGGTAGCTGACGCCGCCAAATACGCCCAGCCGGCCGCGGAACATCGCGCTGGTATTGAAGTCGCCCGGTGTATTGACGCCGGGGCGTTCCTTGAAGCGGTCGTCGATCGCGCCCAGTGGATTGTCCAGGTCGCCACGGTTGCCGATATAGCCGGTTGCCACACCGAGGCTTGCGTCGAACGCGCCGAAGCGCTTGCTGGCAACGACGTACTCGCTTGAAAACAACCCGGTGCCGCCAAGATCGCGCGCGCCGACGGACACTTCCGGGAGCCAGCGTCCTTCCTGCCACAGGCGCAGCTTCAGGTCGATCGACTTGTCCTTGTAATTCTGGTCGCCGCTGAGCCACTGCGAGCCATAACGGCGATTGGCAACCGAAATGTAACGGAAGGAGCCTTCCACCCACGGCAGGGGCTGCATGACCACCGTGTACCGGCTGTACGGCGAGGTGTGGCTTGCGGTAAGGCTGAGCTCGCCTTCTTCGCTCATGCGCGCGGAGGGGGTCTGCAGCAGGCCGATACCGCCCCAGTCGCTGGCGGTGGGGGCGGGAGCTTCCTGGGCATACAGGGCTGCGCTGATGCTGAGGCTCAACAGGGCGGCGCCAGCGCGAGCCAGCGGCAATCGATTACGGCACATCAATCTGGAACTCCCGGCGCGTCCAGCACCTGGGTGGCGAGGAAGCGCGCGGCTTCATCGTTGATATCGGGGGTGGCGGACCGGACGGCAGATCCCACGATGGGAACGTAGATCACCGCTCCGGGCGCCAGCGTTGTCCGTGCGCTACGGTTCCACAGCGCAATGCCGATCTTCGTGATCCGGCCATCGGGCTGGATCACATACAGGTCGTCCGGACTGGCTGCGGGCAGCAGCTCGCATTGGTTGCGGTAGCTGCGCGCATCCTGCATTGCAGCGTGCGGCAACGAGCACGAATGGAGGACGGCACCCACGATGGTCACTGTCTCTGGCCGCGATGGGTAGATCAGTCGATCTCCTGCGCGGGCCGGCCGATCCTGCGGGCGATCGGCTTCCAGGGAGCGCGGCTCGAGCAGTTGCGGTTCGCGCCCGGTAATGGGAAGTGCGCCGAATTCGCGGGCCATCCGGGACGCTGCGTCGGCGATCTCTGGCGCATCTTCAAGCGCTGCCAGTGTTTCCAGGTCGAACAGCAGTCCCGCTTTCAGGCGTGCCTGTGCTTCGACGCTGTTCGTGCGAAGCAGCGCGGCGCCCGCCATGTAGGCATGCTCGTCCGGTGCGGCGGCAAGGGCTGCCGCGCTGAGCCGGGCATCGCTTGCAAGGATGTGGGGTCCCGGCGAGCGAACGTTTCCGAAGGCTTCCACCTGGATGGGAGAGGCCGCTTGGCCCGTGCTGGCGAGTAGAGCGCCAAGGGCCATCACGATCAGTTGCGGCTTCATCGGGGTTGCAGGTCCGGCGAATAGGGTTTGAGCTGGATGATCTCCAGATGGGCATCCGGCGCGATGGCCTGGCGGCTTTTCCATATGAAGCCGCTGGACGGGTCCGCCCAGTAGTGGTTCTGCTGCTTCCAGCCGTCACCCCGCAGCTCCTCGCGCACGTGCAGCAGTTCGCGCGTCCGGCCCAGGATCTCGACGCTCTCCGTGCCCAGCGGGTGCAGGGTGCCGGTCACCTTCATGTTGAAGCGATAGTCCGGCATGAGGTCGTAACGTCGTTCCACGACGTCGCCATCCTTCACCTTGCGCAGGTCCAGCAGCGGGTTCGGCCCGATGATCCGCATCTGTTGCAGCTCGGGAGTACCGCCGTGGGTCGCTTCGATCAGGCCATTGCGCAGGAACACGATGCTGCGTTCGCTGCTGTACCAGGCCTGGCGGCCACCATCCACTGCGCCAAGCACCAGCACTGCGCCGCCAGCAGGTCCGTTGACCTTGATCTGTGGATAGCGGTTGCGTGCAACGTCCTCGGCGCTGGGCTGCACATCCGGCTTGCCCTGCACGGCCAGTTGCACTGCCTTGACGCTGCTGCGACCGACAACACCGCAGCCGGTTGCAGAGACCGCGATGACGGTAGCCAGCAGGCCCAGGCGGAAACTCCGGAGCACGAGGCGGGAGAGAGCGTTCCTGCTCATCTGAAGCCTCGTCAATTGTCCAGATCGTTGCGCGCGCTGGCTGCGTTGCTGATGATGGCGGTGAACGGCAACAGCTGGTTCACGAAGCGGCTCCAGCGTGTCACGCCAGCTGCGCCCACGAACACGACGTCACCCGGCTGCAGGTTGAACTGGCTGGCAACGGCGAATGCGGAGGGCGACTTGGCTTCCAGGTGGAACACCTGCGACGGCGTGTCCTGGAGGTCGTTCGAGCCACGGATCACGTAGACCGCGTTGCCGTTGGAGGTGGTCTGCAGCAGACCGCGCGCGCGACCCAGCGCCTGGCTCAGTGAGATCCCGCCGGTCTTGAAGCTCATGGCGCCGGGCTGGTTCACTTCACCGACGACAAAGACTTCCTTGCGGTCGAGATACGGCACATACAGGTGATCGCCCGCCTTGAGGAAGACGTTCGTATCGCCGCCGCCATTGCGGCCCAGCTCGTCAAGATCAATGGTGAAGGTGGTGCCGTCGCGGGTGAGGCGGACGCCGGACAGGTCGGCCTGTGCCGGGTCGAGGCCTGCCTGGCTGATGGCATCACCGAGGGTGAGCGGAGTGACCGTCAGTGCCACCGTGGCCGGCTGGCGCGATGCGCCGGTGACCCACACGCGCTGGCTGGCATAGGTCAGCATCGAGACATCCACCTGCGGCGCTTCGATGTAGCGGGCCAGTCGGGTGGTGATCTCTTCACGCAGCTCGGCGGGTGTCTTGCCGGCGGCGGTGACCTTGCCGATATAGGGGTAGAACAGCGTGCCGTCGGACTGCACCAGGCGGCCGGCTGCACTGAGTTGCTGCTGCGGGCCTGCCGGGACAGTCAGTTCGGGATGATCCCAGACTGTGATGTACAGGATGTCGCCTGCACCGATCTGATAGGGCCCGGGCTGGTACTGCATCAACGAGGCCGGAAGCCCGGGGGCGCTCTTTGCGCCGCGCTCCATGGCGATGAGCTTGGGCGTGATCGGAATCAACTCGATCTGGTCGTTGCCAATCTGCTGGCTGCTACCCATCAGGGAGTTCGAGCGCATGTGCTGGCCGGGGGCCCACATGCAGCCTGACATGGTGAGGGTGAACGCCATGGCGGCGACGAGACGCTTGCAGTCCATCGTTAATCATTCCTGGCCCGAACGGGCATGAAAAAGCCCTCGCCGAACTGCCGCCCGGCGAGGGCGTGGGTACTACAACGGCGTTTCGATCAGCGGGTGCCGGTCGTACCGGTTGAGCCGGTGGTGCCGCCCGGCGGATTGGTGGTGCCGCCGTTGTTGTTGCCGGCATCGTCGCTGCTGCTGTCTGCGGCGACGCTGTAGACCACAGCTGCGGCTGCAACGCCGAGACCGATGGATGCAGCGGTGGTCAGGGTGCCAGAGGCAGCGGCGCCAGCGGCTTCGGCGCTCGCAACTTCGGCGCTGGTTTCGGTGGCGACAGGAGCTTCCTGAGCGAACACCGGCGAGGACAGACCCAGCAGGGCCAGGGCGGCAATCATCTTCTTCATCTACGGGGTCTCCTACTCCGTGAGGGAAATTTTTCCACCGCTATGTTGGCGGCTATTCGTTTGCTCTGTCAAGGTACATGAAGGAAATGTGGGGTGCCCTTTGCAGTTCTCAGGAGTGCTGGAAAAGCTCAGTCCTGCCGGAGATGAATTTTGCCAGTGCGATGACCAGTTGATGGGTCTGGATATCAGGCAGCGTGAGGGGCAGGAACATTCCGGCAAGCACAGCGGCCGTGGCGGTCACAGCACTCGGGCGTCTGGAAGGTGCTGTGCCGCGCAGCGCCCATGCGCTGCAGCCCAGGCCGAGGCCCAGCCCGGCGATGACTTCAGAGAGGCTGTGCGCGTGCAGGGGGATGCGGGACCAGGCAATGGCCACCGCCAACAACACCCCGCTCATCAGGGCGGCCATCCGGGCGCGTCTTTCGGGTCCCGCCAGCAGCACCCCGACCAATGGATACACGGCGCTGGACATCGCCGCGTGCCCTGAGAAACCGGTGAAGTGCAGGCTCTTGATGCCGATACCCCAGCCCATGAAGGCCAGCTTGGATGCAAGCGTCACACAGGCGGCCACTGCGATGGCGCTGAGCCATCGCGCCTTCAGGCCCGTTTCGCTGCGGGGCAGGGTGAGCAGCAGCACCAGCGCCATTGGCAGAAGCCAACGGCTGTCACCGAGGGCGGAAAGGGACGACCAGACAATCTGCATCGATGGGGCGGGCGGGAGCGGGGAACGTCAGCTTAGGGGTGTTTGCCTGTCCACAGCCTTTCGATGGCTTGGTCCATTCAGCCAGACGCGGTATCCTTCTCCGCTGCCAATGGCCCCGTAGCTCAGCTGGATAGAGCGTCCCCCTCCTAAGGGGAAGGTCGCCCGTTCGAATCGGGCCGGGGTCACCAGAATCAATGGCTTGTGGCATTTGGCCGGCTTGCTGAATGTCTTGACGCGCCATTTGCTCGGTCGAGGCGGCAAGCCTCCATCGCGCGGCCCCAGCGGCAGGTGCGGCTGAATGGTGCCGGAGTTCTACACCGTCGGCGCCATCCTCGCTGGGGAGACTTGAGCTGAGGTCATCTATCCCGCCTTTTCTCACGAAGGGCGAGGAATGCGGCAATTGCGCTTGCAGCGACGCCCAGCAAAAAGCCGAGGACCATTCCGTCGAACCAACCCAAGCTCGCCACATTGCCCCCATGCAAAGATTGGTGCGCGAATAGCGCTCTGCTGCTTGTGTTGTACTGCGAAGGGGAAAGGTATGGCCCCGGGCTTTCGCGGGCCTTACAGAGCTCAGTTCGCGTCTTGGTGTCGCCAATCCCAGGCGATCTGCACCAGCAGATTCAAGCTGTTGTTCCGCGGCGCGTTCACCGCGCGGCTGAGGTGGTGGGCCTCCATTACGTAGCCAAAAGGCACCGCGGCCAGCGCGTAATCAGCGCCGCGCCGGCGCCCGGTCAGGACGATTCAGGCATAGCGTTGTTGCATTCGCAGGATCTTCGACCGCCGGCCCGACCTGCCGCCGTCCCGCGAGCAGCAGCAACCGGTTCGGCAATTGGCCGGCGTCACGGCCAGCATCCCGACAATGGCTGTGACCTTCGCGAGGTTCAGGAGTCGGAGCTAATGTGAGCGGACGCCACGTTGAGTGACGGCCTCGATGTAGTGAGCCTGTCGACGCTTCAGGAACCTGGAAATCTCCGCCTTGATGGGAAGGTCGCCCGTTCGAATCGGGCCGGGGGCACCATCCGCGACAGCCGCGCAGCACCCGCTTGCCGGGGTTCTACAGCAACCGCAGCCCACCCAGCACCGTCGCCACGTCCTCCCGCTCGCCACCCCGCAGCCCCTGCAACGGCAGCGGCAGGCAGTCCTCGCCGCACAGCCCCAGCAGCGCCGCCGCGCAGGCCATGACGCGAATCCCGCCCAACCGGTCATACAGCGACCACAGCGGTGCCAGTCGTGCGGAGAGGGCAATGGCACCCTCGGCATCGCTGCTACCCACGGCGCGCATGATCTGCAGCCCGACCTCCGGGAACAACCCCGCCGTGCTGGAGTACCAGCCATCACACCCCGCCAGCAGTCCGCGCACGGCCGAGGCGTCGCCGCTGATGCCGAGCGTCACGTGCGCGGGGATGCTGGCGCGCAGCGCGCTGACACGTGCGACCGCTTCAGCCGGATCTTCGGGCAGGCGAGGAATCTTGATCGAGGCGACGTTGGGCAACGCAGCGATGCGCCCATGCAGGGCATCGGAGAACTGGAAGTGCGTAGTACGAGGATTGTCGTAGACGCAGATGGGCGTGCGCACCGCGGCACATATGGTTTCGAAAAGGCCCTGCACTTCATGGTCTCTCAGGGGCTGGTAGGACACGGGGGCGAGCAGCAGGCCGGCAGCACCCGCATCCTCGGCATCCAGCGCCAGTTCCAGCACATCGCGGGTACGCAGTGCGCCGATGCCGGCGATCACCGGTACGTCCCCGGCATGCGCGAGTGCTTCGCGCAGCACCCGCTTGCGCTCGGGCTTTTCAAGATAGGCGTAGCTGCCCGTAGAGCCCAGGACGCCCATTGAATCAACACCGGAATCGGCCAGGCGCTCGACCAGTCCGGAAAACGCCTGGGCGTCGATGCCGGTTTCCGAAAGTGGGGTGAGTGGAAACGCACCGAGACCTTTGAACATGCGATCTCCCGAACATGGGGTGGGCTGGACGCCTGGGATTGTTTAATGTCCTATGACATGACTCAAGTGCCGCCATGCAGCGTGCCTGCCCACCACGAACGACGCACCATGAGCGCGATGAAATCGAACATCTGCCCCGTCCAGCCTTCGCACTATGCCGCTATCGCCGGTTGGCCGGAATCGGCCGAGGCCTCCCAGCGCTGGGCGGGGCCCGGCGTACCGTTTCCCTTGCCGCCGGACCGGTTCGCGCATGCGCTTGATCTTGCGGCACGCCCTGGCTGGGTGCTGCTGGACGAGCAGGGCCAGTGCCTGGGTTTCGGCCAGTACTGGATGACTGCAGCCGACACAGCGCACCTGGGCCGCATCATTGTTTCCCCGCATGTACGGGGGCACGGGTTGGGGCGGGCGCTGATGCAGGCGCTGAGTGCACAGGCCATGCGCGAAGACGGCATCCAGCGCCTCACCCTGCGCGTCTATCGTGACAACACGGCTGCCGTGGCCCTGTACCGCGATCTCGGTTTCCATCAGGTGGAAGCGTCCTCAACGCCGGAACTTCTGTTCATGCAGCGCACGTCGGACTGAATCCTGCTCAAGCCGGTGTGGTGGCCTGCAGAGCACACCATTGCTCGCGGGTGATGCGGCTGATGTGTTCGGTGCGGTAGTCGCCAAGGAAGCTGTTGAACTTGTTCACTTCGGTATGGTGATGCTGGAAACCGCATTTGCGCTGCGCGGTGAGCGATTGCTGGTTGTCAGCGAAGTAGCCGCACCACAGCGCTTCCAGCTCCAGCTGCATGAAGGCATGCCGCATCACTTCGCGCACCGCTTCGGGGACCAGCCCGCGGCCCCAGTACGGTACGCCGATCCAGTAGGCGATCTCGCCTTCGCGGTCACTGATCTCGAAGTTGCTGTCCGCGCCGATCAGGATGCCGACACAGCCAATGGCGCGGCCGTCCTCGCGGTGCTGCAGTGCGTAGATCTCCGGCTGGTTGAAGACGGTGTGGATGACTTCGGTACTTTCCTCGACACTGGTGTGCACCGGCCAACCGGCGATCGGACCCACGCGCGGGTCGCGGGCGTACTCGTACAGATCGGCGGCGTCGGTGTCGCGCCAGGGGCGCAGGATCAAGCGTTCGGTGTGAAGTTGCATGTCGATTCGAAAGGGGTAAAGAGAGTGCACAGGCTAGGTCGCCAGGCGCGGCCGGCCCAGAGCGGGACCTTGATGGTTTCGGTACTTTTCGCAACTGATGGCCAGGCCCGGGTATGCTGGAGCCCGGAATACAGCCGGATTGGCCCATGGACCGCGTACCTCAGCTTCTGGACCAGGACGAATCCATGCGTCTGGAGGTCAGCACGCTGGCCGAAGGGCAGGGCGTTCCGTTGTCGTTCGGTCACGCCTATCTGGCGGTACTGGTATGCGTCTCGGGGCGCGCGCGCTTTGCACTGAACTTCCGCGAGGTAGTGGTGCACCGTCATGACGCACTGGTGCTGGCAGAGGACACGCTGGCGCTGCTGCGGCAGCGCTCACGCGGGTTTCTGGCCGTGGTCTGCCTGATGCCCAAGGCGCTGGCATCGGAGGTGGCGTATGTGCTGCCCAATGCACTGTTCAAGTTCCTGCATGATCAACCGCAGTGCCGGCCGTCGCCGCTGGATGTGCCGTTGCTGCAGGGATGGCTGCAGTTGATGATGGACGCGCAGCACAATGGTGGAACGCACCGGCACGTGATGCTGCGCAATCTGCTGCAGAGCTTCTTCCTGAAGATGGCTACGTTGCTGCCGAAGCAGAAGCGGGCGCCAACGCAGGTCAGCCGACGCGAGCGCCTGGCCTGGAACTTCTGGGAACTGGTCGGTGAGCGCAGCACGCGCCAACGCGACGTGCAGTCCTATGCCGACGCGCTGTGCATCACCCCGTTCTATCTTTCGCAGCTGACTCGCGAGTGCTTCGACGAAACGCCAAAGGCGTTGATTGATCGCCAGGTGGTGCTGGAGATCAAGGCGCTGCTGAGCTACAGCGAGCTGCCGATCGGCAGCATCGCCGAGCGCCTGCAGTTCGAAGATGCGTCCTACCTGTGCCGCTATTTCCGGCGGCATACCGGCCAATCGCTGACCGGCTACCGCCGGGCGGGGCAGGTCGGTATCAGTGCGATACGAACAACGGCGCCGGCACTTCTGCCAGCAGATCCTCGGTGACCCCGCCCAGCACCCGCTCCACCACCCGGCTGCGGCTGTAAGGCCCCAGCACCAGCAGATCGGCGCCGGCGTCCAGTACATGCTGGCGGATGGCCGCCGCGATGCCGCCCTGGCTTGAGCTGATGGACTGGATCTCCACTTCAACGCCATGCCGCGACAGGTGCTGGGCCATCTCGGCACCAGGTGTGGCCTCGGCCTTGGGCGTGTCGACCATCAGCAGGTGTACCGCCTGCGCGCGGGCAAGCAGGGGCAATGCATCGGCCACCGCACGCCGTGCCTGCTTGCTGGCATTCCAGGCCACGACGATGCGTCGGCCGACCTGCTCGCCTTTCCAGTGTGGTGGCACCAGCAGCATCGGCACGCCGGTCTGGCGCAGGGTGCCCAGCGGGTGCCAACCAGAAGGGGCGCCGGGAGTACGCGGATAGCCGGCGATGATCAGGTCGCAGTACAGCGACTGCAGGGCCAAATCTGCGCCGCCCAGGTAATCCGAGACGATGCGCAGTTCGGTGCTGATCTGCAGCGGCTCGGACACGGCGCGCAGGTTCTGCATCAGCTGCGCGGTGCAGGCAGCATCCGCGCGCGCCTCGTGGTCCAGCGCGGCGGCGATGCCGGCTCCGCGTGCGAAACCGTTGGCGATGTCGGTGGGGTGTTGGGCGGTGGAGACTGCGACCAGATGTGCCTGCTGCGCCTGCGCCAGATGGGCGGCGAGGTTGAGAACGCGGTTCCCGGTGTCGCTGGCGTCGAACAGCACAGCGATATCGCGTAGTGGATGCAGCATGGCGTTGTCTCCTTCGATGCCTGTGACGCGTTCCCTGTCGTGCACCGACCCGGGTGCACCGGACGCATACCCGTTTTAGCGCAATGGTGATTCGGATGAATCAATCATGATTCAGTCTATTAATTGATGATTCATGCTAGCGTGAGGGTGAACCCATACCTCAGCGCTTTCATGCGACCTGCCGCAGCACGCACCCGCCGCGATCTGCACCACGCCCTGGCAGCCACCTTGGTCAGCCATCCGCGCTGCACGCTCAGCGAACTGGCGCAGGGGGCAGGCATCAGCCGGGCCACGCTGTATCGGTTTGCACCAACACGTGAAGCGATAGACGAAGCACTGTTCGCCGCAGGCTTCGAGCGTCTGGAAGCGGCGGCGGTCTGGTTCGACGAGGCCGTGGATGCACGGCAGGTACTGCCGCAGGTCACCGCCACGCTGCTGGCGGACTGGGAACTGGTGACGCTGCTGTTCGCGCGGATGATGGAAGAGCAGCAGCGCCAGGGCGACCTGCATCTGCTGCCGGAGCGCTGGGCGCCGATCGGCGAGCGCTTCGAGGCGTTTTTCCTGCGTGGCCAGAAGGCCGGCGTGTTCAACGTTGAGTTCAGTGCGGTGTGGCTGGCCGATTTCTACTGGACCTGTTTCTACGGCATTACCTGGTCACTCGCACGTGGTCGGCTGGCCCCGGCCATGGCCGCCTCCACGCTGCTGGCGTCGTTCCAGCAGGGTGCGATGAAATCCTGATCGCGATGCCCGCAGCGCACTTCGCGCCGATCTGGGCCTGCACTGCACCCTGCGCCGAATTCGCGTGACGTCTTGCCGGAAAGGGCGTTCGCACTGCCGGAATTGTGCACGGTGTCGCACTTCCGGGTTGCTACAACTGTGCTCGTCGAACAAGGCCGGGATCGATAAGTTTAAATGAGACGTTCATCACACTTTTGTTGCGGTGCGGTATCGTAGTCGCTTAACTTCATACCTGACCAACGGGTCCAGGGACGGTTGTAGTGGCCATGGAGCCGGCAGAACGTGCAATGCGCGTCGCCAGCCTGAAGAGCTCGTCCCAGGCGACCCACTGAACAGCGGCTCCTATGCGGGCCGACCGGGGAAATCACCATGTGGCAGTCGACGACGTCGCGCATTCGCGCGGGCGGTGGATGCGTTCATCCCAAGAAAACCCAGCAGTGCGCGCAGCCAGGTCGCTGGATGGCACTTGGCCTGGTGTTGTTGTTCCTGATGGGCGCGCCCTCGCTGGCGTGGGCGGCCGCGTATGCGACCGGCGGCAGCAGCCCGTATCGCAACACGGTGTTGTGGTTGACCTGGGGCGGCGGTGCCAATGGCGTGAACAATGTCGTGCTCAACGATGGCGCCACGTCGTCCATCGACATGCCGATCGCGGCGGGGGTGAACCTGCGCGTCGACTGCCGGTTGAATACGGCCGAGACCAACGTGCTGCGCAGCTATCGTCCCGGCAACTTTGGCGGTGACAGCCTCGACGATCTGTACAACATCGGCGGTACCGGCAGCAGCAACCAGCTGATTGCCGGCATCGCGCGTGCCAGCGGTACCTCCAGCTTCAGCATCACCTGTACGTCGACTCTGGGCGGCGCGCCCTACCGTCTGCGCGGCGTAGTGATGGCCGACGCCGAGTCGATCAACAACAGCGGCGAGTTCGTCGAAGCCAGTGCGCAGGGCACCTGGAACGTGGTCGAGGTCCGCAAGAACCTGGCCAATGCCACGCCCTATCTGGTGAACAAGTCGACCAGCGGCGCCAACCAGGTGATCCGCTTCGGTCCCGGCAACGACGACAACACGGCGGCGGTCACCTTCCTCAGTTTCGACAACGGCGCACACGCGCCGGGGAACCTGGCGGTGAACATGGGCTTCTCGATGCGCGGCGGCGGTACCACTGCCATCGCCATCGGCCTGCTGGTGCCGTATGCCGACTTCGGTGATGCGCCGGCCAGCTATGGCGACGCCATGCATGTGGTGGACGACCTGCAGTTCCGCTCCGACGGCATTCCGGCCGGCGCCAGCAATTTCAATATCAACACCGCCGGCTACACGCCCGGTGGCCTGGCGCCGCCGCTGACCGACTTCCTCGGCAGCCTGGGCCCGGATACCGAACAGCGCAGCAGCTACAGCGCCGATGCACTGGGCGACGACAACTCGCCGGTGGCGGGCAGTCGCGAGGAGGACGGGTGGCCAGGCAACTACCGGTTGACCGTGATGCAGGCTGGTACGTTGATCAACCAGCCCGTGGCCTGCGTAGGCAACGGCAGCGTGGCCGGCTGGATCGACTTCAACCGCAACGGCCAGTTCGATGCCAATGAGCGCAGTACCACCGCGCTGTGCAGTGGTGGCCAGGCCAACCTGGCGTGGACCGTGCCGGCGGTGGTCAGCGCAGGCACCAGCTATGTGCGGCTGCGCTATGCCACCCTTGCCACGCAGATCCAGAACCCCACCGGCGTGGCCGATGACGGTGAAGTGGAAGACCACCGGGTCATCATCACCGCGCCGTCGCTGAAGGTGGTGAAGGGCAACAACGCCACTGGAGGCGTCTGGAACTATGGTCAGGCGGGCACCACCTATACCCTGACCGTAAGCAACACCACCGATGTGCCGACCGGCAATCCGCCGAACGTGCCGGCGGGTGTGATCACGGTTCGTGACCAGCTGCCGGCCGGGATCGTGCCGAACTGGACGGGTGTCCATGTGAGCGGCAGCTGGAGCTGTACCGCCAGTGGCCAGGACGTGACCTGCACCAGCAGCCAGGTACTGGCCGCCGCCGGCAGCGCCGGCGCCAGTTCGGCCTTCACCCTTCCGGTAGCGGTCACCGCTGCTGCGACCGGCGTGCTGACCAACCATGCCAGCGTGGGCGGCGGCTACGATCCCTTCAACAACGGTAATCCGCCGGTACCCGGCAGCAGCTGCACCGACGTTGACCACTGCACGCGCAGCGATGTGACCGTGCCGGTGACGCGCGTCAGCTACGCCAAACGTTCGAACACCGCCGGCCCGGTCGCGGTAGGCGCGACCGTGAGCTACACGGTGGATGTCACCGTGGCTGACGGCAACACCCGCGATGTGCTGACCTTCACCGACACTCAGGGAACCGGCCTGGATTTCGCCAGCGTCAGCAGCCCCGGTGCATTTACCTGCAACGCGGCCAATCCGCTGGTGTGCACGCTGCCGGCCGGAACCGCGCCGGGCACCTACAGCCTGAGCTACTCGGCCACGGTCAACGCCCAGGCCAGTGGCCAGGTAGTCAACACCGTGGTCGGCACGGGTACGGACACACCCATCTGCAGCAGCAACTGCACCACCACCACGCCGGTGGCGGTACCGCGTGTCTCGGTGTCCAAGGCCAGCAGCACCGCCGGCCCGGTTGCCATCGGTGACAGCGTTGCCTACACCGTCACCGTGCTGGTGGCCGATTCGCGCACCACGGCGGTCACCACGCTGACCGATACGCTGGGCACCGGCCTGGACTTCGGCAGCATCACCAGCGCCGGCAGCTTCAACTGCGTGCCGGGCAATCCACTGGTCTGCACGCTGCCGGCCGGTACCGTGCCGGGCAGCTATGCGTTCTCCTACACCGGCGTGGTCAACGCGCAGGCCAGCGGCCAGGTGCGCAACGCGGTGGTGCCCAGCGGCACCGACAATCCATCCTGCGTGGGGGCCTGCGATACCACCACGCCGATGGCCTCTGCGCAGGTGGTCTATGCCAAGCAGGCGTCCACCGGTGGGCCGGTACGGGTGGGTGACCGCATCGACTACACCCTGACCGCAACCGTGACGCGCGCGCGCGCCAGCGCCGTTGTCACCCTGACCGATACCCTGGGCAGCGGCCTCGACTTCGCTGGCGTCAGCAGTGCAGGCGTTTTCACCTGCAACGCCGCCAATCCGCTGGTCTGCACGCTGCCGGCCGGCACCGTGCCGGGTACCTACAGCCTGACCTATGGCGCCATCGTCAACGCGCAGGCCAGCGGCAGCGTGCGCAATGCCGTGCTCGGCAGCGGCACCGACAACCCGTCGTGCAGCGTGAACTGTGACACCACCACCCCGGTGGCGACGCCGGGCGTGAGCTACGCCAAGTCGGTGAACAGCACCGGACCGGTCGCGGTGGGTGATCGCCTGACCTATACCCTGACCACGGTAGTGACCAACTCGCGCACCACCGATGTGGTGACCCTGACCGATACCCTGGGCACCGGCCTCGACTTCGATGCGGTCACCAGCGCCGGCGGCTACACCTGCAATGCCGCCAATCCGCTGGTGTGCACCCTGCCGGCGGGAACCGTGCCGGGCAGCTACAGCCTGACCTACACCGCCGTGGTGAACGCACAGGCCACCGGCCAGGTCACCAACGCCGTGCTCGGCGGCGGTGGCGACAACCCGTCGTGTACCGCCAACTGCGGTACCAGCACGCCGGTCACCGGCAGCGCGATCGACTACCGCAAGACCTCGGCTGCGGCGGGTGCGGTGAAGGTGGGTGACAGCATCGCCTACACGCTCACCGCGGTGGTCAGCAACTCGCGCACCACGGCGGTGTTCACCCTGACCGACACGATGGGCCCGGGCCTGGACTTCGGTGCGGTGACCTCCAGCCAGGGCTTCAGCTGCAATGCTGCCAACCCGCTGGTGTGCACGCTGCCGGCCGGCACCGTGCCGGGTACCTATACTGTGGATTACACCGCGCAGGTGAACGCGCAGGCCAAGGGCAGCGTGAGCAATGCGGTGGTGGGCAGTGGCACCGGCGTCACGACCTGCACCACCAACTGCGGCACTACTACGCCTGTGCTGTCGGCGGTGGTGACCTATCGCAAGCAGTCGAGCACCGTCGCTCCCGTCGGTGTCGGCGATGCGGTGGATTACAGCGTGGAAGTGACGGTCGCCAATTCGCAGACCCTCGATACGCTGACCCTGACCGATACCCTGGGCACGGGCCTGGACCTGCAGTCGGTCACCCAGCCGGGACCGTTCACCTGCAACGCCAGCAATCCGCTGGTCTGCACGTTGCCGGCCGGTACGGCGCCGGGCACCTATACGCTGGGCTACCGGGCGCTGGTCAATGCCCAGGCCAGTGGCAGCGTGCGCAATGCCGTACTCGGCACCGGCGGTGACACGCCCACCTGCAGCGGCGACTGCAGCACCGAGCACGCATTGGCCGAACCGCGCGTGGTGCTGGAGAAGCAGTCCGGGCCTGCCAGCGGCACCGAGGTGCGGCCGGGTGACCGCCTGCGCTACACGCTGGTGGCCACCGTCGAGCGCGCTGCGCTGCGCGGTCCGCTGCAACTGGTGGATACGCCCGATGCGGGCTTGAGCATCGAAAGCCTGCCGGCTGGATGCGTCCAGCAGGGGCCGGAGATCGTCTGCACGCTGCCGGCGGGTACCTCGATCGGCCGCCACGAATTCGTCTATCAGGCCGTGGTCAACCAGGAGGCCCGCACCGAGGTGCTGAACCGCCTGCGCGGGCAGTATCCGGATGGCTCGCCGCCGCCGGACTGCACCACCTGCGAGACCCGCCACAAGGTGGTGTCCGACTTCGCCCTGCGCATCACCAAGACCGCCAGCCCGCGCCGGGTGAAGGTGGGCGACCTGGTGCGCTACCAGCTGGTGGTCGAGAACGTGGGCGGCAGCCACTGGCGCGATGGCGTGGTGGTTGACACCCCGCCGCCGGGCTTCAGCTACGTGGATGGCTCCATGCGCGTGGCCGACGATGACGGCGCATTCGCGCTGGCCAGCAGCCAATCGCCGCTGCGCATCGGTGCGGTGGACATCGCGGTGGGTCGCAGCGCCACCATCACCTACCTGTTGCGGGTGGGCGCCGGCGTGCGCGCGGGCAACCACGTGAACCAAGCCGTGGCCACGGCTGATGATGGCGGTCCGCTGTCGAACATCGCCACCGCCGAGGTGGCGATGGATGCCGATCCGTTGCTGGAAGACAGCCTGGTGTTCGGCACCGTGTTCGACGATCGCGACGGTGATGGCTGGCAGGACAGTGCCGAGCTGAGCGGCGTGCGCGTGCAGGGCGGATTCGCTGCTTCGGTCTATGTGCCCGGCTCGACCACGCTGGACCGTGGCGACGGCCCGCAGCCGCTGGCCGATGCCAGCGCGCCGCTGCTGCACGGGGTGCAGATCGGCGTGGTGCATGGCCGCGCGTCGACGTCCGACACGGTCGAGGCCCACCAGGTGGTGCTGCGCCAGCGCCTGCGCGAACTGTCCTTCAGCGATGACTTCATGCTGGAAAGCGCGCAGGGCCATCGCCTGCGGATGGACGCGCAGGGCGCCACGCGGGTGGAACGCAGCGGTGATGCCGGCAAGGGTCTGACCGCGGCCGAGCCGACCGTACGCCGCGAAATCGCCCGTGTCGCCGAGGGCTACGAAGTGGCTTACGTGATCGGCAACGAGGGCATCCAGGAGCAGGGCATCCCTGGCGTACGCCTGGCGACGGTGGAAGGCCTGCTGGTGGAGACCGATCCGTTCGGGCGCTACCACCTGGCTGACGTGCACGGTGGTGACGCGCGCCTGGGCCGCAACTTCATCATCAAGCTGGACCCGGCCACGCTGCCGGCCGGTGCCGGACTGACCACCGAGAATCCGCTGCTGCGTCGTGTTACACAGGGCGTACCGACCCGCTTCAGCTTCGGCGTGCGCCTGCCGCCATCGCCGCAGGCGGGCGCCGAGCGCATGGAAATCGCGTTGGGCGAGGTGCTGTTCGCGCCGCGCAGCAGCGAGCTGCAGGCCAGCTACCGCCCGGTGCTGAAGAAGATGGCCGACGTGGTCGACCGCTACCAGGGCGGCGACGTGGTGATTGCCGCCAATGGCGAAAGCCAGGCACTGGCCTTCGCCCGTGCTGCGGTGGTGCGTGATGCGCTGCAGGCCGAGGTGGCCGAAAGCGCGCGCGCCGGGCTGACCGTTCAGTTGCGCACCGATGTGCGTGATCCGCACTCACTGCTGGCCGGTGTGGATGCCGGTGGCGCGCTGCTGGGCAACGTGCTGTTCGACACCGACAAGGCCACCGTACGCGACGAGTTCAAGCCGCTGTTGGCCGCCATCGCCGCGCGCCTGGAAAAGCTGGGCGGTGGCCAGGTCAGCCTGGTCGGTCACACCGACGTGCGTGGCAGCCATGCCTACAACCAGGCGTTGGGCCTGCGCCGTGCCAACGCCGTGTTCGAGGTGCTGCGCAGCCAGCTCAGCCCTGCCGTGCAGCAGCGCCTGCGCGTCCGCAACGAGGAGAGCGCCGCCACCCGTGCGGCCGCTCGCCAACAGGAGGCACGCCGATGAGCGCGCATCACTCTGCTGCCCGCCGTGCGGCCTGCCTGCCGCGCGCTGCGCTCTACCAGGCCCTGCTGCTGGGCTTGGCCGGTGCCGTCCAGGCCGCACCGCCCGCCGCCGAACCGCCGCCGATCCGTTGTGATGGCGACCAGTGCAAGGCCCAGGGCGAACTGTTGTTCAGCCTGCGCTCGCGCAGCTACGACGAACCCGTCACCGAGGGCACCTCCGCGCGTTCCAGCTCGCAGGCCCTGCAACCGGACCGCCGGGTCAGCCTGGCGATCGATGAGCCGGGCAAGGCCACCGTGCGTGGCGAGTTCATGATCCGCCTGCCGGCAGGCGGTGCGATCTGGGCCACGGAAGATCCGGCGATGGGGCAGCCGGAACTGTCGGTCTCCGCACCGGGCATGGTCGCCTTCGACGAAGGCCGTATCGTGCGGCCGGTCGAGTTCTACGTGCGCGGCAACTACACCGCCTTCATCCAGCGCCTGGAAGTCAGTGTCTACCGCGGCAGCGACACGGATCGCGTGGCAGCACTGGCGACGTTCGAGCTGCCGGTGGCGGCGGTTGCGCAGGGTACGTGGGACGGCACCTTGCCGGCTTCGACGCCGCTGCGTCGCGGCGATCGCCTGGTCTATGTGCTGCGCGCCTTCGATGCCGAGGGCAATGTGGATGAGACCACCGCGCAGTCGATGCAGCTGGTAACGCCGGCCGAGTTCGAACGCGGCAACCAGCAGCTGCGTGACGCGTTGGAAGACCGCCGCGGCACTTCGGTGGACGCCAACCAGGCCGCGTCGCTTTCACTGCTGCAGCAGGTATTCGATGGCAACGGCCTGCGCCAGCAGAACATCCCGGTGTACGGCTCGCGGGTGCGCCTGCGTGGCCGCGACCTGCCGCTGGGGGCATCGCTGAAGATCAATGGCGACAGTTATCCGCTGGACCAGGACCGCAAGTTCGCCGCCGAGTACCTGATGCCGATCGGCCACCACGCCTTCGACATGCGCGTGGAGCGACCGGATGCGCCGGCGATCGCGCGCACGCTGGAGGTCGATGTCAGTGGCCAGTACCTGTTCGGCGTCGGCCTGGCCGACATCACCGTGTACCAGAACAAGGCAAGCGGGGCAGGGCAGGACCTGGCCCGGGGCGAGCGCAATGATGACGTGCTCAGTGACGGCCGCCTGGCCTTCTACCTGAAGGCCAAGACCCGCGGCCGCTATCTGCTGACCGCACAGGCCGATACCCAGAACCGTCCGCTGGACGAGCTGTTCACCGGCTTCACCACGGCCGACCCGCGCGACCTGTTCCGCAGCCTGGATCCGGACCTGTACTACCCGACCTACGGCGACGACTCGCTGACCCAGCGCGACGTGGACAGCATGGGCCGCTTCTACCTGCGCATGGACTGGGACAAGAACCAGGCGTTGTGGGGCAACTACAACACCGGCCTGACCGGCACCGAGTACGCGCAGTACGTGCGCTCGCTGTACGGTGCGGCGCTGTCGTGGCGTTCGCGTGGCGCCAATGCCTGGGGTGATGCGCGCAGCGAGCTGCGCCTGTTCGGTTCACAGGCCGAAACGGCGCCGGGCCACAGCGAGTTCATCGGCACCGGCGGCAGCCTGTACTACCTGCGCCATGCCAGCATCCTCAGTGGCTCGGACCAGGTGGTGCTGGAAATCCGTGACCGCACCACCGGTCGCGTGGAGCAGCGCGTGCCGATGGTGCGCGGCGCCGATTACGAGATCGACGCCCTGCAGGGCCGTATCCTGCTGACCCGCCCGCTGGCTCAGGTGAGCCGCGAGAACCTGCGCCGGATCAGCCGTGACGTGCCACTGGACGGTTACGAGCAGCGCCTGATCGTGGATTACGAATGGGTGCCGACCGGCTTCGACAGCGATGGCATCACTGCGGGCGTGCGCGGCAAGCACTGGATTGGTGATCACGTGGCCGTCGGTGCCACCTACGTGGACGAGCAGCGCGCCGGCCAGGACTATTCGCTGAAGGGCGCGGACCTGACCCTGCAGGCCGGCCGGGGCACCTATCTGAAGGTCGAGCACAGCCGCAGCGAAGCGACCAATGCGCCGGTGTTCTTCTCCGACAACGGCGGCCTCAGCTTCAGCCGCCTCAACCCGGAGGGGCCGCGCGAAGGTGAAGCGACCGCCGTCGAAGCACGCGTCAACCTGCGCGAACTGGGCTGGACCCAGCGCGACTGGAGCGCGGGCGCCTGGTGGCGCCAGGTGGACGGCGGCTACTCGGTGGGCCGCTTCGACACCGGCCAGCGCGTGCGCGAGCAGGGCGCCGAGTTGCTGGGCTACGTGACCGACGACTTCAGCCTGTATGCGCGCTACAGCGAGGCGCGGCGCGGCAACGAATCGTTGATCCAGGCCCAAGCGACGGCCGAATGGCGGATCGGCGAGAACGACCGCCTGTCGGCCGAACTGCGCCGTGTGCAGGAAGACCGTGGCCTTGGCGGCAACGTGGCTGGCGTGCTGGCTGCGGCGCGCTACACGCATCGCATCGGCACGTCGCTGGATGTGTACGGCGGCGGCCAGCTGACCGTCGACGACGACCATGGCCGCTACGCCGACAACGACGCGGTGGTGGCCGGTGGTACCTGGACCTTCGCCAACCTGTCCACCCTCGGTGCGGAAGTCTCGGACGGCGACCGTGGCACTGCCGCGCAGGTCAACGCCGAGTACCGGCTGACCCCGCAGCACAGCTTCTATGGTGCGTTCACCCAGTCCACCGACCGTAGCGAGTACGACCCACTGTTCAATCCGAATGCGCAGGATGGCTGGACCCTGGGCCAGCGCTGGCGCCTGTCTGACCAGGTCAACGTGTTCAACGAAAGCCAGTTCCTGAAATCCGGGCAGGAGTCTGGCCTGGCGCACACGTTCGGCATGGACTTCTATCCGGCGGTGGGCTGGAACGCGGGCTTCACCCTGAGCAACGGCAAGCTGGACGCCAGCAGTGGCCAGGTCGATCGCAAGGCGGTCAGCCTGTCCGGTGGTCGCACCTCGCCGGGCACCGAGTGGCAGAGCAAGCTGGAATGGCGTCGCGATACGGGCGCCGAGCGGCGCACGCAATGGGTCAGCACCAACCGCCTCAGCCATCGCCTCAATGACAGCTGGCGCATCGCGGCACGTTTCAACTACGCCGATACCGACGATGCAATCAACCCGGTGGCCGGTGCGCGCTTCATCGAGGGCAACCTGGGCTTCGCCTACCGACCGTGGGATAACGACCGCTGGGCGCTGTTCGGTCGTTACAGCTACCTGTACGACCTGTCGACGATGGGCCAGGTCAATGGCGTGGACTACGACCAGCGCACCCAGGTGCTGTCGCTGGAAGGTGTCTACCGCATCGACCAGCGCTGGGAAGTGGCGGCCAAGGCGGCGCGTCGCGAAGGCGAAGTGCGCTACGGACGTGGCACGGGGCCGTGGTTCGATTCGGCCACCAGCTTTGCTTCGGGCCAGCTGCGCTATGACCTGTACTACCAGTGGCACGGTCTGCTGGAGTATCGCCTGCTGGACGTCCGTGACGGTGGCCGCAGGCAGGGTTGGCTGGCCGGTGTCGATCGCGATATCGGCCGCAACTTCCGCGTGGGCGTCGGCTACAACTTCACCGACTTCAGTGACGACCTGACCCGGTTCGATTACACCCATCGCGGGTGGTACCTGAACCTGGTGGGGCGCTATTGACGCAGGCAGCCGAGCGTAGGCCCGGCTCTTCAGGCATGAAATGCCGGGCTACGCCCGGCGACGGGTCACTCCTGCCTGAGCAGCTGTACCAGCTGGCGCAGGCGGTAGGGCTTGGGCAGGAACTCGACCTGATCGGGCAGGGGCGGCAGCTGCGAACGCGCATAGCCGGATGACAGGATCATCCGTGCCTGTGGCTGTTCGCGTGCCACGTGCTCGCTCAGCTCGATACCGGACATGCCGTTGGGCATGCTGACATCGCTGAACACCACGTCGAAGCGGGCCTCACCCTTGAGCAGTTCCGCGGCCTGGTGGCCATCGGCGGTGGTGGCGACTTCGATGCCGAAATCGCGCAGGGCCAGGCCGATCATCTCGCGCAGATCAGTCTGGTCTTCCACCATCAGTACGCGGATCGGGTCATCGGTCATGGGTTGCTTCCTCTATTGCAGGTAGCAGCAGGCTGACCGTGGTGCCGACACCGGGCGTGGTGGACACATCGACGAAGCCGCCGCTCTGGGTGGTGAATCCGAACACCTGGCTCAGGCCCAGGCCGCTGCCCTTGCCGATGTCCTTGGTGGTGAAAAAGGGCTCGCTGGCCCGCTCGGCGATGTCGGCCGCCATGCCGTGGCCCTCGTCGCAGACGCTCAGGGKGACATAACCACGTTGCAGAGGGGTGTCCGCGTCCGGATCGAGGCGATGTTCCAGTGCAGTGCCTATCAGGATGCGGCCGCCATCGATGGTGGCTTCCACTGCATTGGCCACCAGGTTGGACAGGGCTGCCTGCAGTTGCATCGTATCGGTGCTCACCTGCGGCAGGCCCGGTGTCAGACAGGCATCCAGCACCACGCTGGATGGGCAGGCCCGCTGCAGGTCCGGCAGCCATTGCCGGACCAGCGCATTGAGGTCCTGTGGTTCACGGATCAGGGTCTGGCCGGTGCTGAACGCCAACAGCTGGCGGGTCAACAGGGCGCCACGGTCCGTGGCCGCCTGCGCAGCGTCCAGCAACTCGGCGGCGCGGGCATCGTCACCGTTCACGCGCAGCGACAACAGGTCCAGCGCATTGCCGATGGTGGTCAGCAGGTTGTTGAACTCGTGCGACAGGCCACGGCTGAGCCTGCCGACCGTCTCGAACTGCTGGGTGTTGCGCAGCGCACGCTGGGCATCGCGCAGCAGACGCTGCGCCTGCCATTGCTCGGTGATGTCACGGGTGATCTTGACGAAGCCGAGCAGCTCACCGCTGTCGATGACCGGCTCGATGACCACGCTGGCGCGGAACGACGAGCCATCGCGGCGCACGCGCCAGCCTTCGCTGGCGACATGGCCCTGCTGCGCCGCGACGCGAAGCAGGCGTTGCGGCTCGCCGGCCTCGCGGTCGGTGGCCAGATAGAAGCGTCCGAAGTGCGTTCCCACCACTTCATTGGCTGAATAGCCCTTGATGCGCTCGGCGCCCGGGTTCCAGCTGCAGACGATGCCTTCGGGATCAAGCAGGTACAGCGCATGGTCGCGCACGCTGTCGATCAGCAGTCGCAGTTGTCGGGAAGGGTCCGTCAGCACGGACGTCGTAGAGGCGGCTGCGTCCACGTGAAAATAAGTCTTACCCCTGTGAGGGACGTGAAGCTAGGCATTGAAGTGTGAAGGCTGCGTGCAGGTGTCGGCACGTGCCAATGGTCCTGTGCGGCTGAATGCGACACGGAGTACCATCACCCACCCTTTGCCTCTGGAACCGACCTGCATGCGTCCTGGTACGACCACGCGTGACCGCTGGATCTGGATGACCTCCGCCGTACTGCTGGCAGCGACCATCGCGTTGGAAATGGTGGTGCCGCTGGGCTATGCGGTCTGGCTGGCGTACTTCCTCGCTGTTGGCGTCACGCTGTTCCAGCGCAGTGCGCGCGCGCCGTTCATCGTGGCCGTCGTTGCCTGCGTCCTGTTGATCATTGGCTACAACGTCGCCCCGGCCAGCTCCAACTCGGCGTTCTCGTTCGTCAACCGAAGCATTGGCGGGTGTGCGTTCCTGATGATCGCGCTGATCGTTTCCCGCGCCATCCAGGCGCGTCGTGAGGCGATGCGGGCGCTGTGGCTGCAGGAAGCCGAGAACGCGGTGGCGATGAGCCTGCGCGGTGACCTGGGGCCGGAGCAGATCGCCGAGGCGGCCGCGACCAGCCTGGGGGCCAAGCTGCAGGCCGATGTCGCCGCCGTCTACCGCCTGGAAGGGGGACGACTGCAACTGACCGGTGGCCTGGCATTGCCGTCCGGCATGCCGGCGTCGCTGGCATTGCAGGAGGGCGTGGCCGGGCAGGTGGCACGGGACGAACGCATCCGCCACCTGCACGGTGGGGATGATGCAGTGCTTGAGCTGCAGACCAGCCTGGGGCGCTTGCCGGTGCGCGAGCGCATCCTGGCACCGATCAGCAGCGATGGTGCGGTAGTGGGCATCGTTGAACTGGGACGCACCCGCGTCGGTGAACAGGAGCGGCTCGATGTCGAGCTGCTGGAGCGCTGTGCCGAGACGATCGGCATGGCCCTGCGCGCCTCGCTGCTGCGCGCGCAGCTGGTGGTGCTGCTGGAAGAGTCGCAGCGCCAGGGCGAGGAACTGCAGGCACAGCAGGAAGAGCTGCGCGTGGCCAACGAGGAACTGGAAGAACAGAGTCGCAGCCTGCTGCAGTCGCAGAGCCATCTGGAAGAGCAGCAGGCCGAGCTGGAGCAGAGCAACGTGCAGCTGGAAGAGCGCACCCACGAGCTGGAAGCGCAGAAGCAGGCGCTGCTGGTCGCGCAGTCGCAGCTGGTGCGCAACAGCAACGAGCTGGCGGCTACGTCGCGCTACAAGTCCGAATTCCTGGCCAACATGTCGCACGAGCTGCGCACGCCGCTGAACAGCTCGCTGATCCTGGCCAAGCTGCTGGCCGACAACAAGGACGGCACGCTGACCGAGGAGCAGGTGAAGTACGCCCGCGCGATCCTGTCGTCCAACAACGATCTGCTGGCGCTGATCAACGACATCCTGGATCTGTCGCGTATCGAAGCCGGCCATGTTGAACTGGCCGACGAAGTGGTGGTGGTGGACAGCGTGCTGCAGCGCCTGCGCGAAACCTTCGAGCCGATGGCGCGGCAGAAGGGCCTGGCCCTGCAGATCGAGGCCGACGCACTGGCGCCCAGCCAGCTGATGGCCGACAGCCAGCGCCTGCAGCAGATCCTGAAGAATCTGCTGGCCAATGCTCTGAAGTTCACCGAGCACGGCAGGGTCAGCCTGCACGTTCGAGCCGGTGGCAACGGTCGCATCCGCTTCGAGGTCAGCGACAGCGGCATCGGCATCGCGCGGGAGCAGCTGCAGGTCATCTTCGAAGCGTTCCGCCAGGCCGATGGCAGCACCCGCCGCCGCTACGGTGGAACCGGGCTGGGCCTGTCGATCTCGCGCGACCTTGCCGAGCGCATGGGCGGCAGCATCCAGGTCGACAGTGAACCGGGCCGCGGCAGCTGCTTCATCCTGGAACTGCCGTTGCAGGGCGCGCCGGCCGCTTCGGTCGAATCCGCCGGCACGGATGCTTCGGCCACGGTGGTACCGACAACCACGACCACGCCGCCGATGGCTGCCGCGCTGCCGCCGGCACCGGTGGTGGTGGCTTCCAGCGTGGCCGACGACCGGGGCCGCCGCCAGCGCGCAGGGCGCTTGATCCTGGCCGTCGAGGACGACGCTACCTTTGCCGAAGCCCTGGTGGCGCTGGCCCACGAGCTGGACTTCGATTGCGTGGTGGCCGGGACAGCGGAAGAAGCGCTGGCCCTGGCCAGCGAACTGCGGCCGAATGGCATCCTGCTTGATATCGGATTGCCCGACGTGTCCGGCCTGAGCGTGCTGGAGCGGCTGAAGCGCAACCCCGATACCCGGCACATTCCGGTGCACGTGGTGTCAGCGATGGACCGCAGCCAGGTGGCGCGCGAGCTGGGTGCGATTGGTTTCGCGATCAAGCCGACCACGCGCGAACGCCTGGTGACCGCGATCGAACAGCTGGAACAGACCAGCCAGCGCGACGTGCGGCGCCTGCTGATTGTCGAGGACGACAACGAGCTGCGCCACAACCTGGAGCTGCTGCTGGGCCGCGACCAGCTGCAGATCGTAGCGGTCGGTACGCTGGCCGGTGCGCTGGAGCAGCTCAGCACGGTCACCTTTGACTGCATGGTGATGGACCTGTCGCTGCCCGACGGCAGCGGCTACGACCTGCTCGAGCACATGGCCGGCAACGATGATGTCGGCTTCCCGCCGGTGATCGTCTACACCGGCCGCGCGCTGGGCCGCGAGGAGGAGCAGCGCCTGCGCCGCTACTCGAAGAGCATCATCATCAAGGGCGCTCGCTCGCCCGAACGCCTGCTGGACGAAGTAACCCTGTTCCTGCACAGCGTCGAGGCCAGCCTGCCCAGTGACCAGCAACGCCTGCTGCGCGAGGCGCGCCGGCGCGACTCCGTGCTTGATGGCCGCACGGTGCTGCTGGCCGAGGACGATGTGCGCAACATCTTCGCGTTGTCCAGCGTGCTCGAACCGCTGGGCGTGACCCTGGAGATCGCGCGCAACGGGCAGGAAGCGGTGGACCGCCTGGCCGAGCGCGAGGTCGACCTGGTGCTGATGGACATCATGATGCCGGAGAAGGACGGCCTGGCCGCGATGCGCGAGATCCGCGCGCAGCGGCACCTGCAGGACCTGCCGATCATCGCCCTGACCGCCAAGGCCATGCCGGACGACCGCGAGCGCTGCCTGCAGGCCGGCGCGAATGATTACATCGCCAAGCCCATCGACGTGGACAAGCTTGTGTCGCTGTGCCGGGTCTGGTGCTCGCGGCAATGAACGAGCAGGCGCTGTTCGACCTGGAACTGAAGGTCCTGCTGGAGGCGCTGTACCAGCGCTACCACTACGACTTCCGCAGCTATGCGGTGTCGTCGCTGCGCAGGCGCATGCGCCAGGCGATGCAGCGCTATGACTGCGAGCGGCTGGTCGACCTGCAGTACCGCCTGCTGCACGAGCCGGACCTGTTTGCCCAGGCCATGCAGTTCTTCACCGTGCAGGTCTCGGAGATGTTCCGTGATCCGGCGTACTTCCGCGAGCTGCGCGAGCAGGTGGTGCCGGTGCTGCGCACCTATCCTTCGGTGAAGCTGTGGGTGGCCGGCTGCAGCACCGGCGAGGAAGTGTGGTCGCTGGCGATCCTGCTGCACGAGGAGGGCCTTCTGGAGCGCAGCATCGTGTATGCCACCGACATCAACCCGGCGGCATTGGCAACGGCCGAGGCCGGTGCCTACGGCATTGACCGGATGGCCCAGTTCAGCCGCAACTATCTGGCGGCCGGCGGCACCGCGTCGCTGTCCGACTACTACGCCACTGCCTACGATGGCGCGGTGTTCGACCGCCAGTTGCGCCGCAACGTGGTGTTCGCCGATCACAGCCTGGCCACCGACACGGTGTTCTCCGAGGTGCACCTGGTGTCGTGCCGCAACGTGCTGATCTATTTCAACCGCGACCTGCAGGACCGGGCTGTAGGCCTGTTCCGTGAAGCGCTGGTGCATCGTGGCTTCCTTGGCCTGGGCAGCAAGGAGTCGCTGCAGTTCGGGCGTCACCATGATGCCTTCGAGGTCTGTTCGCGTGAGCACCGCCTGTACCGGAAGGTGGCCTGATGGCCGTGACCGCGCGTCCTGCGCTGCTGGTGGTCGGCGCGTCTGCCGGTGGCGTTGCCGCGCTGCAGGCCGTGCTGGGTGCGTTGCCGGCGGGGCTGCCGGCGCCGGTGCTGGCCGTGCTGCACCTGCCGCGTGACCGCACCAGCCGCATTGCCGAAGTGCTGGCGCCGTACTGCGCGCTGCCGGTGCGTGAGGCCGAGGACAAGCAACCGCTGCGGCCCGGTACGGTGACGTTCGCGCCGCCGGATTACCACCTGCTGGTGGAAGACGCCGGTGCGCTGGCGTTGTCGGTGGATGCGCCGGTGCTGTTTTCGCGCCCGGCCATTGACCCGCTGTTTGAATCTGCGGCCGCAGTGTTCGGCCCGCAGGTGCTGGCACTGCTGCTGACCGGCGCCAGCAGCGATGGCAGCGAAGGCGTTGCCGCGGTGCGCGCCGCCGGTGGACATGCCTGGCTGCAATGTCCCGAGGAGGCCGAGGCATCGATGATGCCGGCGTCCGCCCTGCAGCACGCCGGCGCCGACGCCGTGCTGCCTCTTGAACTGATGTGCCGCCGCCTGAAGGAGTTGTTTGCATGAACCTGCTGCCACCGGACCCTGCGCAGTCGCAGACCCCGGTCAACCTGCTGATCGTCGATGACGTGCCGCAGAACCTGGTAGCCATGCAGGCCCTGCTGCAGCGCGAAGGGGTGAACCTGCTGCTGGCCGGATCGGGCGCGCAGGCGCTGGAGCTGCTGCTTGAGCATGAAGTGGCGCTGGCCCTGCTCGATGTGCACATGCCGGAGATCGATGGCTTCACCCTGGCCGAGTTGATGCGCGGTTCGCATCGCAGCCGCGATGTGCCGATCATCTTCCTGACCGCGTCACCGGACGACCCGCTGCGCGTGTTCAAGGGCTATGAAACCGGCGCGGTGGATTTCCTGCACAAGCCGGTGGCGCCGCAGGTGATCCTGAGCAAGGTCAACGTCTTCATCGAGCTGTACCAGCAGCGGCAGCTGCTGAAGGCGCGCAACGAGGCGCTGGAACGCGCGCTCAAGCTCAACGAAACCATGGCAGCGGTACTGACCCACGATCTGCGCACGCCGCTGTCGGCAATCCTGCTGTGCGCCGACAAGCTGGCACTGGAGCTGCCGGAGGGCAACGCCGGCGCGCAGCAGACCCTGCAGTACCTGGAGGCCAGTACGCTGCGCATGGCGCGGATGGTGGAACAGTTGCTGGACTTCTCGCGGATCCGCAGCGGCGGCCTGCGCCTGCAGGCAAGTGCCTGCGATCTGGCCGACGTGACCCGCGCGGTGGTAGCCGAAGCGGGCAGTGCGCACGGCGCGGACCGGATCAGCCTGCACATGGACGGTGACACCCGGCTGCAGGGCGATCTGGATCGCCTTGGCCAGGTTGCAGCCAATCTGCTCGGCAACGCGTTGACCCACGGCAGCGAGGCCAGGGTGGAGGTGGATGGTCGCGATCCACGCAGCGTGATGCTGCGGGTCAGCAATGCAGGGCAGATCGATGATGCGCTGCTGCCGCGCCTGTTCGAGCCGTTCAAGGCCAGTTTCCACCAGAGCAAGGGGCTGGGCCTGGGCCTGTACATCGTGGATCAGTTCGTGCGCGCGCATGGTGGACGCATCGCGGCCCGCAACGAGGCGGGGCAGGTGATATTCGAAGCGGTGCTGCCGCGGCGCAGCGACGGCGCGGCTCTGGCTGCAAGCTGAATTCTTCAGCAAGCGTTTCACGGGACTGAGACGGACTCGTCCGCAACTGCTACCGTGGCCCTACATCCAGTCAGGGAAGCGCCATGCCATTGCGTGCCATCGCCTACGTCAGCCGGGCATTGCCGGATCTTTCCGACGAGCGCCTGCACGTGCTGGTCGAGGATGCGGCACGTTTCAACAAGCTGGCCGGGGTGACCGGGGTGCTGCTGCATGACGGCGAGCGCTTCCTGCAGTACATCGAGGGTCCGCCGGATGGCATCGATTCGGTGTACGAGCGCATCCTGCAGGCGGGCAGCCACATCGACATCATCGAGCTGGCACGTGGCCGCCTTGGCCAGCGCCAGTTCCCTTACTGGTCGATGCGTTCGTTGCCGGTGGATGCGGCGATGCTGCGCCGGCTTTCGTCCAGTGACTGGTCCGGGTTCACCCGGGCCCTGCAGGGTGACAGCTCGGCACCCACGCCGGTGGACCTGCTTGACCAGGTGGTGCAGCCGGCGCTGCACGCAGGCTGAGGGCATGCGCTGGATTCAGCGCGAAGCACCACCACAGTAGGCTGCATGCAGTGCCTGCAGCACGCCCAGCGCGGGCCCTTCAACGAGCCGGTAGTGGATTGCCTGCGCCTCGCGTCGGGTCGCCACGACTTGCCGTTCGCGCAGCACCGCCAGGTGCTGTGACAACGCCGATGCGCTCAGGCCGGTCAGTGCCTGCAGTTCCGGCACCGGGGCCTCACCTTCGACCAGGCGGCACAGCACGCGCAGCCGGGCCGGGTGCGCCAGGCTCTTGAGCAGCGCAGCGGCCTGCGCGGCGTGTTCGGCCATCGCGGTGCTGTCGAGGTCGGTGCCGGTCATGGTTGACCTTTGCATTTAGAAAAGTCTAATTTAGATAAAGCTAATTCAATAGGCAAGCCAATGGATGCATCGCAGCGGGGTGGACCGTGAGCGTGCCATGGAGTGCAGTTGCCGGTGGCGCACTGATTGGCGCGTCGGCGGTCCTGTTGCTCGCAAGCACGGGTCGCGTGGCCGGTATCAGCGGGATCGCGGCGGGCAGCCTGCGCGCAGTGCGGGGCGAGCGTGCCTGGCGCGGTGCCTTCCTGCTCGGACTACTGGCTGCGGCCGGGCTGGTGCTCTGGTGGCAGGCCGCGCCGGGCCAACCGACGCGCGGGACGCTGCGTGACGCCTTGCCGGCCTGGCAATTGATCGGTGCCGGCCTGCTGGTCGGTTTCGGTACTCGCCTGGGCAATGGCTGTACCAGCGGTCACGGTGTCTGTGGCGTGGCACGTGGTTCGAAGCGATCACTGGCGGCCGTACTGGTGTTCATGGCGGTCGCGATGCTGACCACGTTCCTGATCCGCCACGTTGGAGGCCTGGCGTGAGTCGCGCGGTAACGGCCGCCGCAGTGGCGGGTGCACTGTTCGGTGCGGGGCTGGCGCTTTCGGGGATGACCGACGCACGCCGTGTGCTCGGCTTCCTCGACATCACGGGCGACTTCGATCCCACCCTGCTGTGGGTGCTGGGTTCGGCGCTGCTGGTGAGCGCGGTCGGCCAGCGCTGGGTGATGCGGCGCGTGCAACCGTTGCATGCAGTGCGCTTCATGCTGCCTGAGGCGCGCGGCCTCGATGCGCGCCTGCTGCTCGGCGCGGCGCTGTTTGGCATCGGCTGGGGTTGGGTGGGCTACTGCCCGGGTCCGGCCATTGCCGGACTGGCAGTGGCTTCACGCGAAGCGCTGTGGTTCGTGCCGGCGATGCTTGCCGGATTCTGGCTGCACGACCGCTTCGTCCGCTGAGGCTTCACCCCTGTGTCACCCCGTGTGGGGTCCTATCATTGGATCACGGGGAACGGAGTGCAACGGCATGGCACGGATGAAATGGATGGGAAGGGGGATGCTGGTGGTCGCGCTGGCTGCAGCCGCGGCACCGGCAGCAGCCTGCACGCGCGCGGTGTACCTGGGCGACAACGGTGATGTGATCACCGCGCGCTCGATGGACTGGAAGGTCGATGTGGCGACCAACCTCTACGTACTTCCGCGCGGCATCTCACGCACCGGCCAGGCCGGCCCGAAGTCGTTGGCGTGGACCGCGCGCTACGGGTCGGTGGTGGCGACCGGTTACGACGTATCGACCACCGATGGCATGAACGAAAAGGGCCTGGTGGCCAACCTGCTGTGGCTGGTTGAATCGGAGTATCCGCAGCAGCGAGGCAGCAAACCGGGCCTGGCGATTTCGCTGTGGGCGCAGTACGTGCTGGACAACTTCGCCACGGTGGAGGAGGCGGTGGCCGCGCTGAAGCGCGAGCCGTATTCGATCGTCACCGACAAGGTACCCGGTGAGGATCGCCAGGCGACACTGCACCTGTCGCTGTCCGATGCCAGCGGCGACAGCGCCATCGTCGAATACATCGGCGGTCGCCAGGTGATCCACCACGACCGGCGCTACCAGGTGATGACCAACTCGCCGATCTTCGAGCAGCAGCTGGCCCTCAACAGTTACTGGCAACAGATCGGCGGCACGGTGATGCTGCCCGGCACCAACCGCTCCGCGGACCGTTTCGCCCGCGCCTCGTTCTACATCAACGCCATTCCAAAGGCGGAAGACCCGGTGGTGGCCCTCGCCAGTGTGTTCAGCGTGATCCGTAACACCTCGGTGCCGTATGGCATCACTACGCCGGGTGAACCGAACATCTCATCCACGCGCTGGCGCACCGTGGCCGACCACAAGCGGCGGCTCTATTTCTTCGAATCGGCGTTGACCCCGAACACCTTCTGGGTCGATCTGAACAAGGTCGATTTCGGCGGCAAGGTGCTCAAGCTGGACCTGGGCCCGGACCAGCGCAACACCTTCTCCGGCGATGCCCTGGGCAGCTTCGTGCCCAGCGCACCGTTCACCTTCCTGGGCGTTGACGCTTAGTTCGACGCCTGGGTGGAGGCTGGGTAGACCGCCTGGATCCTGCAGCTGCTGCGGGTGTACTGCGGCAGCGGGGCAATGCTGTCATTGCGCAGGTCGTCTGCTTCGAATTCGGCGGTCATGATCCGATCGCCGGGATTGCCGCAGATCAGGCCGTTCTGCAGGCCGGAGTGGAAGCTCAGCCGTGGTGCACGGTCGAGCTGGCGGCAGTGGCTGCCCAGCTCGACGCGATAGTAGCGGTGACCGCCATTGCGGCGTGGATTGGTCTCCACCAGCATGCCCTGCGGATCGGATGACCACCCACGCACATTGCGGGTGGCGAAGCAGTACGACGGCGAGCCGCCGAAGCTGCGACGCACCTCCTTGCGTTCGCGGATGGTCAGCGCGGGCAGGGTGGCGGTGTGCAGGCGGTCGCTGTCGCGGGCCACGCCGGCGTAGTCCCGGTTCTGCACCGGAGTGACCGCGCTGACGGCGCAGCTGCGGCCGTCCACCACGACGCGCTCGCTGGGACGGCCACAGGCCCAGCCGGCGGGTGCTTCCAGCTTCAGCGTGGTGGCCACGCGGACGCCGGGGCAATCCTCTTTGAAATCGATGCGATAGGCCTGGCCGGAAGCGGCGCGCAGGGCGATCGAGCGCGGCGACGCCTGTTCCACCTCCTGCACGCCAACAGCATCCATGCAGTGCGGGGCCGGTGGTGTGCGTTCCTGTGCGGAGGCCGCTGCGGCCACTGCCAGTCCAAGACTGGCGGCAATCGCCAGGGCGACGTGCTGATGGGTCATGGCCTGCATTCCCTGCGTTGGATGACGGATCGACTATAGCAGTGGTTTGCACGGGGGGTGTTACACGCGCACACTGCGCTGATGGGCGCCATCTTCCATCTGCGGCATTACGGCCAGGCCACTGGCCTGGACCGCCATGACTACGCGCAGTGGGTGCTGCCGCTGCAGGGCGAACTGCAGTTCGAGATGGAAGGACGGGGTGGTCGCCTGGATCTGCTGCAGGGGGCCTTCGTTGCCGCTGGCGAGGCGCACGACCAGATGGCCGATGGCCCGAATGGTTTCGTGATTGTCGACTGCCCGCCGGGCGTGCTTGATGACGGCACGCAGGAACATCTGTGCCGGCAGCGCTGGCTCTACCTTCCGCTGGCGCTGCGCCGGTGCCTGGCTGATGTGCAGGCCGGGCAGCCGATGCCCGCGTTGTTGCCGCGGTTGCTGCAGGTATTTGCCCCGGCTGGCAGCGGCGCACGCATGCAGGGACTGTGTGCGGCGGTACAGGCCGAGCCCGGCCAGGCGTGGCCGGTGGCGCGCATGGCTGCGTTCGTAGGTGTCAGTGAGAGCCGGTTGCACGCGTTGTTCCTTCGCGAGTTCGGGCTCAGCCCGCAGGCCTGGCTCAGTGCGTGCCGCTTGCGCTGGGCCAAGCATCAGCTGCGCACCAGCGCCGCGCCGATCAGTGATATCGCACTTGCCGCAGGCTATTCCGAGCAGAGTTCACTGACCCGCGCGCTGCGTCGCGAGTGCGGCCAGACCCCCGCAGCGTGGCGCCGGGGCGCCATCTGATCTATAGAGCCGAGCCTATGCTCGGCTGCGATCGCCGGCTGTGTAGAGAAAGGCAGCCGAGCATAGGCTCGGCTCTACAGATCAGCGACAGTACAGGGCAGTAGCCTGGGTCAAGAGCGCCCGCTCGCCAGCGCTTACACTGCGCGGCCTGTTCTCTCTCCCCCGCAGAACCCGAATGCGCAACAACCCGATGGCCCTGGGCATCGCCAATGGCGTTGCCGCCGGCGCACTGTGGGGCGTGGTATTTCTCGCGCCCGCCGTGCTGCAGTCGTTCAACGCCCTGCAATTGTCCGCCGGTCGCTACCTGGTCTATGGCCTGATTGCCGTAGCCCTGTTGCTGCCGCGCTGGAAGCGGCTGGCGCCGCGGCTGGGCCGCACCGAATGGATCGGCCTGCTGTGGCTGAGCCTGGCCGGCAACCTCGTGTATTTCCTGTTGCTGGCCACGGCGGTGCAGTGGGCAGGTGGCGCGGCGGCTTCCCTGATTGTCGGCCTGATTCCGGTGGTGGTCACCCTGGTCGGCGTGCGCGAACAGGGTGCAGTGCCTTTGAAGCAGCTGCTGCCGGCACTTGGCCTGTGCGTGCTCGGCGTTGCCCTGGTTGGCTGGGAAGCACTGATGTCCGAGCATCTGGCAACACCGTGGAGGCAGCGCCTGATCGGCCTGTTGTGCGCGTTCGGTGCGCTGTTCTCGTGGGCGCTGTACTCGATCGGCAACAGCCGCTGGCTGGCGCGCCGGCCGGATCTGTCCAGCCACGACTGGTCACTGCTGACTGGCGTCACCACGGGTGGTCTGGCGCTGCTGCTGGTGCCGATGGCCTTCATCGGGCACACCGGCAGCCATACGGTGGCGCAGTGGGGTGGGTTCTGGGCGATCAGTGCCGGTGTGGCAGTAGTGGCCTCGATCCTCGGCAATGCATTCTGGAACCGCGCCAGCCGTTTGTTGCCGCTTACCCTGACCGGCCAGATGATCGTGTTCGAGACCCTGTTCGCGTTGTTGTACGCCTTCGCCTGGCAGCAGCGTTGGCCGACGCTGCTGGAGGCGCTGGCAATCGTGTTCCTGGTGGCCGGCGTGATGCTGTGCGCCCATGCCCATCGCACACCGCGGGCAATCGCCGAACATGCCGGATGAATGCGGACATCAAGCGCGCTGATGCCCGATTGGTCTCAGATGCAACCAAATGTCGGCACGTTGGCCGATGATCGCCGCAGCGAATTTTTGCATCGCAGCACTTGACAGCCGCCCGGCGCGCAGTGTTTTCTGTACGCCATGGTCCTTGATGCCGCCCACGCCAGCCTGATCGCCCCCGCCACTGCGGGCCGTTCGACTGCGCCGGTCGCCACCACCACCATTACCACCACCGTCACCACTCGCCTGGTGCGGCCCGTCGTCTTCGTGTAACTCCCGAAAACCACGGCCCCGCACCATCCAGGTGGCGGGGAGACTCGACACCTGCATGCGACGGGGCCTCCTGCCGAGGTCTGCATGTCTTCCCACGCCCCCGCCCAACCCGTTGCCCCGGCCGATCTGGCCGCGCCGTCCATCGTCGTGCACAAGTTCGGCGGCACGTCGGTGGCCGACGCCGAACGCTACCGCCATGTCGCCAGCCTGCTGCTGGCCCGCCCGGAATCGCTGCAGGTCACTGTCGTCTCGGCGATGAAGGGCGTCACCGACGCCTTGATCGAGCTGGCGCAGTTGGCGGCCAACGGCGATGAAGGCTGGCGAGAGGCCTGGCACGTGCTGCGCGCACGCCATCGTGGCGCAGCCGTGGCGCTGCTCGGCGAGCAGGTGGGTGATACCGTGGACTGGATCGATGCACGCTTCGATCAGCTCGCCGAAGTGCTGGCCGCGCTGGCGGTGATCGGCGAGCTGCCCCGCGAGGTGCTCGATCGTGTGCAGGGCCTGGGCGAAGTGTTTTCCGCACAGTTGCTAGGCACGCATCTGCGCGCGCTGGGCGAAGACTGCGCGGTACTCGACGCGCGCGACGTGCTGGTGGTCGGGCACGGCGAACTCGGCGTGGATGTCGACTGGGAAGCCAGCGCTGACCGCCTGGCCAAATGGCGCCTGCAGCATCCGCAGTCGCGCCTGGTCGCCACTGGCTTCGTTGCCCGTGACCGCCACGACCGCATCACCACCCTCGGCCGAAACGGCAGCGACTATTCCGGTGCGATCTTCGCCGCGCTGTTCAACGCCGATGAGCTGCACATCTGGACCGATGTCGACGGCGTGCTGTCGGCCGACCCGCGGCTGGTGCCCGAGGCGGTGCAGCTGGAATCGCTGAGTTACGACGAAGCCTGCGAGCTGGCCTACTTCGGCGCCAAGGTGGTGCATCCGCAGACGATGTCGCCGGCGATCCGCCTGGGTTTGCCGATCTTCATCCGCAATACCTTCCAGCCGGCGCATCCCGGTACGCGCATCTCGGCCGAGCGCTCGCCGCGCGGGCCGGTGAAGGGCCTGACCCTGAGCCCCGGGCTGGCGCTGCTGAACCTGGAAGGCACTGGCCTGATCGGTGTGCCCGGTACGGCCGAGCGCGTGTTCGCGGCCCTGCGCCAGGCACAGGTGTCGGTGGTGATGATCTCGCAGGGTTCGTCGGAGCATTCGATCTGCTGCGTGGTGCGGGTGGCCGAGGCCGCGCGCGGTCGCGAGGCACTGTTGCATGCGTTCGCGCACGAGCTGTCGGTGGGCCAGGTGCAGCGCGTGCAGGTCAGCGAGGGCGTCAGCGTACTGGCCGCGGTCGGCGATGGCATGGCCGGCCAGCCCGGTGTGGCGGCGCGCCTGTTCGAGGCGCTGGGTCGTGCCCAGGTGAACATCCTGGCGATTGCGCAGGGGTCGTCGGAGCGCAATATTTCGGTGGCGGTGGACAGTGCCGATGCCACCCGCGCATTGCGTGCCGCACATGCCGGCTTCTGGCTGTCGCCGCAGACCTTCGCGGTGGGTGTGATCGGGCCGGGCAATGTCGGCGCGGCACTGCTGGACCAGCTGCTGGCGGCGCGCCCGCAGCTGCTGGACAAGGCCAATGTCGACCTGCGCCTGCGTGCGCTGGCCTCGCGCTCGCGCATGCGGCTGGAAGTGGACGGCCTGCACGTCGATTGGCGGGAGGCACTGCAGGAAGCGGGGGAGTCCAGCGACCTGGATCGTTTCACCGAACACCTGCTGGCCGCGCACCTGCCGCATGCGGTGGTGATCGATTGCAGTGGCAGCGCCGAGGTGGCCGAGCGCTATGAGGATTGGTTGGCGGCCGGCATCCATGTGGTCACCCCGAACAAACAGGCCGGTGCCGGGCCGCTGCAGCGCTACCAGCGCATCCGCGCCGCTGCGGCGACCAGTGGTGCGCGCTTCCGCTACGAGGCCACGGTGGGTGCGGGCCTGCCGGTGATCACCACGCTGCGTGATCTGGTCGATACCGGTGACGAAGTGCTTGCGATCGAGGGCATCTTCTCCGGCACGCTGGCCTGGCTGTTCAACCGCTTCGACGGCAGCCAGCCGTTCTCTTCGCTGGTCGCGCAGGCGCGTTCGATGGGCTACACCGAGCCGGACCCGCGTGATGACCTGTCCGGCGTGGACGTGGCACGCAAGCTGGTGATCCTGGCGCGCGAGGCCGGCCATGCGCTCAGTCTGGAGCAGGTGCAGGTGGAAAGCCTGGTGCCGGCACTGCTGCGCGAGGGCGGCGTGGATGACTTCATGGCGCGTCTGGGCGAGTCCGATGCCAGCCTGCTGCAGCGGCTGCACGATGCACGGGCGCGCGGTGCCGTGCTGCGCTATGTGGCGCGGCTGGGCGCCGATGGTGCTTCAGTCGGCCTGCAGGAGTTGCCGGCCGATCACGCCTTCGCCAACCTGCGACTGACCGACAACGTGGTGCAGTTCCGCACCCGCCGTTACTGCGACAACCCGCTGGTGGTGCAGGGGCCGGGCGCTGGTCCCGAAGTCACTGCGGCCGGTGTGTTCGCCGACCTGCTGCGGGTGGCTGCCGGTGAAGGAGCGCGGCTGTGATCGCACGTGCCTTCGCGCCTGCGTCGGTGGCCAACGTTGCGGTGGGCTTCGACATCCTCGGCCACGCCATTGCCGGGGTCGGCGATACGGTGAGCGTGCGCCGCATCGATGAGCCGATGGTACGCATCGAGGCGATCCGTGGCAGTGCGGTCGAGCTGCCGTTGGAAGCGGCCGGCAATACCGCCGGAGCTGCGCTGATGTCGCTGCGCGCAGGGCTTGGACTGGACTTCGGTTTCGCCATCGAGATCGACAAGGGCATTCCGTTCGGCTCGGGCATGGGCGGATCGGCGGCATCGTGCGTGGCGGCGCTGGTGGCCGCCAACGCACTGCTGGATGCGCCGCTGTCGCGCGAGGCGCTTTACCCGTTTGCGCTGGATGGCGAAGCAGTAGCCAGTGGTGGCCGCCACGGTGACAACGTGGGTCCGTTGCTGCTGGGCGGCCTCGCGCTGTGCACGGCCGATCGCCTGCTGCCGATCCCGGTGCCGGCTACCTGGCACAGCCTGCTGGTGCATCCGCATGCGGTGCTGGAAACACGCCGCGCACGACAGGCCCTGCAGGGCAGCTATGCGCTGGGCGAGTTCGTGGCGCAGAGCGCGAACCTCGCACTGGTGCTCAGTGGTTGCCATAGCAGCGATGCCGCACTGGTGCGCGCGGGACTGCGCGACGTGCTGGTGGAGCCGCGCCGGGCCGGATTGATTGCCGGCTTCGAAGCCGCACGTGATGCGGCGCTGTCGGCCAATGCAATGGGCGCGGGGATTTCCGGTGCCGGTCCCAGCGTGTTCGCCTGGTTCGAGGATGCCGACCAGGCGCGTACCGCCGCCACACCGGTGCAGGCCGCATTTGCAGCCGCAGGTTTCGACAGTGACGCCTGGGTGTCGCCGCTGGATGCACCGGGAGCTCGCTTGTGCTGAATCCTTCCCCTTTACTGGATACCGAACCCATGCAATTTGTTTCGACCCGCGGCCAGTCTCCGGCCGTTGGCCTCAGCGCGGCGATCGCCGCCGGATTGGCGCCTGATGGTGGGCTGTACGTTCCGCAGATGCTGCCGGCGCCACGCGAGCTACAGGCCGGGGCAACCCTGGCCGATACCGCCGCCGATCTGCTGATGCCGTTCTTTGCTGGCGACGCGCTGGAGTCTGCACTGCCATCGATCTGCCGCGAGGCGTTCGACTTTCCGGTACCGCTGCGCCCGCTGGGCGACGGTGACCATGTGCTGGAGCTGTTCCATGGGCCGACGGCGGCGTTCAAGGACATCGGCGCGCGCTTTCTGGCCGGTACGCTGTCGCGGCTGCAGGCCGGCAAGGACCGCGATCTGACGATCGTCGTCGCCACCTCCGGCGATACCGGTGCCGCCGTTGCGGCGGCCTTCCATCGCCAGCCCGGCGTGCGCGTGGTGGTGCTGTATCCGGATGGCCGCGTATCTCCGCGCCAGGCGCATCAGCTCGGTTGTTTCGGCGACAACATCCAGGCCCTGCGTGTGGCGGGTGCGTTCGACGATTGCCAGGCGATGGTCAAGCAGGCACTGGCTGACCGCGAACTGCAGGCGCAGGTGCCGTTGAGCTCGGCCAACAGCATCAGCCTGGGCCGACTGCTACCGCAGATGAGCTATTACGCGCATGCGGCGTTGAGCCACTACGCGGCGCATCGTCGCCGGCTCAATCTGGTGGTGCCGACCGGCAACCTGGGCAATGCGATGGCGGCCGTGCTGGCGCGCGCGCTGGGCGTGCCGATCGGTCAGATCGTGCTGGCCACCAATGCCAATGCGGTGCTGCCGGCGTACTTCAATGGCGGCGACTACCAGCCGCAGGCGAGTGTGGCGACGGTGGCCAATGCAATGGACGTGGGTGCGCCGAGCAACTTCGAGCGACTGCGCTGGCTCTACCACGGCGACGACGCGGAACTGCGTGCTGCGTTCCGTGCGTTCGCGGTGGATGACGTGACCATCCGCGCGACGATTGCGGCAGCGCATGCCAGCCATGGTGAGCTGTTCTGTCCGCACACGGCGACGGCGGTGAAGGTGCTGCAGGACCTGCGTGCACGCGGTGCCAAGGGCGACTGGGCGGTGGTGGCCACCGCACATCCGGCCAAGTTCGAGGCGGTGGTGGAACCGTTGATCGGTGAACCCGTGGCCGTGCCACCGGCATTGGATGCACTGTTGCAGCGGCCAGCGCATGCGGAGCCGTTGGCCGCCGATTACGCGGCGTTACGCGAGGTGTTGTGGCGTTGATCGAGGATGTCTGGGGTKGCCGGCCAGCGGCCGGCACTACCAGAAGGACGCGAGGGGGGTTGGGCGCGACCGGATGGATGCCGCCCGGTAGTGCCGGCCGCTGGCC
>NZ_RAUX01000008.1 GCF_013464485.1 Stenotrophomonas maltophilia
GGGGGCSGGGGGGGCGTGGGTGCAGGGCTCATTGCAGTGCGCCCTGCTGGCGGCAGTCGGCCATGGCCAGCCGCAGGTGGCGTTCAACCGCTTTCAGGCCGATGCCCATGCGCTGCGCGACTTCAGCCTGTGGTAGTTCATGGATCTTGTGCAGGACGAAGACCTGCTGGCGCCGGCATGGCATGCGTTCGATGGTGGCACTCAGCCGACCGAATGCCTGCTGGCTCTGGGCCAGCTGATCGGGCCCTGGGCGCGGGCATGCGTCGTCGGGCAATTCGGCACGTGCTTCCACCCAGTGCCGGCGCAGATCTTCAGCGCGGCAACGATCCACGGCAGCGTCGTGCGCGATCCTCCGCAGCAGCGCGATGGGTTGCCGTGCATCGTGCGCGACGGGGCGCTCGAGCAGCCGCACGCAGACATCGTGCACGACTTCCCGGGCCAATCCCTGCGAGCGGAAGCGGCGGCGCAGATACTCCACCAGCTCCTCGTAATGGCGCGCCAGTGAGGACACCAGCGGCAGCGCGGGCGGGTGGGGGGAGGGCAGCTGGGGCATCCGGACCGGCAACAAGGGCGAGGGGGGGGCGCWGGGAGGGCATCCCTGCGCACTGCTGCAATACTAATGGGAACGGTTCGCATTTGCCATGCGAGGGATGCCCGGAATTGTTCGGTCGGGCTGGAAGGTGAAATCACGATCATCGGCTGGAACGCAGAATCGGCGGCAGGCTAGCCTGCCTGCGGGCTCGAGGACGTGGACCATGCATGTACTTCTGGTGATGGTGGGCGGGGTGCTGCTGTTGGGGGTATTCCTGCTGTTCGGGCGGCTGTGGAGCGTAGGCCAGTCGCAGCTGTCCACGGCCCTGATGGCGTTCATCGCCACCTGGCTGCTGGTGACGGTAGCCAACATGTGGGTAGGCGTGAGCAAGGCGGGCTACACGGTCCGCGAGGAACTGCCGATCCTGCTGCTGGTGTTTGCGGTGCCGGCGCTGTTGGCCGGATTGCTGTACTGGCGCCTGGCACGCTGAAGGATGGCCATGAGCACACGACTGCGACTGCCCGCCCTGCGCGAGCGCGATGGCCACCACGCCCGCGTGACCTACGAAGAGCTGTTCTTCGATCTGGTCTACGTCTTTGCAGTGACCCAGCTCAGCCACCACCTGCTGCATCACCTGGACCTGGCCGGCGTGCTGCAGACGCTGGTGCTGTGGTTCGCGGTGTGGCTGGGTTGGCAATATGCCTGCTGGGTCAGCAACTGGTTCGATCCGGAGGCGCCACGCATCCGCGCCCTGCTGTTCGTCACCATGCTGCTGGCGCTGCTGATGTCCTCGTCCATTCCCGGGGCCTTTGCTGATCGCGCCTGGGTGTTTGCGGGGGCGTACGCCACCATGCAGGTCGGGCGCACGGTGTTCGTCCTGCTGGAGGTTGGCCGCAACCATCCGCTGGCGCCCAATTTCCGCCGCATGCTGGCGTGGGTGAGCGTCTCGGCCTGCTTCTGGCTGGCCGGCGCTGCGGCCGAGGGCAACGCGCGGCTGGCGCTGTGGGCAGTGGCGGTCGCGTGCGAGTATGTCTCGCCGATGTTCGGTTTTGCGTTTCCGGGGCTGGGCCGTTCACACACCCGTGAATGGACCATCGAAGGCGGGCACCTGGCCGAGCGATGCCAGTTGTTCGTCATCGTCGCCCTGGGTGAGACGTTGCTGGCCACTGGCGGCGTGCTCAGCGAGGTCGAGCACTGGAGCGGCGATGTGGTCTCGGCGGTGCTGGCCACCTTCGCCGGCACCATCGCCATGTGGTGGCTTTATTTCGGCATCTCCAGCCGCGATGCCACCGCGGCGATCACGCATTCCGAGGACCCCGGACGGATGGGGGCCAACTTCCACTACGTGCACGCGCTGTTGATCGCCGGCATCATCGCCACCGCGGTCGGCAATGATCTGGTCATGGATCATCCTGGCGAGGCGGTGACCCCGGCCTACGCCGCAGTGCTGGCAGCCGGTCCGTTGATCTACCTGCTCGGCAGCGCGTTGTACAAGCGGATTGTGTACGGGCATGCCCCGTATTCGCATCTGATCGGTGCCGTGGCACTGGTCGCGCTGGGCGTGGTCTTGCCGCATGCCCATCTGCTGGCTGCCGGCTGGCTGACCAGTGCGGTGCTGCTGGCGGTGGGGTTGATGGATACGCGGTTGAAACGTCGCTTGCAGCGCGCATGAACCGACGAGGGGGAGCAGAATGCAGGATTCGGGCAGTGAAGGACGGCTCGGTCTGAGCGGCACACTGGAGATCACCATCAGTGAAGGCCGCCACGACTACCGGTTGATCTATGCGCTGCCGGAGCCGGAATAGACAGGGCGCGGATTCAAGCGCTGTCTGCCTGCAGGCGGTCATACATGCGTACCAGATCCACCAGGGTGCGTGCGCCCATCTTGCGCATCACCTGCGCACGGCGAACCTTCACTGTGATCTCGCTGACCCCCAGGTCGCCGGCGATCTGCTTGTTGAGCCGGCCACGCACCACACCATCCACCACGTCACGTTCGCCGGGATTCAGAGTGTTCCAGCGCTGCTGCAGGGCCTCGAGTGCCTCGCCGTCGCGGCGGCGCTGGCGGTCGATCTCGATGCCCTTGTGGATCGCATCCAGCAGCTCCTGATCGCGGAACGGCTTGGTCAGGAACTCGATGGCGCCGTCCTTGATTGCATTGACGCCCATCGCGATGTCGCCGTGACCGGTGATGAACACCACGGGCAGCTGCAGGCCGTGACTGCCCATCGTGCGATGGAACTCCAGCCCACTCTGGCCGGGCATGCGCACGTCCAGCACCAGGCAGGCCGGTGCATCTTCCAGTTCGTGTTCGAGGAAGGCCTGGGTGGAAGCGAACGCCCGCACCTGAAGGCCCATCGAGGCAAGCAGGTCTTCCAGTGCGGCGCGCACCGATGGATCGTCGTCGACCACGTAGACGATGGGGGCCGGCTCGGCAGCAGCGGCTGTTGGCTTACGCATGGTGGGTGTCCGGGGTGATGGGCAGGTCGAAGACGAAGCAGGCGCCACCGCCGGCCGGGCGTTCGGCGCGGATCTGGCCCTCATTGGCTTCGATCATCGAACGACTCAGGCTGAGGCCCAGCCCCAGTCCGTGTGATTTGGTGGTCCAGAAGGCATCGAATACACGCTCGGGATGATCGGCGGGCAAGCCGACACCGCGGTCGCGAACGCTGAGACTGACCCGCTGGCCGTCACGCCGGGTCAGCAGTGACAAGCGTCGGTCGGCAGCGGGGACGGACTCCATCGCATCCACCGCATTGAGGATCAGATTGCCGATCACCTGCTGCACCTGCACGCGGTCGGCCCGCACGGGAGGTAGATCGGCATCCAGCAGCAGCGCCACGGCCACGCCGTGCTGGTCCAGTTCGCTGCGCGAGAGCGCGAGCATTTCCTCCACTGCATGGTTCAGGTCGAATGCACGTCGTTCGGGTGCGGCGCCCTGGGTCAACCCGCGGATGCGGGCGATCACGTCACCGGCACGGTGCGCATCGGCGAGGATGCGGGCGACGGTCTGCCGTGCCTTGTCCACGTTGGGTGGATCCTGGGCGAGCCATCGTTGGCATGCTTCGGCGCTGGTGGCGATCGCCGCCAGTGGCTGGTTCACTTCATGGGCGATGGAGGTGGTCAGCTCGCCCACGGTGGAGGCGCGCGCGACCCGCAGCAGACGTCCCTGCGCCTCCTGCACGGCGGCCTTGGCCGCCTCCATGTTCAGGGCGAGGTAGGTGGTGGTGCCGATCACCAGCATGCCAATCACCGAATTGACCAGGCCGATACGGTACGTGCCGAAACGGGTCAGGAAGAAGCTCAGTGCGGTCAGTGCGATGCAGGCGATGGCCAGGGTAATCAGCCCGCGCGCGTTGAGCACGCGTGATGCGGCAAGGATTACCGCCGCGTAGAAGCAGGCCGCCGCCACGGCGTAATCGGTGACGGTGTCGATCAGGAAGATCGCCGCCATCACGACGATCAGGACCAGCAGCGCCAGCGGGCGGCGAGTCGGCAGCGATGGCATCGGGACGGCTCCCTGGCGTGGGGGGAAAGGATAGCAAAGGCGGCATCGGTGGATGCCGATCTGGGTCGGCGTGCTCTTGTGGGGGGGGG
>NZ_RAUX01000081.1 GCF_013464485.1 Stenotrophomonas maltophilia
CATCCATGCGGCTCACGCCCCCGCAACCGGACCCACCCCGCCTTCGACAGATTTYCGCGATCTGYCGGAATGGSATGGCSWGCTCTTGGTGGGTGTCGACTTGGTCGACACGTAGATCCACGCCATGCGTGGATGYTYTTCGATCAATTGTCGAAATAYTCGRWYTCGATGGAGATTCATCCACGCATSGSGTGGATCYAYCAGACGCTAGRAATCTGTCAGAGGTGGGGCGGTGTGGGGTGGCAGGACCGTTGGCGCCATGGATGGCGCCATCGAGCCCCCATGGATGGGTTTACGGCGTGTCCTGCCACCCCACACCGCCCCGCCAAACCACGGAATGCACGCTGTTGCTGTTGCTGTTGCCTTTGCTCCGGCTTGTAGCGGGTGCAGGGCGCAGCCCTGCAAAGAACCCTATCCTCGTGGTCGGCTGCGCGAGGGCACCAGTGCGAATGTGTCCACCGCCAGCTTCTCGGCGTGGTTCAACCACGCGCGGATCTCCAGATCATCCACTTCGTGGTCCAGCCCGAACGACACGTTGATCTTGCCGTTGGCATCGGGCTGCACCCATTGCTGGGCCAGCACCACCTTGCGCTGCGACGACACTGCCTCGATCCAGAAACCGCGATCCGGGCGCGTGCTCGCCACCAGCTGCAGCATGTACTGGCCGGCGCGGGTGCGGCGGCCCTTCTGGGTGATCATGTGTGCCTGGCGCACGCTCGGGCGCGGGCCCTGGAACGCATCCAGCGGCGCATCCACCGCAATACCGCCACGCAGGTCGTTGTCGCGGTACAGCTTGATGCCGTTGTCACGGTTGACCAGCAGCGCGCACCAGTCACCGTCGGCCGAGCCGTCCTCGAATGCGGTGCAGCGATCGACGTAGGCGAGAGTGTTGTCCGGGTCGGCATCATCGAACTGGCGCGAGGTGTTCTCCAGGTACACCGACTTCAGTGCCCAGTCCTTGTCGTACTCCAGCAGCACCGGTGGCTGCACGTGCTGCAGGCCGACCACCACCTGGTCATCGCTGTCGATCTTCAGCTCGCGGGTCGGTTCGCCCAGCCACAGCGAGCGGGCGAAGGCCAGATACTGCGGGTAGTCGCGGCCGCCATCACGCTGGGTTGCCACGCTGGCGCTGGGCGCGCGCTGGGTATCGATCAGCGAACGGCCAAAGCCCATCGTCTTCAGGTTCGGGTCCAGCAGACTGAGCAGGGTCGCACCCGAATCCAGGGTGGTGCCGGCGCTGGCCGTCAGCTGGCGGGGGGCAATGCCATCGCCCAGGAACAACAGCAGGTTCTCGCGCTTCTGCTTGGCCAGCACATGGCTGAGGTCATTGGGCATTGCCAGATGGTCGGAAGCGATCACGATCAACGTGTCCTTGCCATACGGGCTGGCCTGGATGCGTTCGACCAGCTGCGAGATCAGGCGGTCGGTGCATTTGAGTGCGTTGAGCAGGCCGATGTTGCCGTACGGGCTCTGGTAGCGCTCGCCCTTGCACGACACCGGCAGATGGCCGGCCGGGTGATGGGTATCCATGGTCAGCGTGGTCAGCATGAACGGCGAACCGGCGCGCGAAAGCTGCTCGAAGCGCTGGTAGGCGGTGTCCAGCAGCACGTCGTCGTGCACCCCCCAGGCCGAGTAGTGGATGCGGCCGATCTTCTTCTGCTGCTTGAACCAGGCCAGGTCGTGCACTTCGTCGAAGCCGTGGCTGGCCAGGAACTGGCCCTTCCCGGCGAACTGGCCGTTGGCACCGCCCAGGTAGTGGTTGGTGTAGCCCTGCTGCTTCAGGTAGTCGCCCAGGCACACCGCCTTGGGCAGGAAGCTGCCCATGCGGTCCATGCTGTTCTCGTCGCCCTGCGAGGTGGTCAGCGGCACACCGCACATGGACGACACCAGGCCGGCGATGGTCCAGCCGCTGCCCTCGGCCGAGGCCAGGTCGCGCACATCCAGCGACTCGGACGCCAGGCGGTTGAGGTTGGGCATCAGGCCGGGAAACACGGCCTCGTCCAGGTAGGTGCGTTCCAGGCTCTCACCGTAGATCCAGACAATGTTGCGCGGGCGCTGCAGCGGCTGCGTCGGCACCTGGTACTCGGGGGCGATGCGCGCGAAGTCCACCGGGCGCAGCTGCTGGTAGAGGCGCTGGCCATCGCGGGCCAGAGGGCTGATCATGATCGTGGCCACCCACACGGCCGCGAACCCAGCGAACAACGCTCCACCGTGGCCGGGCCGGCGCCAGCGCTTCACCCGCGTGGCGAACAGCGGCAGCAGTGAGACAAGCGCCAGCACGATGAAACCCGCGATATAGCCCTTGAAGTCGGAGACACCGGCGCCTTCCATGTCGGCGCCGAGGTGGTACAGGGTGGCAGCGTTGAGCCCATCACCGGACAGCTTGTCGATCAGCCACCACGCGCTGAGCATGAGCAGCAGCAGCGAGAACGCACCGGCCTTCCACCACACCCACTTGTCGGACGCGAGGAACAACCAGCACAGCAGCAACAACGACAGCAGCAGTATCCAGAGCATAGGCAGCTTCGGCAGTGACGGGGTGGTGGTGATGGACGTCGTACCGACGCGTGTCCATCCGACCGGCGCTGCCGCAAGCACATGCATGTGACAGGCCGATGACCCGATAGTGCATGCACGAACCTGACTGAAATGTTTGTTGATATGACGCGCGCGGGATCGCGCTCAGAAGGTAAAATGAGCGTGAAAGGCTTCGTTGGATTGCATTAAAAACCGCATGAATACGGCGGTTTCATCGATGTCATTCAGCGATGGCCGCGCTCTTCGCGTGCCCGCGCGCGACGATCGAACAGCAATGCACTGGTCACGATGCCAAGGCCGAGCACCACGCCGATGAACAACAGAATCAGCGCAATCAGCGGGTAACCGAACAGGTGCCAGCCAGTGTCGATCTTCATCATCATTGCCGCAGCCATGATCAATGCCGCACTGATGATGCCGGCCGCCACGCGGTTGGCGATCTTCTGCAGGTTTTCCATCAACCGCGATTCTTCCAGGCCGGTCACCTTCATCTGCAGACGGTTCTCGGCCAGCAATGCCATGATGTCCGACAGCTTGCGTGGCCCATCGCGCAGCAGCTGCTGCAGCTCCATTGCCTCGCTGGCGAGGTTGGCCGCAGACAGGGATTTTTTCAGGCGCGCACGCATCACGTGCTGCAGCTGGCGTTCGACGATGCGGCGGGTATCCAGGTCCGGTGCCAGCAAGCGGCATACGGTTTCCAGGTTGAGCAGCGCTTTGCCGAGCAGGCTGAGCTCCGGCGGTGTACGCAGGCCGCAGGCGGTGGCGATGCGCACCATGTCCAGTACCACGCGGCCTTCGGAGAAACTGCCACTGGCCGCATAGCGTGCGATCAGCTGGCCGGTCTCGCGCAGGTAGCGTTCTTCGTCGAACGCCTCCAGCCGCGTGCTGATGCTGATCAGGTCATCGGCCACTTCCTCGCCGCGGCCATCGACCGCGGCGAACAGGATCTTCAGCAGGCGCTCGCGCAGGCGCGGCGGCATGTGCGCGACCATGCCCAGGTCGAAGATTGCCAGCCGTCCATCGGGCATCACCCGCAGGTTGCCGGGATGCGGGTCCGCATGGATCTCGCCATGCACGAAGATCTGGTCCAGGTAGCCGCGGATCAGCGCCGCCGCCAGCGGGTCCATCGATTGCTCGGTGCGGCGCACATCGGGAATCGCATCCACGCGCACGCCGGTGGCCAGTTCCATGGTCAGTACGCGCTGGCTGCTGTAATCCCACAGCGGCTGCGGAATCCACAGGCGGCGGAACGGCTTCAGGTGTCGGCCGAAACGGGCCAGGTTCTCGGCCTCGGCGTGATAGTCCAGCTCCTGCATCAGGGTCTTGGCGAACTCGTTGAGCCAGTCGCGCAGGCGCACGCGGCGGCCCACCTGGGTCAGGTGGTCGGCGGCCAGCGCGAAGCTGCGCAGCGCCTCCAGGTCCGAGCGCAGCTGTGCAGCCACTTCAGGCTTCTGCACCTTCACCGCCACCTGGCGGCCATCGTGCAGCACCGCGCGATGCACCTGCGCGATCGAGGCGCAGCCCAGGGGTTCGGGGTCGAACGAGGCAAACAGCTTGTTCACCGGCGCGCCCAGTTCCTGCTCGACGATGGCATGGATGCGCTCGACCGGAATCTCGGCCACCTTTTCCTGCATGCGCTCCAGCGCAGTGGCGAACTCCACCGGCACCATGTCCGGACGGGTGGACAGCATCTGGCCCAGCTTGACGAAGGTCGGCCCCAGCGCTTCCAGGTCGCTGACGAACTGCTCCGGGTTGCCGTCTGCGGGAACGTCGGCCGGATTGCCCGCGGCATCCAGGTTCATGCCCGAGAACACGCCCGAATGGCGGTAGCGCATCAGCAGGCGCAGGATCTGGCTGCGCCGGTTCATGCCTTTGACCAGCGGGGGATTGCCATTGGCGGTGGGCGGATTGCTCAAGCGGAACTCCCATGCGGCAAAGACGGTCGTGCCGGCCGCTGGCCGGCAATGTCCGGATTCCGCAGTGTCGCCGGGGGGCGGTGGGCACGCGGTGAATCCGTCCGCTTCCGCAGCTGCCCCGGTATCGGTCAGAATCCGCTCATTCCCTCTCTGGACTTCCCATGGCCGGTGCCAGCCTGTTTGCCCTGCTCGACGATATCGCCACCCTCCTCGACGATGTCTCGGTCCTGACCAAGGTCGCGGCGAAGAAAACCGCCGGCGTGCTGGGCGACGACCTGGCGCTGAACGCGCAGCAGGTCACCGGGGTCAACGCCAACCGCGAACTGCCGGTGGTGTGGGCGGTGGCCAAGGGCTCGCTGGTCAACAAGGTGATCCTGGTGCCGGCGGCACTGGCGATCAGCGCGCTGGAGGCCTGGTTGCACAGCCGCGGCTGGAACGTGCCGCTGATCGTGCCGCTGATGATGATCGGTGGTGCCTTCCTCTGTTTCGAAGGCGTGGAGAAGCTGGCGCACCGCTTCCTGCACTCAGCCGAGGACGACGCCGAGCATCAGGCCGAGCGGCGCAAGGCGTTGGCCGATACGCAGGTGGACATGGTGGCGTGGGAGAAGGACAAGGTAAAAGGCGCGATCCGCACCGACTTCATCCTCTCGGCCGAGATCATCGTGCTGACTCTGGGCGTGGTCGCCACTGCGCCGTTCACCAACCAGGTGGCCACCCTGGCCGTTGTCGCACTGGCGATGACGATGTTCGTCTACGGGCTGGTGGCGGGCATCGTCAAGCTCGATGACGTGGGCCTGTATCTGTCGCACAAGGGCGGAGCCATTGCTGCGTTCGGTCGTGGGCTTGTCGCCTCGGCACCGTGGCTGATGAAGTTCCTGTCGGTGGCCGGCACCATCGCCATGTTCCTGGTCGGTGGCGGCATCCTGGTGCACAACGTGCCGGCGCTGCATCACGCGGTGCAGGCGCTGGGCGGTGAGGGCCAGTGGGGCTGGCTGATCAGTGCTGCGGCCAACATGGTGGTGGGCATCATCGCCGGTGCCATCGTGCTGGCGGCGGTGACCGGGTTCCAGAAGCTGCGCGGGAAATAATCGCCGGCGGCTTCCCCGGTAGAGGCCGACCTTGGTCGGCGCTTTGTTTCGGCGTGCGCCAACCAAGGTTGGCACCT
>NZ_RAUX01000082.1 GCF_013464485.1 Stenotrophomonas maltophilia
GTGCCCAAAGCGGCGCTTGCGCGGCCGCTTCCTACCCGCCAGACTCGCAAAAAAGGGCGGTTGAACTTCCTATACCCAACTGGGCGTGGACGCGGTCGGTTTCGTGTTCGCCGAAGGCAGTCCGCGCCGGGTCAGCGCGGCCGAGGCGCGGCAACTGCGCCTGGCGCTGGCGCCGATGGTCGGCGCGGTGGCGCTGTTCCGCGACAACACCGTGGCCGAGGTGCGTGAAGTGGTGCGCATGGTGCGACCGGCGTTGCTGCAGTTCCACGGCGACGAAGAGGATGCGTTCTGCAGCGCCTTCCGCATGCCCTGGCTGAAGGCGGTGCCGATGGGCGGGGGCGAGCGTTGGGATGCGGCCGCGCTGCAAGAGCGCTGGCCGAACGCCGACGGTTTCCTGTTCGACAGCCACGGCAAGGGCGCAGCCGGCGGTACCGGCCACACGTTCGACTGGAGCGCGATCCCCGGCGGACTGCACCGGCCGTTCGTGCTGGCCGGCGGGATCACGCCGGACAACGTGCACGACGCGATCCGCGCCACCTCGCCGTGGGCGGTGGACGTGGCCAGCGGGATCGAAGTCGCGCCGGGAGTCAAGGACGGCGAGAAGATGCGCCGCTTCGTGGCGGAAGTGCGACGTGCCGACGGTACCGGTCCCGATTGAACGGCGTTTTCCTTTACGCGCTGCGTGTGTCCTGTAGTTTTCCCCCGTCCCTACGGATCCACCCATGAGCACTCCGGCCCGCACCCGCAAGGCCACCCCGGCCAGGAAGACCGCTGCGTCCAAGCCGGCGCCGCGCCGCAAGAGCCGTGCGGCGCCGCCGCCCGAACTCCTGTCCATCGACCTGGCCTTGCAGGGCGGCGGCTCGCACGGCGCCTTCACCTGGGGCGTGCTCGACCGCTTGCTGGAAGAGGAGTGGCTGCGGATCGATGGCGTGTCCGGTACTTCCGCAGGCGCGATGAACGCGGCCGTGCTGGTCGATGGCTTCGAACGTGGCAGTCGCCAGGGCGCGCGCGAGGCGCTGGCCCGGTTCTGGCGCGCGGTGTCCGACGCAGCGCGCTTCAGTCCGCTGCAGCGCGGGCCGCTGGACGTGCTGATGGGACGCTGGAGCCTGGAGGGCTCGCCGGCGTTCCTGGCCATGGACCTGGTGTCGCGGCTGTGGTCGCCCTACGACCTCAATCCGTTCGGCGTCAATCCGCTGCGCGACATCCTGGAGCGCTCACTCGATTTCGACGCGCTGTCGAAGTCGGACATCAAGCTGTTCATCACCGCCACCAACGTGCGTACCGGCCGCGGCAAGGTGTTCCGCAACGCCGAACTGAGCCCGGACGTGCTGCTGGCCTCGGCCTGCCTGCCGAACATGTTCCAGGCGGTGGAGGTGGACGGCGAGTACTACTGGGACGGCGGCTACTCCGGCAACCCGACCATGACCCCGCTGGTGCGCGACTGCAATTCGGACGACGTGATCCTGGTCGCGGTCAACCCGGTCGAGCGTCCCGACCGGCCGACCGGCGCGCGCGAGATCCTCAACCGGATCAACGAGATTTCCTTCAACGCCGGCCTGCTCAAGGAACTGCGCATGATCGCGCTGCTGCGCCAGGTGGCCGACGTGGGCAACTGCGAGGGCGCGCGCTGGGCGAGCAAGCGCATCCACCTGGTGCGCAACGACCTGGCCGCCGTGCTGGATTCCTCGTCGAAGATGAGCGCCGAGTGGGCGTTCCTGGAGATGTTGCACAAGGAGGGGCGGCGCGTGGCCGAGTCCTTCCTGGCGCAGGACGGCGCCAACCTGGGCAAGCGCTCATCGATCGACCTGAACGTGCTGCTGGAAGGAGTGTGAGCATGGGACTGCTGGGCATGCTGGTCGGCCTCGGCCTGTTGATGTACCTGTCCTACCGGGGCTGGAGCGTGCTGCTGCTGGCGCCGGCCGCGGCGTTGGTGGTGGCGGCGTTCTCCGGCGAGCCGCTGCTGGCGCACTGGACCTTGACCTTCATGTCGGCCGCCGCCGGATTCATCTCCCAGTTCTTCCCGCTGTTCCTGCTCGGCGCGCTGTTCGGAAAGCTGATGGAGGACAGCGGCTCGGTCGAGGCCATCGCCGCGTTCATGACCGCCAAGCTCGGCACCCGGCGGGCGATGCTGGCGGTGGTGCTGTCCGGCGCGCTGGTGACCTACGGCGGGGTGAGCCTGTTCGTGGCGATCTTCGTGCTGGTGCCGATGGCCGCGGTGCTGTTCCGCGGCGCCGGCATCCCGCGTCGGCTGATGCCGCCGGCGCTGGCGCTGGGCACGATGACCTTCACCATGTCGGCCATGCCCGGCACGCCCTCGATCCAGAACGCGATCCCGATGCCGTTCTTCGGCACCACGCCGTTCGCCGCGCCCGGGCTGGGCCTGATCGCCTCGGCGATCATGCTGGCGTTCGGCCTGTGGTGGCTGGCCCGCGCCGAACGTCGCGCGCGGCTGGCGGGCGAAGGCTTCGGCGAGTTGGCCACGCCCGACGCCGGCATGGTGGCCGAGGACGAGATCGTGCGCGAACGCGCGGCGGTGGCGCAGCCCTTCGATCCGGCCGAGGCGGCGCATGGCGTCCAGGGCAGCGGCCTGCCGTCGGCGCTGGTTGCGTTCGCGCCGCTGGCGGTGGTGATCGGGGTGAACCTGCTGATGTCGCTGCTGATCCTGCCGCGGATGGACGTGTCCTACCTGCAGTACGCGCGCTTCGGCGAAACCTCGCTGTCCGAGGTGGCGGGCGTGTGGTCGGTGTCGGTGGCGCTGGCCGCGGCGATCGCCACCACCATCGCGCTGAACCTGCGCCGCTTCCCCTCGCTGCGTTCGAGCATGGACTCCGGCGCCAACGCCTCGGTGCTGCCGATCCTGGCGGTGGGCAGCCTGGTCGGTTTCGGCGCGGTGGTCGCGGCGATGCCGGCCTTCGAGATCGTGCGCGACTGGGTACTGGGCATCGGCGGCGGTCCGCTGGTGTCGCTGGCGGTGGCGACCAACATCCTCGCCGGCCTCACCGGCTCGGCGTCCGGCGGCCTGACCATCGCCCTGGATGCGCTGGGTCCGACTTTCATGGCCATCGCCTACGAGACCGGACTGTCGCCGGAGCTGATGCATCGGGTGGCGGTGATCGGCGCCGGCACCCTGGACAGCCTGCCGCACAACGGCGCGGTGGTGGCTCTGCTGGCGGTGTGCGGCTGCACCCACCGCGACAGCTACGGCGACATCGCGGTGACCGCGGTGCTCGGCTCGATCGTGGCGCTGGTGGTGGTGATCGTGCTGGGGACGATGTTCGGGTCGTTCTGAGCGCACGTGCGCGGCGTGACGGCGCCGCCCGGCACGATGCTCAGGCGCGGCGCGGCTGGATCGAGGCCAGCTGCGCGTCGGCCAGTCCCAGCAGCAGGCGCCGCGTTTCGCGGCCGCCGCAGCGGAACGCCTGCAGCAGGCGTCGCTCGAGCGGGTCGTGGACCAGTTCGGCGTCGAGTGCCGGAATGTCGTCCGGATCCGCCTCCCAGGCCAGCGGGCCACGGCCGGTGGCCAGCCACTCGAAACGCACGCGGGTGACATGCGCCAGGCGGGCGCGCCGTGTTTCTCGAAGTGGGCGAGGATGGCGCGGATGGTTTTGGGTTCCTCGATGCTGGCGACGATCCGYACCGCGCCGCCGCAGTGGGCGCAGGTGGTGAYGTCGATGGAAAAGACCCGCTTGAGCCGTTGCGCCCAGCTCATCGCACGGCGCTTCTGCTCGGGGCTGCGCGGCTCGTCGTGGGCGCTTGCGTCMACCGGCGCCGCATCGCCCGCAGGCCGCYTGCCGCGCCCCGAGGGCGTCAGCTGCGCACGCAGGTTTGCATTCGGGGCAAACACACCGTGGAAACGGGTCAGGTGGGCGCGAGGTGGCGGGACCAGTGCGGCCAGTTTCGCGATGAAGTCGACCGCATCCCATTCGACATGGGTGGTGCCATTGCGCCAYGGCGTCTTGAGCTGATACCGCACCCTWCCCTGCGGTGAGATCGAYAGCCGCTGCTCGCTGATCGCCGGGCGCGTGATGTAGCGGCACAGCTTTTCGAGCTTGTGGCTTTCGTGTGCTTCCGCGGCCACGCCGGCATGCAGCGAGAAGCCGCCGACCTTGCCGGCRTCGCCCTCCAGCGAGCCTGCGTCACCGGGCAATGTTTGCAGCGTGACGACCTTGCGGCCAGCGTCGCGACCGGTGGCGATGCGGTAGGTCATCGAACTCATCCGCAGCCCATCCATGCCGTCGTCGCTACCCGCGCTGTCGGACAGGAACACGGATTCGTCTTCGCCTTCGAGCCAGCCGCGGCGCGACAGGTGCCGGCACACGCGATGCGCGATGGTGTGCCGCGACCGGCACGGCAGGAAGGGCGTGCGTACGCTAGAATACGCGCTGGCGGAGTCGGCCAGACAGTCGCGTCATCCCTTCGGGGTGCCGAGGAAAGTCCGGGCTCCATAGGGCAAGGTGCCAGGTAACGCCTGGGCGGCGCAAGCCGACGGAAAGTGCAACAGAAAGATACCGCCTACGTCTTCTTCGGAAGGCCGGTAAGGGTGAAATGGTGCGGTAAGAGCGCACCGCGAGTCTGGCAACAGACCGGCACGGCAAACCCCACCTGGAGCAAGACCAAATAGGGATCCTTTGGCGCGGCCCGCGTTGGATCCGGGTAGGTTGCTTGAGCGTTGCGGTGACGTAACGCCTAGAGGAATGACTGTCCACGACAGAACCCGGCTTATCGGCCGGCTCCGCCTCTTTCTTACGGTAGGCCGAGCATGGCTCGGCTCTACAGTAGAGCCGAGCCATGCTCGGCTGCTCTTCGCCCAGATGCTTGGGATGTTGTTCAACCCGGCGTGCGGTACTGCCCGGCGGAAATGAACTGCTCGAACCGTTCGCACCACACCACTACGGTGGTGTAATCGTCCACGTTGACGCTTTCAGGCACGTCCACCAGGAAACGGTTGAAGGTCTTCACCTCGCCGATGCGCTGGGCCTGTGCCTTGATCTTCAGGAAATCGGCCTTGTTGTCGACGAAGTCACGGACCAGGTACACCTTGTAATCCGGACCCGGACCCATCTTGCCGTCGAACGCGACCTGGCGCGGGCTGACGCTGACGTTGCCTTCCGCCCAATGCACCGCATCACTGCCCTTGAGGTCGCGGCGAAAGGTGGTGCGGTAGGGGGCGTCTTTCATGGCCGCCTGCACCTGCGCAACCGGCGGGTCATCGGGGGCGATCAGGATCGGCAGGAGATAGACGCCCAGGCCGAAGCCCAGGCCGAGGGTGAGCAGGTGGGTGGCGAGCAGGATGAGGATGCGGCGCATGGGGCCTCCTTGTGGTTGCGATCGATCGCGCGGCGAAGTGCCGGGCCTGACCACCCTGGGAGGTCAGGGCCGGGGTATAGGAAGTTCAACCGCCCTTTTTGGCGAGTCTGGCAGGTAGGAAGCGGCCGCGCAAGCGCCGCTTTGGGCACAGATCGGGCACAGATCGGGGGTTCATGCGTGGGTTTTCGAC
>NZ_RAUX01000083.1 GCF_013464485.1 Stenotrophomonas maltophilia
GATCGACCCATCTTTGCATGGGTGATCGCCATCATCATCATGCTCGCCGGCGGCCTGGCCCTGTTCAAGCTGCCGGTCTCGATGTACCCCAACGTCGCACCGCCGGCGGTGGAAATCAGCGCCACCTACCCGGGTGCATCGGCCAAGGTGGTCGAGGACTCGGTGACGCAGATCATCGAGCAGAACATGAAGGGCCTTGATGGCCTGATCTATTTCTCCTCCAACAGCTCGTCCAACGGCCAGGCCACCATCACCCTGACCTTCGAGAGCGGCACCAACCCGGACATCGCCCAGGTGCAGGTGCAGAACAAGCTGCAGCTGGCCATGCCGCTGCTGCCGCAGGAAGTGCAGCGGCAGGGCATCAACGTGGCCAAGTCCAGCTCGGGCTTCCTGAACGTCATCGCGTTCGTGTCCGAGAACGGCAGCATGGACGCCAACGACATCGCCGACTACGTTGGTTCCAATGTCGTCGACCGTCTGAGCCGCGTGCCGGGCGTGGGCAACATCCAGGTGTTCGGTGGCAAGTACGCCATGCGTATCTGGCTGGACCCGAACAAGCTGCACACCTACGGCCTGTCGGTTGCGGAAGTGACCGCAGCAGTCAAGGCACAGAACGCCCAGGTGGCCATCGGCCAGCTCGGCGGCGCGCCGTCGATCAAGGGCCAGCAGCTCAACGCCACCATCAATGCACAGTCGCGCCTGCAGACCCCGGAACAGTTCCGCAACATCATCGTGCGCGGTGCGCAGGACGGTGCCGAACTGCGCCTGGGCGATGTCGCCCGCGTCGAACTGGGTGCAGAGTCCTACGACTTCGTCACCCGCTACAACGGCCAGCCGGCCAGCGGCCTGGCGGTTACCCTGGCCACCGGCGCCAACGCGCTGGATACCGCGGCCGGCGTGGATGCCGCGCTGCAGGACATGAAGAGCTTCTTCCCGGCCGGCCTGAAGGCCGAGATCCCGTACGACACCACCCCGTTCGTGCGCGTGTCGATCAAGGGCGTGGTGCAGACCCTGATCGAAGCGATCGTGCTGGTGTTCGTGGTGATGTACCTGTTCCTGCAGAACTTCCGCGCCACCCTGATCCCGACCATCGCCGTGCCGGTGGTGCTGCTGGGTACCTTCGGCGTGCTGGCGATGCTGGGCTTCTCGGTGAACATGCTGACCATGTTCGCGATGGTGCTGGCGATCGGCCTGCTGGTGGACGATGCCATCGTGGTGGTGGAGAACGTCGAACGCATCATGTCCGAAGAGGGGCTGTCGCCGCTGGAAGCCACCCGCAAGTCGATGGGCCAGATCACCGGTGCGCTGGTGGGTATCGGCCTGGTGCTGTCGGCGGTGTTCGTGCCGATGGCGTTCATGAGCGGCTCAACTGGCGTGATCTACCGCCAGTTCTCGGCCACGATCGTTTCGGCAATGGCGCTGTCGGTGCTGGTCGCGATCGTGCTGACCCCGGCGCTGTGCGCGACCATGCTCAAGCCGCTGAAGAAGGGTGAGCACCACGTCGCACACAAGGGCTGGTCCGGTCGTTTCTTCAATGGTTTCAACCGCGGCTTCGACCGTACCAGCGAAAGCTACCAGCGCGGTGTGCGCGGCATCATCCACCGTCCGTGGCGCTTCATGGGCATCGTGGCGGCACTGTTCGTGCTGATGGGCGTGCTGTTCGTGCGCCTGCCCAGCTCGTTCCTGCCCAACGAAGACCAGGGCGTGCTGATGGCGCTGGTGCAGGCGCCGGTCGGTGCCACCCAGGAACGTACGCTGGAATCGATCGCGGCACTGGAAAACCACTTCCTGCAGAACGAGAAGGATGCGGTGGACTCGGTGTTCTCGGTGCAGGGCTTCAGCTTCGCCGGTATGGGCCAGAACGCGGGCATGGCATTCGTCAAGCTGAAGGACTGGAGTGAGCGTGACGCCGACAATGGCGTGATGCCGATCACCGGTCGCGCCATGGCGGCACTGGGCCAGATCAAGGATGCCTTCATCTTCGCCTTCCCGCCGCCGGCCATTCCGGAACTGGGCACCGCGTCGGGCTACACCTTCTTCCTGAAGGACAACAGCGGCCAGGGCCACGAGGCACTGGTGGCCGCGCGCAACCAGCTGCTGGGCCTCGCCGCCGGCAGCAAGAAGCTGGCCAACGTGCGCCCGAACGGCCAGGAAGACACGCCGCAGTTCCGCATCGACATCGATGCAGCCAAGGCGACCTCGCTGGGGCTGTCGATCGACCAGATCAACGGCACCTTGGCCGCCGCATGGGGCAGCTCGTACATCGACGACTTCGTCGATCGTGGCCGCGTCAAGCGTGTGTTCGTGCAGGCCGACCAGCCGTTCCGCATGGTGCCGGAGGACTTCGATCTCTGGTCCGTGAAGAACGACAAGGGCGAGATGGTGCCGTTCAGCGCGTTCGCCACCAAGCACTGGGACTACGGTTCGCCGCGTCTTGAGCGCTACAACGGTGTGTCGGCGATGGAAATCCAGGGCGAACCGGCCCCGGGTGTCGCGTCCGGTGATGCCATGGCCGAGATCGAACAGCTGGCCAAGCAGCTGCCGGCGGGCTTCGGCATCGAGTGGACGGCGATGTCCTACCAGGAACGCCAGGCCGGCTCGCAGACGCCGCTGCTGTACACGCTGTCGCTGATGATCGTGTTCCTGTGTCTGGCCGCGATGTATGAAAGCTGGAGCGTGCCGACCGCGGTGCTGCTGGCGGCCCCGCTGGGTATCCTCGGCGCGGTGCTGGCCAACACCTTCAAGGGCCTGGAGCGCGACATCTACTTCCAGGTGGCGATGCTGACCACGGTGGGCCTGACCAGCAAGAACGCGATCCTGATCGTCGAGTTCGCCAAGGAAAACCTGGAGAAGGGGGCCAGCCTGATCGAGTCGATCATGCACGCCGTGCGCGACCGCTTGCGCCCGATCGTGATGACCTCGCTGGCCTTCGGCATGGGCGTGGTGCCGCTGGCAATCTCCACCGGTGCCGGCTCCGGTGCCAAGCAGGCGATCGGCACCGGTGTGCTCGGCGGCATGATCGTCGGCACCGTGCTCGGCGTGTTCTTCGTGCCGCTGTTCTTCGTGGTGGTGCAGCGCGTGTTCAAGCGCAAGTCCACGACGTGACCTGAAACGGTAGTGCCGGCCGCTGGCCGGCACCTACTGCCCGCGTGATGTGAATCCAACGAGGTTGCCGGCCAGCGGCCGGCACTACCTCCTGCCATCCGGCAGTACCGATGGAAGTCATTCCCATGAAAAGTGCATCCCTGTTTCTTTCCATTGCCGCCGCGCTCGCGCTCGCCGGCTGCTCCACCCTGGTGCCGAAGAACACCGCCGTTGCTCCGGCCATTCCGGCGCAGTGGCCGGCCGAGGCCGCGCAGGGCGAGGTGGCCGATGTCGCCGCCGTCGGCTGGCGCGACTTCTTCACCGATGCGCGCCTGCAGCAGGTGATCGACCAGTCGCTGCAGAACAACCGCGACCTGCGCGTGGCCGTACTCAACGTTGAACGCGCGCGCGGCCAGTACCGCGTACAGCGCGCCGACCGTGTGCCCGGCGTGGCCGTCACCGGCCAGATGGACCGCCGTGGTACCGACGCCGGTGTCACCGAGCAGTTCACCGCGGGTGTCGGCGTAGCCGAGTTCGAACTGGATCTGTTCGGCCGCGTGCGCAATCTCAGTGAAGCGGCGCTGCAGCAGTACTTCGCCGTGGCCGCCAACCGCCGCAACGCGCAGCTGAGCCTGGTGGCCGAGACCGCCACGGCGTGGCTGACCTACGGGGCTGATGCGCAGCGGCTGAAGATCGCCGATGCCACGCTGAAGACCTACGAGGATTCGCTGCGCCTGGCCGAGGCCCGCCACGAGCGTGGTGGCAGTTCGGCGCTGGAGCTGACCCAGACCCGTACCCTGGTCGAGACCGCACGTACGGATGCTGCACGCCTGCGTGGCCAGCTTGCCCAGGACCGCAACGCTCTGGCCCTGCTGGCCGGCGGCCAGTTGGATCCGGCACTGCTGCCGGACAGCATCGAACCGCAGCTGCTGGCACTGGCACCGCCGCCGGCCGGCCTGCCCAGCGACGTGTTGCTGCAGCGCCCGGACATCATGGCCGCCGAACACCAGCTGCTGGCGGCCAACGCCAACATCGGTGCGGCACGCGCGGCGTTCTTCCCGAGCATCTCGCTGACCGGCAGCATCGGTAGTGGTTCGAGCGAATTGTCCAACCTGTTCGACAGTGGCACCCGCGTGTGGAGCTTCCTGCCGAAGATCACGCTGCCGATCTTCCAGGGCGGCAAGCTGCGCGCCAATCTGGCCATCGCCAATGCGGACCGTGACATCGCGCTGGCGCAGTACGAGAAGTCGATCCAGGTGGGCTTCCGCGAAACCGCCGATGCGCTGGCGTTGAACGTCAGCCTGGATGAGCAGGTGAGTTCACAGCAGCGCCTGGTGGAAGCGGCCGAACAGGCCAACCGCCTGTCGCAGGCACGCTACGACGCTGGCCTGGACAGCTTCGTGACCCTGCTTGATGCGCGCCGTACCGCCTACAACGCGCAGCAGACCCAGCTGCAGGCGCAGCTGGCGCAGCAGGCCAACCGCATCACCCTGTACAAGGTGCTGGGCGGCGGCTGGCACGAGCGCGGCTGAGGGGGGAGCCGGCCAACGGCCGGCTCTACCTGGGTGATCGAGGGCAATGCCGGCCGCTGGCCGGCATTGTCCGTTTCCGGGGGGATCTCATCCCCTGTCGATCACGTTCCAGCAGGAAAGCTTTCCTGCGGCTGAAGGCCTGGCTTGCTTTCAGGGCTGGATACAACTTTCCTCATACCTATTGCAGCTGTCTCGCCGTCTCATCGCGTGGCGGAATGCTGCATCGATCGCCACGGGAGGCGACGGGGGCCCCGCACCTGACGCGTGGAGCGATGTGCTTGTCCCATTCCCTGTTGTGTAGTTCCCGCCGCTGGCTGATTTTCATCAGCAGCCTCCTGCTGGTTGCCTGCCAGCCTTCCGCGATGGGCCACGATCCCGGACCGATGGCCGTGCAGATGGTCACGCTGAAGTCCGAGACCGTGGGCCTGACCCGCGAACTGCCGGGCCGTACCAATGCCTTCCTGGTTGCCGAAGTGCGCCCGCAGGTCAACGGCATCGTCGCCAAGCGCCTGTTCACCGAAGGTGGCATGGTCAAGGTCGGCGAGCCGCTGTACCAGATCGAGGACGCCAGCTACCGCGCCCAGGCCAACAGCGCCCGTGCCCAGCTGGCCCGTGCCGAAGCCACGGCCAATGCTGCACGCCTGAGTGCCAAGCGCATCACCGAGCTGGCCAAGGTTGATGCGGTCAGCCAGCAGGATCTGGAAAACGCCGTGGCCGCGCAGAAGCAGGCCGAGGCTGATGTCGGTGCCGCCAAGGCTTCACTGGATGCGGCCAACGTCACCTTGGGCTATGCCCGCATCACCGCGCCGATCAGCGGCCGCATCGGCAAGTCCAGCGTCACCCAGGGTGCGCTGGTCAGCGCCGGCCA
>NZ_RAUX01000084.1 GCF_013464485.1 Stenotrophomonas maltophilia
CCGGTGGCGATGCGGTAGGTCATCGAACTCATCCGCAGCCCATCCATGCCGTCGTCGCTACCCGCGCTGTCGGACAGAAACACGGATTCGTCCTCGCCTTCCAGCCAGCCTTTGCGCGTCAGGTGCCGGCACACGCGATGCGCGATGGTGTTGGCCAGTTCCGTCAGTTGCGCCGATGTGGGCGCACGGGTGCGGTGCAGGCGCGGCTTGCGCTGCGGACGCTCGGTGGTGTCCTCGTACACGCCGTCGAGCCACAGCATGTGGAAGTGGATGTTGAGATTCAGCGCGCTGCCGAAGCGCTGGATCAGGGTCACCACGCCGCATTGCGCCGTATCCCGCGGCACGCCGGCCTGATCGGCAAGCCAACCGGCGATCACRCGMTGCACGATGCCCAGCACCGGGCYRATGGCYTCYGGCTTGCTGGCGAACAGGAARCGCAASGGGTASGGRAARCTCAGCACCCATTGCCGCACCGGCCGCGGGCCGAACACCTCGTCCACCAGATGCCGCGCCGACTCGGCCATGCGCCGYGCGCCGCAGCTCGGGCACAGCCCGCGCTTCTTGCAGGAATACGCCACCAGCCTCTCCTTCCTGCGCTGCATCGAACTGCCCGAGGCCATGGCGGACTGGTCGTTGACCAGCCTGCAACTCAAGCTGATCAAGATCGGCGCCCGCGTCGTCCGCCACGCCCGCGCCATTACCTTCCAGTTGGCCGAGGTCGCCGTCACCGGCCCGATGGTGCGGGCCGTCCTTGCCGCCATCCGCCGTCTTCGAACGCCTCCGTCATGCGCATGACCACGATCCATGCCCAAGCTGAACGAAAGCGGCAGGACAGGTCCGTCTGCCGCGCGGAAAAGCGGCTCTGCCGGGCCAGAATGCTGCGGGTTCGAGGCTTGATCCACCCGACTTCGGCCGTTTGCGCGACGACAGACACCGCTCGGGGCGAAAAACGCTTGCCCAGCGAGCAAAATCAGGCGATCTTGAAGTCAAGCGGCAGGCCACTTGGGGAATGTCGGCTCTAGATTAATTATTGGAGACTATCATGAAGTTTGAAAAGTCACAGACAGCAGTTGACCGCCTGACCCCCGAGCAACGCCGGATTACCCAGGAGTCGGGGACCGAAAGGCCCTTCACGGGCGAGCACAACGACAACAAGGAGCCTGGCATCTACGTCGACATAGTGTCGGGCGAGCCGCTGTTCGCTTCAACGGACAAGTTCGATTCGGGTACTGGCTGGCCCAGCTTCACCAAGCCGATCGTTCCGGCAAACGTGAACGAGGTGCGGGACAGCGCACACGGCATGGTCCGGACGGAGGTCAGGTCGGTACATGCCGACAGCCATCTCGGCCACGTGTTCCCAGATGGTCCTTCCGACCGCGGCGGTCTGCGCTACTGCATCAACTCAGCGTCCCTTCGCTTCATCCCGCGCGACGAAATGGAGGCCGAGGGATACGGTGAATATCTCGATCAGGTAGAGGAGGCTTAACATGCATCAGCGCGCTATTCTCGCAGGCGGATGTTTCTGGGGCATGCAGGATCTGATCCGCAAGCGGCCCGGCATCGTCTCGACTCGTGTAGGTTACACTGGCGGCGATGTTCCGAACGCCACTTATCGCAATCACGGCACGCATGCCGAGGCGATCGAGATCGTTTTCGACCCGGCGGTGACGAGCTACCGGAACATCCTGGAATATTTCTTCCAGATCCACGATCCGACGACCAAGAACCGCCAGGGCGGTGATATTGGGCTCTCCTACCGGTCGGGCATCTATTACGTCGACGAGGAGCAGAAGCGCGTCGCCGAGGACACGATCGCCGACGTGGATGCCTCCGGGCTGTGGAAAGGCATAGTGGTCACTGAAGTCGTCCCGGTCGGAGATTTCTGGGAGGCCGAGCCCGACCACCAAGATTATCTGGAGAAACGGCCGGGTGGCTACACATGCCACTTCCCCCGTCCCGACTGGGTTCTTCCGAAGCGGCGTGAGGCCGGCGATATGAGCCCTGCGGCCGGGGCTGCAGCGGAATAAGCTTCGCTGCCGTCCGTGTCGCGTCGATCCGGTTCGCAACCTTCGACGACCGCGTCAATCGACGCGGTCGTCGAACCTGGCCTTGAAGCAGATCATTTCATTCAGCCGCCGTCGCAGTGCCAGGATCCAGATATGACAGACCTCTCCTCCTTTCCCATCACGCAGCGCTGGCCAGCATCTTATCCGGATCGCCTGCAACTATACGCGGCCCCCACGCCCAACGGCGTCAAGGTCTCGATGATGCTGGAGGAGACTGGCCTGCCGTACGAGCCCCACTTCGTCGACATCTCGAACAACGAATCGAAAGATCCAGCGTTCGTGTCGTTGAATCCCAACGGCCGCATACCCGCGATCATCGATCCGGCTGGCCCTGACGGCCAGCCCATTGGCATATGGGAAACCGGTGCGATCCTCGTCTATCTGGCCGAAAAGACTGGCCAGTTCATCTCAACCACACCCACCCAACGATACGAGACTCTGGCCTGGGTGTTCTTTCAAGTGTCCGGCATCGGGCCGACCTTCGGCCAGCTTGGCTTTTTCCTGCGATCTGCTGGCAAGGATTATGAGGACAAGCGGCCTCGGCAGCGCTTTATCGATGAATCCAAGCGTCTTCTCGGGGTCCTAGATCGCCGCCTGGAAGACCGCGAATGGATTGTCGATGATTACTCGATCGCGGACATCGCGACGTTTGGCTGGGTGAATGCGCTGGTTGAATTTTACGCTGCTGGCGACATCCTCGGCCTTAGCAGCTATCCTAACGTCCAGGCATGGGTCGGGCGCGGGCTGGCGCGGCCCGCGGTACAGCGTGGCCTGCGAATTCCTGCGAGGCCTGCATGACCATCATCGCCGCTTATTATTACAACGAAGGCAAGCGAGTCCGGGAAATCGCGCTCGACGAGCGCATTGAACTGGGCGAGAGTCGTTCGGGCTTCTGCTGGATCGCGCTCAGCGAGCCTACCGACGACGAACTTCGCGCGATCCAAACGACGTACAATCTGCATCCGCTGGCAATCGACAACGCGATGCACCCGCTGTGCCCGCCCAAGCTCGAAGTCTACAACGATGAGCTATACATCGTCGCGCAGACCGCCGAACTGGTCGGCGACCGGATCAGCTACGGCAAGATGGCGATCTTCACCGGTCACAATCACCTCATCACCGTGCGGCACGGCAACGCCGGAGCGCTGGGCAAACTTCGGGCGCAACTCGAGGCATCGCCGACGCAGTTCGGCAAGGGTGTCGACTATGTGCTGCATGCGATCCTGCACCGCGTGGTCGACCAGTATCTGCCCATCTTCGAAATGATCGAGGACGACGTCCTGGCCATGGAACGACGGTCGCTGCACGACTTCCTCGGGCCAGAAGAGGTGGCGCGAATCTTCGAACTAAGGTCCGAACTCACGCGGTTCCAGCGCACGCTCGGGGCTATGGCCGAGCTGGTGCGAAAGCTCGTTCGCGGCCACTTTCCCTGCATCAGCGCCGAAATGACACCATATTTCCACGACGTCGCGGACCATGTCCACCGCGTGCAGTCCATGGTCGACGGCCTCCTGCTTGTCCTGTCCACGGTCTTTGAGGCCAGCAGCCTTCTGGAAGCGCAAAGGATCGGGGTGGTCACCCGCCAGCTCGCTGCCTGGGCGGCGATACTCGCAGTCCCGACGGCGATCGCCGGAATATACGGCATGAACTTCAAGAACATGCCGGAACTGAACACGACCTATGGCTACTTCGTCGTGCTCGGGCTGATCGCGGTGTCCAGCCTCATCCTGTTCGTGCGCTTCAAGAAGTCCAAGTGGCTATGAACTCCGCACTCCGCGCTCTTCTCCGTCATCTGATGGACCAAAGCACGACTTGTGCGGAAGCGCGTCCAATCCAACTCGATATGAAAGTGCGCGCATGACATCCGAAGTGACCGACGTTCTAGAAGCAGTCCAGTCGTTCATCGCCAAGGGCTATGACCGCGAATACCGCGTCAAGGACGGCAATCTCGTTGATCTCGAACTTGGATCGATCCTCGACGCGTGCACCATTGGGTATAGGAAGTTCAACCGCCCTTTTTTGCGAGTCTGGCGGGTAGGAAGCGGCCGCGCAAGCGCCGCTTTGGGCAC
>NZ_RAUX01000085.1 GCF_013464485.1 Stenotrophomonas maltophilia
GTGCGCGCCTCGCTGGCGCACTCGCACCACACGCGGATCGCCTGCCGTTCCGGTACCGGCGCGCAGAACACCTGCACCAGTTCCAGCGGCAGCGGGTGGCACAGYGGCATCAGCATCGAGGCCATCTTGGCGCCCTGCAGGCCGGCAATCTCGGCCATCACCAGCGCATCGCCCTTGGGCAGGCGGCGCTCGACGATCAGCGGATAGGCCACYGGACCGGCATGCAGCTCGCCCACCGCCACCGCACGKCGGCGSGTGATGCGCTTGTCGCGGACATCGGCCATATGGAAGGCCGCATTCAATTCCCCACTCATCGTGTTGCTCATCCTCCGATGGAGGCCAGGTGCGGGGTCAGCCCGGTCTGGCCCTGGTGCAGTCCATGCCCGGCCGCTTTCAGGCCAAGCTGYGTGGTRATGCGTGCCAGCAGCGCGTCRTGGTCATCGTCGCTCTGCAGCAGCGGGCGCAGCGGCACGCCGAACTCGCCGAACAGGCACAGCCGCAGGTCACCCTTGGCGGTCACCCGCAGGCGGTTGCAGCCCTTGCAGAAGTCACGCGAATACGGGGCGATGATGCCSAYSSTGCCGCGATGGTCSGGGTGGCYGWACTCACGCGCCGGGCCGGCATCGGCSGCRCGCGGMCGYTCGTGCCAGCCRGCCGCCAGCAGCTGCTCGATCACCASGTCGGCGCGCAGGTGGTGGCGCTGGAAATAGGCTTCGTTGTCGCCGGTGCGCATCAGTTCGATGAAGCGCACGCTGAAGGGGCGGTCACGCAGGTAGTCCATCCACTGCGGCAGCTCGTCGTCGTTCAGGCCRCGCARCAGCACCGCRTTGAGCTTGATCGCCGGCAGGCCSAGCGCCTGCGCCAGGGCCAGGCCCTGTTCGATCTCCGGCAGGCGGTCATGCCCGGTGATGGTCYTGAARCGTTCGCGCTGCAGGCTGTCCATGCTCACGTTCAGCGCGGTCAGGCCGGCGCGGTGCCAGCCCGGCAGGCGCCGCGGYAGCARCGTGCCATTGGTGGTGATGGCCACCTTGCGGATGCCCGGCACCGCCGCCACGGTGGCGATGATCTCRTCCAGGTCCTTGCGCAGGCTGGGCTCGCCGCCGGTCAGGCGGATCTTGCTCATGCCCAGCGCSGCRAACGCRCGCACCAGGCGCGCGATTTCWTCCACCTGCAGGAAGCGYGGGCGGCCATCGGCCTGGTARCCGTCGGGCAGGCAGTAGCTGCAACGGAAGTTGCAGGCTTCGGTCAACGA
>NZ_RAUX01000086.1 GCF_013464485.1 Stenotrophomonas maltophilia
CGACGTCCCCCCGCTTTCAGTAGCGGAGCTGTTTGGAGCCCGGCTTTATCGTAGCGGTTTCACCGCCAGCTGTTGGGCATAGGCGGCAGGCGTTAGCCCGCCGAGCGATTTCTTCGGCCGCTCTTCGTTGTACTCCCGCCGCCAGCGCTCGATCTCGGTGCGCGCGTGCAGCAGTGTCGGGAACCAGTGTTCGTTGAGGCATTCGTCGCGCAGGCGTCCGTTGAACGATTCAACGTAAGCGTTCTGATTCGGCTTGCCCGGCTGGATCAGACGCAGCGACACGCCACGTTCGTGCGCCCAGGCCACCATTGCCTTGCCGCAGAATTCCTTGCCGTTATCGGTCCGGATCACCTTCGGCAGGCCACGGCTGAGTGCCAGGCGGTCCAGCACGCGGCTGACGCCGTGGCCCGAAATCGCACGCTCGACCTCGATTGCCACCGCCTCGTGGCTGGCGTCATCCACAATCACCAGACACTTGATGACACGGCCGTCGGCTGTGCGATCGAAGATAAAGTCCATCGACCACACCTCGTTGGCCGCAACCGGACGAATCAGTGGTTGCCGTTCGCCCAGGGGCACCTTCTTGCGCTTGCGCCGCCGCACCTGCAGTTTCGCCTGCTGATACAGCCGCTCGACGCGCTTGTAGTTCACGACCTGGCCGCCTTGCCGCAGCTTGAGGTAGATCATGCCCACCCCGTAGCGCTTGTGCCGATGCGCCAAGGCCTGGATCTGCGCCCGCAGTTCTACATTGCGGTCCGGACGAGGCGTGTAGCGCAGTGCGCTGGCACTCATGCCGACCACGCGCAGAGCGCGCCGCTCGCTGAGTCCTTTTCTTGCCATGTAGCGCACCTGCTCGCGTCGGGCGGGTGCGCTCACCATTTTTTTCGCAGCACGTCCTTGATCACCTCGTTCTCGAGGACCTGCTCGGCCAACAGCTTCTTCAACCGCGCGTTCTCGGTCTCCAGTTCCTTCAGGCGCTTGGCCTCCGACACATTCATGCCGCCGAACTTGCTGCGCCACAGGTAGTACGACGCCTCGCTGAAGCCGTGCCGACGGCACAGCTCCTTGACCGGCAGCCCGGCCTCGGCCTCACGCAAGAAGCCGATGATCTGCTCTTCGCTGAAACGCTTTTTCACGTCCAATCTCCTTCTCGTTGGGGATTGGACTCCAAAGCAGCTTGCTACTCAATTGAGGGGGGGCGTCG
>NZ_RAUX01000087.1 GCF_013464485.1 Stenotrophomonas maltophilia
GTCGATTGCCCGGGCCACGCTGACTACGTCAAGAACATGATCACCGGTGCCGCCCAGATGGACGGCGCGATCCTGGTGTGCTCGGCCGCTGACGGCCCGATGCCGCAGACCCGCGAGCACATCCTGCTGTCGCGTCAGGTCGGCGTGCCGTACATCGTCGTGTTCCTGAACAAGGCCGACATGGTTGACGACGCCGAGCTGCTCGAGCTGGTCGAGATGGAAGTGCGCGAGCTGCTGAGCAAGTACGACTTCCCGGGCGACGACACCCCGATCATCGCCGGTTCGGCCCGTCTGGCGCTGGAAGGCGACCAGAGCGACATCGGCGTGCCGGCCATCCTGAAGCTGGTCGACGCCCTGGACAGCTGGATCCCGGAGCCGGAGCGCGCGATCGACAAGCCGTTCCTGATGCCGGTGGAAGACGTGTTCTCGATCTCGGGCCGCGGCACCGTGGTGACCGGTCGTATCGAGCGCGGCGTGATCAAGGTTGGCGACGAAATCGAAATCGTCGGCATCCGTCCGGTGCAGAAGACCACCGTGACCGGCGTTGAAATGTTCCGCAAGCTGCTGGACCAGGGTCAGGCAGGCGACAACGCTGGCCTGCTGCTGCGCGGCACCAAGCGTGACGACGTCGAGCGTGGCCAGGTYCTGGCCAAGCCGGGTTCGATCAAGCCGCACACCAAGTTCGAAGGCGAAGTCTACGTCCTGTCGAAGGACGAGGGCGGCCGTCACACCCCGTTCTTCAACGGCTACCGTCCGCAGTTCTACTTCCGCACCACCGACATCACCGGCGCAGCTGCGCTGCCGGAAGGCGTCGAAATGGTGATGCCGGGTGACAACGTCAAGATGGTCGTCACCCTGATCAACCCGGTGGCAATGGACGAAGGCCTGCGCTTCGCCATCCGCGAAGG
>NZ_RAUX01000088.1 GCF_013464485.1 Stenotrophomonas maltophilia
ACCGGCAGCTTGAACAGGGCCAGGCCGCCGGCGAGCATGATGATGATGGCGATCACCCATGCAAAGATGGGTCGATCGATGAAAAAGCGTGCCATGGGGTTCTCCGCTTACTTCGCGTCGCCGGCCGSAGCGGCAGGCTGGGCRGCCGCYGCCGGCTTGGCCGGARCAGCGCCCTTCTCGGTGGCCTTGACCGGCATGCCGGGGCCGATCTTCTGCAGGCCTTCGACGATGACCTTGTCGCCCGCCTTCAGACCGTCCTCGACCAGCCACTTGTCGCCRACCGTGCGGCTGACCTTGACCGGGCGCACTTCGACCTTGTTGTCCTTGTCGACCACCATCGCGGAGGTGTCACCCTTCGGATCGCGGGCGATGCCGGCCATCGGYACCAGCACYGCATCGCTGCGCACGCCGCCACCGATCACCGCGCGCACGTACRTGCCCGGCATCAGCAGRCCGTCCGGRTTGTCCACCTTCACGCGCAGGCCGAAGCTGCCAGTGGCCGGGTCGACGCTSACTTCGGAGAACTCCAGCGTGCCCTTGTGCTCGAAGGTGCTGCCGTCTTCCATYAGGATGCTGACCGGCAGCGWCTGGTTGTCCTGCAGGCGGCCMGCGGCCAGYTCRCGRCGCAGCTGCAGCAGCTCGGCCGAGGACTGGGTCAGGTCCACATAGATCGGGTCCAGCTGCTGCACGGTGGCCAGSGCAKTGRCCTGGCCGGCGCTGACCAGCGCACCCTGGGTGACGCTGGACTTGCCGATGCGGCCGCTGATCGGCGCGGTGATGCGGGC
>NZ_RAUX01000089.1 GCF_013464485.1 Stenotrophomonas maltophilia
AAATCCGAACCACGCAAGTAAAGAAAGACTTGCATTACCTCTCAACCCACTAATCAGSATGCCGTTCTCATAGGCCGCCAGAACAACWTCGGACGATGAGGGRCCACTATGAACWYGGACRCCGTCAGTGGAATTCAGGATCCTGCGGGGTTGAGCCACACCAACCTGCGCAGCGCCCTTGGTTCGCTTCTTTGCAAAATCCGCGTCAAAGAAGGGCTCCTCACCCTCCCACTCTTCGATGAGAACTTCACCATACCGCTTCGTGGAACTAGTCACTCAACCACCATCCTCTCATTGACGATAACGTCTCCTCCATCAAGAGCATCTCGAATTGTCAGCTCCACGGCCAGAGCCGAGAATCGACTATTCTCAACATGGCCGGAGATTGTCAACGCCTCAATCGAGGCATGATCCATCTTGCCTTCTGATACGCCCCGGCCCCRGTTCTCTCCAGCATTGCCCAACTCATCGGTGGAATAGCTGGCGATGCTCTCCGTCCCGGCCGCYCCCTGACCGCTCACAAGAATACTTATTCCCAGCCGCTTCCGCATCTGCTCTACAAGTTTAAGCTTGACCACAAACTCCCTGGTGAACCTCGCAC
>NZ_RAUX01000090.1 GCF_013464485.1 Stenotrophomonas maltophilia
CATCCTTCCTGCAGGCGCCTTCACAAGATACCTGCGCATACTTTCAAAGATCGTGGGAAGTGGCCTCAGCGCCRTTCCCGTGTGCTGCGAAGTTTCCTTCGTAGCGAGCCGCCCATTATAGCCGRCTTTTCCRCTTCGTCAACACCTTTTTTCAAAGGCCGCCTCACCGGAGTGGACGTTGTTGCCGATGCCGCTTCGCCGTTGGGCCCGAAGGTCTTTCGTCGTTGCGAGCCGCCTATTATGCCGGACTTTTCGAGTCCGTCAACACCTTTGTTCGATCATCTCGTTCGTCGGTGGTGGCGTTGCTGTTTGCGTGCCGTTTCCGAAGAAGCGGTGCGCTGCAGCAAGGGGGCGAATTCTAGAGATCCTGCAGATTTCGTCAAGCACTTTTTTGCAGGGTGATGACAGAACCAACGCAACATCACGCATGACGTACGCTCGAAGATCACTGTGGCGTTT
>NZ_RAUX01000009.1 GCF_013464485.1 Stenotrophomonas maltophilia
GCTGCGGTTGGTCGGCACAAGCCAGAACGATGCCCGGTAGTGCCGGCCGCGGGCCGACATGTGCATGGTGTTGCCGGAGTTCATGAGAATGCCGGCCAGCGGCCGGCACTACCCCAGCGGTAGGTACGGCATCCGAGGGCTTTGTGCCGACCAAGGTCGGCACCTACCAAAGCGGTGCACGAACTTGCCCGGCGAGCGACCGGCATTACCCGTCGGCTACTCCTCCAGGCTGGCGTTCCAGAACCCCTGCAGTACCCCGGGCGTGGCGGCCAGCGTTGCCAGCACGGCGTCCAGTTCGCCGGCATCGACCGTGGTGGCGTACAGCACCGCTTCGATCTCCACGTCACGCTCGCCGAACGGGCGCTGGTCCACCGCGCGCACCGGGTACTGCGCCTGCTCCAGCAGCAGCAACAACCGGTCCAGCACCTCGGCCTGCTGCTCGCGCTGGCAGACCACGTTGATCGCATAGGTCGCCTCGCTGAAGGCTTCCGGCAGCGGCTGCCGCTGGATGCGGTTCACCACCGGTCGCAGCAGGGTGTTGGCAGCCAGCACGAACACTGCGGCCATCACCGCTTCCGGCAGCAGCTTGATGCCGGCACATGCGCCCACCGCCGCCGAGCCCCACAGGGTGGCGGCGGTGTTCAGGCCGGACACCTGCGCGCCATCCTTCATGATCGCGCCGGCACCGAGGAAACCGACGCCGGAGATCACGTAGGCCACCACATGCAGCGGCGAGGGCGGGCCGCCGTACAAGTCATGGAAGCGCACGGCCAGGTCGACGAATACCGCCGCGCCCACCGCCACCAGCGTGTTGGTGCGCAGGCCTGCGGTGCGTTGGCGCAGCTGCCGCTCCAGGCCGATGAACGTGCCCAGCACGAACGCGACCGACAGGCTGATCAGCGAGCTCAAGGTCGCGCCGACGTTGAATGCCGGCAGGTTGGGATTGATGTCCATTGTGTTTCTCCCTGGACAAGGCGGCAGGCCGTTACTGCCAGCCGTAGCGACGGATGTAGAACCGCTTCAGCGCAGTGGTCAGCACTGCATAGCCGAACAGGATCGCCACCAGGAACGGCCAGTAGCCGGCCGGCAGGGCCTGCAGCTTGAAGTAGCCGGCCAGCGGGCTCATCGGCAGGGCCACGCCGATGGCCATGATCAGGCCGGTCATCAGCAGCAGCGGCGGTGCAGCGATGCTCTGCAGGAACGGTACTTTAGGCGTACGGATCATGTGCACGATCAGGGTCTGGGTCAGCAGGCCGACCACGAACCAGCCGGACTGGAACAGGCTCTGGTCGGCGGCGGTGCGCGCATCGAACACGTACCACATCAGCGCGAAGCAGGTCAGGTCGAAGATCGAGCTGATCGGCCCGAAGAACACCATGAAGCGTCCGATGTCCGCCGGGTTCCACTTCAGGGGCTTGCGCACCAGCTCCTCGTCCACGTTGTCGAAGGGAATGGCGATCTGCGAGATGTCGTACAGCAGGTTCTGCACCAACAGCTGAAGCGGCAACATCGGCAGGAACGGCAGGAAGGCCGAGGCCATCAGCACCGAGAACACATTGCCGAAGTTGGAACTGGCGGTCATGCGGATGTACTTGAGCATGTTGTTGAATGTGCGCCGGCCCTGGATGACGCCTTCTTCAAGCACCATCAGGTTCTTTTCCAGCAGGATGATGTCGGCCGCTTCCTTGGCGATGTCCACCGCGCTGTCCACGCTGATGCCGATGTCGGCCGCACGCAGCGCTGGGGCATCGTTGATGCCGTCACCGAGGAAACCGACCACCTTGCCCTGTGCGCGCAGCTCGCGCACCAGGCGCTCCTTGTGCAGCGGCGTCAGGCGGGCGAACACTCGGTGGTGGTGCAGCGCCCGCGACAATGCGCCATCATCCATGCGCTCGATCTGCGGGCCGGTCAGGATGGTGTCCGCGTCCAGCCCCACCTGCGCGCAGACGCGGGCGGTCACCAGTTCGTTGTCACCGGTGAACACCTTCACCTCCACGCCATGCGCAGCCAGCGCCTGCAGCGCCTGTGCCGCCGACTCCTTCGGGGGGTCGAGGAAGGCCACGTAGCCGACCAGGGTCAGGCCACATTCGTCGGCCTGAGAATAGGTGGTCTGGCTGGCGGCGGTCTCCTTCATGGCCACCGCCACCACGCGCAGGCCCTGCTCGTTCAGCTCCTCGGTGGTCTGGCGCACGCGTGCCAGGCGACGCTCATCCAGTGGCATGTCCTGGCCGTTCTCCCGCACAGTGCTGCACACCGCCAGCATTTCCTCGACGGCGCCCTTGCAGATCAGCTCGTGATGGTCCTCCCGCTCGGACACCACCACCGACATGCGGCGGCGCTCGAAGTCGAACGGGATCTCGTCCACCTTGTGGTAGTCCTGCGACAACCGCAGCGAGCTCTGCAGCTCCACGTGCTCCAGCACCGCGCGATCCAGCAGGTTGATCAGCCCGGTCTGGAAGTGGCTGTTGAGATAGGCGAACGTCAGCACGTCTTCCGAATCGTGGCCGAACACATCGGTATGACGCTCCAGCGCGATCCTGTCCTGGGTGAGGGTGCCGGTCTTGTCGGTGCACAGCACTTCCATCGCGCCGAAGTTCTGGATTGCATCCAGGCGCTTGACGATCACCTTGCGCCGCGACAGCAGCACCGCACCCTTGGCCAGGGTGGAGGTGACGATCATCGGCAGCATTTCCGGCGTCAGTCCCACCGCCACCGACAGCGCGAACAGGAACGCCTCGGTCCAGTCGCCCTTGGTCCAGCCGTTGATCAGCAGCACGAACGGTACCATCACCAGCGCAAAGCGGATCAGCAGCCAGCTGACACTGTTGACGCCGGCCTGGAACGCAGTCGGCGCACGGTCGGTGGCGGTGCTGCGCTCGGCCAGCGTGCCGAAGTAGGTGCGGTTGCCAGTGGCCAGCACGATGGCCGTGGCCGTGCCGGACACCACATTGGTACCCATGAACAGCAGGTTGTGCTGTTCCAGCAGGCCAGCCAGGCCATCGCCCGGATGCGCGAACTTCTCCACCGGCAGCGACTCGCCGGTCATGGCCGCCTGCGCGACAAACAGATCCTTGGCAGCCAGCACGCGGCAGTCCGCCGGAATCATATCGCCGGCCGACAGCACGATATGGTCACCGGGCACCAGTTCCCGGATCGGCAGGTCCAACAGGCGCGCGGGCCGGCGGCTGTGCAGGTGCGCACCGAAGTACTGGTCGGCCACATCGGCGGCTTCTGTGCCCGGATTGCGCCGCAGCACGCGCGCGGTGTTGCCGACCAGCGCCTTCAGCCGCTCGGCGGCCCGGTTGGAACGGCCTTCCTGCACGAAGCGGATCAGCGTGGACAGCATCACCATGGCGCCGATCACGATCGTCGCCTTGATGTCTTCGGTCAGCCAGGACACTGCGGCCAAGACGGTCAGCAGCAGGTTGAACGGATTGCGATAGCACTGCCACAGGTGGCGCCACCACGGCAGTGGCTTTTCGTGATCGACCTCGTTTGGGCCGTGCGTCGCCAGCCGTTGGTCAGCCTCGTATGGGCTGAGGCCGTCGGCATGCGACTCCAGCGTGGCCAGCAGCTGGGTTTCGTCCTGCTGAGCGAGCGTGACCAGTCCGGTGGTGAGCGTGAACGGCGCCGCTTCGGCGCTGCCGGGACCGAAGCCTGCTTCGGGCATCGCGCGGCGACGGAACAGGTTGCCCGCGCGGCGGCTGCGCAGGAAGGCGTTGAACCAGGCGTTGAGCAGGCTCATGGGACTCTCCTCGAAATGTCAGAGCGGGCCGGGGCCGGAACTCGAACGGAACGGTTGGGACAGATCAGGCGTGGCGCATTGCCAGCACGGCCGGCGACCACGGCTGCATGTGCAGGCGTTGGCTGCCGCCGATGCACAGCGGCTTCATCGCATCGCGCAGTGGATACGGCAGGTGCCGCAGCACGTTGATGCGCTCGCTGATCGGCAGCAGTGACAGCGCGTCGGCCACCACGCGTGGCGAGCCGAGCGAAAGCGAACGGGCGAACATCACGGGGCCGTGCTGCAGCAACTGGCTGCGCAACGCTGCAATAGCGCGTTCGCCGATCAGGCGGCGCAGGGTGATGTAGAGGATCTTGTAGGACATGGGGGCGATCTCCAGGCAGGCGGCGCCTGGCAGTCCCCCGTCACTCAGGCAGGCAGGGACCGGCGGGCAGGCGCCAGGAACAGGCAACAAGCGGTCATCCGGGGCGCGGTGCGCCCGGCAGGGTCGGGGTCCATCTGCGTTTCCATGAGGGGAGGGTGCCGGCCAGGATTGCCCTGGCCAGTGGCGCTATTGTCCGCCCCTGAATGGGACAGTCCTAGAGGCCCGTGGGCTAGTCCGGCTATACCTTGGTATAGCCGGTGCCAGGGCGTGATGGCCGACGGCTGTGTCAGGCATCCGATGCCCGGCCGGGTAGAGTCGACTGTCAGTCGACCATCGCGCGCATCGCGGGGGGCAGCGTTCTGCCAAGAGCATTCGACTGGCAGTCGACTCTACCCAGCGCCAGAACCCATCAGGCGCCAGAATCCGGCAGCCATCAGAAGCGGTCGGCGAACGCGTCTGTTGCGCGCACCAGCGCATCGACCGTGGCCGGCTCGTTTGCGCTGTGCCCGGAGGTCACCATTTCCAGTCGGGCTTCCGGCCAGGCCTTGACCAGGTCCCAGGCGCTGCGCGGCGGGCAGATGATGTCGTAGCGCCCCTGCACGATCACGCAGGGCAGGTGGCGGATGCGATCGATGTTGCGCAGCAACTGGTCGGGTTCCAGGAAGATGCCGTTGCGGAAGTAGTGCGCTTCGATGCGGGCCTTGGCCAGCACATCCTTCGGGTCGTCAGTGGAACGCGCGTCCACATCATGCTGCAGGGTGGCCGCGTTGTCCTCCCAGCCCAGCCAGGCCTGCGCGGCTTCAATGCGGGTCGTTTCATCCGGGCCATCCATGCGCGTCCAGTACGCCGCGATCATGTCGCCACGCTCGGCCTCCGGAATGTAAGCCTCGTAGCGGTCCCAGCGTTCGGGGAAGATCCAGCGCGCTCCGCCCTGGGCCTCTGCGAACCAGCGGTTCTCGATCCCGCGACCCAGGAACACGCCGCGCACGATCAGGCCGGTGGCGCGGCCGGGGTGCGCCTGTGCATAGGCCAGCGACAGCGTTGAGCCCCAGGAGCCACCGTAGACCAGCCAGCGTTCGATGCCCAGGTGTTCGCGCACCTTCTCGATGTCGGCCACCAGATCCGGCGTGGTGTTGCCGCGCAGTTCACCGAACGGCGTGGAGCGTCCGCTGCCGCGCTGGTCGATCAGCACGATACGGTAGCGGGCCGGGTCGAAGAAGCGGCGATGGGTCGGCGAAATGCCAGCACCCGGGCCACCGTGCAGGTACACCACTGGAATGCCCTGCGGCGTGCCGCACTCTTCGATATGCAGCGTGTGCAGTTCGCTCACCGGCAGGGTGAACTCGCGGTAGGGCTCGATGGCGGGGTACAGGGTGCGCATGGCGGGTGTCTCACAAGCATGGCCGACCAGCATACCCCCACCCGCGGCGCCGGACAGCGGCGGGTGCCTGCCCGGTGATGGGAATGCGCTTGCCGATGCGCATACGCTTGGATGATCGAGGCAGCCAGGCATGGCCTGGCTCTACGGATGAGGCGAGCCGAGCGTGGCTCGGCTCGAGAGGTCCCGGTAGATCCACGCCCTGCGTGGATGCTGTTGGCGGGAACGTTGCCGGGCTCAGAAATCCATCGTGGCCGACAGCAGCACCGTCCTAGGCGCGCCCAGCGCCAGGCTGGAAAGCAGCGGCATGCCCCAATAGGCCTTGTTGGTCACGTTGTTCACGCTGGCACGCAGGGCCAGCGGGCGCCCGGCCAGCGTCGTGCTGTAACGCGCGCCCACATCGAACAGCGTACGCCCTGGCACCGACAGTCGGTTGTCCGCGCTGATGTACTGCCTGGACATCGCGGTGGCATTGCCGGTCAAGGTGAGGCCCTGCAGCATCGGCACATCCCACTCCACGCCCAGCTTGGCCTGGCGCTGAGCCACGGCAGTGGCGATGCGGCCTTCATTCACCCCGCCTGCAGTACGGGTCAGTTTCGGCTGCACGTAAGCCACGCCGCCGAGGAGTCGCATTCCGTCCAGCGGAGCACCGAAGAAACCCCATTCCACGCCGCGGTTCCGCTGTTCGCCGCCGAACGAGAAGATGTTCGTGACCGGGTCGGTGTAGCTGCTGGGGCGCTTGATCTCGTACACGCTGAAGGTATGCGCGAAACTGCCGAGATCCAGTTTCAGGCCGAGCTCCTTCTGTTTGGTGCGGAAGGGCGCGAACACGTCGCCTGCGTTGGCCGCGGTCATCGGTGCGGTGGCGCCCTGGCTGAGACCCTCGATGTAGTTGGTGTAGACCGAAAGCCTGTCGGTGGCCTTCACCAGCAGGGCGGCGGCCGGCGTGTTGGCGCTCTCGTCATAGCGTGAGGTGCGTGCACCGCTGGCCACGTTGAATGTCTCGCTCACCACCTGCTGGCGGCGCATGCCCAGTGTGAGCTGCACGCGGTCATCGGCGAAGGACAGCGTATCAGCGAAGCCGATGCTGTCCAGGCGCACTTCGGTATGCGAAATGTGTGGTGCCACGAACGGCGCGGCGGGGCCCCACACCGGGTTGTAGAGGTTGGTGGTCCAGTCCCAGCCGGGCACGCTGCGGCGCCCGTAATCATTCTGGGTGTGCTGGTAATGGGTCACATTGGCGGCCCACTGATGATCGATACGGCCTGTGCGGAAGCTGCCGCGCAGGCCCGCGTCACCGGACTGCTTCTTGATATCGAAGGCCAACTGGCCGATGACCGTGCTGAAGTCGCCGGCCGGATTGAGAATCTGCGCGCTGATCGAACCGTTGTAGCGGTAGTCGGTCTTGCTGGTGCCATAGGCCAGGTAGGCCATCAGGTTGTCATTGATGTCGAACTCGCCGCGCAGCATTGCGCCCTTGTCCTGGCTGTCCACGTAGGCCCAGTCCGGGTTGATCAGGGTATCGCCACGCGGCGGCCGCGGAATGGCTACGCCCGGTGCCAGGCCGACGCCACGGGCTGGGCCGTCAACACGGTCATCGGCGCTGTACAGATCAGCCGACAGCCGCGCACGTTCGCCGCGCCAGTCCAGTGCCAGCGAGCCCAGCTGCACCTTCTTGCTCTGCTTGCCGACGGCGCCGTCGCCATCACGCCAGGCGCCGTTGAAACGGATGCCGAACTGCTTGTCGGTACCGAGGCGGCGGCCCACGTCCACGTGGGTGCCAAACTGCGCGTCGGAGGCGAAATTGGCGCTCACCCGCAGCAATGGCTGCTCCCCCGCACGCTTGGGTACAAGGTTCACCGCACCACCCACCGAGCCGCCCGGTGGCATGCCATTGAGCAGCGCGGACGGGCCCTTCAGCACTTCAATGCGTTCGAACATCTCCGGCGAGGTGCGGTAGTACGGTGCCATGCCGCTGAGGCCGTTGAAGGTGGTGTCGCTGGTGTTGGAGGCAAAGCCGCGGATCGCGTAGTTCTCGCTCCACGCGCCGGTAACCCCGTTGCTGAACACCGTGGGGTCGGTGGCGGCGATGACGTCGGTCAGGTCCTTGGCCTGGCGGTCACGGATGAACGACTCGGTGTAGCTGACCGTGCTGAACGGCGTGTCCATGAAATCCCTGTCGCCCAGCAGACCGACGCGCCCGCCACCGGCGACCTGCCCACCGGCGTAGTCAGCGACGGCTCGTCGCTGTTCCTGCACCTGCACGGAGGGCAGGGTGGACGGCGCCGATTCGGCCAGCGCGGCGAAGGCGGTGCACAGCCCCAGCGCAAGGGCCGACACCCGGTGGCACCGGGCCACGCCCGGAGGATGCATCCGTTCCGGCGCCGCCTCGACGGCCGGAGAGGTGGGCGAGGAGATGAAATCAAGCACGGTCATGCCAGGGTCCTGTAGATCGCAGGTGCAGCGCACCTTGCGCGCTGCCATCGGCAAGCACGGGGGGAGGGCGCAGCGAAGGGTTGTTGGCTGGGTGGGGACCTGGCGGGAAATGAGCCACGGGCTCGATGTCGGTCTGCGCTTGGATGAGAACCAGACGCATACCTAATTAGTTGAGTAAAGTAAACTAAATTGCAGGGAGCGGACAAGAGGGTCCTTTTGCTGGCACCCTCGCTACGGTATGAGCATGCAACCCGAGATTCCGGCACCGGCCCGTGGCCGCCCGCCCACCATCACTCCAGATCGCCTGGCCGACATCGGCATCAAGCTGGGCCTGCCCAACCTGACCATGGCCAGCGTCGCGGCCGAGCTGGCGGTGACCCAGGCTGCGCTTTACAAGCGTGTGGCGAATCTGGAAGCCCTGAAACGGCTGGTGGCCGATACGGTGTTCCAGCGCTGGCAGATTCCGCGCGCCTCGGCCGATGCGTCGGGTGGTCTGCAGGCCTACCTGTTGGCATTCGTGGAGTCGCTGTGCGAAGTGGTGAAGGCGCACCCCGGGTTGCCTCCCTACCTGTTGCGTCGTTCTGTGGCGACCACCCCGATGCTGGAGAAGATCGCCCTGCATCAGGCCCATGTGGCCGAGGCGTTCGGTCTGCCGCTGGACAAGGCGCGCTGGCTGCTGGCGACGATCGCGTTCTACTGCATTGCCGGTGCGGATACGGTCTATGGGTTGGTGGATGACGAGACGGAAGTGCTGACGGGCCGTCGTGTCCAGGACGAGGAAGTGATTGCCGAGTTCAAGCAGGGCATGCGTGCACTGGTGATCGGTTCGTTGGAAGTACTGGAGCTTCGGTAGATCCACGCCATGCGTGGATGCCGGTGCACGGTCCGTCACCGCCCCATTCACGCATGGCGTGGATCTACAATGCGGTCATGCCTTCCACGCCCACGCTCGATGGTCTGCGCCGCTACGCGGTGGCGCGCACACTGTTCACGCCCACCACGCTGCTGACCGCGATCCGCCGCCTGGGGTTCGTGCAGGCCGACCCGATCCGCGCACCGGCGCGTGCACAGGACCTGACCCTGCGGCACCGGGTGAAGGACTACCGCGCAGGCGATCTTGAGCGGCGTTACACGCGTCTGCCGGTGGAAGAGGATTGCCTGGTGAACTATGGCTTCCTGCCGCGCGAGCACCTGGCGCTGATGCACCCGCGCGTGTCCAGGCGCGAATGGGATGCCGAGACCCGGCGCCGCGCCGAGGACGTGCTGGCCTTCGTACGCGAACGTGGCAGCGTACACCCGCGCGAGGTGGACCAGGCGTTCGCGCATGGCCGGGTGACCAATTATTGGGGGGGTACCAGCAATGCCAGCACGCACCTGCTCGATGGCATGCACTACCGCGGCCTGCTGCGCGTGCAGCGGCGGGACAGCGGTACCCGCATCTACGCGGTGGCCAGGCATGCCGAACCGGATGCCAGCGAACGGGCGCAGATTGAACGCGCTGCCGCGTTGATCGATCTGGTGGTGCGCAAGTACGCGCCGCTGCCGTCAGCCAGCCTGACCTATCTGGTTCGGCTGCTGGGCTACGGCGCGCCGCATCTGGCCGAACAGACACGCCACGCGCTGAAGCTGGCGAAGGGCCAGCTCTCCAGCTGCGCGCTGGACGGCACCACCTGGTATTGGCCAGCCGACGAGGACCCGCGCTCGCGCCGCTACGCACCGGACGAGCAGGTTCGGCTGCTGGCACCGTTCGACCCGGTGGTATGGGACCGCCGCCGCTTCGAATTGCTTTGGGATTGGACCTACAAGTTCGAGGCCTACACCCCTGCGCCCAAGCGCCAGTATGGTTATTACGCGCTTCCGGTGCTGTGGCACGACCAGGTGGTGGGCTGGGCCAATCTCAGCATGCTTGAAGGTAATTTGGCGTCGAGCGTGGGTTACGCCGGCAGGTCGCTGGCACGCGACAAGGTGTTTCGTGGCGCGCTGGAGGACGAGTTGCAACGCATGGCGGCATTCCTCGAACACCGCTGATCGGATGCCGGGGGCAATGCGATGAACCCCGACGTGGCGGGGTAGAGTCGACTGTCAGTCGACTGCCCTTCGCGGAAAGCTTGAAAACCCCGCGCTGCGCGCGATAGTCGACTGACAGTCGACTCTACCTTGGCGGTTGGATSTGGGTATGTCCCCGGCCACAGGGATTCCGGTGCCCTTCGCGGAAAGCTCGAAAACCCCGCGCTGCGCGCGATAGTCGACTGACAGTCGACTCTACCCTGGCGGTTGGATATGGGCATGTCCTCCGCACTGGATCGCAAAATGGGCGTCACTGTCGACGCCCATTTGCCACCATCGCAAGTACCACCACACCCGCAGCGACACTGGTATGCCCGGACAGTGCGGTCAGACCCACGCCCACGCCCAACCCGCGCATGGCAAACACGGCGCTGAACACCAGCAGCGCCCAACCGACTGCGCGCAGTTGTTGGACGGCCTGCGTGCTCAGCACGCGCCGCAACACATCGCGCTGATGCCGCTCCATCGCCAGCGCCAAGCAACTGAACGCAGCCAGTGACAGCGCGAACAGAATGACGTGGATCATGCGCTGGCCTCCGGTACGGCATCGCCTGTTGCGACCCGCGTCCGCGCGCGCTTCACTTTCGGCGCGTGCTTCCAGGTGCGCCACGCCAGCACTGCATGCAGGACGGCCAATGCCAGCAGGGTCAGATCGGTACCGGCGAACGCCCAATCACCTGCGGCCAAGGTGCGCCACAACGGATGTGCCGTCGTCGTCGCCGTGAGTGCCGGCAACAGCGCCAGCAACAACGCCCCCAGCACGAACTGCTCGATCCATGCACGTTTCGACGTGCGCAGTGTGGCATGCACGAACATCGCAGCCCATGCCAGGAAGAATACATGCACCTCCCACGCTGCGCGCCCATCCATGGCGATGGGCAGCAGGCGATTGGCCCAGAGATAGGCAGACATCGCCACCGACAGCCCGGCCACCGTAGCAATGTTGAGCCGTTCGACCAGGCGGAAGCCGAAGTAGGGCCGTTGCGGATCCGGCAGTTGGGTGCGGCGCTTCACCGTCCACAGCACCAGCCCGGTGCCGACCATGGCGGTGCCGGCGAGGCTGACGATGAAGTACAGCCAGCGCAGGGCGGCGTCGGCAAAACGCCCCAGATGCAGGCCATACAGCACGCCCTGGGTATCGGCTGCGATGCCCGAGTGCTCCTTGATCTGCAGCAGTTGCCCGCCGCTGCCGTCAAACAACAGGTAGTTCGGCGTGGTCGATACGCGGCTGGACTGCGCACGCACAACGGCGACACGCGCGTTCTCATCGCCCGGGTTCTGCACCTGCACGCTGCCCACCGCGCCGGTTCCCCAGCGCTGTTCGGCCTGCCGCACCAGCGCGCCGATGTCAGTAAGTGGAGCAGCGTGCCCCGCGGGCTTCTGCGGCGGCAGGAACAGGCGCATCTCGCTGACCACCTCGGCCTGCTGGCGCTTGTCCGGCAGTTTGGCCAGACCCCACGGCATGTACAGCACCGCCAGCATCACCAGTCCGCTCCAGGTGATCATGAAATGGAACGGCAGCCCGAGCACCGACATCGCTGCATGTCCGTCCAGCCAGGAGCGCTGGCCCTTGCCCCAGCGGAAGGTGAAGAAGTCGGCGAAGAGCTTCTTGTGGGTGATCACCCCGCTGATGATGGCCACCAGCATGAACATCGCGCACAGGCCGACGATCCAGCGGCCCCACGTCGCTGGCATGTAGTGCAGATTGAAATGGAAGGCGTAGAAGAAGTCGCCGCCGCTGGTGTCGCGTGCCTGCAGCGGCGTACCGGTGCTGGCATCGAACAGGCCGGAATCGAAGCCATGCCTGCCACGTCCACCCGGGCTGGCCCACATCGCTGACACCCACGGCGTGCGCGCGCTCGGCAGGCTCAGGTTGATCTGGCTGGCGGCCGGTGTCTCGGCGATGATGCTGGAGACCGTGCGATGCGTGACCACCGCCGCCTCCGGCAACGAGGAGGGCGTGCTGATTTCGGGGCGTGTGTAGCGCGAGAGCTCGTCGCGGAAATAGCTGGCGGTGCCGGTGAGGAACATCGCGTACAGGATCCAGCCGGCCAGCAGGCCGACCCAGATATGCAGGTCGGACATGGTCTGGCGGATGCCGCGTGGCTTGGCGGTGCGATCGCTCTTGCTCATGCAGCGCCTCCGTTGGCGACCGATTGCGCAACCACCCACAGTGGCAGGGCGATCACGATCAACCCGATCCATGCGCGCCGCGCCGAGCGCACCGCGAACACCCAGACCACGGCGCCGGCATACAGCAGGAAACTGGCCAGCATGCCGGTGAACACGGCCTGGCGGCCATCGATGGGCAGCGCCAGAGCGGCGATGCTGCACAGCGCGGCGAGCACATAGCCGCCGAACAACGCGGCGATGATGCGTGAGACCAGGGGCAGCCAGGCCAGCGCGGAAGCGGTACGGGAAACGGTCAAAGCACTTCTCCAGGGCACCACGCGCCATAGCGTGGTGTCCTTGAAACCAGGATCAGAAATCGACGGTGGCCGACAGTACGGCGGTGCGCGGCGTGCCCAGGCCGGAGCCGAGGCTGCCCGCCCAGTACGCCCTGTTGGTCACGTTCTGCACGGTGGCGCGCAGTAGCAGCGAATGGCCGGCCGCCTGCGTCGCATAGCGGGTACCGAGATCGAACACGGTGCGGCCTGCCACCCACTGGCTGTTGTCAGCATTGATGTAGCCCTTGGACAGGCTGACCGCGTTGCCGGTGAGGGTGAGGCCGGCCACGGTCGGCACGTCCCATTCGACGCCCAGCTTGCCCTGCCATTGGGGTGTGGCCGTCGCCAGCCGGCCTTCGTTGATGCCGCCCTGGGTGCGGGTCAGCTTCGGCTGCAGCCAGCCGATGCCGCCCAGCACGCGCAGCTGTTCGGTCGCCTGGCCGAACACGGTCCATTCCACGCCACGGTTGCGCTGCTGGCCGCCGAACGAGAACACATTGCTGGTCGGGTCGGTATAGGAACTGGGCTTTTCGATCTCGTACACACTCAACGCGCTGGCCAGACGGCCGAAGTCGAACTTGGCGCCGACCTCTCGCTGGCGGGTCTTGAACGGCGGGAACACCTCGCCCGCATTCGCTGCACTGACCGGGGCCGTGCTGCCCTGGCTCAGGCCTTCGATGTAGTTGGCGTACAGTGACAGGCGGTCGTTGGCCTTGAACAGCAATGCACCGGCCGGGGTGTTGGCGCTGGCGTCATAGCGCGCGGTGCGCTTGCCGGTGCTGCCATCGAAGGTGTCGCTGAGCACGGTCTGGTGGCGGATGCCCACCGTCAGCTGCATACGGTCGTCGATGAAGGACAGCGTATCGGCGATGCCGACGCTGGTGGTGCGGAGTTCCGCGGTCTTCGGCAGCGACGCATCGCTGATACTGCGATCAATGGCCGGACCCCAGTGCGGGCTGTGGATACTGGTCACCCAGTCGCGGGCCAGCAGGTTGCGCTTGAAGCCGAATTTCTGGTCGTGCTGGTACCAGGCGGCACTGATGGCCAGTGCATGGCCGACTGCGCCGGTCCGGAAACGTGCCGACAGGCCGGCTTCGGCGGTGTCCTTGCTGTAGATGAAGCGCTGGTGGGCGAAGTTGTTGCGGAAATCGCCTGCCGCGTTGGTGATCAGCGTGGTGGCGCTGGCGATGGAATCGAAATCGGTATGTCCGTGGCCGTAACTGGCGTGTGCCTGCAGGTGGTCATTGATGTCGAACGACCAGTGCAGTGCGGCGGCCTGGTCCTTGACCGTGCTGAAGGTCCAGTCCGGTGCGAACAGGGTGCTGGCCTTGGGCGGAGGTGGCACCGCCAGACCGGGCGCCAGCGAAACACCACGGTTGAGGCCATCGACGTGGTCGCGGCTGCTGAACACGTCCAGCGAGACCTGCGAACGTTCACCGCGCCAGTCCAGGCCCAGCGAGGCCAGTTGCGCCTTGTGCTGCTGGTGGTCGGTCGCGGTGTCGCCATCGCGGTGCACGGCGTTGAGGCGGACACCGAACTGCTTGTCCGCGCCGAAGCGGCGGCCGACATCCAGATGGCCGCCGAACTGGGCATCGCTGCCGTAGCTGGCCGTGAAGCGGGTCAGTGGCGTATCAGCGGCACGCTTGGGCACAAGGTTCACCGCACCGCCCACCGAGCCACCCGGCGGCATGCCGCTGAGCAGCGCGGACGGGCCCTTCAGTACCTCGATGCGTTCGGCCAGCTCGGGGGTGACGCGGTAGTAGGGAATCAGGCCGTAGAGGCCTCCAAAACCGATGTCCGACGAGGCCACGCTGAAGCCACGGATATTGAAGTAGTCGGTAATCCCGCCGCTGGATCCGCTGCTGTAGACGCTGGGGTCGGTCAGCGCGATGACCCGTACCAGGTCCGGTGCCTGGATGTTTTCGATGAGCCCGGCGGTGTAGCTGGTGGTGTTGAACGGGGTGTCCATGAAGTCGAGTTCGCCGAGCAGGCCGGCACGGCTGCTACGGGCGACCTGACCGCCGGCGTAGGCATCAGTGGGCGCGCGTTTGTCTGCGCGCACGTTGATCGTGGGCAGCTGGCGGGCTCCCTCGGCCGCGTCCTCAGCGTGGGCGGTGGCGGCGATCAACAGGGTGGGGAGCAACACTGTGCGCGCAGCCACGAACAGGGCAGAGCGGCGCGGAATGGACGGGCTTTGGCGGGGGAGGAGCATCGCGGTTCTCGTGTGATGGGACGTACGATCGGCCAGCACGGTGCCGTCGGTGGCCTGCATGGACAGGACGACACGGGCTGTGGGGTGGCTGGCAGAGGGCACGGCACTGCCGCTGGGGCAGTGCTGCACGCGAGGTGCGTGGGCGATCTGTGGCTGGCTGTAACGAGGCGCAGGGCGCGGGTGCTGCGGGTGGATCAGATATCGTCGGCGAGGTTGTCGAGGTCCTGCAGGTCGCGATCGTCATCGGCGCCGCGCAAGGGTCCGGCCGGAATGATTGAAGTGGACGATGCGGGCATCGACAACGATCCTGGGGGCTGCAGATACGAATTAGTTACATCATAGTAAACTAAATTGACTGCCCTGCAACCAGGTACCTCCTTCGGGCCGCACGATGCGTTGACCCGGGCGCTCCGGCGAACCACCATGACAGCCCTTGCCGCCACTCCCAGCAGGAATCGCAACCGCATGGCTGCACCGAAGAAGATCGCTGCCCGTGGTCGACCGCCGTCCATCACCCGCGAGCGCATCGCCGATGCCGGCATCGCAATGACACTGCCGGGGCTGAGCTTCGTGGGCGTAGCGGCGGCGCTGGGGGTCAGCCACATCGCGCTGTACAAGCACGTGGCGAATCTGGCGGCGCTGCGCGAGCTGGTGGCTGAAGCGATCTTCGAGCGTTGGCAGGCGCCGCCGCTGGACGCGCTTGCAGAACGCAGCATCGAAGACGATCTGCGCGCGTTCCAGTATTCGTTGCGCACCCTGGTGGATCAGAATCCTGGCTTGGCACCGTTCCTGGTCAGCCACGGTGCCAAGACACCGGAAATGCTCGCGCGCATCCAGCGCCACCATGCCGGGTTCAGCCGCGTGCATGGCCTGCCGCTGGAGCAGACGGCGTGGCTGCTGTCGACCGTGGCATTTCACGCCGTGGCGTTGGCCGACACCGTGTACTCGCGGCATGCCGTTGCGGACACCACGCGGCGGCCGCTGGATCGGAAGGCGCAGGAGACCGAGTTCGACCGCAGCATGGAGGCGTTGATCATCGGTGCACTGGCGATGTGCGGGCGCTCGGCAGCCCCAAGGTAGAGTCGACTGTTAGTCGACTATCGCGCGCAGCGCGGGACTTCCGGCAGGATGAACGAAGAGCGGTCGACTGACAGTCGACTCTCCCTTGTGCCAGCGGTTGCCATCAGGCGTGGTCCTTGCGCTCCGCATCGTCCATGCCGGGGCTGACGCGGCGGCCGATGTCCTTCAGACGCGCCAGCTGGTCGACCATCGACGGTGCATCGTCCAGGCTGCCGACGAAGGTCCAGAGATAGGTCATCACTGCATAGACGTGGCCGGGCGTAACGCCTTCCGTGGTGGCGAGGCGGCCGATGGTCAGCGCGAACAACGCTGCGGCAGCCAGGCCGATCACCACATAGGCGCCTGCTTCCCGGTCGGACAGCAGAACTCGAAGGCGCGAAAGCGTGGAGTAGTGTCGGCGAAGCACGGAGGGGCCGACCCGGTCCACGAGGCGGATCTCATGTTCCAGGCGATTGTTCAGGCGCCCATGCAGCTGCTCGTTGCGACGGGCGAACGAAGGCAGTACCAGCAAGGCACCGAGCAGGGTGGCCAGCCCGGCGGCACCGACCATCGGCTCGATCGCAAGCAGCATCGCCACTGCGCCGAACATCGATGCCAGCGCGGTGGCGATGATCGGTACATGCTTCTCGAAGAAGTCTACGAACTCGCGGGCCAGCACAACACGCGCGGCCGAGGTCGACGTGGCCTGGCCCAGCCTGCGCTGCGCCTGTACCACGTTCACCGCCAGATCGGCATAGATGCGGGTGAAGGTACGGGTGTCGACCGCACGGCGGGCGGCACCGACCAGCCAGAACAGCAGCACCACACCGGCGTAGGAGATGGCGTGGCCGATGTTGCCACGGATGATTGCGTCCACCGCGAAGCCGGCGAACAGTGGATAGGCCAACAACAGTGCATTTTCCAGCGCCACCAGCGAGAAGGTGCCGGTGAGCTGCCAGGGATAGGTGCGCAGGATGGCTTGCAGGGTGGCGGCCGCGTTCTGCTGGCCGATGCCGCCGGCGGCGTCCGCCGGATCGTGGAAGTGCTTCATGGGATGCCTGGGTGGATTGGAGACAGGGCAGGGGACGGATGCCTGCCATCTCCCGGGTCGCGCCCAGTATCTGCAGCCCTTTGGAGCGGGCATGGAGGGACGATGGAGATTGCGTGGAGAAGATCGTGACGTTCAGCGGAGGGCGTGGCGCCCACCAAGGTGGGCCGCTACCAGAGCAGCGTCTGCCGCAACGCTGCACTCTCAACGTCGTGCGTGCACCGGCCAGCGGATCTCGAACGAACTGCCGCCACGCTCGGTGGCCCGGCACCGCGCCGTTCCGTGATGAGCCACGGCAATCGCACGCACCACCGCCAGGCCAAGCCCGGACCCGCCGCTCTGCCGCGAGCGTGAGACATCGGTGCGCTGGAACGCCTCGAAGATGCGGTCGCGCAGCTCGTCCGGCACGCCGGGGCCGCCATCCTCCACCGCCACCGTGCAGTGGCCCTGAGCCAGCGTGACACGCACCTGCAGCGGGCATGGGATGGCATGGCGGCGTGCGTTCTCCAGCAGCGCCAGCGCCGCTTGGCGGATGCGTGCCGGATCACAGTCGGCCAGCGAGGCTCGCGCGTCCAGCGTCACCGAGAATCCGCTTTCGGTCAGTGCCTCGGACATCGCTTCCACCATCGCTGCCACCTGCACGCTGACGTCACTGCGCTGCAGGCGCAGGTCGAGATGGCCGCTCTCGGCCAGGCTGACCACACGCAGGTCCTCGATGATGCGGGTCAGGCCTTCCAGTTGGGTGAGCATGCTGTTGAACTGCTCCGGGCCGGGCGCGAACACGCCCTCAGCGATGCCCTGGAGGCGGCCGCGCAGGATGGTCATCGGCGTGCGCAGCTCATGCGCGATCGCCGCGTTCCAGAACACCCGGTTCTCCGACATGCGGCTCAGCCGCTCCGCCATGGAGTTGAAATCGCTCACCAGCGTGGCTGCTTCGGTCATGGTGGTGTCAGCGCCGCGCGCCCGCGCGTCCAGATCGCCGCTGGCAACCCGGCGGAGGCTTTCGGCCACCGAGTTCAATGGCGTGATGATGCGCCGGGTCAGGCGTGAGGCGACCAGCGTGGCGAAGATGACGACCACGGTGGCGGTCAACCCGATCCACAGCCACTCCAGCCCGGACGGCATGATCGTTTCCGGCTCGTCATACCAGCGCGGATAGAACACCTCCATCAGGTAGTAGAACAGGTAGAAGCCGCTGATCGACAACACGGTTGAACACAGCGAGGCAACCGTGATGGACAGCGTGATCTGGCGGCCGATGCTCTTGCCTTTGGGGTTCATCATTCAGTCCAGGAAGCGGTAGCCGACGCCGCGGATGGTGGCGGGGATGCCGATCACGCCCACATCCTCCAGCTTGCGCCGCAGCTTGCTGACGTGGCTGTCGACCGTGCGTTCCTGTGCATCGCCCTCAGGCAGACAGGCATGCAGCAGGTCCGCGCGCGCATGCACCTGCCGTGGCGCGCGGGCCATGTGAACCAGCAGCCGGAACTCGGTGAGGGTGAAGCTCAATGCATGCAGCTGCTCGCCGCTGCGCACCGTCACCTCGTGGCTGCGCAGGTCGATCTCGAACGGCCCCTGGCGGATCAGACCATTTGGCACCTCGACGACAGTCCGCGAGCTCCTGCGCAGCACAGCCTGGATGCGTGCCACGATCTCGGCTGGATTGAACGGCTTGGCGACGTAGTCGTCGGCGCCCACGCGCAGACCGGTCAGCTTGTCCACGTCCTGGTCGAGTGCGGTGAGCATGATCACCGGGGTGTTGCCACGCCTGCGCAGTTCGCTCAGCACCTGCCAGCCGTCCAGCTTCGGCATCTGCACATCCAGCAGCACCAGGTCCGGGCGCAGCTGGCGGTGGCTGGCAAGGGCCGCCTCGCCGTCGGCCGCGCGGACACTACGCAGGCCGGAGCGGTCCAGGTAAGCGCAGAGGATGTCGGCAATTTCGCCTTCGTCTTCGGCAATCAGGACCAGGGGCGCCTGGCGGGTACGCAGATCGTGTTTCATCGGGAAAGGGGCGCTCGGAGTGGAGGCAGGCAAGGGGGTCATCAGTTGCAGTGCCCTTGTCTTCGTGGTCTGCCCTGGGACTCTTCGTTGGCAGCCCATGCCAGGGTGGCCAGCACCAGAGTGCGCTGCAGGGGCGCGGCCAACAGACGATCCGCACGAAGCTGCTGCGCAAGCGGGATCGCTACGGTCCCGGGCAGCGCCTGCCATCGGGATTCGAGGGTCGCTGCATCCACCCGCGCCTGCAGGCGACGGGCCATGGACACGACGGAATGCAGGCGTCGGGCGAGCAGCGTGGCCACCAGTACAGCGGTCACCGCCAGCAGCACCTGCAATCCGACGCGGTCCTCAACGCCGAGGGCCGAGCACATCGCCAGGCCGACCAGGACCAGTGACAGCACGGTGCCCGCACGCACCGCACTGCGTGGCCCATCGCTGCGGAAGCACAGCAATGCGCCGCCACCGAAGCCTGCCAGCAAGGGCGGCCCGGGATTCCCGCGGGCCAGCACCCAGACGGCGGTCGATGCCAGCAGCAGGGCAAGGCGCCATGGCGAAGGCGCACACCAGGCCAGGTAGGCAGGGCGCACATTGATGTGGGGCAGGTCTGGATACGGGCGGTACACGGCAGGGAGGCAGTCGGCGAGGCCGACAAGGCTAGTTGCCGTTCATGGAGACTCGGTCGAGATTGTGTCGAGATTGCGTGGACGCATCCGGATGCATTCAGGGAAGGTCGCTGTGGCTGAACGGATGCAGGGCCTCCACGCAATCTCCACAGTGGCTCCAAAGAACATCCACGGGCACCTTCCAGACTGCAGCGTCGTCGGCCACATCGGGTGGCTGCATGCATGCGAGTCGTCCGATGAACAAACGCAGGGCCTGGACCATTGCCGTGATCGCTGCCGCAGTGGCTGGTGCAGCGGGGTGGTTGACCTTCAGCAGCGGTGGCGAGCCTGCGCTGATCACTGCACCTGCCCGGGTGGCGGATCTGGAGAGGACCGTGCAGGCGGTGGGCCGGGTCAATCCCAAGGAGCTGGTGGCGGTCGGTGCGCAGGTCTCGGGCCAGGTCAAACGGCTGCATGTGGTGTTGGGCCAGCGCGTGCAGGCCGGCGAGCTGATCGCCGAAGTGGATTCGCAGCCGCAGCGAATCGCCCTGCGCAGTGCCGAGGCGGCCACCAGCACACTGCGTGCCCAGCATGCGGCCAGCCAGGCGCGCTATGCCCAGGCCAGCCGCGTGTATGAGCGCCAGGCACAACTGGTGGCATCGCGACTGGTTTCGCAGGAGGGTTTCGAGGCGGCGCGGGTGGCGCGCGACGCGGCCCGTTCGGACATGGCCGCGCTCCACGCGCAGATCGACCAGGCACTGACCCAGGTGGAGACTGCGCGGATCAATCTGGGCTACACCCGCATCGTTTCACCGTCCGAAGGCTACATCGTGGCCATTGTCACCAAGGCCGGGCAGACGTTGAACTCGATGCAGACCACGCCGACGATCGTGATGCTGGCGCAGATGGATACGATGACCGTACGTGCAGAGATCGCCGAAGCGGACGTTGAGTTGATCGCACCGGGCCAACCGCTGTGGTTCTCGACGCTGGGGCCGGACGCACATCGCTATGAATCCCATCTCCAGCAGCTGGAGCCGGCGCCGTCCTCGATTGCAGACACCGCCACCGGCAATACCGGCGGCGCTGTACAGGCAGCCAGGGCGGTCTACTATGCCGGCCTGTTCGACGTGCCCAACCCGGGCCTGAGACTGAAGCCGTCGATGACCGTGAAGGTGACCCTGCGGCTGGCCCGTGCGGCCAATGCGCTGCAGGTGCCATTGACCGCACTGGTGGAGCCCGATGGCGGGAGTGGCAATGTCGGCACCGTGCGTGTAGTGGACGAGAAGGGGCGCGTACACGATCGCGCGGTGACGACCGGGTTGCGCACGGCCACGGCGGTACAGATCCTGTCCGGCCTGAAGGCCGGCGAGAACGTCGTGGTTGGCCAGGCTCCCGGCGGCGGCGAATCCGAGCCCGCCGGACAGCTGGGGATCTGAGCATGCCCACCGCCCTGTTGGAACTGCGTGGAGTCTCGCGTGGCTATCGTTCGCCTGCCGGTGAAGTGGTGGTTCTGAAAGAGGTCTCGCTGAGCATCGAGTCCGGCGAGTTCATTGCCATCATCGGACCTTCCGGTTCGGGCAAGTCGACGCTGATGAACATCCTCGGTTGCCTGGACCGGCCTACCGACGGCAGCTACCGCGTGCAGGGTGCCGCGACCGAGCAGATGCAGCCGGATGAGCTGGCACGCCTGCGCCGTGAACACTTCGGTTTCATCTTCCAACGCTACAACCTGATGGAGAACCTGAGCGCGGCCGGGAACGTCGCCTTGCCTGCGGTCTACGCGGGCGTGGATGGTGTGACCCGCAATGCGCGTGCTCGCCAGCTGCTGGAGACCCTGGGACTGGGCGATCGCAGCGGCCACCGGCCGAGCCAGCTCTCCGGCGGGCAGCAGCAGCGCGTCTCGATCGCCCGCTCACTGATGAACGGCGGCGCCATCATCCTTGCCGACGAGCCTACCGGCGCACTGGACAAGGCCAGTGGCCTGCAGGTCATGGCCGAGCTGGAACGACTGCATGCACGGGGCCATACCGTGATCCTGGTGACCCATGATGCGTCCATCGCCGCCCATGCGTCGCGCGTGATCGAGATCGCCGATGGCCGGGTGGTGTCCGATCGTGGTGCGGATTCGCCCGCTGCCACGCAGGCCCACGGAGTGCTGGAGCACGCGCCTGCGCGGACACCCGAACGGCGGGGGCGGCTGGATGCGGCGCGGGAGGCCGCGCGGATGGCGGTACGTTCGATGCTGGCCCATCGGCTGCGGACCCTGCTGACCATGCTCGGCATCATCATCGGCGTGGCTGCCGTGGTGACGGTCGTGGCCCTTGGGAAAGGTGCGCAGGTGCAGGTCGAATCACAGATCAACGAGCTCGGAGCCAGCACGCTGGAGATCTATCCTGGTGCCGACTTCGGTGACCCGCGCTCGGCCGAGATCGAGACGCTGGTGGTTGCCGACGCAGACCACCTTGCCGCACTGAGCTACGTGGACAGCGTGAGCCCCAACCTGAGTGGCTCGGTAGCCGCGCTGCGGGGTGATCGTCGTGCCAACACGCAGGTGCTGGGTGTCGGGGCGGATCTTCCGCGTGTGCGCGGCCTGCGACTGAAAGCCGGTCGCTTCTTTACCGATGCCGAAGTGGATGCACATCGCGCGGTGGGCGTGATCGACCAGAAGGCCGCCAGGGCGCTGTTCGCCGCAGATCCGGTTGGTAGTACGGTGCTGCTGGGGGGAATGCCGGTGGAAGTGATCGGGGTCGTGGGTGCCAGTGCATTCACCGGTGGCGCAACACCCACGGTCTACGTGCCCTACACCTCGGCCGCCTCGCGGTTGCTGGGTAGCCAGAAGCTGGAGAGCATTACCGTGCGCGTGCGCGATGATGTACCGACCAACGCCGCAGAGGCTTCATTGAGTGCGGAGCTGCAACGACTGCATGGCCGCCGGGACTTCTTCATCTACAACGCAGACCAGATCCGCAGGGCGGTGATGAAGTCCAGCCAGACCCTGGCCGCACTGGTTTCGGCCATTGCCGCAGTGGCCCTGGTGGTCGGTGGCGTTGGGGTGATGAACATCATGCTGGTGTCGGTGAAGGAACGCGTGCGCGAAATCGGCGTGCGGCTGGCGGTTGGGGCGCGGCAAGGCGACATTCTCCGCCAGTTCCTGATCGAGGCGGTCCTGATCTGCCTGTTCGGGGGCGTACTGGGGGTGCTGTCCGCTTTCGGTGTGGGCGCCGTGTCCAGCCTGCTGTCGCTGGGAGTGCCATTCCTGTTTACTGCCGAACCGGTGCTCGCTGCGCTGGCCTGTTCGTCGGCCATTGGCCTGGGGTTCGGCTACTTCCCGGCGCGCAGTGCGGCACAGCTGGACCCGATCCAGGCCTTGGCGGCGGAGTAGGGCCATGGTGGCCGCAAGGACTGTAGAGCCAAGCCCGCGCTGGGCTCTACAGGAAGCGTCTCAGGATGCGGGCCGTGGATGCGCGCGCACGCGCGCGCGCTCGCGATACAGGCGGCTGTCGGCGCGCTGGATGGTGTCGGCCACCGATTCGCCTGGCGCATGATGGGTCGCGCCTATCGAGAAGCGCGTGGGAGAGTGCCCCGCATGCTGGACGTACCACTGTTCCAGGGCGGCCAGCCTTCCCGGCTGTGGCGAGGCCAGCACCACCATGAACTCGTCGCCTCCCATCCTCACCACGCTCTCTGCTTTGCCCAATGGAGCACGCAGGAAGGCGGCGAATTCCACCAGCACGGTGTCGCCACGGGCATGGCCCTGGGTGTCGTTGATCTGCTTGAAGTGATCGAGATCGAACATCAGGCACGCCCAGGGCTGATCGGCAAGCTCGTCCAGGCGGGGCAGGAAGCGCCTGTTGTAGCTCTGGGTAAGGGGATCCTTGAAGGACATCTCGCGCAGTTGCTGCTCCTGCATCCGCAATGCTGTAACGTCCTGCGCATGGCCGAGCACGTAGGGTGGATCGGCTTCGTTGTCGAGCACATTGTGATATGCCCAGAAATGGCGGGTTCCATCGGCGGCGATCAACTCGATGACGCCGGCATCGGTGTGATGGGCCCTGATCCGGGCCAGATAGTCCTGGAAGGCGGCACGCTTCTCAGGTGGCATCAGATCGCAGAGGCTGCGCCCGACCATCCTGCTCTCCTCGAAGCCCAATGACTGGACCGCAGCCGGATTCACCGATGTCAGCACGCCCTCCAGGGTGTGCGTGCAGATCAGGCCCAGGCTGTAGTGGAACAACCGCCGATACCGTGTCTCGCTGGCCTCCAGCGCGTCCAGTGCGGCGCGCTCCTCGGTGATGTCCTGGATGGCGCCCACCAGCCGTGGCCTGCCATTGACCTGTTGCCGTCCGCCAACCACGCGGGTCCATATGGAACGCCCGTCGGCCGTAGTCATTGGCAGTTGCACTTCCCAGGATGTTCCCTCGTCCACGCAGCGCTGCACTGCTGCAAGGATGATGCTGCGGCTGTCTTCGCGGTAGAACGACAGCGCGGTTTCCAGCGTGGGCTCGAACGTGCTGCGGACCCCATGGATCTGCTTCGTCTCGCGCGTCCAGCGCACGTCGTTGGTGACCAGGTCCATCTCCCATCCGCCCACCCGTGCGGCGCGGTTCGTGCGTTCCAGGAAATCCTCGCTGCGCTTGAGTTCACGGTGCAGCGCCCTGGCCTGGCCGACCTGCGCCATCAAGGTGCTGCGCTGTTCCAGCACCTGTGTTGTCACCCGTGCCAGATGCACCATCAGCTCCCGCTGCGACGGAGAGAGTACACCGGGCATCGGGTCGAGCAGGCACAGGGTGCCGATGCGAGCACCTTGCGCTGAACCCAGCGGGATACCGGCGTAATGGCGGATGCGCGGGCCGCCGATCACCAGCGGGTTGGTGGAGAAGCGAGGGTCCTGGCGGGCATCCGGGATCTCGAACAGCGCGTCCTGTTCAATGGCATGGGTGCAGAATGAGATGTCGCGGGCGGTCTCGCTGACGCCTTCAAGGCCGATGTTGGCCTTGAACCACTGGCGTTCTTCGGCCACCACCGAGATCAGTGCCATTGTCATGCCGGTAGCGGCGCGGGCAGCAGCCACGATTGCATCGAACACCGGCTCGGCCGGAGTGTCGAGCACGTGCAATCGTTCGATTTCGAGCAGTCGTTGAGCTTCGTCCATGGCGCTTTTGAGGGCTGGGGGGCGAGGGCGGTTGCGGCGGCTGTCGTGAGTACGCTAGTGCGCTGCGCGTTATGTATCGCCATGGATGGGTGATGCTGACGTGACGCATCCTGGACTGGACTTGCGAGGCGCAGGAGCAATGCGCCGAAACGTGACGTTGGTCGCGAACATGGACGATGCCGTTACGGGCTCGATGCATCGGAGCTACCGGCCCGCGGCCGGCAGGTTCATTCGATCGGTCGTCACGTGGAAGACGGTGCCGATGCCGGCACCGTCCGTGTGCCTGGCAGGTTAGACCGGCGCAACCAGGATCGCAGCATCCAGCACCGGGTAAGCCTGCGGCGCCTGGCCGGATGATGCGACCAGGCGGATCTCAAGCGCGGTCGTTCCGCCATCGGCAGCAGTGAGTGTCTGCAGGGCGCCCAGTTTCTGCGGCAGCGGCACCGCGAACGTCGTGGGATGGCTGTGATCCATCCCGGCCATGGTCGGTCCGAAGAACGAGACGGTGCCGGCGTAGTACGGGCTGTCGGCAGCCACGGACGCGGTGTCGGCCGGTGCGTTGATCAGCACGTCGAACTCGCGCGTATTGTTCAAGCCGCGTGGTCGCTCCAGGGTCACTTCGGCAATCAACTGGCGCGGGGCCGATGCGGCCAGGTGTGCGCGCACCGCTTCATTGGGCACGGCCACGCGCACCGCACCCTCGGAACGTGTGCCGCGCACCAGCCGCACCGCACCGGCCACCGCCGGCAACGCGGCTGTCTTCAGCAGGTCGTTGCGGCCCCCATGGACGTAGTCGTAGTCGAAGGCCGTGGTGGAGAAGAACGCGCTGGCCGGACGCTCGCCCACGGGCTTTCCCTGTGCATCGACGAAGAAGCGGAACGGTTCGTTCATGAACTGACGCCGCTGGTCGACGTTGATGGGCATGATCGGCTTGCCGCGGGATTGCTGCAGCTGGTTCCACACGTCCCACAGGCGGTCCATGTTGGCGTGGTGCAGGTAGAAGATGGGGTCCAGCGGCGACAGGAAATTCGTCATGTTGCCGTAGGGACCGGGATCGACCGCGCCGACGCCTCCGATGCAGTTGTGCACCTTGTTGTGCGGGAAGCCTTCGAGCACCGAGAATTTCGTGGCACCGTCGGGTTGCACCACGTGCGAGGCCGTGCGCGAGCTGGTGAAGCTGCGACTCACGTCTTCGTTGTAGAACTCGACTGGCGACAGCCCCGCGTGAATGGTATCGGGAGACACGGCCGAGGCGGTCTTTGCATCGAAGCCGGGATTCTCGCGCCAGAGGTAGCGGGCACCGCAGGTGATCGCATAGGCCGCATTGCCCGAGATGCCGGTCTTTTCCGCGACGCTGTAGCCGGTCACATCGTTCCAGACATCGTCCGCGGTGAGATAGCCGCGGAACCTGAGCTGATCGCGCTGGCCTGCATCAAGCTTGTCCCAGTAGCGCTGCAGTGCTGGGCGCATGAACTGGGTGAACACCGCCAGGTTGCGCGTATAGGGCGCATAGGCGCTGTCGGTGGGCGTCAGCACGCCATCGAACATCGCGGGAGGAATGCGTGGCAGCTCGGTCCAGTCCCAGTAGGGCATGGCGAACTGTTGATCGCCACTGAGCGTGCGGATGGTCTGCTCGAAGTAGCCGACATAGCCCCGGTGCCAGACGTAGAACCACCAGTTGCCGTGCGGGCAGTCCATCAGGTGCACGAAGGCGTTGCGGAACCAGTTGCGCGGATCGTCCGCTGGCAGTTTCAGCATGGCATTGATGCCGCGTGCGTAGCTGGCCAGCATGCGCTGGCCCTCCGGACTGGTAACGTTGTAGCGGTGGTAGCGGGCCTGAGCCGTGCTGTCGGCCGGTGCGGCGCCGCCAGCCCACGCTCCAGGCGCGATCAGTGACGCCAATGAGGCACTGGCGGTGGTGGCAAGAAAATCACGACGTGTGTAGCGCATAGCCTTCCCCCTGGTGATTGGTTGAACCGCGTTGGGTTACAAATCACTGGCAGGGCCGGCGGCAGCAGGGCGGCCGACCCGACGGGGACATCCAGCCCCGCCGCTCCCACCGGCAGGCGCAGCCATGGCCGGACGGGAAGCGGCGGTAGTATAGGCAGGCGGTACAGCGGCGATCTGCGAAGCAGGCCACAGACGCGGGCGCGCGTACGCCGGCGCGGCTGAAGCCGTTCACCGACGTCGTTGCTGCGTTGTCGATCCGCCAGGCATGGCCTGGCGCTACTGATCGGGCTTCACCCTCGCAACCCGTATCCGGTACTGATACACGTTGTCGCCCTCGATGCGGGTCGCCTCGGTGCCCCGCACCTGGCCGACCTTCTGGTTGGAGCCAGTGACCGGTTGCGCCTTGACCTCGGTCTCGTGCTCGAAGGAGTGCGATTTGTCGGTGTTGCGGTAGTAGCGGTACAGCGCCCAGTACAGCGCGGTTGCGCCGGCCGGACCTGCCGCCAACAGCCAGAGGCCACTGTCGTCGCTCATGCGGTTGCCATCAGGATGAGGATTGCCAATGCTTCGATGATCGTGCCGGCCGTCAGCGCCGCCAGCAGCATCTTCCACTGCTGCACAGGCACGCTGCCCATGGTTTCGCCAGTGCGTCCATTCACTGCGATGTAGTGCAGCATGCCGCCGTTGCGGCCGGGCTGGTGATACGAGTAGAGCCAGACCGGCAGGTACATCGACACCCACCGGGTTCCGTGCACCTCCAGCTGCTCCTGCTCCCAGCGCACGCCGCGGTTGTAGCCGCGTACCGAGGCCTCCACCTGCGAGCGCGCGATGGACAGCAGCTGGTCCTCCAGTCGCGGGCGCAGCTTTTCCACGTCCACGTTGCGCTTCTCCGAGGTGAAGCCGGCCAGGTAGGAGGCATTCCACTTCACGGCGTTCTTGGTGTCGAACGGCAGGATGGTGTTGATGATGTTGTTGGTATTGGCACTGATGTCCAGATTGCCGCGCTCGGCGGACGATTCCAGCGGCAGGTCATCCACCGTGAAGTCGACCTGGCGCTCGATCTGGTAGATATCAGCGTCATACACGGTGCGCTTGTTCTTCTCGCTGCCTACCGTGTACTGGCGGGTCTGGATCTCGCCCTTGCCGGCCACCGCCGCGCTGACGTTGCCGTCGACGATCATGTAGGGCAGGTACACGCCCACTACGTTTTCCGGGGTGAACTGTTCCTTGAACGCCTTCAGCGCGAACAGCCGGCGCTTGTCGACGAATTGGCGTATGCGCGCCACCGCATCGTCCTTGCGGATGTGGAACGGCAGCAGCGCGTCGGGCACGGCGCCGTTGCTGATCTGCTCGTTGACCCCGAACACATGGCGGCACCAGTGGCAGCGGGCCGTCATCGTGCTTTCGGTGTTGATCGTTACCTCGGCACCGCAACCGGTACATTTGAAGGTCATCAGCGCCGAGGTATCGGCATCGATGTCGCGCGCACCCGAGGCGATGACGGTGCCGCGCAGCTCGTCGATGTTCTCGCCCAGCCCGAAGGCTTCTTCCACGCGTACGCCGTGCCATTCGTGACGGCAGTACAGGCAGACCAGGATATCGGTACCGGCCTTGGGCCGGATATCGGTGGAACCGCACTTGGGGCAGCGGTTGAGCCCATCCTTCAGTTCGCTGGCCGAGGTATCGATGGCCAATGGGTCGGGCGCTTCCACTTCATCGCGGATGGCCTGCGGCAACGTCGACGTATCCAGCGGGAAGCTGCCGGGCGGGGGAGGCACGTCCTGCGGAGAACCCGGCCCCTTCAGCGACGCCGGCGGCAGGGCCGGCGGTGTCGCAGGTGCGGATCCAGGCAGCGGCGGCGGGCCGTTTCGGGGATCGGACATGGTTGTCGTGCGTCCTGCCCGTTACAGGCCCAGTGCCTTGGCCTTCAGGGCGTCATAGTCGCTCTGCGTGATCAGGCCCAGGTCCAGCATCTCCTTGGCCTTCTTCAGCTTGGCCACCGGGTCGTCCGCAGCCGGGGCCACCGGTTGCTGCATTCCGCCGACACCGAACATGCCCGAGGCCATGCCGACGCCGACCAGCCCGGCCGCACCGCCGTTCTCACCGGCGGACTGGATGCCTTGGGCCACGCTGGCCTGCAGGTTGGAATTGCCGCGCGAACCGGTCAGGGCATCGGCGCGCTGCACGGTCTTCAACAGTTCGCGGGTGTTGGCGTCGTATTCGATGGAGACGATGGCGGTCTTGACGATGGCCAGGCCACGGTCGGACTTCCACTGGTAACCCTGCTCGACCGCGGCCGACAGGCTCTGCGCGAAGCCCAGCGAGTCCTGCTGCAGCTTGGTGATGCGGTTGCCTTTGCCCGGATCGTTGGTGTACAGGCTGAAGGCCGGTGCCAGCGAGCCGACCACTTCATTGAACAGCTGGCTGGCAGCGGCGTTGTCCAGGTCGGTGAAGTCGAACACCTGGCCCGGCTGCAGGTAGCTGGCCGGCACGAAGTTCTTCACGAACAGGATCGGGTCAATGATCTTCAGCGTGTACGAGCCGCGCGTGACAGCGCCGACCTGGGTGTTGAGGAAACCGTCGTCCCAATAGATTTCGGACTGGGTGCCAAAGCGGTTGTCCGGCAGTTCCTTCAGCGAAACGAAGTAGGCCGCCTGCTGCGAGCCGGGCTGGCCACCAAACTTGAAGCGCTCCCAGCTCTGCGTGATGAAGGTGCTGACCAGGCCGTCACCGGCGAAGATCGACTGCGAATTCGGGTCGTCCGAACGCCATTCGTAGCCACCTGGCTCGGCGACGAAGGCGGTGATCGCACCATCCTGGAACAGCAGCAGGCCGTAGCCTTCGGGCACGACGATCTTCGAGCCGTTGCTGATGATGTTGGACGAGCCACTGGTGTTGGAGCCGCGGCCGGCATTGGTGCCCTGCGGCACCGCCGCGAACAGGGCGGCAGTCGAGGGCAGTCCCGTCGGCACGGTGTAGAAGTCCTTCCACTGGTCGGCCAGCACACCGCCAACCGCACCCTTCACTGCCTGTACCAGACCCATGGCCAACTCCCTGTGTTTCCCGGGCAGGCACCATGCCTGCCGAGCTGGACCGAATATAGCAGCGGGCGCGGGCCACTGTGGCGCCGGAACATGAATCCGGGTCAGCGAGGGTCCGCGCCACGCCGCCCGGCTCGGATCACCTGCAGTACGGCCGCCATGTCCAGCGTGCCAAGCTGCATCTGCTGGGCACGTGCGAACAGCGCGTCACTGGCCTCGATCAACGGCGCCTGCATGCCGGCATCACGCGCGGCGCCGGCTACAAGCCCACTGTTCTTGAGGACGTCGGTGATCGAGGCCTGTACCGTGAAGTCGCCCCGGATCATCTTGTCCAGCTTGATCCTCGAGACGTCACTGGCCATGGGGCCGGCATTGAGCACCTCGGCGAAGCGTTCCAGCGCGATGTCGTGCTTCTCTGCGAAATGCACGGCCTCGGCCAGCCCGGTCACCAGCGTGATCAGGTACAGGTTCACCGCCAGCTTCATGCGCAGCGCCGATGGTACCGGGCCGCAGGCAACACACTGTCGGCCCAGAGACGCCAGCAGCGGCAGTGCCTGGCGTACGTCGGCGTCGGCACCGGCGAGCATGATGACCAGTTGCGCGGCCTCGGCCTGGACACGTGACCCGGATACCGGCGCCTCCACATACTCCCCGCCGTTGGCACGTACCTGGTCACACAGCGCCTGCGAGAAGCAGGCGGAACTGGTCCCCATGTTGATCAGCAGGCGGCCCTGGACGCGTTCGGCGAAGGTCCGGCCATGCCGGTCCAGCACGCTGTCGATGGCTGCATCGTTGGCGAGCATCAGGATGAGGGGGTCGCAGGCTGCGAACACCTCCTCAAGCGATTCGCGGACATCGATGCCGGCGGCGCGGGCGGCGGCATGGTTGCGGTCGGAACGCGACCAGCCCAGCACGGCATGGCCTGCCCGTGCCAGATGGCCCGCCATGGGTGCTCCCATGACGCCCAGGCCGATGAAACCGACAGGCATGTTGGGCTCCAGATCAGGGTGGGCCGCCCATCATGCCGCAGAAGGTTGCCTTGTGGCTCAGGCGCCCGCGCGCAGGATCAACGCGTAGCCCACCAGCAGCACCACACACAGCGGCAACGTGACGAACGAAGCGATCATCCAGCGCAGCGCCTTGCGCGATGCGACCGTGGCGGGGCCGATCTGGCCGGCGGCGACCAGCGAGGAGGTGCGGTTGGCGTAGACGGTGGCAACGATGCCGAAAGGCCAGAAGCCGCCGAAGATGCTCAGGATCGCCCACATCAGATAGTTCTTCGGGGCCGTGGTCGTGCCGTTGGGTTCCATGCATTGAATCTCCTTGATTGGGTGGCGGATTATGTCGCGCGCACAAGGAACAGGAAATGCAACGGGCGCTGCACACTGCCCAGACATCGCTGTCGAACGCCAGTTGGCGCGGCCTGGGTGGGTTCTTTGCGTCGGGAGAGGGCGGGAGCCCGCACAAGGCGAAGGTTGGCCGGGATATTCACGTGATTATCATCACGTTTCTCCCGAAACTCCGATCAGATAATCGGAAGCATCGGCGTCGTGAAGGCGCCTGAAGAATCCGGATCCGTCCGACGTCCGCATCGTCGACCTACCGACGGCAACCCCCTGGGGGCATGGGGGCGGACAGCGTGCACGTTGATCTGCGTGTCCAGCGGCTGGCGCGAGGCGCGGCGTAGGCATCGCAGCATCACGCAATGAAGCCAGACGCTACGCATTGCGCGATCGCCTGGTGCATCAGCACCGGGTCGCCATTCGAAAGGGGAGTTTCAATGCACAGGCAAGTCAGTGAAATGTTGCAGCGCGCCTATCGTCCACATCGGTCCTTGCCGGATCTGTTGGGTGCGTTCGTGAAGGAGTTCTCGAAGCACCATGCACTGCGTGGGGGAAGCGTCCATCTGCGCGGGCCCGATTCGGGGCCTGTGGACGCGGAGCCCCGCGTTCCGGCACACCGGCCCAGCCAGCGCCTGCCGATCCGCTATGGCGGCGAAGTGCTGGGTGAGCTGCAGCTGGAAGGAGAGTCGGGCAGCCTGGACAGCAACGCGCTGGCGTTGGGCGAGGTGTTCGCGCATCGCTGTGCGCACCTGATCAAGCGCTATGAAGCGCAGGCCTGGGCCGAGCAGGCGCTGCACCGTCCGCTGCTGCTGGTCGGGGCCTGTGATGCGCTGAAACGGATGGAGGAATTTGTCGAGCGCGCGGCAGCCAGTCGATTGCCGGTGTTGCTGCGCGGTGAGTTCGGCACCGAGAAGATGGAGCTGGCCGCAGCGCTGCACAGCTGCGGCCCGAGGCGGCGCGGACCCTTCGTGGAGATCAACTGCGCTCACCCGCAGGACGGGCCGGCGGAATGGTTGGCCCGCGCCCGCGGCGGCACCGTGTACTTCCATGAAGTGGACGAGCTTCCGGTGCCGCTGCAGGCCCAGCTGTCGCATTGCATCCGTGGCCTGCAACCGACGGTCGTTGAGCCCGGTTCGGACCGTGCGATCCGTGTCATTGCCTCGACCAGTGCGGATCTGGAGCAGCGCGTGCGTGAGCGGCTGTTCTCACGCGCCTTGCTGGCGGGCCTGGAGTTCCTCACCGTGGATATTCCTCCGTTGCGTGAGCGCAGCGAGGATATCGATGCGCTGGTGGCACGTTCGCTGCAGATGCACGGGTTCAGTCCGCAGGTGATCAGCGAGGATGTGCTGGACGCGCTGCGCGGCCACGACTGGCCAGGCAATCTGCTGGAAATGGAACGGGTCGTGGTGCGGCTGGCGGTAATGACCGGCGGTCGCAACATCGGGCGTGAGGACGTGCTGCGCCATGCCCCTGGGCTGTTGGCAAGCGCCGGGCCGGTCGTCGCGGATCCGGCAACAGCGCTCGCGGACGGCGCCGAGGCCGATGTCGGGCAGGCAATGCCCGGCAGTGGCGCTGGACCCACCGCCTCGCACGAGGGTCTTCACGATGGATTGAAGCGTGCGCTGGCCTACCTGAAGGATCACGCCGCCGAGCAGGTGACCCTGGGTGATCTGGCCCGGCAGGCGCATGTCAGCCAGTCGCACCTGGGCTTCCTGTTCCGCAGCGAGCTGGGTACCACCTTCAAGCTGCTGCTGCAGCAGTTGCGAATCGAGCATGCCAAGCAGCTGCTGCGCGGCGGCCAGCGCCTGCGCATTACCGATGTCGCGCTGCAGGTTGGCTTCGGCGACCTGAGCCACTTCGAGAAGAGCTTCCGGCGCGTAGTCGGGGTCAGCCCGCGCAGCTACCGGCGGGCACCGGAGCAGTGAAAGCCCCGGTGCAGGCGCAGGCCTGCCCGGGGCGTGTCAGTACCGCGGCGAGCGCTATCTGGCGTTCGCTTCGGTTGCCCGTCGGACCGCTTCTTCGGCGGCTTCATCGGCGCGCCGTGCCGCCTCGTTGGCGGCCGCGATCGCCTGCTGCGATACCGCCATGGCGGCGCGGATGCCTTCCTCGCTGGCAGCCATTGCCGCGTCAGCCAGTTCCTGCGCGATCTCAATGGGGGTCTTGCCGCCTGGGCGGTCGGGGCTGGGGGACGAGGGCAGTGGGGTCGGGAAGGTCATCGCAGGAACTCCTTCTGGGGTTTGGGAAGGGGAGCCGTCGTTGTGCTCCCCCAGGATGTGGCGCAATGCCGTCCGGGCATTGGCCAGTATCTGTTGTGCCTGCAGCCGTGCGGCCAGACGACCAGCCGCCACGGCCATGCCGGCAGCAGTGGCCAGCGCTGCCGTGGCCGCCTCAACGCCGGCATCGGGCGCAGTGACGGGCGGTTCCCGGCTCACACCGCATCCGCCTGGAAGCCGAACGCCGCTTCATCGTCAGCGAAACGCCGGGTTCGGCGGTAGTCCTGCAGTGTGATGACGTTGTCCTCCACCTGCACGCGTGCCTGTTCCTTCGAGCCGTCGATGGCGAACAGGATGCTCGCCCCGTCCTGGCCGAGCTGACCGCGGGAGACCGGATGATCGTTGAGGAAGGCCTGTGCGCCGCGCAGCTGTCGCCGTGCCGTTTCGCGCAGGCGTTCGGCATCCAGCTGCAGGCCGCTGCCGTCGTTGGCCGACAGCGCGACCTGCTGTGCGGCCAGCGAGATGCGGGCGTAGCCGATCTGGCGGCTGGCGGCCAACGACTCTGCAATCGCCGCGCGGACCTGCTCTGGCGAAGGCAGGTTGGGCAGTTGCGGTCCATCCAGGAAGCCGAACAACATCGGCAGCAGGGTCTGCAGCGCATGCGTCGCGCGTTCGATGCGCAGCTCGCTGCTGCTCCCGCTGGGGTACACGGCCTGGTAGAAGCGGTAATAGTCGGCAAACTCGATCGGCCTGCGTGCATGCATCAAGGCGAACCGGGCGGCCTCGACCTGTACATCGGTGGCCTGAGCGTGACCACCCTGCTCAGCAGCCAGCTGGCACAACGCCAGTGATTCGCGGAAGTCGAGCTGCTGAAGCAGCGGCGCATCACCTGCAGCGACGGCAGCGAGGAACGGGTGGTAAGCGCCCAGTTCCGTGTTGCTCAGCAGGTTGTGCCTGGCAAGGACACTCTGCACCTCGCTGACGAGGGGAGTGCTGGACTGACCGGTTTCCAGCTGGCGCAGTGCGTCCAGTTCGTCATTGCCCAGGCTGAGCAGCTTGATGGGACTGACCTGCAGCCCGGCATGAGGCAACCACGCCATGCGTGATCCATGCAGGCCCTGCTGCACGCCGTCAAGCATCATGCCTTCATCGGCGAAAGCATAGCGGTGCTCGTGCGAATCGATCGCCCATTGCAGCCAGTACGGGCCGCCGTCGATGAACGACAGCACGCGCCGGGTGCGTGCCCCGAGCTGGCCGGAATGGGGAATGGAACGACCGTCAATGAAAACGCTCATGCGTGGCTCTCCTGGCGGCCTCACGTGGCCGGAAAATCCTTGAGGACGGTCGCGGCGGCACTGCCGACGCGGGTGAAGTCGTCGGTGGCGCCCTGCATCATGGTCTGCGCCTGGGTGAGTACCCTCGCATACTTTTCGTCCCCCGTCGCCAGATACTGGGCCATGGCCACACCGGCGGCGGTGGTGGCGATGGTGGAGACGTTGCGCAGCGCGTCGGCGGCATCCTGCACGGCGATCGCCGCAGACTGCGCCACCGACTGGTAGGCCTTGCCGGCACCACTGGTCTTCACCACGGTGCTGGCCATGGTGGCCGTCTGCACCTGGTTGATCACATCGATGACCTGGGCGTTGACGTTGCTCGGGTCCATACGGGCTCCTTGAAGGGCAGGGGCGGCCGGMCGCGTCCGGCGTGGCGTCACGCAGCGGCATCAGCGCCGKCGGTGGCCGGGGTGGAAGAGGAGGCGGACGCGGGATCCTGGGCGGGACCCGCGTCCGGATCCGGACCGGGCGTGGCGTCGGGCGCAGGACCGGGCGCTTGCGCCACGTCGCTGCCCGCAAGCTGTTCAAGCGTATGCAGGCTGGCGGTGGCGGCCGCAGCGTCGGCAGTGGCACCGTGGGTCTGTGCCTGCAGGACGCTGATGGCGGTCTTTCCTTCTGCGGTGGCCGCAGCGATCACTGCCGCCGGCGCGGGTGGTGTCGGTACCGGGCCAGGCAGCGGAATCACATTCGGTGGCGGCGGCGATGGCGGCGGTGGCGCCGGCGGTGGCACTGGCCAGGGTGCGTTGATCATCTTCGCGCAGGCGGCGGTGACCGCTGCCGAGCTGACCATGCCGGCGCCCTGCTGGCGCGCAACTGCGTTGTGCATGGCCGTACCCAGAGTCTCCAGCATCACCATGTCCAGCATGCCGAAAGCCTGCGCGGGCGCCTGCCCCACCAGCAGGGTGGAGGCGGCGCTGACGCTGTCGACGATCTGGCTGTTGACGGTGTTATCACTGCTCATGACGGAACGGCTCCCTTCTGGATGATCAGGGCCAGGGCCTGGGCCAGGCTTGCGCCGGCGGTCACCTGGCCGCGTTGCTGGTTGGCGACGGCGTTCTGCATGGCCAGGGCCAGGCTGTCGGCCATGGCCAGATAGGTGGCCGACATTGCGAATGAGGGGGCAAGTGCGATCGCCAGCCCCGAGCCTGCATTGGCGGTGTCAGGCAGATAGCCGGTAGCGGGAGAAGCTGGCATCGATCAGGGGCCCGGCGTGACGCCACATGGAGCGGGGGCGCGGTAGTGGACGTCACGCCGGGCCGACACGTCAGCGCAGGCCCAGGATTTCGCGGGTGGCTACGCCGTTGGAGGCGGTGTCGATCGCATACAGCGTGGACACCCCCTGGGTGGTCGACGCCTGCATGGTCACGTAGGACTGCTGCTGGTTGTTGGTGGCGTTGTGCGCGGCGTTGGACAACGCCTGGCTGGTGGCCACGAACAGGTTGCCCATTGCGATCGCCGGTGCATCACCGAGCACCTTGGTGTTGACCTGCGAGACCGAGTCGGTGATCTGACTGTTGACGGCGGTGGGAAATGCCATGGTGGAAGCTCCTTGGGTGGACAGCACTACAGGAACGGAGATTGCCGGCACTTAGCAGACTCAGCCGAGAATCTTCCGGGTGGCGGCGCCGGTGGCGCCGGTATCGACGGCGTAGAGCAGGGCAACGCCCATCGTGGTCGCGGCCTGCGCCGTGACGTACATCTGCTGCTGGGCGAGCGTTGCGTTGTGGGCGGCATTGGCCAACGCCTGAGCGGTGGCCTGGTACAGCGTGCCCATCGCCGTGGCCGGCGCCACGCCCAGCACCTGCAGGTTGGCCTGGCTGACCGAATCGGTGATCTGGTCGTTGACGGCCGTGGGAAATGCCATGGCTCAGCTCCTTGCCTGCCGGCGCATCACGCGCCGAGAATCTGCTTGGTGGCCACGCCGGTGGTGGCGGTATCGATGGAGTACAGCGTGGCCACGCCCATGGTGGTGGCCGCCTGCGCGGTCACGTAGGACTGCTGCTGGGCGTTGGTGGCGTTGTGCGCGGCATTGGCCAGCGCCTGCGCGGTGGCCTGGTACAGGTTGCCCATCGCCACGGCGGGGGCGTCACCCAGTACCTTGGTATTGGCCTGGGTGACCGAATCGGTGATCTGGTCGTTGACAGCGGTCGGGAATGCCATGTCGTGCTCCTTTGGGTTGGCGGGTCAGCTACGGAACGACGGATCAGGAGCCCAGCCCGCGCACGCGGGTGCTGAGGATTTCCTTGCTGGCCACCGCGGTGGTGGCGGTATCGATCGAGTACAACGTGGCCACGCCCATGGTGGTCGCCGACTGCGCGGTCACGTAGGACTGCTGCTGCGCGTTGGTGGCGTTGTGGGCGGCGTTGGCCAGCGCCTGTGCGGTGGCCTGGTAGAGATTGCCCACTGCCACGGCGGGCGCATCGCCCAGCACCTTGGTKTTTGCCTGGGTGACCGAATCGGTGATCTGGTCGTTTACCGCGGTTGGAAATGCCATGTCCTGCTCCTGCGTAAAGGTGGAAGTGCGTGGTATCCAGTGTCACGGTGCATGGTGCTGAACTGCCTGTGCCTCACCGTGGTGCCAGAGTAGAAGGAAGCGCTTCGGGCGGATTGGTGGAATCGACGGAGAATGCGGCGGAAATGGTGTGAAGATCGGGGCCAAGATACGGGCGGATTGCTGGTTTGCAGGGTGTTTCGATGGGGGTGCATCGGCACACGGCGCGGCCCCGTCACGCGCAGGCTCAATCGGCGGGCAGGCCTTCGATGTAGCGTGCGATCGCCGCATACCAGTCGATGCTCTGCGAATCCGGGCGGCCGACCGGTGCGGGTTCCACTGGCTGGCGCACCCCCAGCAGGGAGCAGAGATCGGCCTGCGCCACGACCTGCAGGCGCGACAGCTCCCAGTCCACCACCGATTTCGACGCCGGGCGCCCCATCCACTCGGGGCGCGGCGCCAGATTGAGGTTGAGGCGTGCGGCCAGTTCATCCAGGTCGATTTCCGGTGGCGCTGCAAAGCAGGCCAGGTAGAACGCCACACGGCCCGGGCGGTAGCCGAACGCAACCGAGCGTTGCATGACAAAGGCCGGGTCCAGCGCCACCCCGGTTTCCTCGAAGAATTCACGCCGGGCTGCTGCTTCGGCAGACTCGCCATCTCCCATCGCACCACCGGGCAGTGACCATTGTCCGGCCTGATTGACCGTTGCCTGGGGTTGTTCGGAGGCCCATTTCTTCAGCGCCTGCTGGGCCGCGGCAATACGCCCGGCAAGACCTGCATCCGGCCAGACTGTGATGGGTGGGGTGGCGAGTATCCGACGGCCTGCAAACCCAGCGGCCTGCGATGCGCGGTCCACGGCCGTGAGTACCGAGGGCATGGCATTCTGCAGTGCCTCGACGCTATCGATGCCCAGCGCAGTCTGGACCTCGCCAACCGCGGTCGCCACCGCGGCAATCGCAGTGGCTTTGTCGAGCTTTGTGCTCCATGCGGTCCGCGCTGCGACATGGGCGTTCACCAGCAGGTTGATGGCAGCCACGGTGGAGGGTCTCCTCTCCGGTGCGGCAAGCGCGGTATTGAGCAGGACAGCGGCCTCCATCACCAGGACGGGTGCGGCGATGGCGCTCCACCAGTTGTTGGTGGCGCGTTTCCGGGCGATCAACCATTGGCTGCCGGATCTTACGGCGGCATAGGCCTGGGGCATCGGTGTTCTCCTTCGTCTGGGGGGGCGGTCAGTTGTTGCGGTGTTCGATGAGATAGCGCGCCGGCTGCACCGGTTTGCCGTCGGCGCCGGTCACGATCGGCCGGTACAGCGTGTCGTAGCGTGCTTCCCATGACGGAACGCCTTCGCGTTCCAGGAAGCGGCGCTGCTCTGGTGGAGGCAGGTCGACAGGCCCTGGCACCGGAGGCAGCGGTTGGCCGAGATCGGTCAATCGATCGGCCAGTTCATCGGCGACAGCCTGGATGCGCAGGGTCAGCGCCGCACGGGCATGACGGCGGCGGAAGTAGTCCAGGTCGTTCCAGTCCACATCCGCGCGATCGCGCAGCCGTTCCATGGCTGTGAGCACATCCCAGTCCTGGAACGCGGTGATCCAGATGGTGGGATCTCTCAGTACCGCGGGCAGGTTCAGTACCGCCCATTGGTAGGTGGCCAGATCCTGCGTGCGCAGCACATCCAGCAGCGAGGCTTTCAACCATATGCCGGTCAGGTCCTTCAGGCTGCTGTGATAGGGCGCCCAGTCACGCTGCGCCGGCGTCAGCGTGCCGCCCTGGTCCGCGTCAATGGCCTGGGTGGAGCTGGCGTCCCAGGCTGCACGCTGCATTTCCAGTTGCAACGGCTCGCTGAGAGCGGCCATGGCACCGGTGAGCAGCTTGCTTGAAACCAGATAGAGCACAGCGCATCGCGGTAGCTGCACCGGGTCGAAGGCGTGCGCCGTATCCAGGTCCTGTACGTTGAAGATGTAGCCACAGCAGGCGCGCAGGAGAACGTGCCGCCAGTACCAGTGATTGAGCTTGCGGTTGTCGCGCTCGGTGATGCAGGGAGGACGACCGAGACCGGTGAGCAGTTCGCTGTACCGCGGCATGGCTGTCTTGCGCAGCATGTACAGGTAGTACCCGCAGAGGGTCATGGGCAGGTTCATCTGCGATGAGAAACCGCTGGACCAGAACTTGCTGTACTTGGCGAGGATGATCTGCCGGGTGTAGTCCGGCCAGGGGTCCTGCTGCAACTGGAGGCGATAGCGGGCGGCAGGAATGTTGATGCCGTCGTCAACGTTGTAGAGATTGACCTCCTCGTTGACCCGGTTCCAGTCGGCGTACTCGCAGCTGGAGGGTGCAGGCTGCTGTGCGGCGTTGTCCTGCTCGTGCAGGCCAATCAGGCCAGCATTGGCCGCGTCTGTGAGGAGGGCACGCAGGCGCCCCTGGAAGCGTTCCGCCCAGCGGTGGAAGAGGCAGGCCACGATTGGTGTGCCGGCATCCATCGGCGGGTCCTCCATCTCCATGCCGCTGTTCTGCGGCGGCACGGTGACCGCGACCGAGTCGCGCAGCGCCTGAACCAGCTTGGCCTTGAACGCGTACGCTGCCTCGATGGTGCTGAAGTGCAGGGGCGGGCTGACAAGCTCGAAGGTGTGGTCTGAATCGGATTCGATCATCCATGGGCCGTTCTCGCCCAGATCCAGCTTCGTGGTGTTCTTCCAGGGGATTTCTCCGGGTCTGAGGAGGGCGGCGGTCACGTGGGTGAAGGCGAAGATCGAACTGTCGTGCGTACAGAACTCGATCTCCATGCCGTAGGTGTTCCACGGAATGGCTTCGCCGCCCTTTCCTACGGTGATGTTGTTGAGGATCAAGGCTTCCGTCGGACTCGAGTCCTGCACGGTCCAGCCGATGATGTCGTTGCGGATGATGTTCAGCATGGAGCACCCTGCGCGGCGCGAGGCCCGGATTGGCCGGCTCAGGGGCATGCTAGAAACGGGGAGACTGCGGGAATCGGCAGAATCGACGCGCAATGCGGTGTCATTGCGTGGATCTGTGCCAAAGCGGCGGAATCAACGACGGCGGGCCGCAGCCGCGCCGTCGCCGGGCCAGGGGCGCTAGAGCATGTACGGGATCTTGAATGCCAGGGTGAAGTCCGGGGCATCCGGGGTCAGCCCGATGCCAAGCAGGGTCACCAGGGTGGTGTGCTGGTTCAACGCGTAGGTCACCCCGAGATTCAGTGACGCTGCATTGGCGTCGCTGCCGATCACCTTCGTCCACTTGCCGCCCTGGAAGCGGGTGGACGCGCGGGCGCTGATGCGGTCGCTGAAGGACAGGCTGAGGCTGGTGCGCTCGTTGAACGCGAAGGCGACACCGGCGCCGAAGTACACCGATCCACCCAGCTTCACGTCGCCAGGATTCACCGTGTCCGGGTTGCTGTCGATGTCGTTGAAGCCGCGCGGGATCGAGTGCACATAGCCGATGTTGGCGAACAGGATCGCCGGATCGACGGTCTTGACCATGGAAAGGCCCAGGTTGGCCTGCCACACGCCATTGCCCGTAGGTTGCTCGCGCGGCACGGCGAAGCGGATGTAGTCATCGTCATCGCGTTCGATCACCTTCCAGTCCAGCCCGTAGGGCGCGCGCCCGGTGGGTGCGGTCACCCCGGCCGTGAGCACCGTCTCCGGGCGCCAGCCCCGTTCGCCGAACAGCCGGTAGTTCGCACTCAGGCCGATATCGCCCAGGCCGTTGCCATTGGTTTCCTCCTGCGCGATGGCGGCCGCCGCGCCACCGGCGCCGCCCTTCTGGTAGACCGTGCGGCGGGCGAGGTAGGGCACGTCCAGATTGAGCGTCAGGTTCGGGCTGACGCCCCAGCGGGCCGCCACGTTGTAGGTGAGCGAGTCGGATTCGACGTTTTCGATGGCGATGTTGCCGAGGAAGATGGCGTCCAGCGCGAGGAAGCCGTTGAGCGTGAGCTGCTTGCGGTCATAGCGCGCGTAGGTGAGGCTGTTTTCGATGGTGAAGCGGCGTGAGAACAGGGCCGATTGCTGCTGCTTCACGTCGTCCACGCTGCGCCGCGACTCCTGCTTGGCCTGCTGCGCCTCCGCCGCCGTGCTGGCGTAGCCCTCGCCACCCGGTGGAACCGCTGCACCGGTTTGCAGAGTCGAGCCATGCGCGACTGCCGTGCCCGATGCCGCCGTTGCCGGCCCGGTGGCACCCGTGCGGCCACTCAACCGTGCCTGCATCGCCTGCACCTGCATGTCCAGCTCGCGCAGCCGTCGCACTTCCTGGGCGTAGTTGGCCTTCAACTGCTCCAGCTGGTTGGCCAGGGCCTGCACGTCGGTGCTGTCGTCGGCCGTGGGCGGCGCGGCGAAGGCGGTTCCCGCCAGCGCCGCCAGCGCCAACGGGGTGATCCTCAAAAGGGTGTGCATGTTCGTGTCCTGCGTTGTGGAACGCTCCCCCCAATGCCGCGCCCTGCTACTGGCCCGGCCCCATACCGCGGTTCAGCGCAATCGCCTGGGCCACGTTCTGGCTCAAGGGCAGGTTGCCGCCCACGGAATTGCGTACCAGCTCCAGCCTCAGCTGATTGCTGGCGGTCTGGCCATCACCGGCAAGGGCGATGCCCTGACCGACGCTGCCATTGCGGATCCACTGCTGCACCAGGCCCTGGCCATCCACCTGCAACAGCAAGCGCGCCTGGTTGCCTTCCAGTACGGCGGTCGCGCGGGCGCCGGATTGCTGTGCAGCGGCGGCGTGACTGCCATCGGAAGGCGCACCTGGCACGCTGCCGTCGCGGACGGTCAGCGTGGCGATGTTGCGCGCGGCATTGCCGTCGCCAGCCACCTGCACGCTCTGCACCAGGCCGCTGGCGTTGGCCAGACCGCTGCTGTCGATGCTGCGTCCCTGGGTATCAGGCAGCGGTGCATCGGCCGCAGTGACCTGCACACTGGGCTGGAAGCTGAGTTTGGGCGTGCCGCCGCCGCGGAAATCCATGCCGAGGGTCAGACTGCCCTGCAGGGTCGTGCCGTTGCTGGTCTGCCACTGCGACACCATGGTGACCCCGAACCAGGCCACGCTGTTGCCGCCGACGGTGTAGCGCCCTCGCATCAGGCGCAGTTCCGGGTCTGGAATTTCCGTGAGGCCACGGCCGGCGGTGCCCTCGGCAGCCTGCAGGGGCAGGGCGGGGGTCACCAGCAGCAGGGCCATCCATATGCGTTGACGAAACATGTTCATGCCTCCTCAGAACAGATCGGCGTGGCTGAAACCGAAGTCGACCAGTTCGGCATCGGTGATCGGCCCCTGGCGCGCATAGAGGGCGCGGGCACTGGGGCGCTCGCTGGGTTGCAGAAGCACGGTGTTGCGATCGAAATCGCTCCCGATCACCACGAACACAGCACGTGATGGCCAGGCGGCCAGAAACTCCGGCAGGGCCAGGCTGCGGTTTCCAAGGATGGGATCGGCTACTTCGACCACGCCGTCGCGTACCTGCTTGAGCACCACGAAATGGCGGAATCCACGCACGTCCATCAGCACCAGCCCCGGCACGCGGAGGGTGCGCAGGCGCGTTTCGTCGATGCGATAGCCACGGCCGCGCATTCCCAGTGATTCCACATAGCGCTTGATGTCGAGCAACGAGAAGCCGCGCTCGGCCACCAGCGCCGGGTCGGATACCCCCATCATCCCTTCGATCACTGTCGCCTCATCGGTGTCCAGGTGATAGGCGTGGCGCAGGATGGTCGCCAGTGCTGCCGCCCCGCAGCTGTAGTCGGTGTGCTGGCGCACTACGTTGCGGTAGCGCCGCTCCTGCAGACTCTCCACCTTCTGCTGAAGCAGGGCGCCATTGGTCAGCACGCCGGCAAAGCGGACGTCACCCGCCCAGGCGGGTGTGCTGCCCAGCAGCAGGCAGGCCAGGAGGTGCACCAGGACAGAGCAACGGGTCATCACGTTCTCCGGCAGCAGGGGGGAGCCCCTGTCCCAAGGGGGAGGAGGAACAGGGGCTCCCGGGGACCCGGCCATTGGCGGACGGCCGGGGTGTTGCGCTTACTCGCCGCTGCCGCCACCGCCGCCGGTGCTGGGCTGGGCGACTGCCAGGGCCAGGCTGTTGGCCTGCAGGTTGCCGGTGCCCGCAGCCACGTTCACGCCGATGTTGCCGGAGGCGCCGGAGAAGGCACTGCCGGACAACGCCGAGGTGTTGGTCGCGTTGACGTTCACCCAGCGCGTGGTGGTGACCGTGCCGCTGAGGCTGGCGTACAGGTCGGCCACGCCCAGCTCGACGAACTGGCTGGTGCCACTCTCACGCGTATCGAAGCCCAGGCCGCCCACCCCTGGGCGGTTGGGGTTCATCGTGGCGTTCTGGATCTCGTTGTCCAGGTCGATGTGGCCAGTGCTGTTGCCATCCGGGTGTGGCAGATCGCCACTCCAGGTGTCCAGGTAGTAGTTGGCCATCTGGTAGGCGTTGCCGGTGCCGCGATAGGTGCCCGCGCCGTAGGCCAGGGTCAGGCCGCTGACGCCGCCCCGCATCCCGACCTGCACGGTGTCGGTGTAGGACTGCACGAAGCCGGCATTGCTGACCGTGTTGCCGGTGGAGACCTGGTTGGAACTGATGCTTGACTGCGCCATCGCAGTGGTGGCGACCGAGGCCGCGAGCGCGTTCTTCTGCTCGTTGTTGTTGCCCGAGGCAATGTTCACCCCGATGTTGCCGGACGCACCACCGAAGGCATTGCCGCCGAGCCCGGCGGCGTTGGTGACGCCGGAGTTCATGGTGGCATTGCCGAAGCCCGCCTGGTTGACGAATACCTCGGCATCGGCCATGCCGAAGCTGAAGGACGCGTCGGCCGCCGACAGCGATGCCGCATTGTCCTGGGCGTTGTTGTCACCCGATACTACGTTGAAGCCGAGGTTGCCCGAGGCGCCGGCACCGACACTGTCGGCGATGGAAGCGCTGTTGGTGACCAGGCTGTTGCTGGTGAGGTTGTTGCTGATCGACTGGCGGTTGTCGATCACGGCAATGGCCGCAGAGTCGAGATCGATGTCGCCGGTGATGTTCGGGTCACCGGAGAAATCGATGTCGGTGCTCAGCCGCAGGTCCTTTTCCAGGTTCACGTCAACGCCGTGATTGTTCTTTTCCTTGCGCTCGTCGGCCTGGATGTTGCTGTGCTTCTGCACGTTGACATTGACGGTGCGGTTGCGCACGTCGTTGTCAGTGTGGTTGTGCGTTTCGTTGCGGGTCTCGCTGACGGTGTGGTTGTGGTTGATGTTCGCATTGGCGTTCTGGTTGTCCCAGCCATTGGCCGCAGCGGCGGTCGAGGCAGTGGCAATCGCCATGGCGAGCATGGTCTGTTTGACGGTCGCTTTCATGGTGCCCTCTCTCTCATCAGGTGGTGCATCGGTTGGGTGGTTGTCACGGGCGGTCCTGCACGACAAGGCCCAGTACATTGGCCGTGTCGTTGCCGTTGCCCGCGATCTGATTGAGTTGCAGGACCCCGTCGAATCCCCGCAGCGCGGTGTTGGCTACACCGGCACTGCGGGTGCCCGAAGCAACGCCGCGACCGGCGTCGTCCCGCCCCCCTGCCAACGCGAAACCTTCGGCGGCCAGGGCCGAATCGTCGGTTTCGCGTATGCCCTGTCGCGCCAGCGCCGCGCTGACGACATTGAGCGTCGTATTGGCGATGCCGCTGGCCTGGTTGATCGATGCGATGCCACTGGCGCCCGCCAATGCGTCACCGCCGATGAGAGCGGCGGCATGCAGCGGCCCGGACAGCACGCGGTTGCCGTGCTGCAGTTGCCGGGCTGTGATCGCCACATCGGCGTGATCACCCTTGGCGATGCCGTGCAGGTTGGCCTGCAGGTTGAGGTCGCCTGCGGCCTGGTTCACGGCGATGGCGCCGTTCGCGCCGGCCAGTGCGCGGCCGTCGATGCGGGCCACGTCGAGGTAGGCGAGCATCCCGCTGTAGTCATCGGCATGCACTGTCCAGGGCAGTGGGCCGAGCAGCAGAAGCAGCCAGAGCGGGCGCTTCATTTTCCACCGGCCGGGGCTGTGCCCTGCAGTGGGAACTGGCCGAGCGCGCCGCGCACGGTATCGGCAATACCACGCGTGCTGCTGCCAACCGCGCCGAGCGGGCCACTCATGGCGCCACCGAGGTTGCTGCCGATCATGCCGTCGCCGCTGCGGCCGAGCGTACCGCCCAGGGCCTGCTGGGTGACCCGTTCAACGGTGGTGCCGCCGGTCGCTGCGGGGGAGTTGGCCTGACCGGCGCCCATGCCGGCGTAGTCCTCATCGCTGAGCTCGTCCATTCCGTTCGTGCCGCCGCCGGCCCCCAGCGCGGCGGCGATCTCGCGCTGCGGTTTCGGGTCGGCAATCAGGGCAATGCCCGGAGGGGCCATGCGATAGGCTGGACGCGCGGACACATCACGCAACAGGACAATTTCGCCCGGTTGCGGCTTCACGCCTTGGCGTGCGCCCGAAGCGGCTGCAGTTCCGGGCAGCAGCAACAGCAGGAAGGCCAGGAGAGCGCCAAGCCCGCGAACAAGTGGGGTGATACCGTCCATGCCGATCTCCCGCGATGGGTGCGGCGGAAACACGCATCAACCGTGCCAACATCAAGATGCCCACGCGACAGCGCCCGAACGAAGCAGTGGGTATCCAGGCTGGTGCCACCGTGTTACAGGCACGTCGGGGAACTGTCGGGGTTTCGCAGCCCGAGGCTGCGCGGGGCAAGGGCGCGGCCGGACTGTCGCATTGCTGTTACAGCCCGCAGCGCGGACTGCAACGGTGCCGCTTCAGGCAAGCATTCCTTGACGCGCCAGTCATTGCGCCGCCGTTTAGGGAAGCGCTAGGATCCGCCCAACAAGGGCTGCCCTGGCGGCCGTAGAGGTCCCGGCGGGGGGCGGCACGCCGGTGATTGGCTGACAGTCCGCCGTCGGTGTCCGGATGCTGGGGGAAGCATGGCAGCGGTCCCGGAGGCTTCAACGTCACGTTGCGTGCTCTGGTTTGGCGAGCCGTTGGCGAACGAGCGCAGTGCGCTTGCGGCGGCAGGCTGGTATGTACGCAGCATCCGTCCCGATCCCGCGATGGCGATTGGCCTGCGCGGGCGTGATCGATTGCTCGCGGTGCTTGACCTGCGTCACCTGGATGCGGTGGCACTGCAGCTGCTCGCATCGTGGATCGAACAGCACCAGCACCTTCCGTGGCTGGCTGTGCTGCCGCCGGGTGCAGTGATCACGCCGCCGGCGTGGCAGCCGCTGCTGCAGCGATGCGTCGCGCGCTTCACACTGCCATTTGGACTGCAGGACCTGGTCTGCGCGATGCGCCAGCAGTTCGATGCGGATGATCCACCTGTCGAAGAAGCGTGCAGTGGGCAGGGTCCACGCGCATTGATCGGCGAAAGCCCCGCGCTGCACGCCGTACGTACGGTCCTGCACAAATTTGCTCCGGTCGAACTTCCAGTCCTGGTCACTGGCGAAACCGGTACGGGCAAGGAACTGGCCGCGCATGCGCTGCATGCGTTGTCCGGTCGCGCGGGCAAGCCGTTCATCGCCGTCAACTGCGGTGCGATCCCGGCCAACCTGGTGCAATCGGAGCTGTTCGGTCACGAGCGCGGCTCGTTCACCGGTGCCGACAAGCGCCAGATCGGTGTTTTCGAGTCGGCCCGCGGCGGCACCGTCTTCCTGGATGAAGTGGGCGACCTGCCGCCAGAGGCACAGACCAGCCTGCTTCGCGTGCTGCAGGAAGGCACCTTCGAGCGTGTCGGCAGCAGCCAGCCGCTGCGGGCGGACGTACGCGTGCTGGCCGCCACCCACGTTGAACTGGAACATGCGGTGGCACAGGGCCGGTTCCGCAGCGACCTGTACTACCGGCTCAACGTGCTGCGCCTGCTGATGCCCCCGCTGCGTGAACGCGGTGCCGATGTGCAGCTGCTCGCCGGGCATTTCCTGCGCTGCTTCCGGCTGCGGCACAGCGTGCGCGCGCGTGGCTTCACTGCAGGCGCGCTGCAGGCCATGCGCCGCTTCGATTGGCCCGGCAACGTGCGTGAGCTGCTGAACCGGGTCCAGCGCGCGGCGATCATGGCCGAAGGTGAACTGATCAGCGAACGCGACCTGGAACTGGGCGCACCTCCGGGGACCCTGCCGGGGGCGATGCTGCACGATGCCCGCGGCCAGGCCGAACGCGATGTGCTGCTGCAGACGCTGCGCCAGACCGGCTACAACGTCTCCGAGTGCGCACGGCAGATGCAGATCTCGCGGGTGACGGTGTATCGCCTGTGCCGCAAGCACCGACTGGAGCTGCCTGCACAGCGCTGATCAGCGTGCCGCCACGTGCTTGAACAGGCGCAGCGGTTTTCCCGGAAGGCGCTCGATCACGCCCTTGGCCTCCAGATCAAGCTGCACGGCCTTCAACCACCAGCCAGCGGTGGCACCTGCCGGGAACAGCGAGGCGGGCAGGTGCGGCAGCAACGCCTGTTTCGCCTGCGCAACGGTCAGGCCTGGGGGGGGCGCAGGCAGGACTCGCAGCAGGGCCTGACGCATGGCCATGTACTTGGCGCGGTCCACGCGCTGGATATGGTCGGGCGTGGTGAAGCTCTCGATCTCGATCCGATCGGGCTCAGACATGGGTATCCCCCGCAACCTCGATGCGTGGGCTGCGCAAGCCCATGGCGATCCACGCCTTCATCAAACGGGCATGGAACCGCAGTGAGCGGGTCTGCAGGTTCGGCACGTCGTCGGGAAGGACAGAGGCATCAGGAAGATCACTGACCATCGTCCGCATCTCCACGGCGGGTCTTGCCGATGCCGGCCACAGCAGACCATACAGGCTCAGCCAATGGCCGCCGCTGAACTCCAGGAAGACCGGCGTATTGCAGCAGCCTGCCAGGACGCGGCGGCTGCCGCCCCTGCTGGACAACCGCAACGCGCGCAGCATTGCATGCCCGGCATCGATGCTGACGCGATCCTTGCGGTGCATTACGAAGAGCGTCTGGCCATGCGGGCCCAGTACGTCGGGTGCTCCGGGCATCGACTGCAGGGTGGTGCCTGCCGTGCGGCAGCTGTCGCAGCAGCATTCGACGGTGGCAATGGGGTGCCCCGTGGTGGTCAGGCGGACCTGGCCGCAGGCGCAGGCAAGGGACTGTTGAGAGGGCATCTGAAGGATTTCCTGGGGTACTCGTCCATTCGACGAACCGGGGTGCCGGAAATCGACACCATCCGCCTTCAAGGGCGCTTCATCCGGTAGCGGACGCGATACAGGTCCAACCCTGCACCGTCCGCGCGCCGCGCCGAGTAGGTGAGCGTGTCGGGGTGCGAACCATCCAGCATCGCGCCGTAGCTGTCGCCGGAGGCCTCGTTCAAAGGGGCGGGCAATGCACGGCCGGCCTCGTAACGGCCGCCACGCTCGTAGGCAATGAACTGGCGCACCGGTGCACCGCCGAAGTCGAGAGCGCGGGCAAACACCACCGTTCGGCCGTCGCCCAGGAACGTGGCATCGAACTCCTGCGCTGCGGTATTGAGGTCTCCCGGCAGCGGCTGTGCGGGCTGCGCCATGCCGTCGTTCATTGCAGCGGCATAGAGGTCATGGCCCCCCGCACCGCCTGTGCGACTACTGGAAAACAGCAGCGTGCCTGCATCCGGCGACAGCATCGGCGCGAACTCGTCGGCCGCACTGTTCACCGCGGGACCAAGATTGACCGGCTCCCCGAATCTTCCGTCGCTCCCCACGCTGACCCGGTATAGATCGTCACCGCCGTGGCCACCTGCACGATCCGAACAGAAGTACACCACGCGCCCATCGGCGGAAAAGGCGGGATCGAAGTCACGTCCCGGCGTGTTGAACGAGACCGGTGTCGCCGGCCGCCAGCGCTGCCCGTCATGACGCGAGACCCAGATGTCATATCCGCCGGGGCCGCCGGGCCGGTTGCGGCTGAACCATAGTGCGGTCTTCCCGTCTGGGCTCAAGGTCAGTCGAATCTCGTCGTACTGCGTGGATGCAACGCCCTGGGCAAAGCGTTCGGCGGGGCCGACGATCCGAAGGCCCCTTGCTGGAGACGCGGGAGGCGACATGGAAGCCAGCAGCACCATGGCCAGCAGCGCCTTCATGCCTGTCGCTCGAAGTCGCTGACCCAGTTGGTTTCCCAGCTGCGCCCACCATCGGTCGAAGCCGCCTGTTCCCAGCGCGCTGAGCGCGAGGTGACGCGTGACCAGATCACGCGGGTCTGGATCGCTCGTCCGTCGTGCTCGTCCTCGCCGAAGAAGCGGCCGACACCTGCCTCGAATCCACCGCGCAGTGGTGGGCCGATCCGGGTCGGCTCCCGTCCATCCAGCCACCAGCTGAGCCAGTGGCGCTCCGCCGCATTCCATGCACGGATGCCCATGCCACGCAGCGGCGCTCCAGGCACATCCATCAGGTTGTCGCCCACGTTGCCGAATCCTCCCAGCACCGGCCAGTTGTGCAGGGTGCCGTTGAACAGGTCCCAGGCATCGCTGCCTGCCAGTCGAGCGCGCAGGCGACGATGGCGCACGTTCCAACGGCCCACCAGGAAATCAAAATCACGCGGTGCATCCGGCAGCCCCGGAAGCGGAGAGGGGACCGCAGCAGTGCGCCTGAACTCATTGCGCCAGTTCACTTCCCAGTGCGCACCGGCATCGTTGGAGAACGCCTGTTCCCACCACGGCTCCTCCCCGTGGATGTCATGCCAGCGGAACCACACGTCGATGGATCGCCCGTCGATCCGGTCGGTGCCGCGGAAGCTGCCGGCACTGCCCTCGAAGACGCCGCGCACGGGGGCTTCGATACGGGCAGGGTTGCGGCCATCGATCCACCAGATCGACCACGTGGAAGACACCGGATCGAAGGCACGCACGCCGAGGCCCCTGTAGGGACCCGAAGGCAGCGCCATGACGTTGTCATCGATGGTGCCGAGCCCGCCCAGGGTGAGCCATACCGCGCTGGAGCCGGTGAAAGATTCCCAACGGGTATCGCCCACCAGGCGCTCCTTCAGGCGTTGGTGCCGGACCTGCCAGTTGCCCTGCAACCATCTCCAGTCTTCGCTGTGGCTGGCCAGGGCCCGCCCGCTGGGCAGGGCGCTGCACGCCGCCGCCGCGGCCAAGGTGACCAGGAACTGCCGTCGATCCATGTGCGTGATCCCCTTTCGAAGGTACCTCCATCGTTGCGGGTACCAGGGGGATTGACCACGCAGATATCGGGGCTCAGGCTAAGTCACACTTATGGTCACCCAACGCCAGCTTCCGTCGCTTGCCGCCATCCGCGCCTTCGAGGCAGCGGCGCGGCTGGGCAGCTTCGCGCGTGCCGCCGAAGAGCTCGATACCAGTGCGGCATCGGTGAGCTACCACGTGCGGCGGTTGGAGGCCCAGACCGGTACCTGCCTGTTCCTGCGCCACGCACAGCATGTGGAACTTACGGTGGCGGGTGCCAGCGTCGCGCAGGAGGCGACCCGGGCATTCGATGCACTGCGCGCCAGCTTCATGCGCGCCGCCGACATGGATGCGACGCGACTGCGCCTGTCCGTACTGCCAACGCTGGGCACCAGTTGGCTGACGCCCCGGCTGGGCACGTTCCGCGCCCGCCACCGGCAGTTCGTGCTGGAACTGGACCTGTCGGCAGAACCACAGGATCTGGCCGCCGGTCACTTCGATGCCGCCATCCGCAATGGCTGCGGCGAATGGCCGGGTCTTCAGGCTACACCGCTGTTTTCCAGCGTTTTCACACCGTTGTGTGCGCCGGCGCTGCTGCCGGCAGCCCGTGGGCTGGGCAGCACCGGGCTGGAGGTTCCGTTGCTCGGCAGGCCCGACTGGTGGGCCCTGTGGTTCTCCGCACATGGTGCTGTTGCGCCGCCGGCCGAAGAGAGCTTCGTCACCCCCTTTGCGGTGGAGCATCTGGATGTCGGCGCCGCGATCGCAGGGCAGGGCATCGCCATCGGTTCCCCCATTCTGTTCCAGGCCGAGCTGGACAGCGGGCGCCTGGTGCAGGCGCATCCGGGTGTCGCCAGCGACGGTCGCAGCTTCTGGTTCGTGGCACCCACTGCGCGGAGTGGCAGCGCCAAGGTCATTGCATTCCGTGACTGGCTGGTCGAGCAGGCCAGCGAGGCGCGCCATGCAGCCCGCCACTACCTGGCCCAGGCGGTGATGCCATGAACCAGAGCCCCGAACTGCTGCGGCGCCTGCTGCGTGCCAAGGACCGGATGGATCGGGCCAGCCATGAGGAATGGACAGTCACGCGCCTGGCCGAGGTCAGTGCGGTGTCGCCGGCGCATTTCGCGCGCTCGTTCAAGCAGGCCTTCGGGCTGCCACCGCACCGTTACCTGCTCAGCCGGCGCATCGAACGGGCCGTGGCGATGTTGCGCGACACCGACCTGCCGGTCACCGAAATCGCGGCGCAGACCGGGTGGAGCAGCCTGGGTACCTTTGGTCGCATTTTCCGTGACATCACCGGTGACAGCCCCGGCAATGTGCGTGAGCGTGAGCGTGCAGGCCGGGTGGCGTCGGCCAGCGTGCCGGAATGCCACACACGCGCCGCGCAGCGCCCGGACCTGAAGATCGCAGTTTTGGAGAAGCGTCGCCGCGAGGCGGTTGTTAACGTGGACCCCACCTGAGGGAGGTCCCATGACGAATTCTGTGAACACGGTCGGCCTGTATGTGCGCGACCAGGATGAAGCACTCGCGTTCTACGTCGGCAAGCTCGGCTTCGAAGTGCATACCGATGTGCGCAATGGCAGCTACCGCTGGCTGACAGTGCGCAGCCCGGGCCAGGCTGGATTCCAGCTGGGCCTGTTCGTGCCAGGCCCACCCACCCACGATGCCGCTACCGCGCTTTCACTGCAGCAGCTGGTGGCCAAAGGCGCAATGCCGCCCCTGGTGTTGGCGGTGGATGACTGCCAGGCGCGTTACACGCAATGGCTGGCACAGGGCGTGGAATTCACCCAGGAGCCGATCGAGCGCTATGGCGCCGTCGACGCCGGATTCCGCGACCCATCGGGCAATGGGTGGAAGATGATCGAAGCCCGCTCCGAAGCGAGGCGCCGGCAATGAGCCGCGGTGGCTGGGCGCGGCCCGTGCACCGCTGGACCTCGATCGTGTTCACGCTGGCGGTGATTGCGAACTTCGTAGCACGCGGGCTGGGGCAGGGCGAGCCTGCGGCGTGGATCACCTATTCGCCACTGCCGCCGCTGTTCCTGCAGCTGTTCACCGGGTTGTACCTGTTTGCGCTGCACTACACAGGAAAGCGCCGCAGCGCCGGGCAGGGCGCTGCGGGTTGACGCAGGGTCAGGCGGCAGCGTCGGCGGCGTAGGCCGCCAGCAGCGCGGGAAGATCTTCCATGCGCTGGAAGATCACCTGGGCACCGGCCGCGCGCAGGGCTTCGGGCGTGCTGTGGTGCGGGCCACCCTCACTGAAGCCGAACACGGTGGCGCCTGCCGCCACACCGGCGGTCGCACCGGTCACGGTGTCTTCGATGACCGCGCAGCGCTTCGGATCCACGCCCAGCGCGGCAGCGGCCGCCAGGTAGACGTCCGGGTGCGGCTTGGTGTTAGGCATGTCCTGGCCGCTGTAGACATGGTCGCCGAAGGCATCGAGGATGCCGACCTTGCCCAGCTGCAGCTGCACCTTGTGCAGATCGGCGCCGGAGGCACAGGCAATTCGACCACCGGTCGCCACCGCGATCGCATGCACCGCCTCCGGCGCGCCCTGGATCGCCTCCAGGTCACGCTCCAGGGCGATGTTGCGCTGCTGCCGGAATTCCTCCAGCCATTCCTCGGTGAACGGTTTGCCGGTGCGCTCCTCGATCAGGCCAGCCAGATGGGCCACGGACTGGCCGAGGAAGACTTCACCCGCCTGCGCAGGCGTCAGCGGCCAGCCGCGTGCGGTCAGCATCTCCGAGAGCACGCGGGCCACCAGCGGCTCGGAATCGACGAGCACGCCGTCGCAGTCGAACAGCACGGCATCGAAGGGGTAGGGGGACATCAACAGCTCCTTGCAATTGCAATCATGGGCCGACAGGCGGGCTATCTTCCCACGGCGGGACGGGCAGGAAGGCATCCACCAGCGCGTCCACCGCCGCACGTACCTTCGGGGCAAGATCCCGGGTGGTGGGCCAGATCGCATGGATGGGGCCGCTCTGCAGGCTGTCCGCCGAAATCACGCCCACCAGCTCGCCACTGCGAAGTTCTTCTGCCACCAGCCAGGTGGTCGCCTCGCCGATACCGAGGCCCGCCAAAAGAGCAGATCGCAATGCCTCACCATCGCTGATGCGATGCCGGCCCTGGATGCGATGGCGGACGACCGTGCCGTCCGGGCCCGGCGTTGACCAGGGCAGCGCATGTCCCTGCCTGCCAAAGGTGACGCAGTCGTGTCCGGTCAGATCGGCGACGTCATGGGGTACGCCGCGCGCGGCCAGATAGGCTGGCGCCGCACATATCACCGACCGTTGATGTCCCAGTGCGCGGGCGGACAGCGAGCTGCTCTCGGCCAGCGTTCCCAGCCGCACCGCCAGGTCGATGTTTTCCTCCAGCAGATCCACGGCGCGGTCGGTGAAGCTGACGTCCAGCTGCAGGCCCGAATGACGTTGTGCCAGCGCGACCAGGATGGGCATTACCCAACGCTGGCCGAACGCAACGGGCAGGCTGACCCGCAACACGCCTGCGGGCTTCTGCCGGCGCGATGCGGCGTGGGATTCCGCCTCGTCCAGTTCCACCAGGATGCGGCGGCAGACCTGGTAGAACTCCGCGCCCTCTACGGTCAATGCCAGGCGCCGGGTGGTGCGATCGAGCAGGCGCGTACCCAACCGCCGCTCGAGGGTCGCCACACTCTTGCCCACGGCGGATTTGCTCAGGCCCATGCGGAGCCCCGCAGCGGTGAAGCTGCCGGCATCCACGGCCTGCACGAATACGCTGATGCCCTGCAGGCGCGCAGCACTGTAGGTGGTCATGGCTTCTTGATTGGAGAAAATTGGGCGCCAGTCTAGATCGAATAATCCACAACTGCCTACTCATGGGCGTCAATAGACTGGGTGGGCGCACTTCCGCGCGGTTACAGGAAGCACTGTGTCCACTTCAACGATGAATGCCTGGGAATTGACCGGTCCGGGCCTCGCCCGACTCCGTTGCGTGCAGCGCCCGTTGCCAACACCGGGGCCTGGGGAGGTGCTGGTCAGGGTAGGAGCGGTCTCCCTCAACTACCGCGACGCCCTGATGGTGGATGGCGCGCTGCTTCCGGGCCCCGTGCCTGCGCACTTCGTGCCGGCATCGGATATGGCCGGAGAAGTCGTTGACGTTGGCGAGGGCGTGCGTCGCTTTACTGCGGGGCAGCGGGTGATGGGCAATTTCTGGACGCAGTGGCTTGATGGGCCACCGCCCGATGCGATCCTGCAGCACGGTCTTTCTCTGGGTGGACCGCTGCCGGGGATGCTGGCCGAGTATGTGGTGCTGCCGGAGGACGTTGCCGTCGCAACGCCGCCGTCGCTGTCGGATGTGCAAGCGTCCACTTTGCCGGTGGCGGCGCTGACGGCGTGGTTCGCGCTGGTTGAAACCGGTCGCCTGATCGCCGGGCAGACCGTGCTGGTGCAAGGCACGGGAGGTGTTTCGCTGTTCGGCCTGCAGTTCGCGCAGGCATTGGGCGCGAAGGTGATCGTGACCTCGCGCAGCGAGGCCAAGCTGGACAGGGTGCGGCGCCTGGGGGCATGGGCCGGGATCAGTACCGGCAGCGATCCTCAGTGGGCTGCCCGGGCGATTGCGTTGACCGAGGGCAAGGGGGTGGACCATGTGCTGGAGGTGTTTGGCGGCGACAACCTCGCGCAGAGCGTGCAGGCGCTGGCCATTGGTGGCCAGATCCTGCAGATCGGTTTCCTGCAGGGACGGGATCTGCAGTTGCCCGCCCTCCCGCTGATGCTGCGATGTGGCGCGCTGAAAGGTGTTTCGGTCGGTCATCGCACGAGTTTCGAGGCGATGAACGCTGCCATCGAACGTGCGGGCATCCAGCCGGTGATTGATTCAGTCCATGAATTCCCGGATGTGCTGGCCGCCTTCGCACGGCTCCAGCAAGGGCCATTTGGCAAGGTGGTGATTCGGGTGGGCGAGCCCTGATCGAGCGGCAGAGCGCCTGTGCGGCGCGGGAGCCGCGCGCACAGGCAGACCGGATGTCAGCCCAGGTCGCAGCCGGCCGGTTGCGGCCATGTGGTGGTCGGCAGCATGTTCTTCAGCGAGGCCGGTGCGTTGATCGCCACGTAACTGGCACCGAGCAGTTCCTCCAGATCGGCGATGGTCACCAGGTAGCTGTCCAGGCTGCCCAGGTTCGCTTCGTTGGGGATGATCCAGCTGATCGCCTTGGCTGTGCCGGTGACCGGGTCACGGGTGATGATCGTTTTCCAGAAGAATTCCGGGGTCGGAATGCCGTGGCTGCTCAGGAAGTAGTCGTTGTCCGCATCGCCGTAGACCACGCCACCGTAGACATCCACCGGTGCGATGTCGCGATAGCACTCGGCCACGTTCTCGGCCTTCACCCAGATGCCCTGGTTGAAGCTGGAGACCTGCGGAACGATGTTGGTCATGTAGTTGGCGCGGCGGATGTAGGTTGCGTTGTAGTCCATGTGGTTCGATGTCACCAGATGGCCGCGGTCATAGCCGGACCTGACGCTGGCATAGGAGGTGGTGCTGGTCTGGCCGAGGCAGCCGGTCGGCAGGTCCGCATCCTTGTAGAAGCTGGAGGGGCGCGCGGCGGAGCCCGTGTCTGCGGTCAAGGTGTACTCGTAGCGGGTGGCACTATGGATGCTGCAGTCGTAGGTCAGCACGAAGCCGCCCTTGTTGAGTGTGACCACCTGGGCGTGGGCAGCACCGGCAAAGGCGCTGAGGACGAACGCGAAGAAGAGGCTTGCAAGGCGCATCGTGGTTCTCCAGCAGAAAGTTCAGGGCGCAGGCGTCCGCCACGACCTGGCGTGGCGAGGTCATGGGGCGACGGTGCGGAGACGGGGCTTCGAATTGCGGTGGGACTGACCGCGAGGGTGGCCGTGGAGGCCTGGCGGTGTCGTAAGCGTCACAAGCTGTCGTCTTTCGGTCAATGACGAAAAGACGAAGCTGTGACCGCCCGCAAGCACTGGAGATGTGTCAGATCACGCGGCGCGTGCGTGACATGCGCGCGTGCTAGGACGTCGTAGCGCAGGGGGTGACGACTCGATATCCTGCGCAGCAGGACCGGAAGCCATGGGATCAGGCAAGGCGAATGACCAACAGTGAACTGCTTGCAGGGGCCGCTGCAGCTGCCCTGATCGGGATTGCAATCGTGGCTGCGCTGCGTCGACAGCGACGCCCGCCACATCGCAGTTTCAAGTGTGGGCGCTGCGGCAGCGCCGTCCTCCATGACGAACGTACCAGTGGCGCCTGGCGCGCCGGGAAGCAGCGCTTCTACTGCAGGGCCTGTCATGCCGCCTGGCTGCGATCGCATCCGCAGGCTTCCGCGCCGCACCGTGGGGCGTCCGGGTGCTTGGGCGTCGTTGGCACACTTGCATTGATGCCACTTGCGGGTCTGGCGGCGTGGGTGATCCACCGCGCCTGAACGTGATCCCGCATCGATCCAGTCGGGCGCTGGGTTCGAAAGCGCCATGCTGCGTCGCAAGGTGCCAGCCACCATTCGCACTGGTACGGTCCGACCCGTTGCACCACCACCGACGGGGAGAGACGACCATGCGCAAGGTATTGCTGCTGTTGATCCTGTTGACCGGGCTGGCGCCCGCCGCTTGGGCGGCGACGGTCAAGACCACCCATCGCACCATTCCCAGCTGGGATGGAACGCCTCTTGGGGCCTTCGTCATCGAACCGCAGGACGCGGGCAGTGGCCGCCATCCACTGCTGGTGATGCCCAGCAGCTGGGCGGTACCGAGCGTGGAGTACGTGGGGGTGGCGCAGTCGCTGGCCCGCCGTGGCTACGTGGTGATCAGCTACAGCTCGCGTGGCTTCTGGGAATCGGGCGGCAGCATCGACATCGCCGGGCCGGCCACGGTCGAAGATGTCAGCGCCCTGATCGACTGGGCGCTGGACAACACGCGGGCCGATCCAACGCGCATCGGCGTCTCGGGCATCTCCTACGGGGCCGGTACCAGCCTGCTGGCCGCGGCGCGCGACCCGCGCATCAAGGCGGTGGCGGCACTGAGTGGCTGGGCCGATCTCCAGGCCTCGCTGTACAGCAACGACACCCCCAGCGCACAGGGCATTGCGCTGCTGGTGGCCGCTGGCCTGGCCACCGGCCGTCCGGGAACGGAACTGGCCACCATCAACCGTAATGTGCTGGTGGGCAACTACCAGGGGGCGGTTGAGTCACTGTTGCCTGTGGCGGCGCAGCGCAGCCCTGGGGCCAGCATTGATGAGATCAACGCCAACCAGCCGGCGGTGTTCCTGGCCAACGCCTTCAACGACAGCCTGTTCCCGCCGGGCCAGCTGGTGGAGTTCTTCAACCGCCTGAAGGGCCCCAAGCAGCTGCAGCTTCGCCACGGCGATCACGCGCTCAACGAAGCCTTTGGCGCACTGGGCATTCCCAACGAGGTCTACGACTCGGTTGGCGACTGGTTCGACCATTACCTCAAGGGTGAAGCCAATGGCATCGACCAGCAGCCTGCGGTGCAGCTGAAGTCGCAGAAGGGCAGCTGGAGCACCTATCCGAACTGGCAGGCGACCAATGCCGGTGCCATCAGCTATGCGTTGACCGCACCCAAAGGACTGCTTCTGCCCACCGGCGGCCTGGCCGAGAGCGGAGGCAGCACCGGCTGGAATTACCGTATCGGCAGTGGCCTGCTGACCGCTGCCAACTCCGGTGTGGCGATGGCCTCCGGCGCGCTGCAGATGATCAATCTGCCGCCAGGCGCCTATGTTCCGTTCGTGGGCCGCAATGCTGCCGGCGTCTGGCAGGGGCCGGTCCAGTGGAGTGCACGACGCATGGACGGCGCGCCGGAGGTGCGCCTGACCGTCACGCCCAGTCGCGCCAACACCACGCTCTATGCCTATCTGTATGCCGAGGATGTACTTGGCAATGGCCAGCTGATCAGCCACAAGCCATACACGCTGCGCGGTGCCACGCCGGGCCAGCCGAAGACGCTGGACCTGCGCCTGGAAGCGAGCAGCTGGAACATTCCAGCCGGCAGCCGCCTGACCCTCGTGGTCGACACGGTGGATCTGCGGTATGCGGGCATCAGCCAGTTGGGTGGCACGGTGACGTTCAGTTCGCCGGCCAATGCGCCTTCGGTGTTGAAGGTGCCGTTGCACTGATGAAAGGCCGCACCCGTTGTCGCGGGCGCGGCGCTACGGGCTGGAAAGCTGCGAGACTGGAGATCGATCCAGGGGAGGGATGTCGGCATGATCATCGCAGGGCTTCTGATGGGCGTGGTGCTGGCCACGCCCATCACGCAAGGCGTTCCAACCGACTGGTCGCACACGCTGCTGATGGATCTGGACGCAGCCGATGCAGCCATGCGCGGCAGCCATCCGGGCACGGTCGACGGGCGCAATCCCGGGTTCGTCCCGCAGCTCGAGGCTGCCTCGGCGCTTGCCCGCTCGCGCGCAGGGAAGGTCGACAGCTTCGCGGGCTACTGGTGGGCCATGAAGGGGTACGCGGCCTCCTTCAATGATGGCCACGTCAGCCTCAACGCGCTTGGCGACGCCCCCGGGCTGTACGCGCGGTGGCCCGGCTTCCTGACCGGCTTCGACGGTGACGCACAGGTGGTCATGACCGCGGATGGCCGACCGGGCCATCCGCCGCTGGGAGCACGCATGCTCTCCTGTGATGGCATCGACGCGCAGACGCTCGCCGCACGCCGGGTCGGTGACTTCAGCGGTCGCTGGAACCTGCAGGCCAGCCGCGTGCATGGCGGCGGTGAAGTGCTGCTGGAACAGGGCAATCCCTTCGTGCAGGCACTGCAGGACTGCGTGTTCGAAGTGGATGGAGTTGAGACCCCGTATGCGCTGCAGTGGGCGCCGCTCGACGCAGAACAGCTGAAGAAGCACCTGGCCGACACCCGGCGCAGTTTCCGGCCGGCCAATGGCTGGCACACGATGTCAGGGGGGGCTACTGGATCACCACCAGCAGCTTCAATGCCGATCCGACGGAGCCGAACTTCAATGAACTGACCCGGCTGCTGGAGCAGTTGGCTGCAGAGACTGAAGAGCTGCAGCGTTCGCCGTTGGTTGTGCTGGATGTACGCGGCAACAGTGGCGGTGCCTCGCAATGGAGCATTGCGTTGGCACGACTGATCTGGGGGGCCACCGCCGTGGATGCGCTGCCTGGCAGCAGCTGGGTGGAATGGCGGACCTCCGAGGCCAACATCGCCCAGCTTCGCGGCTTTCTGTTGAAGCTGGAGAAGGCGCCGGACGCGTCTCCCGAACTGCTGCGCATGCTGGAGACCGTGACCTCAGGAATGACGCGGGCGCGCGCAGATGGGGTGGCACTGTGGCGTGAACCCTCCGAGTCAATGGCGGATGCCGCGCCAACCGGCGGCCCGATTGCGCCAGGGCAGACGGGCAGGGTCGTGATCGTGGCAGATGCAGCCTGCGGCTCAGCCTGCCTGGATGCACTTGACCTGTGGAAGCGGCTCGGCGCGCTGCAGGTCGGTGTAGAAACCTCGGCAGATAGTCTCTACATGGATGTGCGGCCCGAGCGGCTCCCCAGCGGCATGAGCAGGATCTCGGTACCGATGAAGGTGTTCCGCGGGCGGGCGCGTGGTTCGAATGAACCGCACGCGCCGGATCATCGCTACGCAGGGGACATGCGTGACACCCATGCACTGGAAGTGTGGCTGAAGGCGCTGCAGGTGCGCGCTGGTCCGCCACGGGACGAATTCCAGAGAGGAACGCCATATGAGTACCGCATCCCATGATCCCGCTGCGCGGGCGGCACAGCGCGGAGCGCTTCGACGCTGGTGCCTGGCGCTCGGCGCGTTGATTGGCGTGGCAATGCTGACCTACCTGATCAGTGCAATCCTGCCACTGGCCAGGCCGCGAGGGCATTACGCCGGGATGGGCGTGATGATGATGCTTCCGATTCTGCTGCTGTGCGCGGCAATGGCAGCATTCGTCGGCGGCGCCGTGGTCGCGGTGATTGCCTGGTGGGCAGGCCTTCGGCGGTTTGGGCTCATCCTCGTGGTTCTGGCGGCGGCATTCATCAACGTTGCCAGTTTCCTGGCCGGTTTCGCTTCGCCGCTGTTCGACCCCTTGGCAATGTCGCGCCATGAGCTCACCGCGATGGAGGCGGAACGTGAGGCGATGAGTGCACATCGTGAGCGCCTGCAACCTGCCATCGAACAGGACGATCTACCCGCCATGCAGGCGGCGTTGAGCGCCAACGACCCGACGCTGACGCCGGCCCAGCTGTTCTGCCTGGTGCGGAGCGATGTCATCGAAGGCCGTGACGGCCAAGGCCTGCCCCCGGTAAGCGAGGAGCGCTACCGGTTCCTGCAGGCCGTAGCGCTCGCTGCCTGGAACAAGGCGGACACACCGCAAGGGCGTCGTGCGATCGGCCTGCTGGCAATCGATGCCTCACTGCGCCATGGCACAACCGAGGACGTGGAGCAGTGGCTTGAACGCGGCGTCGATCCCAGGAAACCCTACTGGGCCAGGGACGTATCCGCGCAGACCGAGCCCGCCGGAATCTGTGCAACCTTCGTACGCTGGCCACTGAGTACCTTGGAACACAATGAACATGATGCCGACGGCAAGCGTGACCTCCTGTTCAAGATCGGCGTCGAGGCGATTCCCGCGTGGTAGCGCGGAATGCGCGACGACCTATCAGCGCTTCCCACAGGCCATTCTGGTTCGGCAGCTTGTCCACGACCAGAATCCACAGCAGCATCAGCATAGGCTGACGCTCGCGGTCAAACGCGCGTAGTGGTCGGGCATTCCGGCCAGAATCTGCCCGTCCTTCCGTTCAGCGACGAACGTCGAACTGGTCACTGTCAAGCAGCGCCCAGACGTCGGCCTCGCGTGCAGGACTGAAGTCCCCGGGGATGGAATGCTTCAATGCCCCCGAGGCCAGGCCGAAGCGCACGCTGCTCTGTGCATCGAACCCGGACAGCAGCCCATGCAGCACGCCTGCCGCGAACGCGTCGCCACCACCGATCCGGTCAACGATGCCGATCAATGGCCGAGGGGGAGCCTGCGCACGGGTGCCGTCGCGTCCCAGCAGCAATGCGCCCAGCACATGATGGTCGGCACTCACCACTTCGCGTTGGGTGCAGGCCAGCCACTGCAGTTGCGGAAATGCGGCAAAGGCGGCTGAGGCAGCGGCTTCGGTCCGCGCGATGGCGCTGTCCTCGGTGAAGCGCAGCCCCAGCACCAGTTCGATATCGCGATGGTCGGCGAAGACGATGTCCGCCTCGGCGAACAGTTCACGCAGGATGGCCGAAGCGTTGCCGCCCCAGCGTTGCCAGAGCGACGGCCGGTAGTTGCCGTCGAACGATACGCGCACGCCTGCCTTGCGGGCTGCGCGCGAGGCGACCAGCACCGATGCGGCGACATTGGCACCCAATGCCGGGCTCACTCCCGAGACATGCAGCCACTGCGCCCCCTCCAGCAGGGCAGGCCAATCATGTTCGTCGGCGTTGCCGTTGGCGAAGGCCGAGCCGACCCTGTCGTAGACCACTTCGCTGGCCCTGTGCAGCGCACCGGTTGCCAGGAAGTACAGTCCCATCCGATCGCGGTCCACGTGCTGCACGCCCTGCGTGCCCACGCCGTTCCGACGCAGCTCGGCCACCGCATGCCGCCCCAGCACGTTGCCGGGCACGGTGCTGACCATCTGCACGTCATGGCCGAGACAGGCCAACGAGACGGCCACATTGGCCTCGGCACCGCCGACATGAACCTGCAGACGCGGCGTCTGCAGCAACAGCTCGTTGCCAGGGGCCCCCAGTCGCAGCAACAACTCACCGAAGCAGACAATACGACTCATGGCTCTCCCTTCATCGCGTGGCGGCACAGCCCAGCATATCCAGATCGATGGCATCGGCCATGCGCCGGTAGCCTTCGTCGTTGGGGTGCAGATGGTCGCGGGTGATGTCGGCTGGCAGTGCCTCGGGCAGTTTCGGATCACGCAGCGCGGCATCGAAATCAATGATCCCGTCGAAACCGGTCCTGCCGCCGCGGGCCCACTGGTTGATCGAAGCACGCGTGGCAGCCGAGACTGGCTCATAGCGCTCGGAACCGCCGAACGGGGTCAGCGTGCCCAGCCAGGCACGGATGCCGTGCGCGTGCAGGCGCGTGGCCACCTGTTGATAGCCCAGCAGCATGTCAGGTGCATTGCGGCCGGAAACCGGCTGCGTGCCGCCGCCGTTGCGGATGTCATTGATGCCTTCGAACAGGATCACCTGATCCGCACCGGCCACTGCAATCACATCGCGATCCAGGCGCGACAGGGCGCTGTGACTGCGCCCATGGTCGAGCAGCTTGTTGCCGCTGATGCCCTGGTTGAGTACCACGAAGCGGTCCGGACAGGCCTGCTGCAGCCGCTGCGCCAGGCGCTCGGGCCACTGGTTGAAGGTGCCGCGACGGGCCGTGGCGCCTTCCGTGATGGAATCGCCCAGCGCCACGATCACCTGCGGGCGCTCGCCACGTTGCACCTGCACCGCCGAGAACACGTTCTGCTGGTAGCTCAGCCGGACACTGCCTGCCACGTCGTCCTGCCTGCCATCCACCACGCGCAGTTCAGTCCGGCGGACTGCCGGCCGGGTCGGCTGGGGGAAGTAGGCACTGACACTGATTTCCTGCAGCGCCGACACTGGCAGGCGCACCGGATCGCTCAGCAGCGCAGCGCCGACCGGCACATCGATGGCGCCCCGGCCGTCTACGGTCACCGGCAATGCGGCGGCCTTGCCATCCTTCAGCCGCACGCGGACGTCCTCCACGTGCAGTGGCGCAGTGCCGAGCTCGTTGCTGATGCGCAGGCGCAGCGCATCGCCGCGGCTGCCGATACGGATATCCTGCCGCACGGTCTGCGCGGCGAACTGCACCGGGGTATCGGGCGTGCCGTCCTTGCGGTCGGGCGCAGGCGACGCAGTCCAGGCTGTGACCCAGACCGGTGCGGCCTGGGCGGCAGGGGCGGTCACGGCAGCGCCGAGAGCCAGCGAAAGCAGGGTGATCCAGCGCTGCATGGGAAATGTCCGCTCAGGTCAGGAGAAGTAGGTGCCGCCGTTGACATCCAGGTTCGCACCGGTGATGAAGGCCGCTGCGTCCGAGGCCAGGAACACCGCCGCATCTGCCGCCTCTTCCGGCACGCCCTGGCGGCGGAGCGGGGTCGCACCGGCTACCGCCGTGCGCACTTCCGGCTTGGTGAATTCATCGTGGAAGCGGGTGGCGATCATGCCGCAGCACAGTGCATTCACGCGGATGCCCTTCGGCCCCAGTTCCTTGGCCATGGCGCGGGTGAAGGTCATCACCGCCGCCTTGGCAGTGGCATAGATCGAAGCGCCCGGGCCGCCGCCATCGCGCCCTGCCTGCGAAGCAAAGTTCACGATGGCCGCGCCTTCGCCCATGTGCGGCACCACTGCGTGGGTGGTCAGGTAGGTGGAGGTGAGGTTCAGGTCCATCACGGTGTGGAAGAACGCCGGATCGATGTCGGCCAGCGGGCGGCGCTGCACCATGCCGCCGGCCACGTTCACCAGCAGGTCGATGCGCTCACCGAAGGCGGCCTGGGTGGCGGCCACCAGGCGGGCCACGGCAGCGGCGTCGGTCACGTCGGCGCGGTGCACGATGGCCTGGCCACCGGCGGCCAGGACGGCGGCCAGCGTGTCCTGCGCGCTGGCTTCGTCGTTGGCGTAGTTGATGCACACGCGTGCACCGGCGGCGGCCAGCTTGATCGAGACGGCGCGACCGATATCACGGCCACCACCGGTGACGATGGCCACCTTGTCCTTGAACGACATGCGGGGAACTCCTTGGTTTGCGGGGGAATGAAAAACGTGGGATCAACGGCCGGGGCGGTCGAGCTTGTGGATCGGGCCGGTCCACCACCACAGCGCGGCCAGCGACAGCGGCACCAGGGCAGCGACAAGAATGAAAATGGGCGCGTAGGAATGGCGGGTCAGCACCGGCACCAGCCAGGTGGTGATCAGGGTGCCGGCCACGGCGGCCAGCCCACCCAGACCGGCAAGGGTGCCCACCGAACGACCGTCGAACAGATCGCCCGGCAGGGTCTGGATGTTGCCGATCGCCACCTGGAAGCCGAACAGCACGGCAGCGATCGCCAGCACCGCCAGCAGCGGCTGGTTGGCCAGCACCGCGCCCAGCAGGGCCGGGGCCATGATCACGCAGCCCAGCGAGATGGACAGCTTGCGCGCGCGGTCCACGCTGCGCCCGGCGCGGATCAGCCGGCCCGATAGCCAGCCGCCGCTGAGGCTGCCCAGCATGGCGCCGACGAAGGGCACCCAGGCGAACAGGCCGATCTGCTTGATGTCAAAGCCGAACGTTTCGGCCAGGTAGATCGGCAGCCACGAAACGAACAGCCACCAGATCGGGTCCAGCAGGAAGCGGCAGGCCAGCATGCCCCAGCTCTGCCGATGGGCCAGCAGCGCACGCACGCTCGCCTTCGGCGCGGCCACCGCCTGCTGTCCGGCCTGGTCTTCCTGGATCAATCGGCGCTCGGCGTCGCTCACCCACGGGTGCTTGTCCGGCCCGGCGCGGTAGACGAACAGCCAGGGCAGCAGCCACAGGAAGCCGATGGCACCGACCAGCACGAAGGTGCCGCGCCAGCCCAGCCACAGGTACAGGCCGGCGATGGCCGGTGCCGAGACAATCGCGCCTACCGACGCACCGGCATTGAACACGCCCTGCGCCAGCGCCCGTTCGCGCGCCGGGAACCATTCCGCATTGGCCTTCACCGCGCCCGGCCATGCACCGGCCTCGCTGATGCCCAGCATCGCGCGCACCAGGCTGAAGGACAGGATCGAATGGGTGACCGCATGCAGGGCGATGGAGATCGACCACACGCTGATCGACAGGGCAAAGCCCAGCCGCGTGCCGATCATGTCGAACAGGCGGCCGAACAGGAACTGGCCGGCCGCGTAGAACAGCATGAACACCGTTACCAGCAGCGCGTAGTCATCCTTGGTTGCGCCCACTTCCTTGGCGATCTCCGGCCACATCACCGCCAGTGCGTTGCGGTCGATGTAGTTGATCACCGTGGCCACCGCAATCAGGCCGACGATCAGCCAGCGCACCGCCGACCGCACCGGCACCTTGCGCAGGCTGGATACTACCGCCGGGCCGTTCATCGCGCGTCACCCTTGCTGCGGTCCATGCGCGCGTGGCTGCCGCTCCAGCGGTAGGCGTGGCCATCGACGGTCACGCTGTGCTCGCCCTTGGCGGTGCTGTCGTCGGCCACGCCCAGGGCGATGCGGGCGCCGCTGGCCAGGCGCAGTTCAATTACCTCGGCATCGCTGCCACGGCTGCGCACGATCTCCTTGATGCGGCTGTCGGCGCCGTGCACGTATTCGGCGGTGCCGTTGTACTCGCCATGCGGCTCCAGCACGCTGTAGAAGGTCACGTCCTTCTGGCCCTCCACGCGTTGCAGCAGGGCCGGCTCGCGGCGCAGGTTGAACTCCGGATCGTTGGCGCCGCTTTCCACCAGCAGCGCCTGCGCTGGCGCACTGCTGCCGAAGCGGTAGGTGTAAAAGCGCCCATCCAGCAGCCAGGCCAGCGTGCGCGGTTCGCTGCCGGGCTTGCTGCGCGCATCCAGCCACAGGTGCTGGTAGCCGTTATCGCTGCCCAGCACCGGACGCTGCGCTGGGAAATGTTCGGCCTCGAAGCCGGTGGTGACGATGTGGCCGTTGAAGTGCAGGGGCAGGTCGTAGCGCGCGGCCTTGTCGCCGTGCACCTGCAGCAGGTCCAGCACCACAGGCAGGCCCAGTTCGGGGTGGCGCAGCAGCGCCTGGGTGCGGGTGAACACCACGCCGGGGTAGGCATCGCGCATGCTGGCCGAGGCCACCTGGGTATCGGCGTCGGCCTGGAAGAAGCGCACCTGCGGTGCGTGTTCTTCGCCGCGCTTCCAGTCGCCCCTGAAGTGGCTGGTCTCGTTCACCACCAGGGTGTTGTGCGCCACGGTCTGCTTGGCCCAGCTGCGGTTCTCGGCCAGGTAGATGCCGCCCCGCTTGGCTTCCACGTTCAGGAAGCGGGCCGCGCCGTAGTCGGTCACCACCGGGTTGCCATTGTCATAGAACAGCCAGTTGAGCTTGTCGAAATGCCCATGGCCCATACCCTGCATGGTGTCCTTCTGCACCAGCGCCTGGCCGCGTTCACCGTTCATGCGCAGGATCGCCAGGCCACCGCGGTCGCCGGCCGGGCCATCGCGCAGCAGCATGGGCTGGAAGTCGAACGGTTTGGCCTTGTTGGCCGCCAATGCCTGCGCCACCTGCAGGCCCTCAGGCGACAGCAGCAGCCGTTTCTGTTTCTGTGCCACCGACAACAGACGATCATCACCGCTGCGCGCGTAGGCAATGCCGATGCCGGCCACCAGTTCCTCGGTGTCAATGCCCTTGTCCAGGATCGCATCGTTGATCGGGAAGAACAGGTCGTCATAGCTGGTCTGCACCAGCACATCCACCGCCTTCAGCAGCACGCCATCGCGGCGCTGGAAGATCTTCCGCTGCGGCTCGTTGCGCTCGATGGCATTGGCGAACAGCAGGAACGGCGCCAGCGCATAGCGCTGGTAGTACGGGCCCTCCTCGTAATAGCCGTCGGGCGAGAACAACAGGTCGATCTGCCGCAGGAAACCGAACTGGTCATTCTTCTGGCTGCCGCGCAGCGATTTCTCCACCAGTTCCTGGTCACGCAGCACATAGCCGGTCATGCCGGTGGCCGCGACTGCCCAGGTCGCATGGTTGTGGATCTGGTCGTAGTTCTTCGGCTCGCTCACCAGGAATTCGGCCATCGGCCGGAACACCTGTGATTCGATGGTCTGCCGGTCGGCGGCGGGCAACGCATCGCGGATCGCGTCATAGCCCTGGATGGCGTTCACCAGCCATACCGAATCGTTCAGCACCTGCCAGAACACGCGGCCGGGAATCTGTCCGCGGCCTTCGGGGTGCGGGCCCAGGGTAGGGTAGAGTTTGGCGTACTGCATCAGTATGTCGCGCGCGTAGTCGACATAGGCCTTGTCACCGGTCAGCCGGTACAGCGTGCCGGCCGCCAGCAGCGCCTGGTAATTGCGTTTGTGCTGTTCGTGGGTGAGGCCGCCGCCCTTGTCCTTGGGCACCGGCACATCGATGCCGGCCTGCATCATCTTCTTCAGCGATTTTTCCGCGCGTGACTGTTCCTTGGCGAACCACGGGTAGCGGCTGCCTTCGCTGGCCATCTGCTGCCACTGTGCGGCAGTGACCAGCACCGGCGCGGCTTCGGCCTGTCGCGCGGCAGCATTGGGGGCTGCGAACAGCGATGCGCTCGGCAGCAGGGCGAAGGGGGCGGCCAAAGCCAGGGAAACGAACAGCGGCTGCAACCTCATCGATCAACTCCATTGCGGGTGCGTGACAGGGCAACTTCGCCCACCTTGGGATACCAGGCGACGCCGGTCGCCTCGCGCGCGGTCATCGCCAGGGCAGGATCGGCGCCCACGACGGGCAGGGCAGGTGTGGGCACCCATAGTCCGCTGTCAGCCTGCTGCAGGCTGACGCTACGGCTCTCTACGCCTCCCGGGAACACGGTGCTGGCTGCCGGCGACTGCACGTTGCCGCTGAAGTCGATACCGGCCAGCGAACTGGCGGCATTGGGCGGGTTCCTGCTGCTGCGGTTGACGATCAGGTTGCCGGTGAAGCGACTGTTGCTGGCGGCCACGACGATGCCTTTCGCCTCATCGTGGCCGACGCCGAAACTGATCTTCGCCACGTCCACGAAGGTGTTGCGGCTGATGGTGGCATTGACCACCGGTGCATAGCCGGACAGCGGCGGATTGACTTGCGCATCCATCACCGCCAGCGCCGAACGGTTGCTGGAGCCGGCCAGGCGCTCGAAGTAGTTGTTGCTGACGGTCTGGTTGGCATTGATGATGCGTACGCCGCCGGTGCCTGCCTTGCCATCGCCGAGGAAGACGTTGTCGATCACCCGGTTGCCGTTGCCATGGCGTAGCGTGAGCGCTCCTGCCGAGCGGTAGAACACGTTGCCGCGGTAGGTATTGCCGCCAGATTTGTTGGAGACGATTTCGGTCTCGCCGTCGCAGCCTTCGAACCAGTTGTTCTCCACCGTGCTGTTCGAATTGCTCAGCGAGGTGTCACTGGTGCCGACTCGAATCGTTTCACCGCCGTTGACACCCAGTGCTGGGCGTGGCCCGAACCAGTTGTGGTCGATGCGGTGCTGGTTGTCCAGGCCCTGGGTGGCATCTCGCACCACCACTACCGTGGGTCCGGCGTTGGTCTTGCCGCGCAGCTGGCTGTGATCGAGGCGGTTGTGACTGCCATAGAAGGAAACCCAGTAGTCCTGGTCGCTGGCATCGGGGTTGGTGTAGTCGTCGATCACCAGGCCGGTGACGCGACTGTTGCTGGCGACGGCCTTGCTTGATTCGCGGAACGCCACCACCGCATCACCCGGTGCATAGCCGTTGCGGAACACCAGGTTGGACACCTGCAGGTAGCTCCCCACCAGGCGCAGGTCCGAGCGTCCGCTGAGGACGACCTTGCCGGCGGTCTGCGCGCGCAGCACGATCGGTGCGGCTGCCGTGCCCTGGCCCTTCAGCAGCAACCGGGCATCGTTCCAGATGCCGTCAGCCAGCACGATCTCATCGCCGGGCTGCAGCGCTGCTGCGGCGGTAGCGAACTCAGCGACATCGTGGACGAGCCAGCTGGCTGCACTTGCTGCTGAAGTGGTCAGGCACATGGCCAGACCAGTAGCCAGGCAGAATAGTGATGGAATGTTGGACGGGTGACGCGCCAGCGAGTGAATGCGCATGAAATCCTTCCAGGGGCGGCCGGGCCGTCGTTTCAGGGTGGGTATGCATACCACTTCCGGGTCTGTTGTAAGCCAGCTCTCGCGCAAAGTCATGCTGCAGCAGCACATTAAACTGCGATCAATTGGTATGGATAAAAGGCATTTCAACAATCGCATACCAATTGGTTGACATTTTCATGTCGCCGTGTCGAAGCTGCGTCCCACGCCTGGCGTGCAGGCGATCCTTTGGGAGGAGGAAACCATGCGGCGACCCGCCGGAGCAGTGCACAGCATCTCGTTGTCCCCCACACCCCTGATCGCGGCGCTGCTGGCCGTGCTGGCGGGCCTGCCCACGGCCCAGGCGCAATCCAGCAAGGACGCGGCAGGGCAGGATCCCACCACGCTGGACCAGGTGCAGGTCACCGGCATCCGCGAATCGATGCAGAGTTCGATCAACAAGAAGCGCGACGACACCGTCATCGCCGACGTGCTCTCGGCCGATGACATCGGCGACCTGCCAGCGCCCTCGCTGGCCGACGCGATCGAGACCTTGACCGGCGCCGCTTCGACCCGCGACAAGACCGGGGCCTCGGAAATCTCCATCCGTGGCCTGGGCGCCTTCCTCAGCAGCACCAACTTCAATGGCCGCGAGATCACCAACGGCAGCGGCGACCGCTCGGTGAACTTCAACATGTTCCCGGCCGAGCTGATCAATACCGTGGCCATCTACAAGACCCAGCGCGCCGACATCATTGAGGGGGGCGTGGCTGGCACCATCGGCCTGGAAACGGTGCGCCCACTGGAGTACGGCAAGCGGGCGGCGCAGATCGATCTGCGTGGCAGCTGGGCCGAGTATGACAAGAAGTATCGCGACGACGACGGCATCGGTTATCGCGGCACCGCCAGCTACATCGACCAGTTCGAGTTTGGCAACGGACAGAAGCTGGGCATTTCGCTGGGTTTCCAGCGTCTGGACGGCACCGACCCGGAAGAGAGCATTACCAGCGGCTCCACCTGGTATGCCTGCGATGGCACGCAGAACGTGGGCAATGCCAACTGCAATGAAGTGTCCGCGCAGGCCATCGCCAACGGCGCACCTTACTACCTGGTGCCAAGCAGCCGCATCTACCGGCTCAAGCAGGAGCGCAACGACCGGCAGAGTGAGTTCGCCGCACTGCAATGGCGGCCCAATGAAGTGGTTGAAGTGAACCTCGACTTCGAACACACGCAGCGCAACTGGCATGAGAACCGCAGCGATCTGAGCCTGTCCAACGCACGGCGCGGCATCACCCGGCGCGACGTGGACGCAGAGGGCATCGTGCGCCATCTGCATGGCAGCACCTCGATCGACTCCACCTCCAACCGCTACTGGCGCGGCGAGGAATACACCGGGGGGGGCCTGAACCTGATCCTGCGACCGACCCCGGCCTGGGAACTGTCCACCGATCTTTCGTATTCGCACACCAATCGCCTCGACAGCGAGCGGATGACCCGACTGCGCGCCAACCAGCGCGACGTCAACAATGCGGTCGTGCCAGGCATCAGCAGCGGTGCCACCGGCTACGTGGACTATGACTGGGACTGGCACGGCGAAGTGCCCAGTGTTGCTCTGGCCCCGAGCTTCGATCCCAACAACTGGGACGCCTACACCGGTGCCGCGCGCGTCACCTCCAGCGCAACGGAGAACGACCACAAGATCAAGGCCGGCCGCTTCGATGCCAGCTTCATGCCCGAGTCCGGCTTCTTCACCCGCATCAAGGGTGGCGTGCGTGCCAGCCAGGCCGGCTACCGCCTGCGCGACAACACCCTGGTAACCGACTACGACCAGCGCGTGGCGGCCGACAAGGCGAAGATCATCGCCGCCAACCAGGCCTGCCGTGCCCCGTTCCCGCAGGATGACTTCATGGATGCCGCCAGCGGCAACACGATCTCCTCGTGGGCGTACTTCGATCCGGACTGCCTGTACCAGTCGTTCCGCGGCAGCCTCGACAGCGGGCTGGATCCGGCTTTCCAGGACCCGAACAATGTCGATGTCACCGAGAAGACACGCGCGCTCTATCTGATGGGCGAGTTCAGCAGCACGTTGTTCGGGCTGCCGGTGACGGGCAACCTGGGCCTGCGCTGGGTGAAGACCGATGTTCGTTCCGAAGGCGTGCGTACCGGGCTGCGTATCGAGGACAACGGTGACGGGACAATCCGCCTGCAACCCACCGGCGAGTACAGCACGCAGGTGTTCAAGGCGGGCAACGACAAGCTGCTGCCCAGCCTCAATGCGGCCTTCGAACTGCGCCCGGACGTACTGCTGCGAGTCGGTGCCTACCGCGCGATGTCACGGCCGGACATCGCCGCGCTGGGTGCCGGGCGCACCATCAACGTGAGCAGTGATGCCACCTACGGCAATCTGGCCGACGCGCTGGATGACATCAGCGCCAGCGGCAACCCCGCCGCGCAACCGCTGATGTCCTGGAACGGCGACCTGTCACTGGAGTGGTACCCGAACCCGGACACGATGCTGGCCGGCGCGGTGTACTGGAAGCAGTTCAACGGTGGCACCGCCACCGCGCTGGTGCCTGAGACCTACACCATCGACGGCCAGAGCGTGACCGTGCCGGTGCGCCAGCAGGTAACCACCGACGAGGACAGCACGCTGACCGGCTTCGAGCTGACCGCCACCCATCGACTGTCCTACCTGCCCAAGCCGTTCGATGGACTGGGCTTCAAGGTCAGTTACAACTACGCCGATGCCGACTACCGGACCCAGGACTCACGACTGGGCGAGCAGCTGGCCAGTGATGGCACGATCATTCCGGCGATCGTGCCGCCGGCGGGCCTCAGCGGCTTCTCGCGGCACGTGCTGTCCGGCTCGATCTACTGGGACGTCGGGCGCTTCAACATCCAGGCCATCGGCAAGTTCCGCTCGCACTACTACCAGGACTTCACCGGCAACACCGCGCAGCAGAACCGCTACTACGATGACAACACCAGCGTGGACCTGCGCCTGCGCTACCGGGTGAACAAGCAGTTGTCGCTGTCGCTGGAGCTGATGAACCTGACCAACGAGCCACGCGTGGCCTACCAGCCGCTTTATGGGAACTTCCGCGAAGTGGTGACCTACGGGCGGCGTGCGTATTTCGGTGTACGATACAAGTTCTGAACAGGGCGGCGCGGCCAGTGGTCGCGCCGTCGCTCCAACCGGACCCTTGCCGGCCGCGGTGGCAGGGCAGGGACCCGGAAGGAATCGCCAAGGGTCAGCCGCATGTCCGCCAACCGTCTTTACCAGACCATCGCTGCCAAGCTCCGCAAGCTGATCGAGGACGGCGAATTCCCGCCGGGCTCGCGCTTGCCAGGTGAGCGTGAGCTGGCCGAACGGTTCGGTGTCAGCCGGGTGACCATCCGCGAGGCTGAAATTGCCCTGGAGGCCCAGGGCTGGATCGCGATCCGCATTGGCTCGGGCGTGCATGTGAAGCCGCGCCCGACGCAGGTTCCGGGTGGACTGCCGGATGTCAGTGCGTTCGACCTTACCGCTGCGCGCGCGGTATTCGAGGCCGAGGCTGCCGCGCTGGCTGCCAGCAATCTGGATGATGCCGGTATCGCTGAACTGCAGGTACTGGCCGAAGCCCTCTGCCGTCGGGACCTGAGCGATGAAGAGGCGGGGGAGTACGACCGCCGCTTCCACCTGACCATCGCGCGCCTTTCCGGGAACCCGGTGGTGGAGTTCTTCGTGCAGCAGATCTGGCGCATGCGCAGCGAACTGCCGCGGGTGACCGAAGTCTATGCACGGGTCTGCCATGACGACGGCGCCAGTCGGGCCGACGAGCACATGGCGATCTTCGAAGCACTGCGCGCCCGCGATCCGGTGGCGGCCCGCAATGCCATGCGCCATCACTTCCAGCGTCTGTTCGAAGCCATGCTGCAGGCCACCGAAAGCCAGGCATTGGAAGCGATCCGCCGGCGCACGCAGCAGGACCGCGAACGGTTCATGGCCACGACGCGGATCTGAAGGGCGTCTTCGCGCGGGCGCAGCGTGTTGTACTGCGACTGCGCGTCGGTAGTGCCGGCCGCTGGCCGGCAATCACAGCGAATCAGTTGGCTCCAACCTAGAACCTCTCGGTATTGAAAGGCGGGTCGACATCCAGGTACCGCCGCCCTGCGTCGTCGGCGATGCAGAGGCCGTTGGACAGGAGCTTGATGTATCGTTCGCGCTTGTCAGCAAGCTTCAGTTCGGACAATCTGCGGAGCGAACTCAACAGTCTATTCAGGCTCTGGATCATGCCGTTGGCAGACGCAGGATCGGCGACGTCCCTGGCGAATTCTCCCAGCCTGATTGCCTCATTTGAGTGCCGTGAGGCATCAACCCTGGCAAGCTGACGGGATGCGTGCTGATTGAAGATAAAGGCTTCGTCATCGGCAAGGCGCTGCAGGCGGGTCGTTGCCATCCTGGTAAATGTCACTTCGAAGTCGATCGAATCCGCCCCGATCAAAGGGGCGCAACTGTTCACGCATCCCTTTCCAAAGACTGCTTGGAACAGCGTCATGAGGTCGGCAAGTTTCTCGAAACTGTTCCACATATCCTTGGGCACTCCCAACCAGAGACCGTCCTTGGAGCGCGTCCAGCGCATGTATCGCTCTGCTTCGCCGCCATCCTCAGCCTGGCTGGAAAAATGTCCGCAGGCCTGCAGGAATCGGAGGCAGTCTGCAGCGGGCATGAAAATGGGATTCGCCAATGCCTCGCCCCGTCTCACCCTTTCCAGAGGGTCATTATCCGGCTCGGGATCGATGTACTCGACCTGCAGATTTCCGTTTTCAACATAGGCGTAGCTGATGGCGCAGAAATTGATGGCAAGAAGTGCAGGCGCGCCGATCCCTACGGAGAAATTGACCGCCGGGTACTGCTCAACCTGCTGCTGGGCTTCATGGAAGGTGCTGTTTGCTCGTGCGCCCAACGAGCCCTTGGCTTCGAGCAGCCCCCACGTGCCATTGTTCAACTGGACCAGGAAATCTGGAGCATCTGCAGCCCCGGCGACCGGGGCCATGGGCAATCCCTGGATCTGGATGGGGCTGCCTTGAGTAGTGTGGAAGTGAAGGATGCGACTCACGAAACCCGGGGCTGCCGGCGCAGCAACGACAGCCTGCTCCAGTGCATAGCGGGCATAGACCATGCCGAGGAAATAGCTGAAGCTGCCTTTCTCGTTCTTTTCGAGCTTGCGCACAAACGGAAGGGTATTGACGCAGGGACCGCCAGCCCCTGCGGCAGTGCCGAAGATATCGCCCAACAGTGTGACTTTTCCGTAGATGTACGTACCAAGCGCTTTCCAATCCGCTTTGGTCATCACGCCCATGTTGGCGAATCCCGGGCCAGGCACGGCTCCCGGTGGCCCAAGGAATGCGAGCACGTTCCCGTAGCCGCAGTCGAGTGCTGCGAACAGAATGTCGACGGCGTGCGGATGTGGCAGTGGCGAAATGGTGGGTGGGGCGAAGGCCACCGTCATGTCTGCATGGGTGTATCCCGGCGGCCACTTCGGCGCATTGAGAGGTTGCAGATAGAGCTTCAGTACACTTGCCATGCCGCGTCCTTGCTTCATCAAGTCCGGGCAATCTTCCCGGCATCCGCAAACAGAAGCAAGCCGGAGGCCAGATCTCTCAGTCTCTACCCGACGCCACCGCCGCATCATGCAGCCCGCGCAGCTTCTTCTTGTTGATCTTGCCCACGCTGGTCCGCTCGATCGATTCCACGAAACTCACACGCTCCGGAATCGCATAGCGTGAGATATCCCCCGAACGACTGCGCGCTGCGACCAGCTCGATGATTTCGCCCTCGCTCACCTCGCTGCCAGGCTTCCTGACCACGAGTGGCAACGGGCGCTCGCCCCATTTCGTGTCGCTGATACCAATCACCGCAACCTCGCTGACGGCCGGGTGCAGCGCGATGATGTCTTCCAGAGCCAGCGAGGAGATCCACTCGCCACCGGTCTTGATCACGTCCTTGATACGGTCGGTCACCCGCAGGTAACCGCCTTCGTCGATATTGCCGATGTCCCCCGTGTGCAGGTAGCCGCCGGCCCAGAGCGCCGCCGATGCTGCCGGGTCGTGCAGGTAGCCCCCGGTGAGCCACGGTGCACGCGCCACCACTTCGCCAGTGGCGAGGCCATCGTGGGCGACATCGGCCATGTCTGGGTCGACGATGCGCAGGTCCACCAACGGCACCGGAATACCGGCCTTGGTGCGCATTGACAGCGCTTCATCCGGATCAGTCGAGGCGTCCACATCAATCTGCGCGACGGTCAGCAGTGGGCAGGTCTCGGACATGCCATAGCCGCCGAAGATATCGATACCCCGCGCCAATGCACGCTGGGCCAGCGCACGGGGCAGGGCGGCACCGCCGATGATCACCTTCCATCCACGCAGGTCGGCCTGCGCGGCGTCAGGATGTTCCAGCAGCATGTGCAGGATGGTCGGCACGCAGTGCGAGAAGGTCACCTTCTCGCGGGCAATCAACGCCAACAGATTTCCCGGCAGGTAGCGCCCCGGATAGACCTGCTTGATGCCCATCAGGGTTGCCACGTATGGCAATCCCCAGGCGTGAACATGGAACATCGGGGTGATCGGCATGTAGACGTCGTCGCGGTGCAGCCGTCCCTGGCTGGCCGCACTGCCGAGGGCAGCCATCCCCGCCAGTGAATGCAGCACCAGTTGCCGATGACTGAAGGAGACGCCCTTGGGCAAGCCGGTGGTGCCGGTGGTGTAGAACACCGTCGCGCGGGTGTTCTCGTCGAAATCAGGAAATTCACTGGCCGCCGCAGCGTCGCGCAGCCCGGCTTCGTACTCGGCGACGAAACCGGCCGGCAGCGGCCCATGGGCATCTTCCATCAGGATGCGCGTGCGCAGATCGGGTAGCTGTTCGTCGATTCCATCCAACAGCGGCAGGAACTCGCGATTGACCAGCAGCACCCGTGCACCGCTGTGATTCAGTGTGTAGGCAATCTGCTCCGGTGCCAGGCGGATGTTCACCATCATCAGCACTGCGCCGATCATCGGTACCGCGAAGTAGGCTTCCAGGTAGCGGTTGCTGTCCCAGTCCATCACCGCCACCGTATCGCCATGCTTCACACCCAGCGAGGTCAGCAGCCCCGCCAGCTGGCCGATGCGGACATGCAGGGTGCGGTAGTCGTAGCGGACCGTATCGCCGTAGACGATCTCCTGCCCGGGGGACACCGCCAGGGGTGTCAGCAGCAGTTGTTTGATCAACAGCGGATAGGCAGCGGCATCGGTAGCGGGGGCGGATGGCATGAGGGTTCCTCGTGGGCGGCATGTCGGTGACCAGTCTTCTCCTGGCCACACTAGCCATCCCACCCGCCCGTACCAGCGTACCTAGGTACCTGTGCCTGTCGAAGGGTGATTTGCTACTCTCGCCAGGACATGCCGACCCTGCTCATTGCCGACGACCATCCCTTGTTCCGCGCGGCACTGCACCGCGCGGCCGAGGAGGCGGTGGCCGATCTCCAGATCAGCGAGGCCGACTCGCTGGACAGCGTGATCGAGACACTGGAGAGCCAGTCGATCGACCTGATGCTGTTGGACCTGCACATGCCGGGCAATCACGGCTTGGCGGGCCTGGCCACCATCCGCGCATTGCAACCGGGCCTGGCAATCATCATCGTCTCGGCCAATGAAGAGCCGCAGGTGATCCGTCGCGCCCTCGATCTCGGCGCGGCCGGCTATCTACCCAAGAGTTCGGGCCTGAACGAGCTGCAGGCGGCGCTGCAGTCGGTGCTCGACGGCGAGCGCTGGATGCCGGCGCTGCTGCGCGAACCGGTTGCGCGTGTTTCGCCATTCAGCAGGGACGCAGACCTTGCCGCACGCCTGGCCAGCCTTTCCGCGCACCAGTACAAGGTGCTGGGCCTGGTGGCAGAGGGCCTGCTCAACAAGCAGATTGCAGACCGTCTTGGTGTGCAGCTGCGAACCGTCAAGGCTCACATGACGCGCATCATGGAGCGGCTGGGCGTACGCAACCGTGCGCAGGCCATCCGTGTACTGCATGAAATGGGGTTGACCGATCCGTCCCGGCAGATCGAAGAGCCACCCGCGGATTGATGGGTCAGGGCGTTGCCGGGGCACCGTTCGCCAGAAGGTGATTGATCGCCCAGCGCAGTGCCAGTGGCTTGAACGGCTTGCTCAGCAGGGACAATCCCGCAGTGCGCACCGCCTCACGGGTCCCGCTGCCCGTGTCCGCACTGAGAATCACCGTGGGCCGTGCACCATGCATCGACATCAGCCGTTTCCACAGCGCAACACCGGTGTCGCCCTCATCCAGGTGGTAGTCGAACAGCCACAGGGCAGCCGCTTGCGCCGACGCACCGATGGCATCGGCGTTGCCAGCCGTGATGACATCGCAGCCCCAGGAGTGCAGCAGCTGCCGCATGGCTTCAAGTGCGACCGGATCGTTGTCCACCACCAGTACGCGGATGCCTTTGAGCGCACTGCTGGATCCGGCAGCGGACACGATGCGCGGGGCCTCGGGTGGTTCGGCGCGTGCCACGCTGATGGAGAAGGTCGAACCGTGCTGCAGCACGCTGCGCAGATGCAGGGGAGCATGAAGCAGCTCGGCAATGCGATGCGCGATGGTCAGGCCAAGGCCGAGGCCCTGGCCGTTGCTGCGATCGAGGCGGTGGAACTCTTCGAACACGACGGCCTGCTGCTCCGGCGCGATGCCGGGGCCGGTATCGTGCACGCCGATCGACAACCTCTTCCCTTGGCGGCGCACGCCCAGCAACACACCGCCACGGCGGGTGTAGCGCATCGCATTGGCCAGGAAGTTCTGCAATACGCGGCGCAGCAGCAGCGGATCGCTGTGAACCCACGCGTGGCTTCGCACATAGCCGAACTGCAGGCCACGGGCGGCCGCAAGTACGGCGAATTCCTGTGCAAGTGGATCCAGTACGTTCGACACCGCGAACGGCCTCGGGTCGGCCACCAGACCGCCGGCCTCGAGTCGTGAGATGTCCAGCAGGCCCGACAGCAGGTCATCGGTGGAATCCAGTGCGCCACGGATCTGGCGCAGGAAGCTGTCCAGGAACTCCGACTCGATATGCTGTGACATCGCGTCGGTCAACAGCTGTGCGGCATGCAGCGGCTGGATCAGGTCGTGGCCGACGGCGGTCAGGAAGCGGGTCTTTGCTACGTTCGCGCGCTCGGCCTCATGCACCGCCTGTTCCAGACGTGCAGTGCGGTCCTGCACGCGTCGTTCCAGGGTTTCGTTGCTGCGCTTGAGCGCGTCTTCGGCGCGGCGGAACGCGGTGACATCGGTGAACGTGGCCACGTAGCCACCGCCGGGCATCGGGTTGCCGCGGATCTCGACGATGGTGTCGTCGGGGAAAATCCTCTCGGAAAGATGTGGCGTGCCACGCCGCATGTGCGCGACACGGCGCTGCAGGGCCTTGTCGGGGCTATCGCCGGGGCTGTCGCCGATCTTCAACTCGTCCAGCGCCCACGCCGTGAGGTTGACCACCGGCTGGCCGACCTGCAGCAGCTCCGGCGGGAACTTGAACAGCGCGGCGTAACGGCTGTTCCACGCCACCAGCTGCAGTTGCGCATCGACCACGCTGATGCCCTGGCTCATGTTCTCCAGCGCTGCTTCCAGCAGGCGCTGATTGAAGCGCAGCACCTGGGTCGCCTCACCGACCGCACGGGTGACGGCATCCAGTGGCGCAGCGCCGCCTTCGCGCGCCGCCTCCACCAGCAGGCGTGCCATGCCTGCACCCACCACGGCCGTCAGTTCGCGTTCGATGGTGGTGACCCGCTCGTCATCCAGCATCTGCCCGGCGGCGCCTCCCATCAACTGGCGCGCCCGCTCCTGGCCCAGGAAGCGCCCGGCCGTCCTGCGCAGCGACGCGGCCACCACCGCATCACGCTGCCGTGGCAGCGACGGGCGCACCGCGCGCGACACCAGCGCTACCGTTGCCAGGTTGATCGCCAGGCTGACGCCCATGCTGATCGCGATATGGCCCGGTTGCATGCGCAGCGAGACCATCGCCAACCAATGCAGCGCCTCGGGGTCGGTCGACGCAGGCGTGGCGGGAATCACCATCGGCAGCAGCACCAGCCACAGCCAGGCCAGCGAGCCCAGTACGATGCCGGCGATGATGGCCGGCGACGGCGTGCGCGGGCGATACACCGCCAGCAGCACGGCCGGCGCCAGTTGCGAGAGCGCAGTGAACGACATCAGGCCGAAGTCGCTGAGGGCCTCGGTTCCGCTCATCGCACGGCTGTACAGCCAGGCCATCAGGAACACGGCAACAATGCCGGCGCGGCGGAAGGCCAGCACGCGGGGACGCAGGTCGGCAGTGCCTGCGCTGCCACCGATGCCATCCAGCAGCCGCGATCCGAAGCCATGATTGCCGAGCATGATCGACAGGGTCAGCCCGGACAGGATCATCATGCCGGTGGCCGCGCTCAGGCTGCCCAGATAGGCCAGCAGGGCCAGGAGGTGATGGCCGCCGGCCTTGGGCAGGGCCAGCACATAGAGGTCCGGCGATACCGACGCCGGCAGCTGCGCGGCGCCGGAAAGCGCCATTGGTACCGACGGCAGCCCGATCAGCAGCAGATAGACGGGGAACAACCAGCGTGCCGTCTTCAGGTCGGACGGCTGGCGCAGTTCAACCACACCGACATGGAACTGGTGGGGCAAGGTGAAAGCCGAGATCGCACCAAGTGCGACCATGGTCAGGTAGTCGGGAACGATCGGCGGGGGCGGCAGCTGCGCCATCTTCTGCAGCAACGGCGTGCCGGCCTGTTGTACCGACAGCGCGGCATACAGGCCAATGGCCAGCAACGCCACCAGCTTCAGTACCGACTCCAGACCCAGCGCGACCACGATGCCGCGGTTGTGCTCGGTGGCCGATGCCTTGCGTGCACCGAACAGCAGCGTGAACGCCACCATGATCAGCGCGAACCAGAACGACATGTCCAGGCGCCAGCCGGTGGGCGCGAACTGTGCGCCCAGCAGCGCGCCCAGGCCCTGGCTCACAGCCCTGAGCTGCAGCGCGATATAGGGAATGATCCCGAACAGCGCCACCAGCGTGATGGTAAGCCCCAGCCCCTGGTCTGCACGCAGCCGTGCCACCACCAGGTCGGCGATGGTGGCGCTGTTGTGCTGCCTGGCCAGGCGCCCCAGGCGCACCAGGAAGGGCAGGCCGAAGGCGAAGATCAAGGCCATGCCGACCAGCGTCGGCGGAATCGGGAAGCGCCATTGCAGGCCCTGCGACGCCGCGCCGTAGTAGGTCCACGCCGTGCAGTGCACCGCCAGGGACAGCGCATAGATGGCGGGCCAGGCCCGGGACAGCCGGTGCCCCTGGCGCTCGCCCCACAGGGCCACGCCAAACAGCAGTACGGTCCACGCAATACAGGCGAACAGAACGACGGAGGGCGTCAACATCGCTCCAGTGTAGGGAGAGAACCGGGCGGGGTGGTGCTAGGGCGTGAGTACGATCAGTGACAGCTGCTCAGCGACCAGTGCCTGCGCGCCATCGGGAAGGCGCTCGACGGCCTTGCGCTGGGTGAGCAGCCATTGGCCGGGCTGGCGCGCTTCCAGCGACAGCAGTTCCGAGCGCACGCGCACCTCGCACCCGCTGGGCACCGGCGCCAGGAAGCGCACCTTGTTCAAGCCATAGTTGAGAACGTGGGCGATGCCGGGAAAACCGGCCAACGCGGCCACGTCCTCCTCCACGGTGAGCGAGAGCAGCAGGAACCCGTGCGCGATGGTCTGCCCGCCTGGGAGCTGCGTCTTCGCCCGTGCTGGATCGACATGGATCCAGTTGTGGTCACCGGTGGCGTCGGCAAAGGCATCGATACCCGCTTGCGTGATGCGTGAAGCGGCGCCCAGCCGCTCGCTTGCCGCCCATCGATGCAGGGCCCGCAGGGCATCAGGCAGCTCCACGGCCGCGGGCCCGCTCACCGTACCCGTCCCAGCAAGGCCAGGATGGCCTCTCGGGCCTCAGGTTCGTCCAACATGGGCGCATGGCCCACATCAGGCACCTCCACCAGGCGGGCACTTTCGGACGTCGCCGCCATCTGCCGCGCCACGTCGGCCGGCAGGATATCGGACAGGGCGCCACGCACCACCAGTACCGGCACCCGCGCGGTCAGCCCGCGCACGGCGCGCCACAGCAGCGGGCGCAGCAGCCAGAGCACCCAGGGCCGCGTGGTGCGGATCACTGCCGGGTCGTAGTCCAGCTCCAGCAGGCCGTCGCTGCGCGGGCGGAAGGTACGCACCGCCATGGCCTGCCAGTCTTCGTTGCTGAATCGCGGGAACGACGCCTTTCCTATCGACGCGACGTAGGCCGTGGCCTGTTCCAGATCCATCGGTGGCACCGGCTTGCCCGCATACTTCCCGATCCGGGCGAGGGCCTCGCGCGGGACCTTGGGGCCGGCGTCGTTCAGTACGGCGCCGGCCAGGCGCTCCGGCGCACGCGAGGCCAGGGTAATGGTCACCAGCACACCCAGCGAAGTGCCCACGAACACCGCCCGGTCAATGTTCTGCGAGCGCAGCAGTGCCACCATGTCGTCGGCATAGGTGCGCGGGTTGTAGCTGGATGGATCATGCGCACGCTCCGAACCTGCGCGGCCGCGCAGGTCGACGGCGATCACACGCCAGCCTGCGGCGGTCAACGAGCCGGCAAGGGCGTCGAAGTCGGCGCCATTGCGGGTCAGGCCGGGAACGCAGACCACCGTGCCACGGCGTGCCTGCCCGGCATCGGGGGCATGGTCGCGCGCATGCAGGCGCAGGCCATCGTCGCTGTTCCAGTACAGATCTACGTAAGGCTGCATCATGCAGGGGCTTCCTGGAAATCGTAACGGGTGCTCTAGAAATCGTAGCGGACACTGAGGCTGTATTGGCGTGGTGGCCCGTAGAAACCTGTCAGCGTGCCGACCGCCGGAATGTTGTAGCCGGTGGTGCGGTACTCCTTGTCGGTCAGGTTGGTGCCCTGCAGGGAGAACGTCCACGCGTCATCCAGGCGCCAGATCACACCGGCATTGACCAGTCCGTAGCCGTCCTGGCGGATCACCGGGCTCAGGTCGGTGGTGGGCCACACCTCGCTCTGGTAGCTGTAGCCCACCCGTGCCGAGAGGTTGCTGCCATTGGCCAGCTCGGTGCGGTACTCCACGTTCAATGCACCGGAAAACTCCGGCGCATTGGTGAACTTCATCTGCCTGGCCACATTGACGCCGCGGTCGATGTACTCGTCGTACTTCGTGTCCAGCCAGGCCAGGTTGCCGGAGATCAGCCAGTGCTGGCTGGGCAGGTACTGGTATTCGACTTCCAGGCCCTTGACGGTACCGGCGCCGGCATTGGTGAAGTCGCCGAAGAAGGAATCGTCGATGCCGTCGCCATTGGTATCCAGGCCGGTGAACACCGACAGCTGGATATCCTTGTACTTGTTGTAGAAGGCCGACAGGTTCAGGAACAGGCGCTGGTCGAGGAAGGCCATCTTGCTGCCCACCTCGTAACTGTCCACGGTCTCGTCATCGAACGGCTCAGCCGAACGTGGTACCGCCACCGCGTTGGCACGGATGTTGTAGCCGCCTGACTTGAAGCCGCGCGTGGCCAGCCCGTAGACCATGATGTCCGGGGTGATCTGGTAGTCCAGCGAAACCTTGGGCGAGACGTTCTTGAAGTTGGTCTTCTTGTCGAAGTCCGCCGTCACCGCCACCGGCCGGCTGAAGCCCGGGTCGGCGTAGAGGCGGTTCAGCACGATCGCACGCTTGTCCTCGTCGGTGTAGCGGGCGCCGACATCAAGCTTGAGCCTGCTGGTCAGGTCGAAGGTCCAGTCCGCGTACAGCGCAATGCTGTCGGTCAGCACCTTGCCCTGGTTGTCGGCGAACTGCGCGCTGAAGTAGTTGTTCTGGATCTGGCCGCCGGCCTCGCCACTGAACTGGTACAGGCCGACCACGCCGCGTACGCGGCCACCGGCATCGTAGTTCAGCTGCACCTCGTTGCTGACCTGGTCGTCGTGGTAGGTGCCACCCACATCAGCCAGCTTGACCGGCGTGGTGTCGAAGTCGATGTTGGCCTCACTGTCGGATTCACGCTTGGCCACCACGTACTTCACTGCGATGTCCTCGCTCGGGCGCCAGTTCACCGTGGCCGAGGCGCCCTTGGTTTCCACGTTGTTGAGGTTGCGCATGCCCGAACGGATGTCGTAGCGGCTGTCCATCGGCGGGTAGGCGCGCAGGAACGGGTTGGGCTGCAGCATCTTCGAGCCGCGCATGCCGGACTGGTCATCGATCCAGTCCAATGCGAACTGCACATCGAAGTCATCGCCCGCATATGCACCCAGGTTCAGTCGCGCCGCATTGATCTGCTTGTCGCTGACCGGTTGGCCGTTGAACGTGTTCTCGCCGAACCCATCGTGGTTCATGCTGGCCACCGCCACGCGGGCGCGCAACCCACTGTCGGCGCCGCCGATGGGGCCGCCAATGGCGGCCTTGGCGTCCAGCTGGCTGTAGTTGCCCACGGTGATCTGGGCGAAGCCCTCGGTCTTCGTGGGAAGCCCGCGTGAGATGTACTTGATCGCGCCGCCGATGGTGTTCTTGCCATACAGCGTGCCCTGCGGGCCGCGCAGCACTTCGATGCGCGAGACATCGAACACATCCAGCAATGCCCCTTGGGGCCTTGCGATATAGACGTCGTCCAGATAGATGCCCACGCCCGGGTCGGCGCCCCAGGTAGGATCGGACTGGCCGACGCCACGGATGTAGGCGGTGACCGTGCTGCTGGCGCCACGGGCGGCGTAGATGGTCAGGTTGGGCACCTGCGCATCCAGGTCACTGATGTCCTGGACATTCATCCTGTCCAGCGCCTCGGAGGTAAAGGCGGTGACCGCCACCGGGACTTCCTGCAGGGTTTCTTCGCGCTTGCGGGCGGTGACCTTGATGCTGTCCAGGTTGGTGGGCGAAGCGGTCCTGCCCGCCGTCTGCGCGGCCTGTGGCGTTTCCTGTGCCAGTACCGGCCCGGAGACCAACAGTGCGCCGATCATCAGACTCAAACAATTCCGTTTCATCCGGTCCTCCCCCAGGCAAGTGCTTGCAGATGGCCCATTGCCACCCCTGCAGCCAAGGCTAGCGGTGTCATCCGGCAGCGGCGAGTGGACCTAGGTCCAGTCGGCAGCAGCCGCTGGATGCGGATACTGGGCGCGCCCCCAGCCGGAAGCGCTCCCCGGTACCACTTCATCCACGACTCACGCACGAGGATCTGGTCATGAAATCCGGAATCGATTCGATTAAAGCGATACTGCTGGTATTGTGCGGCTGGCTGGCAGCGGCGGGCGATGCGCTTGCCTCAGGTCCGGCCGGGCATTGGGACATCGGCCTGTACGGAAACCTGTTCGGCGCCCGCGAATACCAGGTCTGGGTGCCGGCCGGCTACAACGACCAGCGGCCGCTCCCCCTGCTGCTGGTGCTGCACGGCTGCGTCAACGGGCCCAACCTGATGGGCGAGGCCTCCGGCTTCAACGATGTGGCCGACACCGAGGGTTTCATCGTGGTCTATCCACGCCAGAACGTCACTTCCAATCCGGCGCGCTGCTGGAACTGGCAGCTGCCCACCAACCAGGCACGCGACAGCGGCGAGCCCTCGATCCTGGCCGGCATCGTGGACAAGGTGAAGGCCGGCTACAGCGTCGACCCGCATCGGGTCTACGTGACCGGCATCTCCGCGGGCGGCGCGATGACCTCGATCATGCTGGCCTGCTACTCGGACGTGTTTGCCGCTGGCGCCATCCACTCCGGCGGCATGTTCAAGGGTGCGACCACGATTTCCGGCAGTGCGTACGCGCTGTTGGCCGGAAGCATCTATTCGCCGGACAGCAACGGCCGGCTGGCCTGGCAGTGCTCGGGCTCACCGACGCCGCGCCCGCTGCCGGTGCTGGTGTTCCATGGCAGCGCCGACCTCACCGTCAACCCGGTGAATGGCCAGCAGGCGGTGCGCCAGTTCCTGCAGACCAACGACCTGGCCGATGACGGCCAGGACAACGACTCGGTGAAGTACGTGCCGACCAGTACCTACCACGGCCAGGTACCGGGTGGGCGTGCCTATACGGTGGACACCTATGCCTATGGCGGTCGCACGCTGGCGCAGCACTATGTGGTGCAGGGCATGGGGCATGCGTGGAGTGGCAGCCAGTCGGGCTTGCCGTTCACCGATCCGAAGGGCCCGGATGCCACGTTGATCACCTGGTTGTTCCTCAAGGACTACCAGCGCTGAAGGGCAGGGCGGTCGCTGACGGTGCGGGAGCCGAGGGCTCCCGCACCGCCTGGGCTTCAGCGTCTGGTCCGCGCAGCCGTGCACCCCGTTCGGCAAGGAATCGCCTGGGTGGGGCGCCCACCGTCTTTCGGAACATGGTCACGAACGCGCCCGAGCTGTCATATCCCAGGTCATCGGCAATGGCTTGCACCGTGCGGCCCTTGGCCAGCATCGGCAACGCCACCACCACATGCAGCTGCCTGCGCCAGCGCCTCACGCTCAGGCCCGTTTCGCCGGAAAACAGCCGGGACATGTTGCGCTCGCTCATTCCAATCCGGCTCGCCCATACTTCAAGCGTGGCCCGCTCGGCCGGGGCGGCCAGCATCGCATTGGCCAGCTTCCGCAGCCTTGGGTCGCAGGGCATGGGCAGGTGCAGCCATTCCGGCGGTGCCGCGATGAGTTCGTCCAGAAGCACCGCCATCAGGCGAGCGTCCGCACTGCCAGCTGCGTACCGCGAGGGAAGCTGTGAGGTTCGTTCAAGCAGGGCATGCATGAAGGGACTGATCGCCATGGCGAGGCAGTGTGTCGGCAATCCAGCGATCGCCCCCGGCTCCACGAATACAACGAAGCCATGCGGCTTTCCCGTGCTGCTGGCCCGATGGGACAGCCCTCCGGGAATCCAGATCGCTCCCTGGGGCGGGACGACCCACAGGCCTGCACGGGTCTCCAGCGTGATCAATCCGCTCGTGGCTACCAGAAGCTGGGCCTTCCGATGCTCATGGAAGGGCATTTCCCAGGCGTCGGTGATGGGGTCCACGGCCAGCACCATGACCGGGCTGTCGACGAGATCGGGGTAGTCCGCCCCGATTCCTTCCAGTTCGATAACTGACGTCACCACTGCATCGTCCTGCACAGCAAGGCAAGGGGGCGGTGCGCGCTGTCAATCTTCATGGTCCGCCTGCTGCGGTTCACGCCTGTGCCAGACACAGACGAATCCCATCAGGACATGAACGATCGGCAGCTCCTTTCTTCCGGCTTCGGCAATCAGTGTGGTTGCACGCATGCTGGCATCCTCTTCTGTCGAGGATCAGAAGCGTATTGGGCAAAGTGCGGGGCGTCATTCGACAGTTCCGCCAGGTGATTCCGCAATCCGGCCATCTGCCGTGCAGTGGCCCTGACCCGTGCTCCGCCCGGTGCGCTACAGCGCCGGAACCGTGATCCTCTGCAGGTCGAGCTTTGCCCGCAGGGCGTAGTGCTTGCGGGTGACCTGCACGACACTGGTCAGGAGGGGGTCAACGTAGTCCTTGAAAAGGGGCGGCCGCGGCGACGAAAGATAGAACCCGCGATCCTGCCTGACCGCCGCCGGCAGCAGAACTTCGCTGAGGTCGCCGTCGGATGCATCGGTGACAAGGCAGGGCACATGGCGGAAGCCGAGCTTGCGCAGCAGGTACAGGCGGTGGGAGCCATTGGTCAGGATCACGCGCTTGCCGAAGCGGGTGGCACTGATCAGGTTGTCACTGAAACCAAGATAGATGACGACGGCGTGGCTGGCCGCGCCGAACGGCTCATAGCCGGTGATGGTGGCCGGATCGAGGGTCGCCACATCGAGGAATCGCAGGTCATTGGAAGCGGAAGCAAAGGTGTAGCTGCCATCGGACTGGGTGAACCGGACGTCGGGGTGTGCATGGCGTCCGCTGCGGGCGACGAGCTGCATGACCTCCTGTGCGGTGGGTGAGGTGGGCATCGCCGCTGCCAACTGGTCGATGTGACGCAGGTTGATGCATTCCTGGAAGATCACCAGTCGATCAATCTCGACCATCTGCCAGGAGCGAGGCAGCACGCTGGTCATGCGGTGCATCGAGGGTTGCCGCAACGCCTGATCGGCCAACGGCATCATCTCCTCCGGCAGCGGCAGGACAGCAATGGCGTCCGCCTCATTCGCCTCGTCCTGGCGCAGGCGATGCACGTTGCTGCGTGCGGCCCTCCAGTCGGCCACCAGCGCAGCTTCATCGAAGCTTCCCGGCGGGCATCGCTCCCTGATGAAGCGGACGAAGGCCGGCAGCGGAAACAATCCCTTCAGTAGAACGGTCGTGTCCAGGCCGTCGTCGGTGATCTCACTGCTCATCCATTCTCCATGCCGGGGATTGCATCAACGGCCAGCAGGCCGCGCCATTCGTCACGCCAAAATAAGATGTTATATCGTAACATTATGGTGCCTTGGCGGCAATCGCCCTGCAACGTGCGTGGCGATGGTGGCTTGGCTGCTCCGTATCCAATGCAACGTCTGGATACATCCACTGACTAGAGGAGTTGTTCATGAACGAGCTGATTGAGCTGGGTGTAGTGGCAGGACAGCAGGACCCTGAAGGACAGGGTGTGGGTGGCGAACTGATCGAGCTGGGCTCGGTGGTTTCGGAAACGAAGGCGCACAACCACGGCACGTTGTGGGATGGCGTCTTCCCGACCACCTCGCCCTGATCTGTCGCGCAATGCAGTCACTGCGGTGCATGCCCTGCATGCACCGCTTCTTGGTTCCACGGCAGGAGAGCAGATGATGGAGCAGGGCGCCGCCCCCTATTTCCTGTCGAAGCAGGCGCATGTCTGCGTCACCACTGATGCGATGGTGATCCTTGACCAGGGCACGGGAAAGTATCTCTCCATCGACAGGCGTGGCGCCGCAAGCCTGGGAGGCCTGGTTCTCGACTGGCCTTTGCCACCCGATGGACAACGGATACCGAAGCTCCTCCAGTCGCTGATCGATCGCCAGCTGATCACCCAGGATCCGCGGCAGGGCAAGTCCGCGGCCAGCCCCCGTCTTGAACTGCCAAGGCACTGGGTGCGCGAGGGTGAGCCGAGGGGATGCCCGAAGATCACCGCGCGCGACGTGGGAAGGTTCATGGCGTCGGCGGCCCATGCCGCCTGCTGCAGGGCGGTGCTACCTTTCAGCGCCACCGTGTCATCGGCCCGCAGGCGCGCCGACGGCGCCCAGAGCACGGCAGCAAGCCTGCAGGAGCTGGCCTTCCTGGTCCGGGTGTTCGATTGGCTCCGGCCCGTCGCCTTCAGGAAGACCGACGAGTGCTTTCTCTACTGCCTGGCGATGAGGGAGTTCCTGTCGAAGTACGGGATCGTCCCTGCCTGGGTGTTCGCGGTCAGGACACAGCCGTTCGCTGCGCACTGCTGGCTGCAGCACGGTGATCACGTGCTGACCGACATTCCCTTCAACCTGCGCCGGATGGTCCCCATCCTGGTGCTGTAACGAAACCCGTCGCATGTATCGATACATCGCCGTGCTCTGGAACACGCTCTCCGAATCCGCAACAGCCCAGGCAGGGCAGGCGGTGGCAAGGATCGAGGCCGCGCTGACCGGTGCCAGCTGCGTGATGAATGGAAACGGTGCAGCGATCTACGCGCAGACTGACAATCCCGGCTACTTCGAATGCAATCGATCCGGTTCCTTGACGGTACTCGGAACGCTGTTCCACAAGCATTTCGGCCCAGGGATCGTACCTGGGCGCGTAGACCTTGATGCGGACTCGGTCGACAGCGCCTGCAGCACCCTCGGCCGCAGCATCGTCGAGCAGTACTGGGGCCGGTACGTAGCGTTCGGCTACCAGCCGGAGACATCAATCTGGTTTGTCCTGCGCGATCCCACTGCGGAGATCCCGTGCTACATGACAACGGTGGGACAGTTGACGCTCGTCTTCTCCAACATGGAAGACTGCCTGATGCTCGGCCTGCGCGATTTCAGCGTGGACTGGTCGTTCCTGTCCTACTCCCTGCTGTACCCGTTTCGTGATGGCGTGCAGACCGGTTTCGAGGAAGTCACGTCCGTTGAACCCGGCGAAGCGGTGTCGATCCGCCATGGCGAGCCGGTTGGTCGGCAGTACCAGTGGGACGTGGTGCGGCTGGCCCGCGACCAGCCTGTCGAGGACATCGACGAGGCCGTCCAGCTGGCGCGCGCGACGTTACTCGGCTGCATCGGCGCACTGGCCAGCCAGCACCGGAAAATCCAGTTGCAACTGTCCGGTGGGCTGGACTCCTCCATCATCCTGGCGGGCCTGCTGCATGCGCCCTCAGCTCCCGAGGTGACCTGCGTCCATCATTACGATGACGGCATCGGTGCGGACGAGCGGCGGTTCGCACGAATGGCGGTCGAAGGGGCCCGGCGATCCTCGGGCAGGCACTGCGAATTCATCGAGTACCGGCGGCAGCCACACTGCGCGCTGGAAGAGATCATGACCTTCCCGCGGACAGCGCGGCCTGCGCATTGCTCCGGCTATCTCCTGCATCGGCGCGACGTGGACTTCGACGGCGACACCGTACAGTTCACGGGTGTCGGCGGTGACGCGGTGTTCCTGCGTTTCAAGGGTAACGCCGCTGCGATCGATTACGCCTGGCGTCGTGGCATCGACCGGGGATTCTTCCGCGTGGCCTTCGAAACCGCGCAGTCCGGCGACTCGATCTACGGTGTACTGCGGGACGCGCTCGTCCATGGCCTGCTCAGGCGTCCGGCCAGCATCAACGGCCGTTGGGGCAAGCCCTGCCCGTGGGTGCGGGTGGAGCGGGCCGAGCAGGAGGGCATGCAGCCGGCCTGGCTGCGGCATGCCCTGGAGCAGGGGCATCACGTATCCCCCTACAAGCTGGCCCATATCGGCCGGATGATATTCCCGACCAGTGTGCTTGATCCGTTCGAGGGCGTGGGACGCTGGCATGGCGTGTCGCCGATCAGTGCGCAGCCGCTTGTCGAGTTGTTCGCGCGCATACCGCTGCACCTGCTCATGGCGGACGCGGAGGATCGCACCATCGCGCGGCGTGCGCTGAAAGGCCTGCTTCCGGAGGCACTGCTGTCGCGAAAGGTGAAGTCGTATCTGGATGATCACTCCGTGGCCGTCACCCAGGGGCACCAGCAGTTCATCAGCAGCCTGCTTGTCGATGGGTTCCTCGCCAGGCGTGGCTACCTCGACAGCGCGCTGGCCGATGCGGGCATCCGGCGGGTCAGTCCGGATCACTCGTCGCAGGTGCTGGGCATCTTCGGCCCGCAGATCAATATCGAAGCGTGGCTGAGGCGCTGGTCCGGCCAGGAGGGACCGCTGGCAGCCGGCGTGGTCTAGGCGTTCCGGCTCATCTCTTCGAGGTAAAGGCTCTCGAGATCGTTGGCGGTGATCGTGCTCGCATCCAGCGTCCTGCGCAGGCGGCCGGCGCGCATCAGGCCGATCGTGGTCGCCACCTCGCGGGCTCGGAACAGATCGTGGGTCGCCATCAGAATTGCCGTGCCGCGATCACGCTCCCTTACGATCAGTTCGTGGAACTCGGCGGATGCCGTGGGGTCCAGGCCCGAAGTCGGCTCATCCAGCAGCAGCGCCTTGGCCTCCTTGATGATGGCCAGCGCGATGCCGACCTTCTGCCGCATGCCCTTGGAATAGAGGCCCACGCGTCGGCCAAAGGCCTCGGTTGCCAGCCCGGCGGACCTGAGCGCCTGCTTCAGCCGCGCCGGTGAGCGTTCCTCGATACCGGCCAGGCGGGCGAAATAGTCCAGATTCTCATAGCCGGTCAATTCATCGTACAGCGCCACCGTCTCGGGGATGTACAGCAGCCGCCGGCGCACCTCCAGTGGCTGCTGGTGCGCGCTGAGTCCGTCCACATCGGCCCAGCCGGAGGTGGGCTTCAGGAACCCGAGGAACAGCTTGATGGTTGTCGACTTGCCCGCGCCGTTGGCACCCAGCAGGCAGAAGATCTCACCCGGCTTCACCTCGAAGCTGACGTCGTCCAGCGCCCGATGCGCGCCGTGCTCCATGACCAGGCTTTTTGCAGACAGCATGTGGGTGTTTCCTCAGGGCGTAGACAGCCGACCGCGCAGCGTGGCGGCAGCAAGCAGGACAATCAGGCTGGCGATGATCAGTGCGGCAAGGTCGGCAAGGACACCCCGCTGGGCAGCGCCTGCGGTGTCGTGGAACTGGAAGTGGGGGAGCGCCTCGTACTCGTCGAGGGTCTGCGGCAGGTCACGGTCCAGATAGCCCTTGTGCAACAGCCGCCGCGCCTGCCAGAAGGTGTGGACCTGGCGCTGGAAGTCGAGCGCGCGCCCCGAGTCCGAGCCTGCGATGCGATCGAGCGCATCCTGGGTGGCCACGGCGGGCAGCAGCAGCCGCACCCTGTCCAATACGCGGCGATGCGCTGCTTCGGCCTGCGCATGCGAGGCGATCAGCCGGGCCAGTTCAAGATCAGCGGCAACCCGGTCGGCATAGGCCTGGCGCACTGCATCGGGGATGACGGGCGATGAAGCATTCTGGAGCGCCGGTCGTGCGGGGTGCTCGCGCTGCTGGCGCTTGGCAATGTCTGACTGCCGGGCCTTCAGTTCCGTGGCGAACCGCATCTGCGACGGTGGCGGCGCGATCAGGTTTACTGCCGCCAGGGTCAATGATGGGGCCATGACCACGATCAGCAGCCACAGCGCGCCGGCGGCGATGGCCGCCTCGGTGGTGCGGCGGGAAAGGCACGCGATCAGCAGCGCCAATGCCAGCCAGAAAACACCGTAGCCGAGTACGATCAGGGCCAGCATGATGAGCCCCGCAGGGCTGCGGGCGCCTGACCAGATGGCCATTGCGACGATGATGGCCAGCGTGGGCAACAGCACCACCAGGCCACGGGCCAAGGCCTTGACCACGAGCAGCCGCGTTGCCGAAACCGGCTGCGACAACACCAGCGCCGCGATCCCGCGCTCGCGCTCACGCGACCACAGGTCATGGGTAGCCACGAGAATGACCAACGGCAGCAGGAACACGATGACGAAGGCCAGATCGAACCGCCCCGCAGCCCGTGCCGCCGGATTGCCGATGTCGGCCCAGACGTGCTTGAGCAGCTGGGCCGGATCGCCCAGCGCAACCACATCGGCGGTGTAGGGGTAGGCATCCGCCTGGCCGATCGACAGCGATGCCATCTCACCGGGCACAAGCACCGGCTGCACGCGGGGCAGGACCGACGGTGCCTTGCCGACGAACGCACGGCTGCGATCCCTGGTCTGCTGCTCTTCCTGTTTGATCAGTGCAATGGCCGCGTCGCGCTGGTCCACCCAGGCACGGCCGTTCCACGCGGCGTAGGCACCCAGCCCCAGCAGGAGGACAAGCAGGACCGGCAGCGCCCGGTCGCGCAGCAGGCGGCGGATCTCATAGCGGGCAATCGACACCACGCTCACGGAGCGCGTTCCAGGTGCCGTGCCGAGAGAACCACCACCCCGCATCCCAACAGCAGCCAGCCCAGCAGAATGGCCAGGTTCACCCGCTGCGTGGCGGCGATGCCGGCCAGGGTCTGCTGCGGTGGTCGATACAGTACCGGGCGGGTGATGCCCGCGATATCGGCTACATGCTTCCCGCCGGGTGGCGCCTTGTGCAGCTTCACGTTCTGGTTGAGCGCCTGGATCAACCGGTAGCGGTAGTCTTCCACGCTGCGCAGGAAGGCCAGGTGCGCAGGAAAATCGGTACGTGCGAATGCACGCGACCAGGACTGCAGCGCCAGTACAGGAGAGGCGAAGGCGAACAGGCGCTGCGTAGCGTCCTGTTGCTGGTAGCTGGCATGCAATCGATCAAAGTGACGGTTGTAGACGCGTGTCGAATTCGCCTCGGCAAACTCAAGGGCGACACCACGGAAATTCACCGGCAGTGCATCCACACTGTCGACCTGGTAGCGCGCCATCAGCTCCGCGCGCAGCGCATCCAGGCGCTTGTCCGCCGGGTCGTGGCCATTCACGCCGTTCTCTGCTTCCTCGGTCACGTTGGCCCTGAATGCCGGTGCGGAAGGGGTTGGATGCAAGGACTCGGCCACGGCGGGCGCCACTTTGGGCACCAGCAGCGTGGATACCACCCAGAAGCCCAGCAGCACGACCAGCGATGTCCGTGCAGAACCGGCAAGTGCCGATACGCCGACCGTAAGCGCGCAGAACACCAGCAGATAGAGTGCGTAGGCAGCGCCCAGTGCGAGCAGGGCTGCAACATCGGCAATGCCGCCGTACTGGATGGACAGACCCGGCAGGCTGATCAGCAGCATGCACAGCACCAGCAGCAATGAAGCTGTTGCCAGGGCAATCAGTCGCCCACTGATCAGCACCCCGGCGGAGGCCCCAGTACCGAGTTCCTGGCGCAGCGTTTCGCGGGCAACATCGCCGGACAGGCTGGCGAAGCCGGCCAGGATGATCAGCAGCGGGGCCACTACCTGCAGCGCCCACGCCGCGGAGAAGCCCTGGAAGCGGCTGAGTGCGGTGCCGGCGTCCACGGCGCGGTGCCGTGCCGGGTTCTGTGCATGGCCCTCGATGAACACAGACGTCCCCAGGAAATCCGTCAGCCCGGGGTCCAGCGCCGCCAGCGGCCGCACGGGAGCAGGAATGGCACGCCCCACATGGGCAGCACTGTGGGGATCGATCGCGCCCTGGCTGTCCCATAGACGCGCCTCTTCCTCGCTCACTGCCTGGCGCTCCTGTGCCTGCAGGGTCATGCGTGCGGCACCACCAAGCACCGACGCACCCGCAATCAGCAACAGGGCAACGGCGAGCCACAGCACGCGCCGCTCGCGCCACATCAGCGTGAGCTGGGTGGACGCAACAGCGAAGGCCTGCTGGATGGCCAGCGTGGGCCTCGACGGGGCAGGACAGTGGGCACGCATGCGGGGCCTACCAGCGATGCGTCAGCGTCATGGACAGGAAACGCCCCAGCGCTGTCGCGTTGGTGGGGTCGTAGCCGGTATTGATGCTGTTGATGATGAACGGCGGATCCCGATCGAACAGGTTCTGTACGTTGAACGCGAGCGAGGTGCCACGCTGCGGCTCCGCCGACGGACCGAAGTGATAGGCGAGATTGAGGTCGACGGTCGTCCACGAGCTGACGCGGGGGCGGGCGAGGTTGGCCGGATCGCGATAGCTATCCACGTAGTTCACGAACAGCCCGCCCGCGGCCTGCTGCCGGCTCAGTGCGATGCCTCCGCGCAGCTTCAGGTCCACCGGGTAGTACACCGCGTTCACCGCATCCACCTCGGGCGAGGTGCTGGTCACCCGCCGCTTCGATTCGATGATGTATTGCCCGGCCAGGTCGATCGCGATGTGGGTCTGGCCGGCATCGAAGCCATAGGAGGCGCTGAAATCGATGCCGCGCTGCCGGGTGGAGGCATTGTTCCGGAAGCGGTTGTCGAGGATCACCTGGCTGTTGGTTTCGTCCGTTCCGGCGGGCAGCGCATACGGGCCCACGCGCGAGACGAACAGGCCCAGCCCCGATACACCCAGCTGGCGGGCCTGCTGGATCTGCTGCTGCGTGGGGTTGGTGGTCAGGATTTCGGCGTAGGGGGCCGTGGACTGAAGGAACAGGGAGGGGAAACTGCCGCCGAAACCACTGCCGATGCGGTCGTCGTAGTCGATGTGGTAGTAGTTCGCGTCGATCTTGAGGCCAGGCACTGACGGCGGCGCGAACGAGAAACCGCCGGTCCAGGTCTTGGCACGTTCGGGGCCCAGATCCGGATTGCCGTTGGACAGCATCATGAGAATCGTGTTGCCGCCGGGCGCGGCCGGGTTGGGCACGTTCGCAACCACTACGGTGTTGTTCAACTGCATGTCCTGGTACACCGGCGCCCGGTAGGAGCGGCCATGGCTGGCGCGGAACGACAACCCCTCGGCGGCCTCCCACAGCACGCCGAATTTCGGGTTCAGCGTGGAACCGAAGTCGCTGTAGTCGTCATAGCGCGCCGCCGCGGTCAGGGACAGGCTGCGCACACCCGGCAGGTCCCTCAGCAGCGGCACGTTGAGCTCGGCAAAGGCGGACCTGACGGTGCGCTTCAGGTCGAGCGGCTTTTCCAGGCCACGGTGATCCACCAGTTCGTAGCCATCACGACGGTACCCCGCACCGAATGCTGCACGAACGCCGCCCGCGGGCAGGTTGAACAGTTCGCCGTCGGCAACCACGTCCAGGTAACGCGATTCGGAGTTGGTGTTGGTGGGCGGTGCGGTACTGGCGGAGCTGCCGGTGATGGTGGTGCGCTGGTAGGACACATCGCTCCTGCCGAACCCGGAATCCAGGCGTGCCTGCCACGCATTGGGAAGATCCAGGGTGAGGCCGGCGAACAGGTCGAACTGCCGCGTGTGCGGGAACAGCCGCGTTTCGTCGGCCGTGCCGGAAATGGTGGTATCCATCTCGCGCTTGGCGAAGGAGCCGGTGACGTTCAGGGTCAGCACATCACTGAGCTGCTGCACGCCGTCCACGTACAGGCTGTTCCGCTTCGAACCTGGATAGAGGTCGTAGGGCTTGACCCGCACGTTTCTCGAGAAATCCTTGTCCATCGCGGGCAGGTTGCCCTGCTTCAGGAACTCGTAGCTGGCCAGCAGGTGGCCGCCTTCCCATGACCAGCCTGCCGACTGCGATGCCTGGTATTCCTCCATGCTGCCGGCAGTCACCGTGCCGTAGCGAACAGCGGTCTCGTAACCGGTGAAGTCGCGGCGCAGGATGATGTTGACCACGCCGCCGACCGCATCGGTGCCGTAGATGGCCGAGGCACCATCGGCAAGGATCTCCACGCGTTCGACGGCACTGAGCGGGATCAGCGAGACATCCACGTACTGGTAGCGGTTCGATGAGGTCACGCGGTGGCCGTTGATCAGGGTCAGCGTGGTGCCGGTACCCAGCCCGCGCAGGTTGAGGGCGGTGCCCTGGCCGAAGTTGTTGCCGGTATCGCGGTCGACCCCCAGGTTGGCAACGTTCGCACCGTTGGCACCACCGCCGAAGTTCTGCGGCAGTTTCTCGAACAGTTGCTGCACGGTGGCCGCGCCGGTACGGTCGATGGCCTCCCTGTCGATCAGGATGACCGGGGAGGCGCCGCCACCTACGGCATTTCGGATGTTGCTGCCCACCACCAGGACCTTGTCCAGGGTGGCGGTCGGGGCCTCGGGCGGCGCGCCTGCCGCACTTGAGTCACGGCCTGCGAGCCTGCTCTGTGCAGCCGCCGGCAGGCTGGCCAGCAACGCAGCGGTGATGCCGAGGGCCATGCATGCGCGCGGCGTGGCAGTGGATACGTTCGTCATTCCCCGGTCCATCGATCCCATCCGAAAGTGGCCTGCAACACGGCTGTGCCGCCCTGATCGGATATGTTATAGCATATCATTCAGGCGAGTGATGGACAGACGCTGCGGGCTGCTGGGACGACATCGATGACGAAGATTGCAGTTCCGCTGCCTGTGGCCGAGATCCTGGCGGCGTACTGGAAGGCTGACCGCAGGCTGTTGCTGCTGATCGCCGGCAGCGTCCTGCTATCCAGCCTTGCAGGTGTTGCAGCGCCGTACCTGTTCTCGCGCCTGATCGACCGTCTGCCTATCGATGGAGTCAACGCGCTGGCGTGGGGATTCCTGCTCTACGCCGTCGTGCTGGGCGTGGGCAGTGCCCTGCAGAACACGGTGCAGTACCTGTCGTTCCTCAGCGGCGAGAACCTCGGCTTCATCACCAGCACCCGCTACTTCGCCCGCCTGCTGAAGAAGACCAACAGCTTCTTCCTGGACCACAACCCGGCCGAACTGCAATCGGCCGGCGAGAAAGGCCGTGGCGCGCTGAAGATCGTGGTGCAGCTGGGGTTGGTGGCCTTCGTTCCCAGCGCGCTGCAGATCCTGCTGACCCTGGTGACGCTTGGTGCGCTGATCAACCTGCAGGTGGTGGCGATCGTGCTGGGGTATGGCGCGGTGGCGGTTACGCTTTCGGCCATCGCCACTCGCCGTGCCCGCATACATCGCGAAGCCGCCGTCGAGGCCGGGCAGCAGAATGCCCGTTTCGTGGGCAACGCCATGAACGCCATGGAAACGCTGCGCCAGTTCGGTGGCAGTGCCTGGATGGTGCAGCGCTTCGAGCAGAAGGCCCTGGAGGTGCGCGACAGCTGGCGCGCCTACGTATTGCAACGGATAGGTTTCATCGCCCTGTTGGGCATCGGCCTGGCGGTCGAGTTCATCGTCACCTTCTACCTGTTGCTTCCGGGCTACCAGAGCGGCGTGGTCAGCATCGGTGACATCGTTCTGTTCAACCTGCTGCTGCTCCAGCTGAACATGCCGTTCGAGATGATTGCCCGTTCCATCGATGATGTCGCGCGCTCCTGGAGCATGCTCGGGCCACTCTCAACCTTATGGGCTGCGCCCGAAGAGGCGCAGGCAGGTGATGCCCAGTCCTTCGTCGGGGCGGGCGGTCGGTTGGAGTTCCAGCGGGTTGGCCATCGCTATGGCAATGGGCGCGGGGTACGCGATGTATCGTTCCGCACTGAAAGGGGAGGCATCAATTTCCTGATGGGACCGACCGGGGCAGGGAAGTCGACGTTGTTCAAGCTTGCGCTGAAGTCGATCGATCCGCAGCAGGGCCGCATCCTGGTCGACGGTGCCGACCTGCTCCGCATCGACCGTGCCGCATGGCATGCCGCGGTCGCGGTGGTTCCCCAGGACGTCATCCTGCTCAATGAAAGCCTGGCCGACAACATCCTGCTGGGACGTGCGCGTGATGACGGCCGGCTACTGCATTCCGCACGCAAGGCCGCGATCCTGCCACTGATCGAGGCGCTGCCCGAGGGGCTCGAAACCACGGTGGGCGAGCGCGGGCTGAAGCTTTCCGGCGGGGAGCGGCAGCGCATCGCGATCGCACGCGCCCTGTATGGCAACCCGGCCATTCTTTTCATGGACGAAGCGAGCTCCGCGCTGGATGAGGCCACCGAGCGCGAGATCATGGATCACATCCGTGCCATTGCCGGCGACGTCACCGTGGTGGCCATCACCCACCGGCGCAGCATCGTGACCCTGGCCGACCGGGTGATCGATCTCTGGCCGCATCATCAAGGTGGGAAAGGGCACACCTCGCTCCCCGGTGTTCGGTCCGGCAATGCGCTATCGTGAGCGCTCACTCCGGGTCGCACTTCACATACCAGCGCATGGATGCCCTTTCGATGAAAGCTCGACACCTACGTTGGCTCTGCGCCTTCGTCTTGTCCGGCGCACTGCTTGGCGCGGGCTGCACCGCCCGGAAGGCGCCGCCGGAGGATCTGGGGGCGGATATCGACGAGATTGCACAGACCCTGATCGAGCGGCCGCTGCTGCACTCGGCCTCGATCGGCGTGGTGCACCGGGGCCGGACATTCATCCGCCATCACGGCGCGATGGTGGCCGGCAAGCCTGGCGTGCCGAACGATGCCACGCTTTACGAAATCGGCTCGTTGAGCAAGACCCTGGCCGGCACGCTGATGGCCAACGCTGTCCTGGAAGGCCGGCTGGGGTTGGATGACGATGTCCGCAGGTACCTGCAGGGCGACTATCCAAACCTGCAGTACAAGGATGATCCCATCCGCATCCGCCATCTGCTGACCCATTCCAGTGGCCTGCCGAACATGTTGCCGGAACCTGCGAACACGGTGCTGGACGACTTCAGCGAACACCGTACGCCGGGTGAACTCAACGCCCTCTATGCCAACTATGGCAAGCCTGACTTCCTGCGGGACCTGCATGCCGTGCGGATCCTGCGGGCGCCGGGTGGCGATTACGCCTACTCCAGCGCCGGAACGCAGTTGGTCGCGCACGTTCTGGAACAGGTCTACCAGCGCGACTACGAAACGTTGCTGCGGAGCTTCTTCAGTGACTCGGCCGGAATGGCCGACATCAGGATCAGCCTGGGCGATGCCGAGGCGCCACGACTGGCAGTCGGTTACCACAGCGACAATCCTGTGCCGACCACGCCCATGCCCGGGTTGCCATGGGGTGCCTCCGGAAATGTGAAGGCTACCGTTCCGGACATGGTGAAGTACCTCCAGTTCCAGCTGGCCAAGGGTCCAGTGGTAGAGGAATCGCATCGCACTCTGGCCACGTTCGACGGTACGTTCAGCATCGGCTACTTCTGGAACATCATTTCCGGCGATGACCGGAAGGGCGTGTATTACGCCCATCACGGTGGTGTGCCGCGATCCCAGTGCTACATCCATATCCTGCCGAAGCACGACCTGGGCATCTTCGTCATCACCAACCAGAGTGGTGACCAGACCGCGCATGCCCTGGAAACGGCCATCGAAGCGCTTGTCGAACGCATTGCTGCGCGGGCGCAGCTGGCGGATGACGGTACGCCACAACCACACTGAGGGTCTCCGATGGGACGCTGGCTTCTCCTGGCGCTCACCGCGCTTCCAATCACGGCAAGCGCAATTGTCATCCGCGATGATGCCGACGACGCGCGGTATCGCATTGAGGCATCGGCGCTGCCGGCGCTGGCCGACATGCCAGGCGAGGGGCACGGCGTCCTCATCGCCCCAGGATGGGTGCTGACCGCGGCGCATGCGGCGCCGATGGAAGGGATGGGCGCAACTATTGCCATCAACGGGAAGAACTACGGCGTTGATCGGGTTTTCCTGCATCCAGGCTTCAAGCGGATGCCGGATGCCTTGGGCAAGGAGGCCATTGCAACGGGGAATCCCTCGAAGATTCACGCGTTCCTGGCTACGTCGGACGACATCGCGCTGATCAGGCTGGCGGCGCCGGCTGACGGCGTACCCCCGATGGCGCTCTATCGCGGCACGGACGAGCCCGGGCAGATCGCCGCGCTGGCAGGGAAGGGCGCCACCGGCAACGGCGCCATCGGGCTGGTACCGGGCGGGTCGCACCGCACGCTCCTTCGCCAGGCGTACAACGCCATCACCGGCGGCAATGAGCGCTATCTCTGGTACCGGTTCGATCCGCCACCGCAGGGCCTGCCACTGGAAGGCGTGCTCGGCAGCGGCGACAGCGGCGGCCCGCTGATGATCGAGGATCACGGTGCCTGGACGCTGGTGGGCCTTGGTTCCTGGATCACTGCCGTTCCCGAACATGCACTTGAAGCAGGCTTCTATGGCCAGGTGGTCTACAACGTCCGTGTGTCCCGCTACACCGACTGGATCGAGGACGTGATGTGCCGCAACAGCGGCGCCTGCCGTCAGCCGTGATGCACGGGATGGCAGGGGGTGTTTCAATTGCAAATGACTCGCATTACACTTCGGCCACTCCCCCATTCTTGACGCCTGCCGGCGATGTCGGCAGTTCATCCGGCTACCTCAGTGACGTTCACGCCCCTCCTGTTCCGATCGCAGCGCCCTGCAATGGAGGCACCGTGTCTGCGCTAGGGCGCGACACGGCGGAGGATGAAGATCACGCGGCCACATCGCCCGCAGCGGTTGCGCGCCCGGACGCAGACAGCCCCGCAGCCGGCGGCATCCTGGCCAAGGCCTATGCCCGCTGGCGTCGGCCGATACTGCGCAGCCTGACCCGTTTCAGGGGCGCCGCCGGCGATGGCGAAGACGCACTGCACGACGGCGCGGTGAAGTGGATCGCGGCGCATCCGGCACTCGACTCCTGCGACCAGCAGGGCGCCTATCTGCGCCGCACGGTGCTGAACACAGTAGCCGACCAGTACCGCGAGCATCATGCCGGACGCCGCCTGCAGACCCTGCCGCTGGCAGACGCAGAGGAGGTCGGCCATTGCATGGCCAGCGATGAATCACAGTGCCCATTGCAGCTCGCCGCCCATCGGCAGCGCCTGCAGCGCCTGGCAGAAGCACTGGCTGAACTGCCGGAGCGTCAACGCGAAGCCTTCGTACTCTGCCGGTTCGATGGACTGACCCAGGGGGATGTAGCTGCCCGCATGCAGATTTCCAGGCGCATGGTAGTCAAGCACCTGTCGCGCGCGGTGGCCTACTGCGAAGTGCGGGTACGCTATGCATCCCTGGCGCAGATGCAGGCACTGCATCGGCCCAGCGAGCCGGGCGAGGCGTTGGCGCCTGCCATTGATGCTGATCTTCCCTGCCGATGACCGACATTCCTTCTGCCGCCGGTTTCGACCCGTTTGCCCTGCATGAGGCTGCTGCCGCATGGCTGGTGCGGCGGCAGGAGGCGGACTGGCAGACCGATGATGAGGCCGCCCTGCAGCAATGGCTGGACCAGAGCGAAGCACACCGGCAGGCTTACGCCGATGTGGCAAGAACCTGGCACGAGCTCGGTCAGCTGCCGCGCCCCGTGCTGGCCTCGGATCGCCCCGCAGGGCCCGCTCCGGCAGCAGCTTCGCCTCAACGGCGGGGTGGCGTGGCGCGGCGTGCCCGGTCCTGGCGTCTGCCACGCGCTGCGACGGCCGCGGCCGTGGCGGTGTTTGCCTTGGGCTGCGTCGGCTACGGGTGGTACACCGCACCCAGCTATGTACAGGACGTGGCCACGGGCGCTGGCGAGATCCGTGACCTGCAACTGCCTGACGGTACGCGGATCTCGCTCAATGCGCGCAGCACGCTGGCCGTGCATTTCTATCGATCCCGCCGTGAAGTGGTGCTCAGCCGGGGCGAGGCGTTCTTCGAGGTTGCCCCGGCTGCCGACCGACCCTTCACCGTGGATGCCCAGCGCAGCCGGGTGACGGTGGTGGGCACCGCCTTCAACGTGCGCAACGGGTCGGACGAAGTACTGGTCAAGGTGCTGCATGGGCACGTTCGGGTGCAGGCGGATCGTGTCCAAGGCACCGCGCCGGTCAGCCTGCATGCCGAACAGGGCCTGGCGGTGACCACGCTCACGGCGGCCTATCGCCCCATCACCGCAAGCGCAGACAGCATCGGCGGCTGGCGCAACGGGCGCCTGGTGTTCCGGCGCACGCCGCTGGACGAGGTAGCGCAGGAGGTCGGGCAGTATCTGGGGCAGCCCGTCACGCTGGCCCAGCCAGGGCTGAAATTCCTGCCCGTCTCCGGGTACGCAGCCACCAACGCGCCTGCCACCTTCCTGGAGGCGCTGCCGGATCTGTTGCCGGTGCAGGTGACCCGCACCGCCCAGGGGGGGTACCGCATCGACGAACGGCCTGTGATCCGCTGACGCCGGAACGAAAATTTCTTCCGGCACGGGTTCCCACCCCAGCACTGTTTTCCGTTTACCCCAGTGAGGCCAGTGGTGGCCAAGCATGATGGAGCGGTAATGGGGTACATGAAGATCAAGCGCGCACTTGTCGCCCGCGCGTTTTCCACGGGTGTACACGCCAAGCGGCTGCCGCTGCTCGCCCTGTGCATTTCCAGCGCGTTGGCAGCGCCGGCCATCGCACAGGCGCAGCCGGCCGCGCGCATGCCGTTCAACATCCCGGCGCAACCGCTGGATGCGGCACTGCGCAGCTTTTCCGAGCAGTCCCGGCAGCAGGTACTGTTCAGCGAGCCGGCGGTGGCCGGCCGCCGCGCTCCGGCATTGATCGGCAGTTACACGCCCCAGGAAGCACTGGCGCGCCTGCTGGAGGGCAGCGGAGTGCGCGTCAATGCCACCCGCCCCGGCGTGTTCACGCTGGCGCAGGAAGCGGCATCTCCTGGCCGCAGCAAGGACACCCAGACCACGCTGCAGACGATCAACGTCACCGCCAACGCCCCCAGCGATGGCGCCTATACCGTGCGTGAGCTCAGCCTGGGCAAACTTGGCCAGAGCATCCGCCAGACCCCGCAATCGGTCAGCGTGATCACCCGTCAGCAGCTGGATGACCGCAACCTCACCACACTGGACGAGGCCCTGGCGCAGACCACCGGCGTGACCAAGTCCGCCCGCAACTTCGGCAACCACAAGTTCTCGATCCGCAGTTTCACCGTCGATGACAGCAACTACCTGGTCGACGGCGTGGCCGGCATCGTCTATGCCCCCGTAGGCTGGTTGCCCATCGACACCGCCGTGCTGGAACGGGTAGAAGTGCTGCGCGGTGCCGGCGGCATGATGCTGGGCGCGGCCGACCCCAGCGGCGCGATCAACATGGTGCGCAAGCGCCCGCGCGACCAGGCCCATCTGGATCTGGCAGCCACCCTGGGCTCATGGGACAACTACCGCGTCGAGGTCGATGGTGGCGGCCCACTCAATGCTGCGGGCAGCGTACGCGGCCGACTGGTCGCCGCCTACCAGGACCGCGATTACTTCCAGCGCGGCACGTCGTCGAAGGCGCCGCTCGCCTATGGGGTGATCGATGCCGATCTGGGCGCGGACACGACGCTGACCTTCGGCCTGCGTCACCAGGCCAGTGACACCGACGGCTACTGGCTGTTCGGCCTGCCGCGCTACACCGACGGTGGCGCGCTGGACATCAAGCGTTCCACCTCGCTCATCCAGGACTGGAACCGACAGGAAGGCTCCGTCGACGAAGCGTTCGCAGAAGCAGAGCACCGCTTCAACGAGCGCTGGAAAGCGCGCCTGTCGGTGAACCGCACCGAGTCGGACCTTGACCAGCGCGTCGCAGTCCCGCTGGGAGGGGTGGACCGGGCCACCGGCATCGGCTCGCGCTTCTACGACATCTATTTCAACCGCTCACGCGTACGCAGCGATGGCATCGACCTGCACACCACCGGCAGTTTCGATGCCTTCGGCCGCAGCCACCAGGTGCTGCTGGGCGCCATGTGGTCGCGCCAGCGTACCCGCCAGAGCTCGGCAGACCTGGGCATCGACGTGCCGATCGATGTCTACGCACCGGATCACAGCGCCATTGCGCAGCCCATCCAGCCGGCGTGGGGCTGGGCGGAGAACGCCCGCGCCCAGCAGAGCGGCGTGTACAGCAATCTGCGCCTGCAGCTGGCGGAGCCGTTGCACCTCACGCTGGGTGGCCGGTTGAGCTGGGTGAAGTACCAGTCCAGCAATGGCTTCACCGGCGTCAAGAGCCGCGACTACGAACAGAAGCACGAATTCACCCCGTACGCCGGTCTTGTCTACGACCTGGGGCCGCAGTGGTCGGTCTACGCCAGCTACGCCGACACCTTCCAGCCGCAGAGCTCGTACGTCACCTCGTCCGGCTCGGTGCTGGATCCGGCCATCGGGGCCAACTACGAAATGGGCGTGAAGGGTGAATTGAACGATGGACGCCTGAACCTCTCCGCTGCGGTGTTCTCCATCCGCAAGACCGGCAACGCGGTAGTGGACGAATCCGATCCGGGCAGCTGCCGCGGCTCCCTGGCATCGTCCGATTGCTACCGCAACGGCGGCAAACTGCGCAGCAAGGGCTTTGAGCTGGAAGCCAGCGGCGAGCTGGCGCCGGGCTGGCAGATGATGGCGGGCTATACCTACGTCACCAGCCGCGACGATGAAGGCGCAACCATCAGCGCCGAGACGCCCCGCCACCTGCTGCGCCTGTCCACGTCGTACCAGCTGCCGGGCAGGTGGAACGCATTTTCGGTGGGCGGCGGCGTGTCGGCGCAGAGCAGCTATTCCTACCCGGCCTACGACGATCCGGACTGGCGCATGGGCGCAGCGGGACGTGCTGTGTGGGACCTGCGTGCAGGCTACCGGATCAATCCGCGCTGGAGCGTTGGCCTCAACGTGGCCAACCTGTTCGACACGCGCTATTACGCCATGCTCAGCCAGATCCGCCGGGGCAACTTCTTCGGTGAACCCCGCAACGTGATGCTGACGCTGCGCGGCTCGCTGTGATCCTCAGCAAGCGGCGGTGCACCGGCAGGCCCGCCATGGGGACGGCATGAAGGCAGGCTTCCGCCAGAGCATGTCGTGGCTGCACACCTGGTGCGGCCTTACCTGTGGCTGGCTGCTGTGCGCGATCTTTCTTACCGGCACGCTCAGCGTGTTCCGTGAGCCGATCACGCGCTGGATGGAGGCCGGCCCCGTGCCGGCTTCCGCGCCAGCGGTGGAAGCAGGTGTGCAGGCGGCACGTGCGCAGCAGTGGCTGGCCGCACACGCAGCCGACGCACGGGCATGGCAGATCCGTTGGGCCGCGCAACGCGGCTGGCCGCTGGAGCTTTCATGGGAGGGCCGCGACGGTACCTGGCATGAGCGCTGGGTGGATGCCGTAACGGGCAGGGCGCACCCTCCACCCCGTCTTCGGGAAACCGAAGGCGGGCGCCATTTCATGTCCTTCCATTACACCCTGCACGGCGGCATGGCTGGCTACTGGCTGGTCGGCTGGATCACGGCCTGCATGCTGCTGGCGTTGGTGTCCGGCGTCGTGGTGCACAAGCGCATCTTCAAGGACTTCTTCACCTTCCGCCCGGGCAAGGGCCAGCGTAGCTGGTTGGATGCGCACAACCTGAGCGCCGTGCTGACCCTGCCGTTCCTGTTCATGATCGGCTACACCGGGCTCGCATTCTTCTACAGCAGCTATCTGCCGTGGCCGGTGCACGCTGCCTATGGCGACGCGGATGACGCCTATGCGCGCTATGAAGCCGAGCTGGCACCAACGCAGCCGCCGCCGCCCTCCATCCTGGTATCCACCGCGCGACTGCCGGACCTGCCGCAGCTGCTGGCGCGCGCGCAGGCCACCGGCGGGCAACCGCCGGCACTGATGGTGGTCCAGTCCCCCGGCACCGTGCACAGCGTGGTGGAGGTGATCGGCCGCAAACCCGAGGATGGTGCGGACAGGCATCTGCTGACCGAGGCCAGCCGGGTGACGTTCGACGCTGCCAGTGGCGCGCTGTTGCAGCAGCACGGGGCGCACCCGCATGGCGTGGGCGCCGTGCAGGTTCACGAGACGATCGAAGCGTTGCACAAGGCGGATTTCGGCGGCTGGCCGGTCAAATGGTTGTACTTCATCAGTGGCCTGCTGGGCACGGCGATGATCGCCATCGGTACGTTGCTGTTCTCCGTCAAGCGGCGCAAGCGCAGCGAGCATGAGTTCGGCGCGGCAACGGCAGGCATCTATCGATGGGTGGAAGCATTCAATGTGGCGTCACTGGCCGGCATCGCGCTGGCCAGCATTGCCTACTTCCACGTCAATCGCCTGCTGCCACTGGCGATGAGTGACCGCAGCGGCTGGGAGATACGTATCTTCCTGCTGGCCTGGGGGTTCACCGTGCTGCACGCCCTGTGGCGCCCGCCACGCCGGGCATGGATCGAGCAGCTGTGGCTCGCTGCGGCACTGTGCCTGGCATTGCCGCTGGTGAATCTGGCCAGCACCGGCCAGCATCTGGTGATGTACCTGCAGCGGGGGGCGTGGCAGCAGGCCGGCGTGGAGCTGACCGCGCTGGCATTCGGGCTGCTGCTGGCACGAATGGCGATGATGCTGCAGCGGCGCTGGCCGCAGGTGCAGGAGGCGCCACGCAATGCCAAGCCCGCGGAAGGACGGGGCGCCGGCTACCGCTGGCAGGTGGCGGGTCGCGTGCTGGCCGCCTCGGCCGGGGGCTACGCGTTCACCGCAGCAACCGCCACCGCACTGGCATTGGGGTTGCCTGCGCTGGCCGATGTACGGCCGGCAGTCTCGGTGCTGACCAGCTCGCTGCTTGGCTTCGTGCTGCTGGTGGCCGTGGGCGTGGGTGTGTTCAGTGCCCGCAGCCTGGGCAGGGTGTGGCTGGCATTGGCCATGGGTGGCGGCGCCATGGCGCTGTGCGTGGCAGGGTTGAGATCCGCATCAGCGTGACGCGTCACGTTGATGCGGATCGCGGGTGGGTGCGCATCATGTTCAATGACGCTTTCGGCGGCGCAATCTCAGCCGGTGCGACGGACGTTCGTATCTTTCTGCGCATGACGTCCTCGTTCGACCTTCCCGCGTTCAACCTGGCCAGCCGGCGCTCCGGCTGGGTGCAGCGCGGCGGGCGCTGGGATCTGTGGTGGAATGGCCGTTCGGTGGCACACGTCGTGGCGCACCCCGTACTCGGCGTCCGCCTGTGCCTGGAGGCGCGCAGGATGTCACGGAGCAAGGTCGTCGCGGCGGCGAATGTACGCCAGGCCAAACGCTATGCCGAGCGCTGGTGCGCCGTTCGGCTTTGTCCCCAGTTGCGGCTGCGCGATGCGGTGGCACGGCTGGTGGATGCTGCGCCCGATGCGGGTCGCCCCATGCCACCCCCGCTCACGCGCGAACAGCGGCAGCAGGCCCGGCGCCTGGCCGAAGCCGGGGCAGGGGAGATGGGGCGGATCAAGGAAGTGCTGGCACTGCGGCGGCCACCCATGGCGATGAACCCCGGGGTGCGTGGGCCCGGCCGAGCCTGGTGGGCCTAGGTGCACGGCAACGCGCGTGCAACGGCGTTGGGGCTGCGCGGTGGCAGCGTCCTACCGTGCCCGTCCGGACTGCTTCAACGCCGCCTTGGTTCTGCGCAGCCAAACCGCATTGTGGTCGCGGGCAAAGCGGGACCAGTGCCTGGCATCGTGGATGATGCTGGTGAATACGCTTCGGGCCTGCTCGTGGTCATCTGCGTCCGTCTGGGCCAGCAACCACTCGGCATATCTGCATCGTGCAGCGGCATCGTTTCCGCACTGCACTGCGCGTTCGAATGCCGCACGGGTTCCCGGCGCCTTCGTCATTGCGAGTGCCTCGGCGTAAAGCAGGGTCTGTTCGGGCTTGCGGCGCAGGTCGGGGTGACGCGCAAACAGGTCATCCAGCGTTTCCACCGCCAGCGGGGCCTGTCCGGATTCAATCCGTGCGCGGGCAAGGCCGGTCAGAATGTAGGGGTCATCGCCCAGCGCCGAACTGGCTGCCTGCTCCAGCAGCGTCCTGGCTTCTTCGGCCTGCCCGTCGTCCAGCAGCGCCATGCCCAGGCGGATACGGTTCTGGAGTGTCGGCGTCCGCTCCAAGTCAGTACGTGCGTTCCGCAACGCCTTTCCAGGATTGATCAGCTGGTTCGCCGACCGGATGGCCTGGCTGGCCCCCCGCGAATGCCGGACGTCCGGCAGGTAGATCGCCAGGAAATAGACAATGCTGCCAAGCATCGGGAACGAGAAGAGAAGAATGAGCCAGTAGAGGCTCTGGCCGGAGCGGATGGCGTGCACGGCGAAGCAGATCGCAATCAGGACATGCAGTCCGATTCCAATGTAGGGCATGTTGTTCCGGCGGGGCCTTCGGGGCTGGAACTATAGGGGGTGTCTGTGGACGCGGGAATGGGCATCCGCGACACCGGTGGAACGAACCGCAGTGATTGTGTCGTATACCGCATATTCACCGGGCCGATGGCCTTGCCACCGGCCCAGTGCCAACAGCGCGCACCCGAACGGGAGGTGCTCTGAAGGGCTACGCCGAGAGCTCCTCACGCACGATCTTCGCCCCGGCGCTGAGCGCACGCAGCTTGCCGCGTGCCACCTCGCGCGGCAGTGGCGCCATGCCGCAGTTGGTGCTCGGGTAGAGCTTGTCGGCATCCACGAACTGCAGGGCCTTGCGCAGGGTCTTGGCTACGTCTTCCGGCGTTTCAACCGTATTGGAGGCCACGTCGATGGCACCCACCATCACCGTCTTGCCACGCACCAGCTCGATCAGGTCGATCGGTACGTGCGAGTTCTGGCATTCCAGCGAAATGATGTCGATGCTGGAGGTCTGCAGCTTCGGGAACGATTCCTCATACTGGCGCCATTCCGAGCCCAGCGTCTGCTTCCAGTCGGTGTTGGCCTTGATGCCATAGCCGTAGCAGATGTGCACCGCCGTCTGGCACTTCAGGCCTTCAACGGCGCGCTCCAGTGCCGCCACGCCCCAATCGTTCACCTCATCGAAGAATACATTGAAGGCAGGTTCGTCGAACTGGATGATGTCCACCCCGGCGGCCTCCAGTTCCTTCGCTTCCTCGTTGAGGATCTTCGCGAACTCCCAGGCCAGCTTCTCCCGGCTCCTGTAGTGCGCGTCATACAGCGTGTCGATCATGGTCATCGGGCCGGGCAGGGCCCACTTGATCGGCTGTGCGGTCTGGCGGCGCAGGAACTTCGCATCCTCCACGAATACCGGCCTGGGGCGGCTGACGGCGCCAACCACGGTCGGCACGCTGGCATCGTAGCGGTTGCGGATGCGCACGGTTTCGCGCTTCTCGAAATCGACGCCGCTGAGGTGCTCGATGAAGGTGGTGACGAAGTGCTGCCGGGTCTGTTCGCCGTCGCTGACGATGTCGATGCCGGCGTGCTGCTGTTCCTGCAGGGACAGGCGCAGCGCGTCCTGCTTGCCTTCAATCAGGCCGTCGTCCTGCAGCTTCCAGGGTGACCAGAGCTTTTCGGGCTCGGCCAGCCAGGACGGCTTGGGCAGGCTGCCTGCGGTGGAGGTGGGGAGCAGTTTCTTCGTCGACATTGCGTCTTGTTTCCTGGGGGCGAATGGGGAATCGATGGATCAGCGGGCGGCCCACTGCTCAAGCACGCTGCGGTACGGCTTGATGAAGTGCTCTTCGGTGAAGCGACCCTGCTTGACCGCCAGCTGGCTGCGCTCTTCGCGGTCGTAGACGATGCGGGTGGAGGAGTAGTCCTGATGCTTCAGGCTGGGCTGGTAGACCTTGCCGGCCACGGAGTTGGCGTTGTAGATCTCCGGGCGGTAGATCTTCTGGAAGGCCTCCATCGTGCTGATGGTGCCGATCAGCTCCAGGTTGGAGTAGTCGACCAGCAGGTCGCCCTGGAAGTAGAACGCCAGCGGCGCAACACTGCCCGGCGGCATGAAGTAGCGCACCTGCAGGCCCATCTTGTCGAAGTACTGATCGGTCGGGGAGAACTCACCCTGGCGATACTCCACGCCCAGAATCGGGTGGTGGTTTTCAGTGCGGTGATAGGTCTTGCTGCTGGACACGCTGATGCAGATGACCGGCCCCTTGCTGAAGTTGGCACGGTACGCCTCTGATCCCAGGAAGTGCTTGAACAGCTTGCCGTGCAGGTCGCCGAATCCTTCCGGAATGCCGAAGGTGGCCTTGCCCTCGTTGCTGGCCGGCAGCACCACGCTGAAATCGTAATCGCGCACGTAGGAAGAGAAGTTATTGCCGACGATGCCTTCGCTCCGCGTACCGGTGCGGGTGTCGACAATGGTCGGTCGCAGCACCTCGATCAGGGGGAACGGATCGCCGCCATCGCCGCCGTCGATGTGCATCTCCACCGAGATGATGTCCAGCTCGACCGCGTAACGATCCGCGCTCGGGTTGTCCCAGTGCGCCAGATCGTTGAAGCGGTTGTTGATCATGCTGATCGTGTTGCGCAGGTTTTCCTGGCGGGACTCGCCGCGGGCCAGGTTGGCGAAATTGGTGGTGATGCGCGTGCCTTCCGCAGGCTGGTAGTCCTCGTTGAAGGGGATGCGCGTGATGCTGAAGGTGAAGGTATCGGTCGTCATGGGCGGTGTTCCGTGTTGCGGGGTGACATCCGGATGCAGGTCGGCGGCATCCGGCACTCAGAGAGCTTCAGTAGCCTCTACGGCGGCGATGGGGGCGGTACGGTGGGACAGCGCCAGCAGCGGCATCGCCCGCTCTACCGCCAGCCGTGCCCGCTCGAGCAGGGCGGGGTTGTACACGCGGCCGTCGGCGAAATCGCGATCGGTGGCGTAGACGCCAAGCGGCAGGGTGCGCGCCTGGAAGAAGCTGAAGAGCGGTCGCAGCTGATGATCGATCATCAGCGCGTGGCGCTCGCTGCCGCCGGTGGCGGCCAGGAGGATGGGGGTATCGACCAGCGCGTCCTGGCCGATGAAATCGAAGAAGTGCTTGAACAGGCCGGTGTAAGAGCCGCGGTAGACCGGCGTGGCGACCACCAGCACGTCGGCCTGTTCGACGATGGCCAGCTGCTGCTCCACGGCCGCGGGAAGCTGGGAGCGCCACAGGGCACCGGTCAGATGCGGGGCCAGTTGGCCCAGTTCAACCAACTGGGCTTCGCTCGGCACCTGCTCGCCGATCAGGTCCTGCAGGTGCTCGCACAGGGTGGCGGCCCGGGAAGGGCGTTGCAGTCCGCCGGACACGGCGACGATGCGGAGGGGGCGGTGGGGTGAATGCATGACCCGATGCTAGCCAGCGCCTTCCATGACGTAAAATGGTATTACTTCACCAATCCATGAGCGGGATTCATCGTCATGTTGGAACGCATCCACCTCAGCATCGTGCAGCAGGTCGAGCAGCAGGGGTCGCTCACCGCCGCTGCCGGCGTGCTCAACCTGACCCAGTCTGCACTGAGCCACAGCATGAAGAAGCTGGAGCAGCAGCTGGGCACCGATGTCTGGCTGCGCGAAGGCCGCAGCCTGCGGCTGACCCAGGCCGGGCAGTACCTGCTGGCGGTTGCCAACCGGGTGCTACCACAGTTGGACCTGGCCGAGGAGCGACTGGGCCAGTTCGCGCAGGGCGAGCGCGGCACCCTGCGCATCGGCATGGAATGCCACCCCTGCTACCAGTGGCTGCTGAAGATCGTCTCGCCGTACCTGGCCGCATGGCCGGACGTGGACGTGGACGTCAAGCAGAAGTTCCAGTTCGGCGGCATCGGCGCACTGTTCGGCTACGAGATCGACCTGCTGGTCACCCCCGACCCGCTGCTGAAGCCGGGCCTGAAATTCATTCCCGTATTCGACTACGAACAGGTGCTGGTGGTGGCCAGGAATCATGCCCTGGCCAAGGTCGACCACGTAAAGCCGCGCCAGCTCGCCCAGGAAGTGCTGATCAGCTACCCGGTGCCGTTCGAGCGCCTGGACATCTACAACCAGTTCCTGCTGCCGGCCGGCATCACGCCACGGCGGCACAAGGCCATCGAGACCACCGACATCATGATGCAGATGGTGGCCAGCGGCCGCGGCGTGGCGGCCATGCCGCGCTGGCTGGTGGAGGAGTACGCCACGCGCATGGACGTGGTACCTGTACGCTTGGGTGCGAAGGGCATTCCCAAGCAGATCTACCTGGGCGCGCGCGAGGCCGATACCGGTATCGACTACCTGCAGGCCTTCGTCGAGCTGGCACGCAACAGCACGCCGCTGGCTGGCGGCGCACGCGGAGCCCGTTGATGCCTGCACGCAGCGCACTGAGGGCGGGCGCCTTCGTCGATACCCTCTCACTGGAAGTCAGCGCGAAAGCCATGCCCGCGTTGCGCGTGGAGGCTGCCCGGATTCCGTACGGCACGACCATCTCCATTCCCTGGCTGGCCAGCGAAGACGACGATGCCCGACTGGCTGCCGCATGCACGGTGCGTCAGCTTGGCTTCGAACCAATGCCGCACGTCTCGGCCCGTCGCATCCGATCGCGCGCAGCGCTTGAGCGATTCCTGGCGCGTGCCGCCAGCGAGGCCGGCGTGGCGCAGTGCCTGTTGGTTGCTGGTGATCTGGCAACGCCTGCCGGCCCATTCTCCGACAGCGCGTCAATCATCGAAACCGGCCTTCTGGAAGATTCCGGCATCAGGGTCGTGGCTGTCGGCGGGCACCCGGAAGGCCACCCGGTGATGAACAGCGATGATCAATGGCAGGTACTCGAACGCAAGTGCCGGACCATCGAAGAGCGCGGCATGGCGCCCTTGATCATCACCCAGTTCGCGTTCGATGCCGACATCGTTCTGGACTGGCTGGATGCACTGCGTGATCGCGGCATCACCGCCCCCGTGCTGGTGGGCGTGCCGGGACCGGCCAGCATCGCGCGGCTGGCGCGCTACGCGGCGATGTGCGGTGTGGGCGCCAGCGCATCGATGCTGGCAAGGTACGGCATCTCGATCGGCCGGCTGCTCGGGACGGCGGGACCGGAGGTGTTCGTGGATCGCCTGGTAAACGGGTTGACCGACGCCCATGGCCTGGTCAGCCCGCATTTCTTCCCGTTTGGCGGCATTGGCCCATCGCTGGATTGGATGGAGCGGTATCGGTTGCGGCTATCGACCGGCGGTCGTTCCTGAAACCGCAGTCATCGCAGTTGAAGCGGGGTCGCCAAAACGTGGCCATCGCCGATTTCAGGTAAAGGCGCCGCAGCCGCATTGCTTCCCGGAATGCAACACCGCGTGCCCTTCCAGGGCCCTACCGCAGCAACGGCGTGCTGCCTACGCTTCTCCCGCACGGCCAACGCCGTGTTCCGGCACCACCACGTCACCGTGGCCCCGCCTCTCACCGAACCACGCAGCACGCTGACGTGCCGGGCATCCATGCCCTGGCCATGCCACGCCCTGCGCCGTGGGAAGGCACCCGGAATCGTTCGCGCCAGCCCTGCATCGCTGCCTGCCAGCCAACCCTTCGTGGAGAAACCTCATGTTCAGCCTGGAAAACACCGCCGCCCCCATTGCCCCCGCCCTCGACGAACTGGTGCCCTCGCGCTATGCACTGAAGGTGGGCGACGTCGAAGTACTGGTGATCAGCGATGGCGTCCTGCCACTGCCTACCCAGATGCTCGGCCACAACGTACCGGCGTCCGACCGCGCCGAATGGTTCGACGAGATGTACCTGCCGCAGGATGCCTTCGACTGGGCCTTGAACGTGATGGTGGTGCACAGCGGTGATCGCACCATCCTCATCGATGCCGGCCTGGGCATGGACCCGGACCTGCAGCTGCCCCGCGCCGGCCAGTTGATCCGCCGCCTGGGCGCGGCCGGTATCGACCTGGGTGAGATCACCGACGTGGTGATCACCCACATGCACATGGACCACATCGGCGGCCTGCTGGTGGAGGGGGTGAAAGAACAGCTTCGCCCGGATCTGAAGATCCACATTGCAGCGGCCGAAGTGGAATTCTGGAAGTCGCCGGACTTTGCCCGCACCAACATGCCGCAGGGGTTCCCCGATGCACTGCGGGCCACGGCCAAACAGTTCTGGGCCGAATACAGCGCCTGTGTACACACCTTCCAGGACGAGCAGCAGATCGCGCCGGGCGTGGTGGCGCGCCGCACCGGCGGACACACCCCGGGGCACTGCGTGGTGCGCGTGGCATCGGCTGGCCAGGCGCTGACCTTCGCGGGTGATGCCGTGTTTGCAGTGGGCTTCGATCAGCCGAACTGGCACAACGGCTTCGAGCACGATCCGGAAGAATCGGCGCGCGTGCGCATTGCCCTGCTGGACCAGTTGGCCGGCAGTGGCGAAATGCTGGTGGCCACCCATCTGCCGTTCCCGTCGGTGGGCCGGGTCTCGCGCGAGGGCCAGGCCTACCGCTGGGTACCGGTGTTCTGGGATTTCTGAGCGGCCACCGCAGCACATCGATCCAATACGGTCGATCAAGTTTTGCGGACCATTCGTCACCGATGCGCCCGGGACGGGGCGCACAGTAGCGCCTGTCCAACCACCCAAGACGAGGTTCCCCCATGAAATCTGCTACCCGTACCCTGGCCGCCGCCGTGCTGGCCCTGTCCGTGCAGGCCGGCGTGTCCGCCCAGGCGGCCGAGCCGGCCCAGCCGGCCGCTGTTACCCGCATTGCCCGCACCGCCAGCTATATGACCACCGCCGATGGCGTGCAGCTCTACTACAAGGATTGGGGCCCGAAGGATGGCCCGGTCGTGACCTTCAGCCACGGCTGGCCGCTGAACTCGGACAGCTGGGAATCGCAGATGATCTTCCTGGCCAACCACGGTTACCGCGTGATCGCGCACGACCGCCGCGGCCACGGCCGCTCCAGCCAGCCCTGGGATGGCAACGATATGGACCACTACGCCGATGACCTGGCGACGGTGATCAACACCCTGGACCTGCACGAGGTGACTCTGGTGGGCTTCTCCACCGGTGGCGGCGAAGTGGCACGCTACATCGGCCGCCATGGCACCGGCCGGGTGAAGAGGGCGGTGCTGATCAGCTCGGTACCGCCGTTCATGCTGAAGACCGCCGACAATCCCAACGGTCTGCCGATCGAAGTGTTCGATGGTATCCGCAAGGCACAGATGGAAAACCGCGCGCAGCTGTACAAGGACATTCCGTCGGGCCCGTTCTATGGCTTCAACCGCCCCGGCGCGAAGGTTTCGCAGGGCCTGATCGACGCCTGGTGGGCGCAGGGCATGCAGGGTGGCCACAAGAACACCTACGATTCGATCGCCGCGTTCTCGGCCACCGACTTCCGCGCCGACCTGGAGAAGTTCGATGTACCGACCCTGGTCATCCACGGTGATGACGACCAGATCGTGCCGATCGACATCTCCGGTCGTCAGTCGGCCAGGCTGATCAAGGGCGCCAAGCTGATCGTGTACCCGGGCGCGCCGCACGGCCTGACCGACACCCACAAGGACAAGGTCAACCAGGACCTGCTGGCCTTCCTGCAGCAGAAGTAAGTGCGACGTCGAAGGCCCCGGCAGCTGCCGGGGCCATCTGCGTTGCGGCTACTGGATGGCCACCTGCCGGCCGAGGTGCTGCAGCTTCTGCGGGTTGCGCTGCACCAGGATCTGGATGATGCGCTCGCCGTCGGTATCGAAGGCCATGGCCGATTCCAGCACGCCGTCGAAGTAGCGCAGCAGGCCCAGCCTGCCATTGATCATGGTCGGCACCATGCGCAGCTGGTCCTTGCGGCGCAGGTGCGGCGCGTACAGCAGCTGGGCGATCCGCGCACCACCCACCATCGGCTTGGGGAAACTGGTGACGATGCCGCCGCCGTCGCCGATCAGCTCGGCCGACTCGGCCATCAGTGCTTTCATCGTACGGAAGTCACCGCTGGAGGCCGCCTCGGCGAAGCGCCGCATCAGCTTCTGGTGCACGTCCTGCGGAACGTTGTAGCGGGGGCGCTCCTGCCGCAGCTGCTGCCGTGCGCGGTGCACGATCTGACGGCAGGCGGCTTCGCTTTTGTCCAGAGCACGTGCAACCACTGCGTAGTCCTGGTCGAACACGTCGTGCAGCAGGAAGGCGGCACGTGCATCCGGCGCCAGCCGTTCCAATACATTGAGGAAGGCAACCGACAGATCGCTGGCGGTTTCCAGCACGTACTCAGGCGTCACGGTGTCATCGGTCAGCAGCGGTTCGGGCAGCCACATGCCCACGTAGTGTTCGCGCGTATGGCGGGCCAGGCGCAGCCCATCGATGGCGCGCCGGGTCGTGGTCGCCACCAGCCAGGCTTCGGGATTTTCGATTTGTGACTGGTCAGCGCCATGCCAGCGCAGCCACACGTCCTGCACCACGTCCTCGGCTTCGTGCGAAGACCCGAGCATGCGATAGGCCACACCGAACAGGCGAGGGCGAAGTTGGGTGAACAGGGCAGTAGGATCGTCCATGCCAGCGCAGACGGGACAGGTCCCCGGATTGTGACACCCGGGGAGCTGTCCTTGGGAATGGCGGTGCCGTGTGGTCAGTGCGGCGGCAGCACCGCCGGCTTGCCGATGTCCTTGATCAGGAACACCACGAACCTCGCTGGCCTGGTGCGGCTGGCGTTGCGGCCCACGGTGTGCAGGTCGGCCGGGCCTTCGTGGAAGGCTTCGCCCGGTCCCAGGGTGATCTCCTCGCCACCGGCCACACCCATCACGATCCGGCCCTCAAGCACGTAGACGAAGCCATGCGCATCGTGGCGGTGAACCGGATCGGCACCACCGGGCGGGTATTCTACGGTGAGGATCAGGGCTTCCTTGCCGGGCTGTTCCGGCAGGGTCCGGGTCATCACCTCACGCACGATGGGCTCGGGCGCGGAGGAGGGCGGGGTGGCGACCGCGCTGCACAGCGGAAGCAGGGCGAACAGGACCAATGCAGAACGGCGCATGGCAGGTCTCCTGTGCGATGTTGGAAGGCCGCTGTGCGGGCAGCGGCGGTGAGCCTCAGGCCAGGCCTGCCTTGTCCAGGCCGAAGGCCTTGTCCAGGGTGCCGGGCAGGGTGCGGAAGGCGACGTTGGCACGGTTCCAGGCGTTGATCGCCATCACTGCATGAGTCAGGCCCACGATCTCCTGCTCGGAAAGCTGGCTACGCACGCGCTCATACAGTTCGTCGGGCACGCCCTGCGCCGGCAGATCGGTCAGCACCTCGGTCCAGGCCAGGCTGGCGCGTTCGCGCGCACTGAACAGGGTCGATTCGCGCCATGCGGCCAGATGGTGCAGGCGCAGTGCGCGCTCGCCACGCAGGGTGGCTTCCTTCACGTGCATGTCCAGGCAGAAGCCGCAGCCATTGAGCTGCGATGCACGGATGTTGACCAGATCGATGATGGCCGCTTCGACCGAGGCGGTATGGGCGGCATGCGAGTACAGGCCGAGTTTCTTGAACAGTTCCGGGGATTGCGCAGCGTAGTCCAGGCGAGCGGTCATGGTGGAGTTCCTGTGTCAGGTTGAGGACGCAGCGAGGCTACGTCCGACCGGCGCAGGCCGGTAGGCCACCGCCGGGCTGCATGCCGTTTCACAAAAAACACCAATGGCCTGTCACAGCGTCCAACGCTCGGCCGTCTGCCGGGCATGGACACCTCATCGCCCCGGCGCACCGCATCCGGCCCTGCCAGCGAACAGGTCTGGCAGGCCTTCCTCGCCGCGCTGCACGAACTGCCGCCTGACGCGCGTGCGGTTCTGCTGTTGCACGACGTGCTGGGCGCCGGTTTCGACGACATCGTGCCCCTGCTGGGTCTGGACCTGCCGGCGTGCCGGCAGCGCCTGCACCTGGCGCGGGCCCACCTGCATGCACGACGCAACGGCCTGGAGCCTGCCACCCCATGAATGCCACGCAGTCTTGCCCGGCCGCGGACGGCCACGACGCGCTCAATGCGTCCTTTTCCACCAGCTACGCCGGCGTGCTGGCCTTCATCGCCGTCGCCGCCGAGGGCAGCTTCGCGCGCGCCGCCGACCGCCTGGGCATCGGCCGCTCGGCGGTCAGCCGCAGCGTACAGAAACTGGAGAGCCAGCTCGGCGTGCGCCTGTTCCTGCGCACCACGCGCTCAACCGCGCTGACCCGCGAAGGCGAGCTGTTCCTGGAGGGGTGCAGCCCCGGGGTGACGTGCATCCTGCAGGCGCTGGATGAAATGCGCGACCTGCGCGAAGGACCACCGCGCGGGCACCTGCGGATCAGCGCCAGCCATGGCTTCGGGCGGCGGGTGATCGCACCGTTGCTGGCGGCGTTCCGCGCCGAGTACCCGCAGGTGTCGGTGGAGCTGCTGCTGGACGAGCAGGCGCCTGATCTGGCCGGCGACCGCATCGACGTGGCCTTTCGTGATGGACTGCTGGAAGACAGCCAGGTGATCGCCAAGCAGCTGGTGCCGATGCAGCTGGTGGTCTGTGCATCGCCCGCTTATGTGCAGGCACATGGCATGCCGGCATCGCTGGATGCGCTGTCCAGCCATGCGTGTATTGGTCGGCGCCTGGCGGGCGGGCGCATGCAACGCTGGGAATTCCGCATCGACGGTCGCGAGGTGAACCTGCAACCGGCCGCGGCGCTGGTGTTCAACGATGCCGATCTGGCGCTGCAGGCCGTCATTGACGGGCTGGGTGTGGCCCAGCTGCCCAGCTACCAGGTCCGCGACGCGCTGCGGGCGGGCACGGTGGTGACCTGCCTGGACCGTCATGCACCGCTCGATCGAGGCCACTACCTGTGCTACCTCAGTCGCCGCCAGCTGCCCAAGCGCGTACGGGCTTTCATCGACTTCAGCACCCAACGGGTCCGCGCACTGGAACTGGATGTGATCTCGCACTGGGAAACCCACCATCAGGCCTCCGCCCAGGAAGCGGGGGCACAGCCTGCCTGGACCTGATCGCATTGGTGCATGCCGGGCAACAGTGCGCGTCCTGGCACGGATCTACTGCCCGTCACCCCAGCTTCCTACGATTCCAGCGTTCCCGGCCACGGCCGGCCGCCCCTTCCGCATTCCAGGAGACATGTCATGAAGATCCTCGTCATTGGTGGTACCGGCCGCATCGGCAGCAAGGTGGTGGAGCGCCTGCGCGCCGCCGGCCACGACATCGTGGTGGCGGCCCCTTCCACCGGCATCGACGTGCTGACCGGCGAAGGCCTTGACGCCGCGATGAACGGTGCCGCGGTGGTGGTTGACCTGGCCAACTCACCCTCGTTCGAAGACGCGGCAGTACTTTCGTTCTTCGTGACTGCTGGCCACAACATTCTTTCCGCCGCCGCCCGTGCCGGCGTGCGCCACCATGTAGCGCTTTCCGTGGTCGGCACCGACAAGCTCGCGGCCAGTGGCTACTTCCGCGGCAAGATTGCCCAGGAACGCCTGATCCGTGATTCGGGCCTGCCATACACCATCATTCATTCCACCCAGTTCTTCGAATTCCTGCCGGGCATCATCCAGTCCGCAGGCAACGGTACGACGCTGCACCTGCCAACCGCCGAGGTGCAGCCAATCGCTGCCGAGGATGTTGCTGATGCGGTGGCACGCATCGCGCAGCAGCCGCCGGCCAACGTCGTGGTTGAAATCGCCGGGCCGGAGCGCGCGTCGATGGCGGCCCTGGCCCAGCGGTTCCTGCAACTGACCGGTGACCCACGGCAGGTGGTGGCCGATGCCCAGGCGCTGTACTTCGGCGCTCCGCTGCAGGCCGACACATTGATACCGGCCGGACAGGCGTGGACCGGCCAGGTGGGTTTCGATACGTGGTTGCAACAGTCTGGCCTGCTGCAGCAGCAGCCCGCCTGAGCCACGACCGGACCGCGTTTCATGGATCCCTGCAATGACTGAGTTGAAGCCTCCTTCGCCTTCCGTACTCGACCGATACCAGGGGGACGACATGCGCCCGCTGTACACCGGGCGCGTGAGGGTCAGCGGTGGCCAGGCGCAGCATGGACGCGCGTCCGGCGTGGTGCGTTCGGATGACGGTGCGCTGGCGGTGGACCTGCGCCTGCCACCGGAACTGGGTGGACCGGGCGGGGGCACCAACCCCGAGCAGCTGTTGGCGGCAGGCTACGCCGGCTGCTTCCACGGCGCGATGGTGCTGGTGGCCGCGCGCGCGGGGCTGGTGCTGGCCGACCCCAGCATCGACGTGGCAGTGACGTTTGCGCGTGATCCGGTCGATGGCCTGTATCTGTTGTCGGCAGAGATCGTGGTGCATCTGCCCGGCATGGATGCAACCCTGGCCTCCGAACTGGTTCGCAACACCGAGCGTGTCTGCCCGTATGCCAAGATGTTCCACCGCGGCATCAGCCACGCGGTGCATGTACGGGTGTGCGCCGGCTAGTCAGGGGGTATCCCGGCGGCATGGCGTCGTGCGCCCGGATCTCACGGCGCTGTTCACCCTGCAGCAGCGACAATGACGTATCGGGCGCGCTCCGAGGCGCGCCGCTCACTGCCTGCAGGATCGCGAAGATGTCCAAGCCCACCTTTGGTGAATCGTCATGTGCCGCCGCTGCCAGCGGTTGCATTGAGGTCCGCGGTGCGCGCGAGCACAACCTCAGGAATGTCGACGTCTCCATTCCGCGCAACGCCCTGGTGGTGTTCTCCGGGGTATCCGGTTCCGGCAAGTCATCGCTGGCGTTCGGTACGGTCTTCGCCGAGGCGCAGCGGCGCTACTTCGAATCCGTTGCGCCCTATGCGCGGCGCCTGATCGACCAGGCCGGTGTGCCCGACGTGGATGCCATCGACGGGCTGCCGCCGGCAGTGGCGTTGCAGCAGCAGCGCGGCGCCAGCAACGCTCGTTCATCGGTGGGCAGTGTCACCACGCTGTCCAGCCTGGTGCGCATGATGTATTCGCGTGCAGGCGCATACCCGGCCAACCAGCCCATGCTCTACGCCGAAGACTTCTCGCCCAACACGCCGCAGGGCGCCTGCAGTACCTGCCACGGGCTGGGGCATGTCTACGAAGTGCCCGAAGCCTTGATGGTGCCGGACCCGTCGCTGAGCATCCGCGAGCGTGCGATCGCCTCCTGGCCGCCGGCCTGGCATGGCCAGAACCTGCGCGACATCCTGGTCACGCTCGGCTACGACATCGACGTGCCATGGAAGACGCTGCCGAAGAAGGACCGGGAGTGGATCCTGTTCACCGAGGAGACGCCCACCGTGCCGGTCTATGCCGGCTTCACCCCGGCCGAGACCCGGGCCGCGCTCAAGCGCAAGCTCGAGCCGAGCTACATGGGTACGTATACCGGCGCGCGTCGCTACGTGCTGCATACTTTCGCCAACACCCAGAGCGCGCTGATGCGCAAGCGGGTTTCCCGCTACATGGAAGGCAAGCTGTGCCCGGCCTGCCACGGAAAGCGACTGAAGCCGGAAGCGCTGTCGGTCACCTTCGCGGGCGTGGATATCGGTGAGTTCATGCGGCTGCCCCTGGACCAGCTGGCGGACCTGCTGGAGCCCATCGCGCAGGGCGACTTCAGCGCGCACCGCCGGGGCGAACGCACCAGCAGGAACACCACGCGCCGCGACCGCAGCCAACGGGCGGCCAGCGGTCGCGCCGTCCACGCGGCGGCGCCGGATGTCCGCCTGACCTCGGCCTTGTCCGAAGAGAAGCGGCTGGCGGCACAGCGGCTGGCGGGCGGGGTGATGGCGCGTGTGCGGCAGTTACGCGAACTGGGCCTGGGCTATCTCTCGCTGGATCGCGCCACGCCCACGCTGTCCGCAGGCGAACTGCAGCGCCTGCGGCTGGCCACGCAGCTCAGCTCGCTGCTGTTCGGTGTGCTGTACGTGCTCGACGAACCTTCCGCTGGCCTGCACCCGGCCGACAGCCAGGCGCTGTACGACGCGCTGGACCGGCTGCGTGATGGCGGCAACTCGGTGTTCGTGGTCGAACATGATCTGGAACTGATGCGTCGCGCGCAGTGGCTGGTGGACGTAGGCCCGGAGGCCGGCGAGCGGGGAGGGCGCGTGCTCTACAGCGGCGAGCCCGATGGCCTTCGCCAGGTAAAGGATTCGCGCACGGCCCGGTATCTGTTCGACCAGGTGCCTGCGCCTGCCGGCCGCCAGCGCAGCGCCGGGCACTGGCTGGAATTGAAGGGTATCCACCGCCACAACCTGCAGGGCGTGGACGCGCAGGTGCCCTTGGGGTTGCTGACCGCAGTGACCGGCATTTCCGGCTCGGGCAAGTCCAGCCTGATGGCGCAGGCGCTGCCCGAGCTGATGCTGCTGCATCTGGGGCATGAACCTGCGGACGATGGTGCAGAGGCCTCACCCACGGATGGACCAACCGTGATCGAAACCACCCGAGGCCAGTTGGCCGGTGATGTGGATGCCATTCAACGTGTGGTGCAGGTGGACCAGAAGCCGATCGGCCGCACACCGCGCTCCAACCTGGCCACCTATACCGGGCTGTTCGATCACGTGCGCAAGCTGTTCGCAGCGACGCCCGCTGCGCGTCGTCGCCGTTTCGATGCAGGCCGCTTCTCGTTCAACGTGACCAAGGGCCGATGCGAGACCTGCGAAGGCGAGGGTTTCGTGAGCGTCGAACTGTTGTTCATGCCCAGCGTCTATGCCCCGTGCCCCACCTGCCACGGTGCCCGCTACAACGAGGCCACGCTGAAGGTGCTGTGGAACGACCGCAACATCGCCGAGGTCCTGCAGATGACGGTGGACCAGGCGCATGCATTCTTCAGCGAGGAGGAGCCCATTGCCCGCCCGCTGCAGCTGCTGCAGGAAATCGGCCTGGGCTACCTGCGGCTGGGCCAGCCGGCCACGGAGCTTTCAGGTGGCGAGGCCCAACGCATCAAGCTGGCCACCGAACTGCAGCGCAGCCAGCGCGGGCGCACGCTCTATGTGCTGGACGAACCCACCACCGGCCTGCATGCATCGGACGCGGACAGCCTGCTGGTGCAGCTGCAGCGTCTGGTGGACGCGGGAAACACCGTGGTGATGATCGAGCATGACATGCGCGCGGTCGCGCAGGCGGACTGGGTGATTGACGTTGGCCCGGGTGCAGGCGGAGCGGGTGGCACCATCGTGGCGAAGGGAACGCCGCATCAGGTGGCGCGTGCCAGGGGCAGCCGGACGGCGCCGTTCCTGGCGCGCGAACTGGCTCTCATGTAGAGCCGGGCCATGCCGGGCTGACAAAGACCCCATGCACGCGGCTCCAGCGATGTACACATCAACAGTTGCGGGCTATGGGCAGTCAGGGCATCCACTGCAGTGCAGGTTGTACTCAACGGGCTCGGCGGTGATTCCAGACGCATCCTTCAGGGTAATCCGCTCCCTCCAGAGGGGGGATGACGGGGGGCGGGTAGAGCACGATGGGATAGAAGCAGGCCCATGTGTAGTTGAGCGGGGAGGGCATCTTGTCCGGCAACGTTTCCGTCGCGGGTTCGCAGGGCCCGCTCGGGCACACAGGGCGCTCCAGCGTCAACTCAATCGGAAACTTCGGAACTCCCTTGTATGCAACCGGAACGGAGAATGGCCTGAAGTAATTCTCCGTGCGATCTGCGATGCCCGTAATTTCGAAGGCTTCCGTCAATACGGAAACGCCAAGTGCCGAAACCCGCTCGATGGGCATGTAGAACAGGTCGTCTTCAAATCCCGTGCCGTCCCCCCCCTGCCGTGAATGACACCCATGGCTGCATGATTTGAAAAAACCGGCCCACCGCTGTCGCCTTCAACACTGAGGGGGCCTGACGAAAGTCTACGCGCACGAATGTACCTGCCGATCGCGCCATTGTGGTTTGACCTCGAGTTCATGTCCTCAATGGTCCCGCACGCATAGTGGCCGCTAATTCCGCTCTTGCAGATCACATCCCCCACATGCGTTGCACTGGAGGGAAGTACGCTGGTTACTTCGAGTGTCGGCGACGGGCCATTGATAAGGGCTATTTCATTTGTCTGCGCATGACGCTGCCCCCTGGCTGGCTCCTTATGCCACTGCACATCGTAGTCGCCTGCGTTCTGTTCGCTCTGGAACACCAGAGGCGCTGCAATGCCCTGATAGGTGAGCGCATTGTCGCAATGGCCGGCGGTGAGGACGCCAAGCTCACGGTCTGCGTCGAAGACGTTGAAGCCGGTGGTGCAACTGAAGGCTGTTCCGATCAGCTTGTGGCCTCCCGAGATTGCGGCGGTGACAGTAAAGCCCTTCACTGCCTTGATCAATACGAAATCGACAGCGCCCTGCAGTGGCCGAGGTGCGCGTCTGGCAGCTGCCTCGTCCTTCACGTAGAAGGTCACGATGGACCGCTTGATATCAAGACCCGACTCGAACTCGACCTTCTTTGCAAGAAGCTGAGCCTCCCCCTCGGCCTGGGCCGCCAGGAGCATCTCGATCGATTGAGCGGACGTGCGGCTCACGAATACGGGGTCCTGGGTGTACTTCGCGAGTGTGTGTGCCGGCTTCCTCGTGAACAGAACTACGACCCTGAAATCCGGCTGCTGCTCAACATACAAACCGCCAAATGTATCCGGTTCAGAGGCTTGTATCCTGGCCTCCAGCGATGCAGCAGCGATCGATTTCAATGATCGGTATTCTGCTTCCGCCTCGGATACGTTGAAAGCTCGCGAATAGGTATATGCAGTGGGATTGCCAGATGTCGGCCGGCCATGCAGAGAGAATGCGACCGCAACGAGGGCTGAAAATGCCAGTGCCCGCTTGGATTTCTTCATGAGTAGAGGAGTCATGGCTGTTCCTTTGCCTGGCGCATCAAATGAATCGTCATGATCGGCCCCGTACAGCTTGCCGGGATGGTCGCAGCAAGGCTTGAGCGCAGGAGTTCGCCTGCATGCCCCCCTCCGAATGAAGCGGCGATTCCGAATGTCTGAATATTCCCCGATCGCACATCCAGCACCCCTATCGGGGCGTCGCCCTTCATGGCCAGCGAGTAATCATGCGGCCATGCGGCCAGATACGCCGTGCCGCCTGGATCGACGAAGTACACGCAACCGTTGATGGGCCTCAGTGACCCTCTAAGCAGCCCCGTTGAAAGGACTGCCCCCTGTTCGGGCGAGAGCCTGACAAGTACAAGTGACCGGGACTCGCTGGCGCTTGCCGATAGGATCGCGGCGCTGCAGGAAGCATTCATCGTCAAGAGCAGGAAGAGCACGCGCTTCGTCGGAACCCTGCCAGCGACCATGGACATCCTCCACCTCCATGTCAGGATCAATTGCCGACCTGAAAGAAATCCACTCGAACCATCATTGATCGAGTTGCAGCAGGCCTAATGGTATTGGCATTCCTCATCAATATCCATGACCGCCCTCACGAAGGCGGATGATCAACGCGTCACCCTGGCCTTTTCAGGGCTGGGCAGTTGTTTCCGGTTCGTCGGTAGCCGTCGCCCCCGTAGAACCGGGCCATGCTCTGCTATCGCTCCCCCTCACATCGTGCATCTTCAGGCATTACTTCGGGCGCCCGCTGCTCCGCATGCAGCGACGCCTGCATCAGCACGTGGTGTGGCTGCTTGTCCAGCCACAGCACCGGAGTGCCTCTGCAGCGGACCTGAAAGGTGCCGTACTGATTCCAACGTATTCGGAATCGTTGCAGAAGTCGTGATGTGGCGGGAGTCCCAGGTCGCAGAGCTCCCAGCGGTATCAGCGGCGAAGGCGTGATTCCAGCGGCCGCTCGATTGACGGCGCGCAGAATTTGGCAGATGCGACAGGCCGATGCCGGGTTTGCAGAGGCGCCAGCCCCCCTGCATTGGCCGCCTTGCCGGTGCCGATGCTGCAGGCCGGGGAGGGCACGGGACATTCGGGACAGGGGAGGGGTGGAAGCGGATGCTAGTGCGAACGATTTGCATTTGGTATTATTTAACGCGAAATTAACGCCGCCGCAGCTGCCGCCTAGGGCGCACTTCCTACCGTAGGCCCCCAAATGAACAAGATCGCCACTCCTTCCCGCGCCCCGAGGCGCTCGCTGTTGTCCGTGTCCATTGTCCTGATGCTGGCCTTGCCGCTGGCTGGACACGCTGAAGATTCATCCCCAATGACACCCGATGGCAGCGCCACCACGCTGGATGCGGTACGGGTCAACGCTTACCGCACAACCACCCACACCTCCGGCGCGACCAAGACCGATACCCCGGTTGCCGAGATGGCAAAATCGGTTTCGGTCATTGCCCGCGAGGAGCTCGACGCCCGCGGCGTGCAGAACCTCAACGAGGCAATGCGCTACGTGGCCGGCGTTGTCCTGGAGAGCGGCGGCATCGACAACCGCGTCGACGACTTCCGCATCCGTGGCTTCGATGCCGGCAGCTGGAGCAACAATGTCACCGTCGACGGCATGCGTGCGCCGCAGGGTGGCCAGTGGAACCGGACCATGGTGGACAGCTGGAACCTGGAGCGCGTCGAGGTGCTGAAGGGACCGTCGGCCGTGATGTATGGCCAGGTGGCTCCGGGTGGCATGGTCAACCAGGTCAGCAAGACCCCCACGCCCGACCAGCAGCAGGTGCTGCAGGTCGGCCTGGACGGCAACGGCCAATACAGCAGCGCGTTCGATGTGGGCGCAGCGTCGGACGACAAGCGCCATCTGGGTCGTCTGGTGGGCCTGTATCGCGACGGTGATACGCAGATCAAGCACACCCAGCAGGAGCATTGGTTCCTGGCTCCCAGCTATACCTTCCAGATCGCCGAGCGCACCCGTCTGACGGTGTTGGGCCTCTATCAGCGCGACGACGGCGGCTCGACCTACCAGTTCCTGCCGATGGACGGAACGCTCAAGGCCACCCCCTATGGGCGCATGAAGAACACGACCTTCATTGGCGAACCGAACTGGAACACCTACGACCGCACGATCTGGACGGCCGGCTGGCTGTTCGAGCATGCCTTCAATGAGAACTGGACCCTGAGCCAGGGCGCCCGCCGCACCAACGTGGAATCGACCTTCCGCACCGTGGTGACCAATGGCGGCCTGAACCCGGACGGACGCACCCAGAAGCGGCGCGCGACCTGGGGCGAGGGCGACTCCCAAGGCGACACGATCGACACCCGCATTACCGGCAAGTTCCAGACCGGCTCGGCCGAACACACGCTGCTGGTGGGTGTGGACTGGCAGAAGGCCGATTGGGATGCGGCGCGCGGTGCGATGCGTGACCCGGCGCCGATCGACATCTTCAATCCCGTTTACACCCGCTATGTTCCGGTCACCAACAGCATCAGTTATTCCGGTGGCGTGAACCGCCAGACCGGCGCCTATCTGCAGGACCAGATCGCGCTGGACAAGTGGCGCTTCACCGTGGGTGGCCGTTATGACTGGACCAAGGACGATACCTGGACGCAGTCGTACACCGTCGCCACGGACCGCTACGGCGCGCGCACGCCCAGCCGCATCAAGAACGAAGCCTTCAGCGGCAACGCGGGCATCCTGTTCGTGGCGGACAACGGCCTGACCCCGTATCTGAGCTACGCCGAGTCGTTCCAGCCGGCCGGCAGCACGGCTACCCAGTCCTTCGACCGGACGCCCTTCGACCCGATCACCGGCAAGCAGTGGGAAGTGGGCGTGAAGTATCAGCCGTCTGGATTCGATGGCCTGATCACGCTTTCGGCCTACGATCTGCGCCAGCAGAACATCCTGACCAACGATCCGGATCCCAGCCACAACACCTGTGGCACCACCGGGTCCAGCCAGTGCCAGGTGCAGAATGGCGAAGGTCGCGTGCGCGGCGTGGAACTGGAAGGCCGCATCACCCCGCTGGATGGCTTCAGCGTGATCGGCGCCGCATCCTGGATGGACTCGGAAGTCACCAAGAGCAACAACGGCTATCAGGGCAAGCAGTTGGCGATGGTCCCGGACTGGACTGCCGCGCTGTGGGGCGACTACACCTTCCAGGGCGGGGGACTCGCAGGCCTGAGCCTTGCCGCAGGCGTCCGCTACAACGGCGAAAGCTACGGTGACAGCGCCAACGTCTACCTGATTCCGTCCTACACGATGTGGGATGCGGCCATCCGTTACGACGTGGGCGCGATCGGAAGCGTCGGCACGCAGTTCGCGCTCAACGTCAGCAACCTGACCGACAAGCGTTTCGTGACCACGTGCAGCGGTGTCTCCTCGTGCTTCTTCGGCACGGGACGCACCGTCACGGCCACCGCCCGGTTCACCTGGTAACCCTTCTGCCCCGTGACCGGCCAGCCAGGTCACGGGGCTTTCGTATGAGACTTCCACAATGTCAGTCGTGATAGCGTTGCTGGCTTCAGCCACGGGTGTGGCTGGGGCATGGCTGTTCTATCTGGCGTCACCGAAGCAGCAGTGGCGGCGCGCCGGACCTTGGCCTGTCCGCGGGAAATGGATTCCCGGCAGCACCTTGTCGCTGGTCTCGCTGGCGTTGTTCCTGTCTTTGATGGGAAGCGGTGCGGCCTTCTTCACCTGGTTGACGATCCTGATGCTGGTCTGGTCGGCCGCGCCCTTCCTGGGTGTCTGGCGCGCACGAAAGCGTGGAGGTGCCCATGGCCAGCCCTGACAAGTTGCAGAGCCGGCACTGGTTCGGAAAGATCTGCGCCGGCGTACTGCTGGGCTTCGGGCTCTCCCTGGCCTTGTCCGGCCTCTTTGCCTGGTTCGGGCCCGGCGGCATTGATGGCGGCGGTGGCAAGGCCCAGTTCAACATGTGGCTGGTTGCGCTGCTGTGGGCACCCATCCTGTCATTCGTTTTCCTTTTCCGTAGCAGCGCACGCGCCTGGCTGTGGCTGGGTGCTGCCAACGCTGTGGCCTTTGGCGCGCTCTGGCTGGCGCGAAGCCATCTGGGCTGAGACCTCACATGAAGATCCGCAACGACATCATCAAGGTCTACAAGGACGTGCACATCTGGGTCGGCATCCTTGCTGGCCTGATGCTGTTCGTTGCCTTCTATGCCGGCTCGATCACCATGTTCGAGAAGCCGCTGGAGCGATGGGCCACACCGCCTTCAACACTGTCTGCACCCGTGCCGATGGCACGCGCGCCGGACCTGTTGGCGGCCGTGCTGAAGGCGCACCCCGAGGCGGCGAAGAACTACAGCGTGATGGTGCAGACCTCGCCGGAGGCACCTGCCCGGGTGATCTGGCGAGTACGTGGCGACAAGCCGCGGCAGTTCACCGAATTTGGCGCAAGCTTCGACGCGGAGGGGCGGCTTCAGGTGGAGCAGCTGCGCAAGGCGCCCGTGGCGCAACTTGTTGATACGCTGCACCAGTTTGTCGGCCTGCCGTTCCCGGATGCGGTTTCGCGCCCCATCATGGGCATCATTGCGCTGATGTATGCCGTGGCATTGATCTCCGGCGTCATCGTGCTGCTGCCAACGCTGGTGAAAGACTTCTTCGCCGTAAGGGTAGGCAAGAACATCAAGCGCATGTGGCTGGATGTGCACAACGCGCTGGGCATTGTCAGCCTGCCGTTCCACCTGATCATGGCCGTGACCTGCGTGGTATTCGCGTTCCACGATCAGATCTACGACATCCAGGACAAGGTGGTTTACCCCAACGGCATCCAATGGGGCGAGGAGCATGACGCCGGGCCCGCTCCGGGCGCCCAGCCTCTGCCTGCGCCGGCACTGCTGGAAAAGGTAGAGGCACAGCTGCCAGGTTTCGAGGTCTACAGCCTGGGCTTCCAGCAGAAGGGCAGTGTGGTCGAGGGGCGGGTCACCGGCCTGGATATCCGCTACGGCACCCGCGCCCGCACCTACATGAGCACTCATCTGGATCCTTACACCGGCGAGGTGGATGCGCATGATCTCCCCGGCCACATGGGCGGTTGGGATACGGCGGTCAATGCCTTCTTCATGCTTCACTTCGGCAGCTTTGGCGGAAACCCAGTGCGCTGGATGTACCTGCTGCTTGGGCTTGGCGGCGCGATCGTGTTCTACACCGGCAACCTGCTATGGATCGAGTCACGGCGCAAGAAGCAACGCGATGCCAACCTGCCGGAGCAGAAGCGATCCACGCGCGTGCTGGGATCGCTGACCATCGGTGTGTCCTTGGGCTGTGTCACCGGCATCTCGGCAACACTGGCCGCCACCAAGTGGCTTCCCGGGCTGGTTGCGAATGTGCCGGCATGGCACGAAGGCATCTACTATGCGGTCTTCCTGCTGGCCGTCGGCTGGGCCTTCCTGCGCGGGGCTGCGCGCTCGGCCTATGAGCTGCTGTACGTCAGCGCCGTGGTGACGGCACTGATCCCGCTCGGCAGTCTCGCTGCGCTGGCCGGGGTTCCGGGCACCTGGAACCATTCAAGTGCCGGGGCGGCTGTAGACGTCACCGCTGTTGTGGCGGCGATCATTCTCTGGCAGCTGGCCAAGCGCACGAAGAAGCGCACAGTGGAAGGCCACAAGGACAGTGTTTGGGCCCTGTAGTCCAATGGCCGCAACTGCCACGAACTTGATTGCCATCCTAGAACTTCATCCTGACGCCGCCATTCACCACAAACCCTTCCAGCGGCGCCCACGCATCCACGGTCCACTGGCCATCGTCGGCGCGACGAGGCCGCAGCATCGGGTTGTAGCCGCTCTGGCGGACGTTGAGAATGTTCTCCAGGTTGAGGAACAGGCTGACTCTTCCCAGCACGATCTCTCCCAGTGCACCCACTTCCAGATACGGTCGGCTGCGTCGATGCCAGGGATTGTCATCCAGCGCCTGGATGCCGGTGTAGTAGGCTTCAAGCCCCATGCGGCCACGCTCATGTTGCTCCCACATGGCAACCAGGCCAGCACTGTGCCGAGGGGTAAGAGACACCGGGCGACGGCCGGCGCCTTCCTCACCAGGTTCGCGCGCATCGGTGTAGACATAGCTGCCGGTCACCGTGATGTCCTGCCAGCGGTAGCGCAGCAGCAGTTCACTGCCACGGGTGCGGGTGACGCCCTCCACATTGACCAGCCGCACGCGTTCACCCGGCGCGCTCGCAGACTCCACCAGGCGCACCGCATGGTCGATGTCCGATGCGAACACGCTGAGGTTCAGCTCCCAGGGGCCATGCACATAGCCTGCATCGATGGATCCGGTTGTAGCGATTTCCGCGCGAAGGCCGGTGAGCGGCTCCAGGCGTGACAGGCCAGCGGCCTCGATCTGCTCGACGAAGGGCGTAGGTGCGTAGAAGCCTCTACCGATCGACGCGCGCAGGGTCCACTCGTCAGGGCGGAACAACAAGGACACGCGGGGGCTGAAATGCCCGCCATAGGCGCTGTGGTCATCCCAGCGCGCACTGCCGGAAAGCGTAAGGTCATCGCGCAGCGCCTGCTCGGCCTGCACGAACAGGGCGGGCACGGTGTAGCGGTAATCAAACTGTGGGTATCGGGCGGAACGGAACCGGTCCTGTTGCGCGGCGATGCCCGCCAGCCAGCTGGTGGTGCCTACGCCGGACGCATAGCTCACTTCGGCAAACCCGGTCTGATGAGTGTCATTGTCCTGCTCAGGGCCATACCCGTGGTCGTGATCGGTGGACATGGCCGATGCGCGCAGCTGCAGGCGGTCGCTCTCGCGTACGGGAACATCGACTATCGCGCCGGCGTCAACGCGCTCCGTGCGCTGTGTGAGAACGAAGGGCTGCCCATCGGGCGCCCGTTGACCGGGCAGTGTTCCGCCCAGCCGACTCTCGCGCGTTGCACCTGCCGTCAGCAGTCCACGCACTCCATTCTCAGATTCCCAGAACAGGCGCGGCCGGACTGTGGCTCGCTCGTAGCCGGGGATGTCAGCCCAGCCGTCTCCGTCCAGATCCTGGCGGTCCTGGCGATGGTAGCCACCCACCACCGAGAGACCCCAATGCTCGGCCAGGGGCCCGGCTGCGTAGCCGGTCACGTCCTGCCCGCCACGGCTGGTGGCATTGAGCAGCATTTCGGCCTCGGCGGTTTCCTTGGGCCGGCGCGATATCAGGTTCACCACACCGCCCAACGCTGCTGGACCGTACAACGCCGACGCGCTGCCCTTGATGATCTCGACACTGCCAAGGTCGGCCGGGGGAATCTGCAGCAGGCCGATGGACGATGACTGACCGCCGTATAGCGGCAGACCGTCGGCCAGCAGCTGGGTATACCGGCCGCGCAGGCCCTGGATTCGGATGTTCGATGCGCCCATGCCTGGCGAGGTGTTCTGCACCCGCACACCCGCCGTCTCGGCCACCAGCATGGAGACGTTGCCCGGCGACATCAGCAGCTTCTCTTCGATCTCTTCCTGCGATACGACGTCTACCCGGATCGGTTCGTCGGAAACGCGGCGCCCTGACCGTGTCGACTGCACGACCACCGCATCCAGCTCCACGGCCTCATCGTGGTGGTCGTCGTGCGCGGCTGGCGGTTCATGCGCATTGGCCGGGGCAACGGCGGACAGCAGGGCGGCGCTCAGCGCCAGGGCAAGCGGATGGGGCAGCAGGGTCATGGGTCGTCAGGGCGGCAAGGCCGCGCGGTGGCGAAGGAGCCCGGCGTTGTAAACCTTGATGCAGCTACAAGGTCAAGCGGCAGGCTGCGGTTGAAGGGCTTCCAGCACCCTGCAGTCGGCCACGCGGCCGCCCGGGCAATTGCCGATCATCCGCTCCAGCTCGCCCTGCAACGCCTGCAGGTCCTGGATCCGGCGCGTGATGTCCGCGATGTGCGCTTTCACCACATCATCCACCGAACTGCACTCGTGCTCCCGCTGTTCACCAAGGGCAATCAACTCGCGGATCTGTTCGATGGAGAAGCCCAGTTCCCGGGCCCGGCGCACGAACGACAGGCGCCTCTGGTCCTGCGCGCCGTAGTAGCGATAGTTGCCTTCCGAGCGCAGCGGCGGCTGCAGCAGGCCGATCTTCTCGTAATAGCGGATGGTTTCGGCCTTGGTGCCGGTCTGGCGGGCCAGCTGGCCGATGGTGAGGTGGCTGGGCATGGGCTTGACCTTGTAGGGGCTACAGGGTTGATAACGGTTGCCCCATCCTTTTTCAAGCCCGGGCGCAGCCTGGCCGGAGGCACCCATGGACCACTGCTGCGGCCACAAGCGCCAGGAACTGGAAGCGCTGGCCCTTCACAGTGCGCAGCGGCGCGTACTGGCGGCAGTACTCGTCATCAACCTGGCGATGTTCTTCATCGAGTTCGGCGCGGGCATCGTGGCGCGTTCCAGTGCCCTGCAGGCCGATGCAGTGGACATGCTGGGCGACGCGATCGTCTACGGCCTGAGCCTGTGGGCAGTGAACCGTGGGGCGCGCTGGGAGGCCGGTGCGGCCCTCGCCAAGGGGCTGCTGATCCTGGCCTTCTTTGTCTTCATCGTGGTGGAGGTGATCAGCAAGCTGATCCACGGCGTGCCGCCTTCCAGCGGCTTGATGCTGGGGTTCGGAACCATCGCGCTGGTGGCCAATCTGGTGTGCCTGGCTCTGCTGTGGCGGTTCCGCGCGCTCAACATCAACATGAAAAGCACCTTCGAGTGCTCTCGCAATGATGTCGCCGCCAACATCGGTGTGCTGGTGGCTGCAGGTGGCGTTGCGCTGACCGGAAGTGGCTGGCCGGATATCGTGGCTGGCGCGGTGATCGCCCTGCTATTCCTGAAATCTGCGCTGGGATTGATTGGCGAGGCGTGGCCCGCGTGGCGTGCACCGACGAAATAGTCAAGCGAAGACGATATGAGCATGCATACTCCCCGCACCTTATTGTTGCTGTTCGTGGCCCTCGCTGCCGCGTGCCAAGGACCTGCGCCAGAGCCGGTGGTGCATGAGCGGGTACGCCCGTATCTGCAGCGCCCCGGTGCCGACGCGGCCGGTGGTAACGCCGTGGTGGTCCATCTATCGCGCAGTGACGGCCGGGTAAAGGAAGGGCCTGGCAGGGCAGCGGGTACGCCGTGGAACTCGATCCGCCTGCTGGTGAGCGTTGGCACAACGCTGCCAGCGTCCATGCTGCTTCTTCCCGACGACCGGGTCATTGATGAAGGGGATGGCTTCGAACTGATTCTGTCCAGGCATGGGACATCGCGCCCGCCTGTTCTGCGTTTTGAAGGCCCCTGCGGCCACCGCGTTCTGGCAGTTCAATCCTCAGTCGATAGACCCGACCGGAAAACCTATCTAGCAGAAATGCAGATGGACGGGGTGTTTCTGCGGTATCTCTACGGCGCAGAGACGCGCGCCGACCATCTTCGCTTCGCCTCGTGGGCCTACCGTTGGTACGCCGGGCAGGAGTGCCCCGTTCCGCTGAAAGCGCCTCGTGATGTGCCCGTGCCTCGAAGCAGGATGGCTGCGCCACCTGAAAGTCGGCCCTGATCAAAGCTATGGATTCCGCGCCCGTACGCTGAGCATCCGTCGCACGGCTCGGCTACGATAATGCCGCCGGCATCCGCGCCGGCGGGGCAGGGGATGCAATGGAAATGCAGGCAGGGGGCGGATTCGATTCGCCGGACCAGACCAAGCAGCAGGAACTGAGCTTCCACTGGCTTTACCAGCGGGTGCAGGGGCTGGTGGAGCACAGCATCTATCCGAAGGCGGGCCCGCTGGAAAGGTGGTCGTTTCGCATCGGCATTGCCGCCGCGGTCATCGGCATTCTCTGCGGCCAGATTCCTGATCGATGGCTGCCAGTCCAGATGGTGCTGCAGGTGGTTGTCGCATGTCTGGCAATCGAGATCGGTGGCTTCATCATCGGAGGCATCCTGGCCGCCGGGAGGGGGCTACGACAGTTCAGCCAGCCACGGCTGACGCACGCCCAGGAGATGGATGGTGACTTCGCTCACTGGCAGGCGGTAGTTGCCGAGCTTCGCGGATTTCCTCGCATCGAGCGCGAGCGTCGCCTCCGATACGTAAGCACGCTACGCACCAACATGATCGAGCGTATGGGCATGATGTATGGTGGCCTGCAACGGCTTGGGCCATTCCCACTCTTGATTGCCCTCTTCCTGCAGTTCCGCGGATGGAAATGGGGCGACTGGGCGAGCGCATTCGACGTCACTCTGGTCGGCGCGCTACTGATCTTCGCCATGGTGCTGCTGTACCTGCTGGGCTGGATGCTGATCAGTCTTCGCACACGCCTGGACACCTACGTCGCACTGCTTGAAGGCTCCATACACGAGCCCGAACCGCCCGTTGCAGCGCCCTTGTAGAGCCGAGCCATGCTCGGCTATCCCTTCACGCATCGCACCCCATCAGGCACTCCACCAGCGAGCTTCCCCAGCACCCGATCCATCAGAACAGGCTCCGGCACGCCAATCAGCACCTGTTCCAGATAGTCCAATGGCTGCAACTGCCATCGAAGAAACGCCCGCAACTGCAGAACTTCGGGCGCCCGCTGCTCCGCATCCAGCGACGTCTGCATCAGCACGTGCTCTGGGCGATTCTCCAGCCACAGCACCGGAACGCCTCTGCAGTGAACCTGAAAGCTGCCGTGTTCTTTCCGTTCCACGAAGTGGAATCCCTGCCATTGCCGAGCGTCCACGAACTGGATCGCCTGGCGGCGCAGATTTGAGAAGCGATCGCCAGGGATCGCCTGGAACGCGAGAGGCGAGGGTAGGGGTGGCACAGGCCACTGGCACTGCGCCGCAACCACTGCGGCCATGGACAGCGCCATGGCCGCCCAGCGGCACCCGGACACTCAGCCCTCCGGCCGCACTCTATCGATGGCGTGCGCGGTGAGGCCCAACCCGGCCATGATCAGGCCTTCGAAGACCCGCGGACCGACGTATTGCTCGAGTTCGCCGTTCTCACGGGCACGCTGCGCGGCCAGCAAGATCTCCATCACCACGCGAAGGCCTGCCAGCGAACAGTCGGTATCGGCCAGGGCGAGGCGTCTGCCGGGCAGCTGATGGCGCTCCGGCCAGGGTTGGCCATCGGACGCGGCGCCGGAGCCGATGCTGTGCAGCAGGGCAATGAGGGTATTGGGATCCAGGGCGGGGCCGTTGACGGGCGCGTCGTGGATGGGGTGAGGGGTAGGGGAGTGATGCTGGGTCATGGCTGGGCTCCTTGAGTGCATGCAGAAGCCGCCACCGATAAAGGTGGCGGGCGGTGCGGGGCTCGAAATCCGGTGTGCAATCTTCCCGGCGGGCACAAGGCCCCCACGCACCGCCCGCCATAGCCGGCCGACGGATTGCCAGCCGGCACCACAGAGCGTGGTGCCGGCTGGCAAGCGCATACTTCTCTTGCACAACCGAGGATTTCGAGGCCTCGGCCACCCTTTTTCGGTGGCACGAACAGGAATACGCCCGGTTGTGCGCGATGCCAAGGCATTAGGGGCGATGCCGTCACCACATTCAACATTTTCAGAATCGTTGCATATGGCGCAGTGGGCCGGATCCTTGCGCTGCAAGGCTGTCGGCGATGTTGGTTATGGATGCCTGCGGACTATCGGCATCCGGCCGGCTGGGTCATAAGCGAGGCGGATGCGACATTGCTGCCAGCAAAAGGGGAGGGGCGAGCCCGTTCGCGGTGGGCGTACTTGGGCAGTGCCCTCAGCCACTCGACATACAGGCAGGAGACGAGCAGCTGTGTCATTTCTACGAGAGAGATGACCTAGAAGCGGGCGATGCTGCCAAGCAGTGGGAGCGAGAAGTGCAGGATTGGTCAGCTAAGGATTGGAGCTATACCGGGGGGGGCAACGGGGACTTGCGGTCAAGCCGTGATGCATCACGTTAATTTGCATTGGGATCTGCGGGGCGGCGCGGGTTCAGCCCCGTTTTCACGGACACTTACAAGAAGGCCGATTCAGGCCATGAGGAGTGTTCATGTCAAAGCGTAGGAAGTTCAGTGCCGAGTTCAAGCGCGGTGCGGTTGAGCAGGCGAGCCAGCCCGGCATCAGCTGCGCCCAGGTGGCCCGGGAGCTGGGAATTCGCGACAGCCTGCTAACCCGCTGGAAGCGCGAGGCGCAGAATCCAGAAGCGGCCGCTTTCGGCGGCGCCGGAACGCCACGGGACGAAGAGTTGGCTCGACTCAAGCGTGAATTGGCACGGGTGAAGAAGGAACGGGATTTTTTGCGAGAAGCGGCGACGTTCTTTGCAAAGGGATCATCCTGAGGTATCAGGTGATCGAACGTTGCCGCGATGAGTTTCCGATCCGGCTGATGTGCCGGTGCCTGAAGGTATCGGCCAGCGGCTACTACGAGTGGAGTAAGCGCCCTGTGAGCGCCCGGCAGGTCGACAACGAGCGCCTGGTGGTGATCCGGGCGGTGCAGATGGCGGTCTGGCAGCGTCAAGGCAGCGATGAGGTGATCCTGCATTCGGATCGTGGCAGTCAGTTCCGCAGCGGTGACTACCAAGGATATCTCGCGGCTAACGGGCTGATCTGCTCAATGAGCGCTGTGGGGCATTGCGGCGACAACGCGGCCTGCGAAGGCTTTTTTGGGCTGCTCAAGCGTGAGCGAGTCTATCGAACGAGCTACCCGACACTGGATGCAGCAAGAGTGGATGTGTTTGACTACATCGAGCGACGCCACAACCCAAGGATGCGGCGAAGGGTCGCCAGGCAGGATCAGAAGGTTGCAGCTCTTTTAGACCGTCCGTGATATCGGGGTAGAACCCCCCATCCGAGGAAATGGCAAGCGTCGGAATGCAACCACGTATGGTGGATATGCGATTTCCTCCCCAAGGCTTTGACTCCTGCGCCGAGGCTGGCCAATGCAGAACAGGCTTGAAAACTAATTGTTGCCATCTAGCGCGGCCACTACTGCTTTGGCTGTCACCTTGGCTGATTGCGGATTCTGCCCCGTTACAAGTCTTCCATCGACTACAACTTTTGGCACGAACGGAAGAACTGCCTTTTCGTAGAGTGCACCTCTACAAGACATTTCTTGCTGGGCGTTGTAAGGCATCTCCTTGGAAACACCCGCCAGGATTTCCTCTGTCCAGGAAAACCCGGTGATTCGCCGCCCCTTGACGAGGAGTTCGCCCCCGCTGAGCCGGGTGTTGAGAAGGCCGCAGTATCCATGACAGACCGCCGAAACAATGCCGCCTCGTTCATAGATGATGCGAGTGATCTCTTGGAGTGGATACGACTCTGGGAAGTCCCACATCACCGCGTGCCCGCCGGTGAAGTAGATTGCATCGAAGATCGTTGGATCCACCTGGGCAGGGCTGAGGGTGCTCTCCAGAAGGGACATCTGATCGGGACGCTCCAACCAGTTTCGAGCTGAACGATCCAGTAGAGGCCACTTGAGCGCGCGGGGCTCCAGCGGCGAAAGGCCGCCCTGAGGGCTCACCAGAACTTGTTCGTAGCCGTGGTGAGCAAACACGTCGTAGGCGTGCGTCAGTTCAGACAACCAAAGCCCTGTCCTATGCGCAGGGTTCTCAAAGTGGGAGACATTTGTAACGACGTTCAGTACTCGCTTGGTCATCGCTCATCCTCGAAGCGCGCCAGCCATCATGTCGGTTGCAGGCACTAGAAGTGCAATGTCGCATGCAGTGACTGGAAGGGACGGATTGGGCAGGTGCACCCCTCAAGCGGACAGCCGTGCGTACACGGCTGTCACGTATGCAACCTGACTGCACGGGTGTGCGACACCCCCAGCTTTTCAGCTGTTCACGAAATCAAGGAGGTCCTGGTTGACCTGATCGGCATGCGTGGTCGGAATGCCATGCGGTGCGCCCTTGTAGGTGTTGAGCTTTCCGTTCTTCACCAGCTTGGCAGACAGCAGCCCGGAGTCGGCATACGGCACAACCTGGTCGTCATCCCCGTGGATTACCAATACGGGGATCGTGATTCCCTTCAGGTCCTCAGTGAAATCGGTCTGCGAGAATGCGACGATGCCATCGTAGTGCGCCTTGGCCCCGCCCATCATCCCTTGCCTCCACCAGTTCCAGATCACGGCATCAGAGGGTTCGGCGCCTGGGCGGTTGTATCCGTAGAACGGCCCTGCAGGAACGTCGTAGTAGAACTTTGCACGGTTGGCGGCCAGCTGAGCCTGGAAGTCGTCGAAGACTTCCTTGGGAGTGCCTTCGGGATTTCCGGCAGTCTTGACCATCAGCGGGGGGACTGCACTGATCAGGACCGCCTTGGACACTTTGTCTTCCCCATGACGGGCAATGTAGCGGACCACCTCGCCGCCGCCCGTTGAGTGGCCGACATGCATGGCACCTTGAACGCCAAGGTGCGTCACCACGGCAGCCACATCATCGGCATAGTGGTCCATGTCGTGTCCGTCCCATACCTGCGTGGATCGACCATGCCCTCGTCGATCATGGGCCACCACGCGGAATCCCTGGTTCACGAAGAACAGCATCTGCGCGTCCCAGTCATCGCTGGTCAGAGGCCAGCCATGATGAAAGTAGATGACCTTGCCGTTCTTCGGGCCCCAGTCTTTGTAGTAGATTTCGACGCCGTCGCTTGTCGTTACGTAGCTCATCTCGCTCTCCAAGATAGGTATGACTGTCAGTTCGCGAGTGAAACCCCGCGAACTGGGCGATGGCCGGCCATGGGCTGCCCGTCCGCACCGCAAACGCTGCCACGCTGGCGGTCAAATGAGTGTATGTTTAAAGCTGACTTTAAGGTCAAGGGGGCGAAAGTGAAGATCGGAGAATTGGCCAAGGCTACGGGCCTCAGCACTTCGCGCATTCGGTTCTACGAGGCAGAGGGGCTTATCGGCATTGCCCCTCGGGGCAACAATGGCTACCGCGTTTACTCGCCTGAGACCGCCGGCGTGCTGCAGATCATCGATAGCGCGCAGCGCGCTGGATTCTCGTTGGATCAGATCCGGCAGTTCCTGCCGGCTGGCCAGGCAAAGTGGGACCACGAGGGCTTGGTCGAATCACTGACCGCAAGAGTAGGGGAGATTCGACAATTGATCCGGCAGCTCCGGCAGAGCGAGGCACGCCTGATCAGCATCATCGACGGTGTCAGTCAGCGTCCCAACGGCATCTCGTGTACCGATAACATGGCAAGGCTGATGAAGCTCCTTGACGCTCATCCAGCGCCGCATGCATCAGATTCTGCTCATCGCGTGAGAGCTGCCCGCAAGCCCAAATCGACCTGATGACACGCCAGTAGCGCAACCTGGCGCTAAGCCCTCATTACGCGAGCGGCGGGGAACGGCCTGGACGCGGGCGAAGTCGACCCAAAAGAGAGGAGAGGTGGGAGGGGTTGACCTTAAAGTTAACTTCAATCCTATGCTCAAGGGCACCCCCTCCGCCTTCAGGGCAATAGACATGAGAACCGCAACGCTAGCTCCCATCCTTGGCGCCGGCCTGCTGGCTGCCGCAGCATTTGCTCAAGCAGCCGAGACGACATTAATCAAGATTGGCGATCACGATGTTCCCGTGGTGAAGGGGGGATTGTATGACCGCTATCGATCCAACCCACCGCTGTCGGTCATTGCCGCGGAGGCGCCTGACACCGACCTCAGCTGGTTCAAGGGCATCACCAAGGAAAAAGTGAACATTGGGTTTAAGAGCTGGTCTCCCAACTTCTATTACGAGAACCGCCGCATCACTGTCATCTTCACCGCAGATCTGAACAGGCTACGTGAGCTGATGCCGCCGAAGGTCCTGGAGAAGGTCCAGCCCCTGCAAGTGTGGCCCGGACGTGGCGTGGTCGCGCTGACCGCCTATTCCTATCAGTACTGCGACAACGATAGCTATAACGAGATTGGGCTGTCCGTCGTCACCAGCAAGCCCGGCTCTACCAGCTGGGGACCGCTCTCCCTAATGGGTCAATCCTTTTCAGATGACTTCTGGGGCTATGTACTTAAATTGCCGGTCGACACCGAACTGGCGCGTGTCCGTGGCGTTGTTGGCTACAACTTGCCCAAGTGGTTGACGCGAATCGACTACAACGAAAGCGACAAGGACGTTGTCGTCAAGATTTTCGACAGCTAGACCCAGGCGCTGGATGTAACCCTGGAAACGCGCAAGCTCAATGTTGGCTCCAGCAAAGAGACCTTCGTGACAAACCACTTCACGAATCTTGACCAGCAAGGAAATCTCCAGACCGGGCACACCACTGCGCGCCAGTTGAGCCAAGCCAGTACGTCCAGCCGCGATGCCGTCAAGCTCACGCTGACCGATGGCAGCCTGTCAGGCTTCATCTCGTCATTGAAGCTGGGAAAGATGCTCAAGTATGAGTACGTTCCCGACTTCCAAGCCGTCCTGTACGCACCCAAGCCTCTCGCCAAGGAGTGATCGCCGTGACGCTCGCTCAAGGAAGTACTGAAATGGTTGACGTATTGAGTCGACAGCGCTCTGCCTTCCTGCAAGATGGTCCGCCAAGTCTTTCCTTGCGTGAGGCACGGCTTCATCGACTACGCGCTGCAGTGCTGCGACATCGTGAGGAACTGAAGGATGCAGTCAGTGCAGACTTCGGCAATCGCTCAAGGCATGAAACCGACCTGATGGAGTTGGCCTGCATCATCCAGGCCATCGACTACCTGCTCAGAAACCTTCGCCGCTTCATGAAGCGTGAACGCCGCCACGTGCAGTTTGCCTACCGCTCTGGTCGCGCCTATGTTGAGTACCAACCGCTGGGAGTTGTAGGGGTAATGTCGCCGTGGAACTACCCCCTGTCTCTTACGCTGGTGCCGCTCGCCACTGCATTGGCTGCGGGCAATCGCGCCATGCTCAAGCCCTCGGAGCTCACGCCACGAGCCAGTCAGGCGCTGCACGATGTGCTCGCTGAAGCTTTCGCAGAAGATGAGGTCGCCGTGATACTAGGTGGGCCCGAAGTCGGGGCCGAGTTCAGCGCACTGCCATTTGACTACCTCTTATTCACTGGCAGCACGCAGGTTGGGCGCAAGGTCATGCGCGCTGCCAGCGACAACCTGGTCCCCGTGACCCTGGAGTTGGGCGGAAAGAGCCCAGCAGTCATCGCGCGTGGTCACGTCAACGATCGCACGATACGAAGCCTGGTGTTCGGGAAGCTCTCCAATGCCGGTCAGACCTGCGTGGCACCGGACTATGCTCTGGTCCATGAAAGCGATCTGCAAACATTCATCGATCAATACACCAACACGGTCAGGCGCTTCTACCCCAACGGGCTGGACAGTTCCGATTACACGACGATCATCAACACACGTCACTACCAGCGCCTGAGCGGACTGATCAATGACGCGCGCAATCGGGGGGCGCAGGTACTTGAGATCGGCCAATGCCCTGACGACGTAGCGGTACGCGAGCGCATCCTGGCACCAACGCTGGTCATCAACCCCGACGACGAGGCGTTGATCATGCAGGAGGAGATCTTTGGGCCGGTCCTGCCTGTGCGAACCTATACCACCCTTGATGAAGCCATCGGCTATGTAAATGCTCGACCGCGGCCGCTCGCGCTCTACTACTTCGGCAACGAGGATCAAGGCTGTGCCCAAGTGCTGGCGCGCACGACTTCGGGCAATGTGGGCATTAACAACACCCTGCTGCACGTGGCACAAGACGACTTGCCCTTTGGCGGCGTCGGTGCGAGCGGCATGGGCGCCTATCATGGTGTCGAAGGCTTCCGCTCCATGAGCCAAGCCAAGGGCGTGTTTGTGCAGGGGCGTTGGAATCTGCCGGGGCTGCTACATGCCCCCTTCGGCAAGATCGCCGAATTGGGCATCGCCTTTACCCTTGGGAAGAGCAGGGCGCCTTCTCCGTGAAGTAGAAGAACTACACCTGGTATTCACAGACGGGACTCGCAGCTGGAAGCATCGCGACCTGGCCGGACAAAAGTCCGCCAGGTGGCGTCCAGCGGTTCTGCGCCGGCCGTCGAGCATGCTACTGAGGGGAGAAGTCCTTTCGAATTAGCTCCAAGCCTTGGCTGTAGGTCGTGACTTGGAACTCCGGGAACCTTCGCTTGAATTTCGTGGAGTCGAAGATATTGTCCTGTTCGTAGCGCGGCAGCAGTTCCTGGATCTCCCGCACGAGTTTGGAGAAAAGTCCGGCAGCGGCCAGCGTCCACCTGCTGATGACTCCGTAGGACGGCTCGCGCCCCCAAACTTGGCTGGCCATTGTGACGAAGTCTTTGTAGGTGGGGCGGTCGTCACAACACGGCAGATGCCATGTCTGGCCAAAAGCATCAGAAGTGTTACCCAGGACAGCAAGAGCGCGACTCGCATCAGGCGTCCAGATCAGGGTACGCAGGGTGTCATCGCGCACCGGTGCGCGCGGCTTCTTTCCAGCTTGGAGCTTGTCGATGATCAGTGCGTTGGTAAAGCTCTGCGTCCTGCCGGGGCCATAGAACTCAGGGGCGCGACCGATCAATACAGGGATCGCACCGCGAGCCATTTCTTCCAGCACCATTGAGGCCATAGCTGCGCGCACGACGCCTTTGCGACCTACTGGCGCGAAGGGCGCGTCCTCAGTCAGCAGTCGCGCGTCCTGCGGGTACATGTACGTGTTGTCGAAGTAGGCAAAACTGGCGCCCTCCGAACGGCAGGCATCCAGTGCGTTCTTCAGCATCGTCGGGAACTGCGTCTCCCACATTCTCGTGTCCGGCGGCAAGCCCGCCGTGAAGTAGACGATGCTGCTGCCCTTGACAGCTTTCAGCGTTTGCTCGGCGTCCAGCAAATTGGCTGGCATCAGAGCATCCGTGTCGTTCACCTTACGGGGATTGCGGCTCACCAGTCTCAGCTCACCGGTGTAGGTGTGCCGGAGTTCCCGGGCAAGTTCGGTGGCGATCTGGCCATTGGCCCCGAGGATCGTCTGCATTGTTAAGGCTTCCTCAAAACTGCACTTGATAGCGCGACGGCACAAGGCTAACCTTGAAGTAATGTTTAATGTCAAATGCCGTTATCAATTGGTGCAGGCCTAACATGAAAATTGGAGAACTGGCCCAGCGCACGGGCTTGGCGCCATCCCGAATCCGTTTCTACGAACGCATCGGCTTGCTGAAGGCGGTGGAGCGGCAAGACAACGGCTATCGCAGCTACCCCGAGGATGCGGTACTCGCACTCAGGCTCATCGCCACCGGACAGCAAGCAGGGTTTAGCCTGGATGAGCTGCGCGTACTGCTTCCGAGCGACCTCGCAAGTTGGGAGCACGGCACGTTGCTCGGAACACTACAGCGAAAGATCAAGGACATCGAGAAACTGCAGGCCCAACTCACGGAGAACAAGGCGCACTTGCTGGAACTGATTGCGCAGATCGATGCCAAACCACAGGATATGGATTGCGCAACCAACGCCCGGCACGTGCTGTCGAGGACCCAATTGGTGGACGTCGGGAAAGCGCCGGCCACGAAACGAATTCGGCGTTAGTCCGCTAGGATTCGCTCCATCAAAAGATGCGAGCTTCTGGAAACGATGAACCCTGTGCAAGGGTAGGGGATGCACTTAGTCCGGCCAAGCCCAATTGCCGGTGTGAGTCGAAAACACCCACATTAAGCTGCTGTAGCAAGCGTGCCCCATCTCCGGATTCACACTCCACCGAATCATGAGCACCTGCAGCCCCGAGGCCTTCAACCACGGTATGGCCGCAGCGTGGAAGAAGGCCAAGGGGGCAGTGTGGCATGCACCGAGCGGTCCCGTTACCTGTTTACAAGAACAACCTTGCCGATGTGCTCTGCGCTATCGATCAACCTATGCGCATCAGCAGCTTTGTCCAGCGGGAACGTGCTGTAGACTTCAGGCTTCACACGCCCTTCGGCAATCAGCGGCCAAACGTTCTGCTTCAGCTCGGAAAGGATGCCTTGCTTGTCCTCATGGGTCCGCGAGCGCAGGGTCGAGCCAGAGTGAGTCAGCCGCTTGGCCAGCATGGGCCACAGGTTGAGTTCCTTGGCTGGACCCTTCAGCACGCTGACCTGGAGAATCCTACCGTTCATGGCCGCCGCTTCGTAGTTTCTGGCCACATAGTCGCCGCCGATGATGTCCACAATCACATCAACTCCAGCGCCATCTGTCGCATCCTTTACCGCGGCAACGAAGTCATCTTCGAGGTAATTCACGGCGACATCCGCTCCCAGGCGCAGGCTAGCCTCCTGATGCGCCTTCGATGCGACGGTCGTGATGATCGTAGATGCGCCCAACTGACGGGCGAGCATGGTTGCGGTCGTTCCGATACCTGAAGCGCCGCCGTGGATCAGAACCGATTCACCAGCCTTGAACTGCCCTCGCTGGAACAGATTAAGCCACACTGTCATAAACGTCTCGGGTAGCGCAGCGGCTTCAATCATGCTCAGACCGTCTGGGATGCTGATTGTGACGCGCTCGTCAGCCACGGCGTACTGAGCATAGCCGCCACCGGTTAGCAATGCCGCAACGCGATCTCCCACTGCGTGATCTATGACATTGGCGCCCACAGCCATCACTTCACCCGCAATCTCCAATCCTGGGATGTCGGATGCGCCGGGAGGCGGGTTGTAGAGTCCCTTGCGCTGCAGGATGTCAGGGCCGTTCACACCAGCCGCTTCCACCCTGATGAGGACTTCATTTGCCTTGGGCGAAGGGATGGGACGGGTCGTCGAACTCAGCACTTCGGGACCGCCAGGTTGAGTGATCTCAATAGCGACCATCTCAGTGGGACGATCGCGGCCTTGAGTCGGGGTGTTCATCGCATGCTCCTTAGAGTGGCGTGCTGTCTGGCGGATATCCGCTCAGCAGCTCTACGCGTTAAGGCTCGGATGCAGTAAATCCGAGCGTCGAAGCAACTCTAAGGTTGAAGCTTTGTTTAAGGTCAATAGCCTGGTGCGCGGAGCGTTCAGCCAGATCGTGCTGCCGACCTTGGCATAGCATCGCACCTTTGGGGCCGATGGATTAGGGATGTTTATCGGGGGTAGGGCGGATGTCCGCTCTTGGACCAAAGCGACCTCGGAGGCCTCCTGCCGCTGTCCGGATTCGGCACTCGCACTGTCGTCGAGATAGCTCGTGTGCGAGCCGCGAAGTGCTTAGGCCTGACTCTAGCCCCAAGCCCCAAGCCCCAGATTCCAGACCAAGCAGTCCATATCGCGCCTTGCGGGTCAAAGTAGCATCGACGCCGACAGCATTAAGCGCCTCCGCTGAATGCGTTCGGTCTACGGAAGCTATTGGATGAATACAAAGAGGACGATGGCGGGCGGTCCCGCTCCCACGCGCGACGATCGCCGGGATACCGAGATCCGGAATTACGTGATGAACCTCGGCCCCCAACATCCTGCGGCACATGGGGTGCTGCGCCTTGTGCTTGAGATGGATGGCGAGACCGTTGTGCGCGCGGATCCGCATGTGGGCCTGCTGCACCGGGGTACCGAGAAGCTGGCGGAGTCTAAGCCCTTCAACCAGTCCATCGGCTACATGGATCGGCTGGACTACGTATCCATGATGTGCAATGAACACGCCTACGTACGTGCGATTGAAACCCTTCTGGGAATCGAGGCGCCCATCAGGGCGCAGTACATCCGCACGATGTTCGATGAGATTACCCGTATCCTCAATCACCTCATGAACATCGGGACGGGCGCGCTGGACCTGGGCGCCATGGCCGTGATGCTCTATGCATTCCGGGAACGCGAAGAGCTGATGGACTGCTACGAGGCGGCATCCGGCGCTCGAATGCATGCCACGTACTACCGGCCCGGCGGTGTGTACCGTGATCTGCCTGACCAGATGCCGAAGTACAAGGAGTCACGCTGGAAGAAGGGAAAGGAGCTGCGGCGGCTGAACGCCGCGAGAGAAGGGTCGCTGCTCGATTTCATCGAGAATTTCACCCGCGAGTTCCCGAACCGCATTGATGAATACGAAACCCTGCTCACCGACAACAGAATCTGGAAGCAGCGCACGGTGGGCATTGGCGTTGTGAGCCCGCAGCAGGCCATGGACTGGGGCATGACCGGGGTGATGCTGAGAGGCTCGGGCGTGGCGTGGGACCTGAGGAAGAAGCGCCCCTACGCGAAGTACGATGCCGTTGACTTCGACATTCCGGTCGGCAGCGCCGGTGACTGCTATGACCGCTACCTGTGCCGTGTCGCGGAGATGCGGCAGTCCAACCGCATCATCCGGCAATGTGTCGACTGGCTTCGCGCCAACCCCGGCCCGGTGATGGTCCAGAACTTCAAGGTGGCGCCACCGTCCCGGCAGGAAATGAAGTCCGACATGGAAGCGCTGATCCATCACTTCAAGCTCTTCAGCGAAGGCTACCAGGTGCCGGCAGGTGAGACCTACGCAGCGGTCGAGGCGCCCAAGGGCGAGTTCGGTTGCTACCTGATCTCCGATGGCGCCAACAAGCCGTTCCGGGTGCACCTGCGTGCTCCCGGCTTCGCTCATCTCTCTTCTCTGGATGAAATCGTCAGGGGCCACATGCTGGCGGATGTCGTCGCCATGATTGGCACCTACGACATTGTGTTCGGCGAAGTGGATCGATGAGGAACCGGCTCAGCCCACACATGGGCTGAGCCACGCTCCGGCGGCCGCGAAGGGAACAGCCATGTGCAGCCTGAGCAGGTCTTCCACGGTGCGGGCCCCGCCCATCTCCAGGTCGAGGATGCCGGGCTCCAGGATTGATCCCAGCAGAACACCGACCGCGATCGCATGAAGGCTGCGCGCCGCAGTGGCTGTATCAACGCCCTCACGGAGCTGGCCCAGTGCTCCTGCACGCTGGTATACAAGCTCCAGCATGCGGACCTCCGGCATCGCGCACGCCGCGAGCACGTCGTCTATGCCGCCCAGCTCATGTGATGCACCAGAACGCAGCAGAAGCTCAACCGTTCGGCGAACGCGTGGGGTGCGGCGCGTGTGATCAAAGACCCTGACCAGGTCCACAAACAGAAGCTTGAACGGGTCACTGCACTGCCGGATGGCGGCTTCCCGCAGTCCTTCGGGTGCATCTGGCCGCCCTCGCGCGGAGAGTTCACCCAGCAGGTTCTGACGGGACCCGAAGTGCCAGTAGATCGCGCCGCGCGAATGGCCGCACTCGGTGGCGATCTGCTCCAGCGTTGTGCCCGCGGGCCCATGGCGCAGCAGGCACACCAGTGCGGCATCGAGGATCCTCTCACGCGTGGCGTGTGCATCCTCCTTGGTTCTTCTAGCCATGGCACGGTTGCATCCCTGCTGTTCGGTGAGCGCGCGACCGCGCGTCCTGATCGCCCTTAGACAAGGCGATGGGACGGACCGTGGCCATAGCGCTGCACCGGGATCTGCGGCGTTTGAATGTCGATCTTCGGTTCATTGGCTGGGGCAGGGCAGGACAGTGAGCCAAGCCACAGACCATCGGCGGCGAGACGCGCAGACTTCAGCGCGGGATCGTCGGCCTCGGACGGCTCGGTGGCCAGCTTCTTCTTCATCCACTCGATCCACTGCAACGCTGGCAATTGCGCCAGGTCCAGGCGAATGATCAGGGCCGAGAGCATTGCAACGTCGTGCCGCCTGCAGCCTTCCACGACAGATTCCACGTAAGCATTTGTAAAGGCACCATACCGGAGGCCATTGGCACGCATCCTCTGCTCTACATCCAGACTGAATCCTTGGAGCCAACTGGCGAAAGTGGCATCGATGAGATCCTGTTTGCAGTAGAAGTGATGGAACATCGCGCCACGGCTGACGCCCGAGCATTCGAGAATCTCACTGACGGTCACCGAAGACCGACCATTGCGGACGATAAGCGCTGCCGTTTCGCGGATGAGTATGCCGGGCACACGCACGGACGAACTGTGGGTAGCGTTCAAGAGAGTTTTCCTCATGTAGCGGGCGACGAACGATCCGCCAGGCCGGTACGGCCTGGCGGGTTGCCGTTCGGGCCAGTCAGTGATGCGCCGCGGATGCTTCGCTTTCGGCGCTCTTCCGGGAGGGCCTGCCGATTTCAATCTCCGGGTCCCCCTTCTCGGGCTGCCATGCCCCCAGTGCCAGCTGCACCTGCACGTGGGCCATCAGCAGTCCGGCGTGTGCCGCCGCAAGCTCTCTGCGCGCCTTCTCGTGCAGCGCCTGCTGCTGCAGGCCGGCATCCTTCGGTTCGATTCCGGCGTCCACGCGGGAAGAGGCATAGGACGAAGATCTGCTGCTGAGTGCCTCGGCATTTACTGCCTGCTGCATCCTGACCTGGGAACTCGTCCACGCATGCAGGGAGTCCTCACTCTCCTTCAGCGCCGTCAGCACGGTCTGCTCGAAGGCATGCCAGTTCTGATCACTCCCGGCGCGAGCGGCTTCCTCCCTGGCCTTCTTCCGGCCAAAGCTCAGCCACTCCCACTGAAGCTCCGGGCCGGCCGAGAAGCGCTTTGCACTGGAATCGCCCAGCGAACCGAACGGTGCAAGGATGCCGCCGAAAACATTCAACGTGAGGCGCGGAAGGTGCGCGCGCTCGGCGAGTACGACGTTGCCAAGGCTTGCTCGCAGTAGTGCATCGGCCTTGGCGACGTCAGGCCGCCGCGCCAGGAGGTCGGTCGGCTGCGTAAGCGATGCAAGATCCGGTGGGGCCGGCAGTGGAGCCGGGGCCAGCAACGCCTCCCAGGCGTCATCCTGCGCGGTCGGCGAGCGGCCCGCAAGAACCGCCAATGCGGCCCTGTCCGCCTGCAGCCGGGTAGCGGTTGCCGCCACCTGCGCCACCAGCTCGGCATGTTCGGATTCGACCGCAAGCGCCTCCCTGCGATCGACCAGCCCTGCTGCATATCGGGCCTTCACACGCACAACGCGGGCCTTGCTCAGATCAACCTCCCGCTCAAGAGAGGACAGGTTGATCTGGTCCATCCTGAGCAGGAAGTAGTTCTTCGCAACCTCGGCCTGGAGCACTGCGGCAGCTGATCTCGCGTCAGCCGCCGCCGCATCGGCCTTGCGATCGGCCATGGCTGCGGCGGTGCCAATACGCCCAAACAGGTCCAGTTCCCAGGAGAACATCTGTCCGGCAGAGAGCAGCCTCTGTGAAGGGGGGCGGGGAAGATCCTGGCGATAGGGATCCGCTTCGATCTGGGCGGACTGCATGGCTTCGGCCTTGACCTGCAGCGCACCGCTCGGCAGATAGTCCTTGCGCGCTGCGCCTGCCATTGCGCGCGCTTCCACCACGGCGGCAAGCGCAGACTTCAGGTCATGATTCCCGCGCATGGCCAGGCTGACCAGCGCATCCAGGTTGGGGTCGGAGAAGTCCTTCCACCATTGCCTGTTGGGCGTCCCGGGCAGGACATCCGCGTCCAGCGCCGCCGGCGTGGGGGCCTGGCCCACATGATGCCGGGCTGCGGCGTCAGGGATCTCGGTCCTGGGGGCCACAGAGGCGCAGCCAGAAGACAGGGCCACAAGCACAGCAATCGACAGGCAGGCAACTCGATTTCCAATAGACATGATCATGCCTCCTCGGTCGGGTGAATGCGGTAGAGCGCGGCATACAGCGCTGGAATGAGACCCAGCGTGATCAGCGTTCCAAGGGCGAGGCCGCCGATCATCACGATCGACATGCTGGTCCACATGGAACCGCCAAACAGCAGCAGCGGGACAAGGCCGAGAATGCAGACCATCTTGGTCATGACGATGGGGCGCAGGCGCTTGGCCGCAGCCTCTTCAATAGCCTGGAGAGGAGGCAAGCCATCGCGCTGGCCTTCGTCGATCGCATCGATGAGCAGAATCGCGTTGTTGACGATGATGCCGGCAAGTGCGAGCAGCCCCAGTGTTCCGATGAAGGTCAGGCTGGTGCCACTCAGTTTGAGTGCCAAGGTCGCGCCGATGACTACGAACGGAATGCTCGCCAGGACGATCAGGCTCTTGCGGATGCTCTCGAACTGCCATACGAACAACAGGAACATGGCAGCAAGGCAGAGCGGGAGCAGCTTCTCGATGCCTTCGTTGGCACTCTTGCTTTCCTCGATCTCGCCACCGAGTTCAACCCGCACGCCCTGCTTGCGGAATTCGGAAAGAAGTGGCTCCACCTTGTCCGCGATCCCCTGGGCCGTCAGCTCGGAGCTCTTTGCAAGCACGGTGACCGCGCGCGTCTGGTTCACTCGCTGGATTGAAGACAGCTGCGGCGCCAACCGAAGCTTGGCCACCTGGCCCAGAGGCACGCTTCCGCTGCCATCCGCCTTCTGGATCGGGAGTGCCTCAAGCTGGCCGATATCCGTGCGCAGTACCGCCTCTCCGCGGAGGATGACCGGGAGAACGGTGTCGCCCTCACGATAACGGGAGATCGTTGCGCCGGTCAGCAGCATGTCCATGCTCTTGGCGATGTCCGCGCTGCTGATGCCTGCGGCCTGGGCCTTGGGCTGATCGACGTCCACATCAAGCTGGACAACCTGGCGTTCGGCATCGCTGGATACATCCACCATCCCCGGCGAGTCCTGCAGTGTGCGCAGCAGCTTCTCGGCGGCAATCCGATGTGCGCCGTCACTGCTGGAGATGCGGAACGTCGCTACGCCGGCATCCGAAGACCCCATCGAGAACCGCTTGGGCTCCACCCGCACATCCGGGAAGTGTGTTGCCATCACAGAACGCAGCCGCTCAATGGCCGCTTCATGCTTGACGCCCTTCGCAAGTGACAGCACGGCATACGCGCGGTGTCCTGCAGGAGTAGGGGGATTCAGTGCCAGAATGAAGCGTGGGCCACCATCGCCCATGTACAGGGCGTGGCTGGAGATCTCCGGAACGAGCTTCTCGTCCGCCAGTACCTTGCTGATCTGGTGAGCAACCGCCATCGTATTGGCCGGACTGGAATCCGGGGACAGCTCGATGGCCATCTGCAGCTGATGGCGCTCGGACGGCGGCATCAGCTCGTTGGGGACGGTGGTGAACAACCAGCCGGAGGTTGCCAGCAGTGCAACCATTACGCCGATGTAGATGGCCTTGTGCCCCAGGATCCAGCGGACCTTGCCGCGGTACCAGCCCGTCAGCCGCTCGACCGCGCGTGCGGTGCGGCTGAGTTCGGCATGGTGATGGGCAAAGTACTTGCACAGCAGCGGAATCAGGGTAACGCCGATGACCAGCGACAACAGCAGCGCGATGGCCATCACGATGCCGAGGCTGCGCAGATACTCGCCGGTTTCCGTGCTGGAGATGGCCAGCGGCATGAACGCGAGGATGATCGCCAGCGAAGAAACCAGAAGCGGCACGAACATCGTGCTGCCTGCGTGAGCGGCAGCCTGGTCCGGCGACTCACCCAGCGAGAGTCGCCGCTCCATGTCCTCGGCAACCACGATCGCGTTGTCAACGAACAGACCCAGGGCAATGATGATTGCACCCACCGAGATCATGTGCAGATCGATGTTCAGGATCTTCATGATTGCCATCGTCCCCAGCACCGTGGTCGGCACGATGGCGCTGACGATCAGGCCGGTCCTCATTCCAAGGAACAGCACGACCACCGCCATGACGATGGCCAGGGTCTCCAGGAAAACCTTGGCAACACGCAGCAGCTGGGTGGAAACAACCTCGGCCTGATCCGTGATCTGGACAAGCTGCATGCCGGCCGGCAGCGTTTCCGAAAGCCGTTCAACGTCGCCGCGCAGCAGATCGGCGAAGCTGACCACGTTGAGTCCTGGCGCCATGGAGACCGCTATCACCACGGCCGGCGTGCCATTCACGAATGCACCCGTCATCGGCGGGTCCTGGGTCACCCGTTCCACTCGCGCAAGGGCACCCAGCGGCACCGAGCCACCCTTCGGCAGCGGTATCGGCGTGCTCTTCAGCTGGGAGGGGTTGTCGGCGTCACCGCTCACGTTGAGCGTAATCTCCGAACCTCCGATCTCGACGTAGCCCGCCGGCGCAATGACATTGCGCTTGGAAACCGCATCGGCAATCACATTAGGGTTGAGCCCACGCGCAGCCAGGGAAGGCACGTCCAGGATGATCTGGACCTGCTCGTCCCTCACGCCGTGCAGCGAGACACGTTCCACCCCGGGCAGCCGGAACAGTTCATCGCGCAGGCGACGGGCTTCTGCCCGAAGCTCGCCTGCGTTATAGCCATCGCCGGTCAGGCCCATGGTCATCACCGCAACCCGACCGAATTCGTCGTCCACGACCGGGCCAATCGTTCCCTCGGGAAGCTGGCTCTGGATGTCCCCCATGCGTGAGCGCAACCGCTGCCACACGATTGGAATTTTCTCCGATTCCACGGTGGGATAGAGATCAACGTAGGTGAACGCAAAGCCTGGACGGACAGTCGTCCGGATCCGCTTGACCTCCGGCATGCCACGAATGCTCTCCTCGATCGGGCGAGCGACCAGCTGCTCGACCCGGTCCACGCCGGCGCCCGGCATGAAGCTGAGTACCGTCGCCGTGCGAATGGTGATGGGGGGCTCTTCGGTGGACGGGAAGTCCAGCGCCAGAATGAGGCCGGTGAGGACGATCGCTACGATCGCCAGCAAGGTCAGGCGGGGACGCGCCAGTGAGAATGAGGAGAGGCTCATTGTTCTGATCCCATCTTCATGTCGACAGGCTTGATTTGCGTACCCGGGCGGATGGCCTTGGCACCCGCAACCACGACGCGTTGACCGGCTGAAATCTGCCCACTCACCTCGATCCAGTCACCGTGATACTGGCCCAGATCTACTTCCGCCAGCTCGGTCGTCTTGCCATCCTTTGCCAGCCGAAGCACCTGACCCTTGCCGCCAACGGCAGACGGCAGAACAGCCCGAAATGGCACTTGAAGCCTGGCTGGGCCTGTATCTGTTCCAGTGATCCGGACTGACCAGGTCGAGCCTACGGTCGCCGCCTCTGGCACTGCGATGTATGCGGTACGCACGCCGCCTGCATCAACGCGGCCGTCGACACGGAGCACCTTGCTCGCCACGGTATCCGAGCCGCTGATCAGATTGACCACCTGCCCAACAGCCAGGGGAGCTGTGCCCGGAATTGCGACAGACAGCTCGCGGCCCGCACCATCGACCTGGATGGCGACAGCGCCCGGGCCCACGGACTGTCCAACCTCAACGTTTCGGGCAGCCACGACTCCGTCAAACGTTGCCTTCAGCGTGGCTTCCCCTTGTGACCAGCCGGCGAGCTCGTGCTGCGCGCGGGCATTGCGGACGGCCGCATTCGCAGCCGCCAGTTCGGCCTTCGCGGCGGTCATCTCCGCCGGGCTGAGCGCATCAGCCTTCTGCGCAACATCCAGTCGCTCGACGCGTCGCTGGACCTCGTCCAGTGCGGCCTGCGCGCGTGCGACGTCGCCGGCAGCGGACGCCTCCTGCGCTGCAAAGGGGACCGGATCCAGTCGAGCAAGCACCTGTCCCTTGCGTACAACGTCACCCGATTCAACAAGTACCGCGGAGACCTTTCCGGAGACCGGGAAGGACAGCTGTCCTCGCTGCGTGGCACGCACGGTGCCGATGTAAGCGCGCTGATCGCCAGCAGCCTGTCGAACGGAGGCGACATACGCGGTACGGGCTTCTGCCGTCCCGCTCTCTGGTGTATCGGAACATCCCGTCATCGCGGACAGGGCAATGGCCAGCGCGCTGAGACGAGGCACCAATGACCAGGTCATATGGGTTTTCACGTTCGATTCCTTGTATGGGTGGTCGGTTCCACAGACCAGCGCGGTGTGGTCAGGTCTGCAGGCGGCGTAAATTTAGGGGGACACCAGGACCACGAACAGGACACTTCCGGACATGCCGGGGCTCGTACAGGTCATCTGGGACAGGCGGCGCACTCAAAGCGGCCATCCGGACAAAGCAGTTCCACCTGAAGCCAGTCAGTCACTTCGACGCTGGATCATCGTCCGGACCCAACGGGAGCATTACCGGACACGCGGGGGGCCGTTTAGGCCACGCGCGGTCTCCTGCATTGAAATCAGTCCCCCACGGGATGACTATGGGGGCTGCGAAACGCCCCTTCGAAAACGTGATGGCTGCCATCTCCAAGAATCTGCCTACCTCCATGGACTGGCGTGAGCCCGGTGAGGAACTCGCGTTGGATGCGACGTCTCTGAACGCCTCCGATGATCCAGGCTCAACGCACGAATCGCAGATCGCAGAAATCGTGCCGACCGGAGCCAGGGCCATCCTTGGGCTTGTTGAAGAACGGGGTTTCTCGCCGGAAGAGCTGTGCCGCGGGCTTGGTTTTACGTACCGCGATCTCTCGATGAGAGATGTAAGGCTGTCCTACAGACAGATGCGCAAGCTGTTCATGCGCGCAGAACGATTGCTGGACGAACCTGCATTGGGCCTCGCCCTGGGAGCCCGGCAGACACCCATCTCCTGGGGTGTTCCCGGCCTGGCGATGCTCACCTGCGAGACCTATGGAGAAGCCCTGAACTACGGGCTCAGCCACCAGCAGGCAATCGGCGCCATGCTGATTCACACGATCGAGGAAGCGGGTCGTGAAATCCGGATGGAGGTCCGATTCCGGCGCTTTGATATCCAGCTGGAATCCGTTCTTGTGGAGGATGCATTCGCTGGGTTCGTCGCCGTCAGCAGGTACCTTATTGGCCCCTCGTTTGCGCCGTTACGGGTCGACTTTTCCCTACCCAAGCCCTCCGATCCGGACGTCTACCGGCGGTTCTTCCAGTGCCCGGTGCGCTTTGATGCAGGGATCAACCGCCTGACCTTCGACTCACACTGGTTGAGTGTGCGGCTGCCAGGCTTCGACCGGATCAACTCGAAGATCGTACGCGACCAGCTCGACACGCTGCTGCCAATGCGGGGCGTGCGCAATGAAATTGTCGAATCGCTGTCGAGCCACCTGCGGTGCGACATCGAGACGACCACCCGGCAGAGCGAACTCGCAAGCCTGATCAATGTAAGCGAGAGAACGCTCAGGCGCCGGCTCAATCGCCAGGATTCGAGTTATCGGGAACTCCGCGATGAGGCCCGGTATGAGCGGGCCCGCGATCTCCTGCTGAACTCAGAGTTGAGCATCGCCGAAGTTGCAGACGCGGTTGGATACTCCGACGCCCGTGCATTCCGCCGCGCATTCAAGCGTTGGGCGGGTTGCCTGCCAACCGAGTTCCGGGAATCCAGGTAGACAGCATCCACCTTGGTTCCAGCACGGCGGGTAGCCATCGGTAGAGACCGGGCCACCCAATGACGTCGGGGCTGCCGCCGGGCCGTGCTGCCGGTGGTGGTTGCGCGTCTGTAGTCCATTGCACCAGTGCGTGTGCAGTCCTCTCCAGCCACCCCTCCTTCACCTGGGTAGAACCATGAAGCGCATACGGCTGTTTGAATCGAAACTCGCGGCGAGATTCCTTGAGGTCGATCGATTGGCGCGGGAAGGCGCCACGTTGAAGAACGTGGCTGAGAACATGCGCACGATCACCATTGCGGTGACGATGCTGATCGTGGTGGGGCTGCTGATGGACGTTCCGGCGTCCGTCATTCGCGTGGCGGCCATCGCATGGGGGTGCTGGGCACTGGTCTATGCGCTGCTTGCCGCAGCACAAGCAGGACTTCTCTTTGTCCTGCTGCTTGGCGAGGTGGCCCTGTTGAAGCACATCCTCATCCGAATTGGATTTCTCAGAGGCGCCATTGCCACAGGATTCGCGGTGCTTGTCGTGATCATCATGGCAGTGTCGTGCGTGCTGTTCGATCCGAAGCACATGTTGCATTGGTGATTGCCGACACCCTGCAATCGTCGGGCCCGGCATTCCGGACCGGCCAAGGCGAGCCCCGCACATGGGGGATGTTCGACCTCGATTGATTCCGTTCCACTCAACCTGCGAAAGTCATGCACTCTGCAATTCCCTGCTGCCGTAGTCATTCATGAGGGTCGGCAGGGAATCATTACAGAAACAGCCGAATCCGCTTTAAGCCTTTGATGTGGCTCTGCTTTTGCTTCTGTACAAGATTACGCTGCTGAGGCCACGAAGTGGCCTATTAGCTCAAAAAAGCCGAAAAAATCGGTCGCGCCTGTCCACTCTTCACTCCAGCACCTTGCTGGAATAGTCCAAGGGCGCGATCTCCTTCTCCAGATCGAGGGTGTAATCGCCGAACCGGTTGATGTGGCTGGTCCGGTACGGTGACAGACCGGCCAGGATGTCCGGCGACAGTTCGATCCCCTCCTTCCGTAGCTCGGCCAGTGTCCGGGTCATGCCCTCCACGTTGTGCAGGATGACCATGTTGGCCACCAGTTGACTGTACTTCACGATCTTGCGTTGCTCGTGCAGGACGTTCTCCGCGATCACGCCTTCCCCGCCGAAGAACACCCATTTCACGAACCCGTTGAACTCCTCGCTCTTGTTGGTGGCGGCCTGGATGGTCTTGCGGATTTCGATGTCGTCGATGTAACGCAGCAGGAACAGGGTCCGGACCGCCTTGCCCAGTTCGCGGAAGGCGAAGTACAGCTTGTTCTTCCGGCTGTAGGTGCCCAATCGACGCAGGATGGAGGACGCCGTGATCTTGCCCAGCCGGATGGAGACCACCACCCGCAGCATGTCGTGCAGGTGCGTGCCAATCAGCGCCCAGTCGATGCTCTCGCCGAACAAGGCCTGGATGTTCTGGTAGGCCTTGCCGGGTTCGGGCCGAAAGAACGTGAGGTCCTTGATGTTCCGGATTCGCGGCATCAGCTGGATACCCAGCAGGTGGGCCAAGCCGAAAACCGGATAGCTCTGCGCCTGCGTGTCACCGTGGACGACTTCCGGCTGGATGTCGGAGGTGTTGGCCAAGAGGCCGTCCAGGATGTAGATGGCCTCGTGCACGCCGCACGGAATGAAGTGGCTGAACAGCGCCACGTACTTGTCCGACACATGGTAGTAGCCGATGCCGCCGTAGCCGCCGTACCGGATGTGGTACTCCGACAGCAGGTTGTCCTCATAGACGCTCCATTTGGTGCCGTCGGCCGAGGCGCTGCGGCCACTGCCCCAGAACCCCGGCAGATCGAACTTGTTGTACGTGTTGATGACCTCGTTGATCGCCCTTTCCAGCGTTCCTTCATCGACGTACTTCAGGTTCAGCCAGGCGATCTGGCGCCGGCTGAACCCCTTGACCGACCGGGCCGTCTGCGTCGGACCCAGGTTGCAGCCGTAGCAGAACAGCGTGGTGATGACCCGCCTGGGGAGGTCGTCGACTTGCGCGTCGGTTCCGGAAAAGGGCCGGAAATGACGGTGCAGCGCCAGCCACTGCGCGGTGTCGATCAGCACGTCCACGATGCTGGTGGCCGGCAACCGCTCGGTGATCAGGCGATCCACGGTAGCGATCGCGCTGGACACCTCGGGACGCCGTGCCTTGCGCAAGACCAGTCGCCCTTCGACCAGGTCCGCATGCACGTTCTCCGGGAATCGCTGGTCGACCGCGTTGGCCAGATCGGCCAGTTCGGTGCGCAGGCTGGAGACGAAGGCCTCCGCATCGGTCGGGAGGCCGGAGACCTCGCCATAGGCCTCCAGCTCCTGGCTGAAGGTGGCTTCGTCGATCAGCTGTTCGCGATAGTCGTCGAACCGTTCGCTGTGCGGAATGAACAGGTCGCCAGACTTCAACTCGTCCTTGACCTGGACCAGGACCGCCAACTCGAAATACTTGCGGTGCATCCACCCCGCCCCGAGGGCGTTGGCCTTCTTGCCGAACACATGCTGGCGCCAGGCCTTGGACAGCCACTCGAAATCCTTGTCCACGTCCAACCCGAGGGAGGCCACCTCGATCAATTCGCGGCGCTGGTTGCGCAATGCAAGTACGGCGGCGATCAGCGGCTCCATGCCCGCGTCCTGAGTGGTGGACCGGAGCGTCATCAACTCCAGGCAATTAAGCAGCAAGGGCCTGGCGGTGCCGTAGGGCTGCAGCATGAACGGCAGGTAGTTCTTGCCGGCGTAGGCCATGTGCTCGTCGCATTCGGCCAGCAGCAGCGAGATGTCGGCCCGAAGGCTGTCGCCGATGGCATCCACCCGCTGGCTGTCGGTACCGTCCAACTGGAACGCCTGGAGGACATCCTTGAGCTGGCCGATCAGGTAGTCGGCCCGCTTGGAATGCTCAAGCTGGTAGGCAATCAGTTTCTGCTGGGCCAGATTCTCCAGTTTGCGCACCTGCTTGATGAACAGTTCGGCGGCATCGTCCAGGGTCTTGGCGTACTGGGCGCGGATGAAGATCGTGGCCAGCGCATACCGCTTGTCCTCGGTCAGTTCGGCCAGCTCGCTGGCGTCCAGGGCCCGGGCCATGGTCCGGAACTGCTTGAGCTTGGGCACCGGGATGTCGATCGGCGGCAGCTTTTCGGCCAATTGCTGGAGCATGCGGATGTGCTGCAGGTAGGTGCGCACCTCCTTGTTGGTCGGGCGGCCCGGCTCGCGTTTGAGCGTATGCCAGCCGGTGTAGCGCGATCCTTCCTTGGCGGACAACAGTTCGTCGATCAGCTTGCACACATCGGGGGCAAGGGCTTGTCCGATGCTGCGGAAATAACCCTCATGCACCTGCTCGCGCGCACGAATGGCCGCCAGTTCCAGCGTTCGGAAGCCAGGGAGTTCGTAGCGGTGGTGCACCAGTTCTTCGAGCAGGACATTCACGATGTCGGGAATGACATGCTTGGTCTGTGCCGCCGCGATCGCGACGGTGTCGAGCCAGGCCGTTCCATCCTTGCCCAGCGGACGCACGCCGAGAAACTGTCGCAGCAGCGTGACGTGGCGTTGCTTGCCGCCGGAGGTGTCGTAGGATTCCAGTCGGCCCAGCTTCAGGGCGCGACGCAGGCCGGCCGCTTGGGCGATGTGCTGCCGGATGCGTTCCGGCACCTCGGTCAATTGCGTGAAATAGCCCAGACGCTGGAATAGCTTCAGGTGGATCAGCACCGCCAGTTGGGTCGTGGGCTGGGTGGTGATGTCCCGCACGAAGGAAAGTTCAGCCGGGGTCGGCGTGTAGATCTCCTCCAGCTCCTTGGCGGTGGGATCGGGCTTCAGTCGCGGATAGGCGGTCTCTTGAACGGTGGCCATCGAATTCCTGGGGGCTCAGGTCAATCCCAGTGGCGGCCGTCGTCGCCGATCAGGGACGCTTCCAGGAAACATTGGTGGGTATCGGCCATCCGATGCAGGTCATCCAGCAAGGTGGCCAGGACTTCATCCAGATCCCGGTCCGGGTCGGGTGCCACGGCGAGGCGGTATTCGGTGCCTTCCGCGTTCAGGCGTTGGGCCTGGAACGGAGCTAGGCAGATTTCCTCGATACGCCCGCGCGCCTTGGCCACGCCGCGGCCGCTGCGGGCGAAGGGCGTCAGCAACAGGCGCAGGCTCACCGTGTAAGTCGGTGTCGGTTCGGGCGCTGGCGCCGGCAGTGCCGGCGGCGCGGGAGCTGCCACCGGTCCCGGCAGGCTGGCTTCGATGCGCTGGCGCGCGAAAGGATCGCCGCCGTCGATGTAGCGCATGGCCGAGTGCACGTCGCGCCAGCCGACGTACTCCATCAGCCCCTTCACGTCCCAACCGTTGGCGTTGGCCCAGCCGGCAAAGCCGCGGCGCAGCGAGTGGCTGCTGTACTCCTCCGCATCCGGCAAGCCAGCGGCGGTGAGCAGATGGCGCAGCAGTGGGATCAGGCTGTTGGGATGCAGCGCCTCGTCCGCGACATGGCCCCAGCGATCAACGGCGCGGAACAGCGGCCCCTCGGTCAGTCCGGCCGCGTCGATCCACTCCCAGGTCGCGGTCACCGGGCACAGCCGCGACAGCGCCGGCACCTTGTACGTGTTGCCCTGCGCCTGCCGGTCGCCCTTGCTGCGAGGCAGGAAACAGGTCATCCCCTCACCGGTGACCAGGCGCAGGTGCTCGACCTGCACACGGATCAATTCGTCGCCGCGGAAGCCGCGCCAAAAGCCAAGCAACAGCAAGGCCCGGTCGCGCTGATGGCGCAGTTCGTCCGCGCGGGCACCGCGACCTCGCGCCGCCGCGATCGCGCCCGCTAACCAGTCATCCACCTGCGCCAGCCGGGTCAGCTGCAGCGGTTCGGCCTGCTTCTCCACCGACGGATGCAGCGTCTGGATACCCTTGAGTACCTTGCGCACCAGCGGCGCCCGCGTCGGATCCACGAAGCCGTGTTCGCGATGCCAGCCCGCCAAGGCCGCAAGGCGGTGCCGCAGCGTGTTGGTGGAGAGCTGACCCGCGTGGTCGGCCAGGTAGCGGGCCACGCTGTCCGGCGTGGCTGGCAGATGCCCGCCCCATTCGACCTCGAAGTGGCGCAGCGCCGAGGCGTAGCTGCGCTGCGTGTTTTTGCGTTCGGCGGCCTCCAGGTACCGTTCCAGAGTCATGGACGACACTCCGGATCCGCACACGGAGTCGGATTGTTATCTGTGCGCCGCAGCGCCCCCAGAATGGTGCAGGTTCCGCGCTCGCCGCCGGCACACTGGGCGATCACCCGCTCCAACTCGCCGGCCATGCGGGTCAGCGCCTCGATCCGCTGGTGGATGTCGGCCAGATGTGCACGCGCCAGTGCATCGACGTCGCCGCACGACAGCTTCGGATCGTCGTTCAGGCGCAGCAGGCTGCGGATCTCCTCCAGGCTGAAACCCAGTTCGCGCCCGCGGCTGATGAACCGCAGCCGCTCGACATCGGCCGGCGCGTAGGCGCGGTAGCCGCTTCCGGTTCGCGTCGGCCGCGGCATCAGCCCGACACGTTCGTAGTAGCGGATGGTCTCCAGGTGGCAGCCACTGGCGGCTGCCGCTTCGCTGATCTTCACATGCTTGACTCCGTAGCTGCTACAGACTTTATCCTTCGCCGCATTCCGCTGCCACCCTGGCCGGATGGCATCTGTTCGACGAGGACCCGATGAGCGATTGCGGCTGTCACCACGAGGCAAAGAACGCGCAGGAACGGCGTGTGCTGAAGATCGCCCTGGTGCTCAATGCCGTCATGGCGGTGATCGGCGGCCTTGCCGGCTGGATCGCCCAGTCGACCGGCCTGCTGGCCGACGCCCTGGACATGCTGTCCGACGCCACCGCCTACGCGATCGGCCTGGTGGCCATTGGGCGCACCGCCCGATTCAAGGCGAACGCGGCCTGGCTCAGTGGCAGCGTGCTGCTCGTGCTCGGTATCGGCGTTCTGGTGGAGGTAGGCCGGCGCGTCGTCTATGGTGCCGAGCCGCTCAGCGGCTGGATGATCGGCACGGCCCTGCTGTCGCTGGTGGTCAACGTCACCGTGTTGCGTCTGCTCGCTCCGCTGAAGGCCGGTGAAGTCCACCTGCGCGCCACGTGGTTGTTCACCCGTGCGGATGTCGTGGCCAACATCGGCGTCATCCTGGCCGGCGTATTGGTCCTCTGGCTGGCCACTCCGTACCCGGACTACGTCATCGGCACCTTGATTGGCTTGTACGTGATCAAGGAAGCCATCGAGATTCTCGGCGATGCCCACCGGGCCCGCGCCGCATCGAAGCCGCCCGCCGCATGACCTTGCACCGCGCCCGGTTCGCCCCCCATCGCTGGCTGATGCTGGCGATCCTGGCGCTGGGCTTGGTGGTGCAACCCATCCTGGGCTCGGTCAGCGAATTGCACGAACTGACCCATGACGTGGCCGGCACGCATGGCAGCGAGGAAACCCTGACCGCCGGTGAAGACGACACGGCCGGCGCCTTGCACGTGGTGCATCACTTCGCCCATTGCTGCGGCCACGCGGTGCCGACGGCCGCTGCGCCCGTGGTCTTCTCCCAAATCAGCCACATCGAACCCACGAGTCTGACGGCGTCGCGCCGTGTGCCCAGCGGGCGATGGCTCGCACCTTTCCGACCTCCGATCGCAGCCTGACGACTCGCCGGCGTTGTGCCGGGTCTCTGGCCCTTTCCGATTGGAGTGTTTCCATGTCTGTGCGACTTGCGGCGTTGGCCGCGCTGGTCGCTGTGTCCGCCATCGCATGGCCGGCGCACGCGGCTGATCGACTTTCCCTGGACGAGGCGTTTGCACGCGTCGCCCAGACCCATCCAGATCTGCGCCTCTTCGGAGCGCGGCAGGACATCCTGTCCGCCGACCTGGAGCGGGCGGCCCTACGGCCGGCGTGGGTCGCCGGCGCGAGCGTCGAGAACGCCTTCGGCACCGGCGAGGCCAGCGGCCTGGACGGCGCCGAGCTCACCCTGAGCCTGGCTTCGGTCCTGGAACGCGGCGGCAAGCTCGACGCCCGCCGTACGCTGGCACAAAGCCGCATCAATGCGCTCGCGGTCGAGCGTGAGGCACGGCGGCTCGATCTGCTGGCCGAAGTGGCACGTCGCTATCTGGCAATGGTGGCGGCGCAGCGGCAACGGGACATCGCCGAGCTTGATATCGCGCAACGGCAGCGCACCGTCGCCGGAGCGCGGCATCGCCTGCAGGCCGGCGCGTCGCCCGAATCGGTCGTGCTCACCGCGCAGGCGGCCTTGGCGCGTGCGGAATTGGACCGCGCACGAGCCGAACAACGCTTCGCCGCGACCCGACAGCACCTGGCGGCGTTATGGGGCGAGCGAGCACCGACATTCGACGTTGTAGCCGCCGATCCAACAGCGTTGCCCCAAGTCGCTTCGTTTGCCCAGCTCACCTCCACCCTGGAGCAGACACCGGAACTGGCCCAGTTCGTTGGCGAGCGCCGGATCCGTGAGGCGCGCCTGCAGCTCGCGCGTGCCGACGCCAAGGCTGACCTCGACTGGGAGGTGGGCGTGCGCCGCTTACAGGCGACCGACGACATGGCGCTGGTGGGCAGTATCTCGATGCCGTTGGGAGCGAGCCGCCGGGCGCAGCCGGAGATCCGCGCGGCCGAAGCGGAACTCACCGCACTGGAAATCGAACGCGAATCCAAAGGGTTGTCCCTGTATTCGACGTTGGCCGAAGCGCACGGGCGCTACCTCACGGCACAGCTGGAGGTGGACCGGCTGGGCACCGACGTGCTGCCCAAGCTCGCCAAAGCCGAAGCCGCGGCGGAACGCGCCTACCGCGCCGGCGCCATCAGCTACCTGGAATGGGCGCAGCTGCAGTCGGAACGCACCGCAGCCCGCAAACAGCAACTCGACGCCGCGCTGGAAGCCCAGCGCGCCCTTATCGAAATCCAGCGCCTGACCGGTGCGCCGTTCGTGGCAGCACCGGCACAGGCGACGCAGGGAGGTACCCCATGAAGTGGACACACTGGATCAGCGCACTGACGCTGGCCGTTCTGTTGAGCGCATGCGGCGGCGCGAAGCCGTCCAACGAAACCGATCACGAAGAAGGCGAAGCACACGCCGCAGAGGAAGGCCACGAGGAGGCGCCCGACCGCACCACCATCGCGGCGAAAGTCGCCCAGGACGCCGGCATTCGTGTCGCACCGGCGGCAGCCGGCATCATCGCCGACGAGCACGAAGTCCAGGGCCTGCTCACACCGGTCGAAGGCCGCGTCGCCAAGGTCATGGCGCGCTTTCCCGGTCCGATCCGTTCACTGCGTGCCAACGTGGGTGATCGCGTGCGTGCGGGGCAGCCGTTGGCCACCATCGAAAGCAACCTTAGCCTCACGACTTACACGGTCCCCGCGCCAATCTCCGGCGTCGTGCTCGCTCGTAATGCATCGATCGGCACGGTGGCCAGCGAAAGCGCGGCGCTGTACGAGATCGCGGACCTGTCGGAACTATGGGTGGACCTGCACATCTTCGGTGCGGATGCTCAGCACATCACGGCTGGCGTGCCGGTGCGGGTCACGCGCTTGAGCGACGGACTTACTGCCGAAACGACGCTCGAACGCGTGCTGCCGGGCACTGCGACCGCCAGCCAGAGCACCGTGGCGCGCGCAACGATTCGCAACCTCGATGGCCTGTGGCGTCCGGGCTCGGCGGTAAAGGCCCGCGTCACCGTGGACCAAGCGCCGGCGAAGCTGGTTGTGCCCGTCACCGCCTTGCAGACCGCCGAGGACCAGGACGTGGTCTACGTGCAGCAGGGCGACACCTACCGCGTCCGGCCAGTGAAGCTGGGCCGCCGTGATGCGGAGCGCGTGGAAGTACTGGATGGGCTCAAGGCGGGTGAGCGCGTGGTCGTGGCGCAAAGCTTCCTGGTCAAGGCGGACATCGAAAAGTCCACCGTTGAAGAAGACCACTGAGGCCCGCCATGCTCGAACGCCTCATTCGCTTCTCCATCCGCCATCGCTGGCTGATGCTGGTGCTCACCGTCGCGCTGATCGCGCTGGGCGTATGGAGCTATCGGCATCTGCCGATCGATGCCACGCCCGACATCACCAACGTACAGGTCCAGATCAATACCCAGGCGCCGGGCTACTCGCCGCTGGAAGCCGAACAACGCGTCACGTTCCCGATCGAAACGGCAATGGCCGGCCTGCCCAAGCTGGATTACACCCGTTCGCTGTCGCGTTACGGACTCTCGCAGGTCACCGTGGTCTTTGCGGACGGCACGGACCTGTACTTCGCCCGGCAACAGGTCGCCGAGCGGCTGCAGCAGATCGCCTCGCAACTGCCCGAAGGCCTGGACCCGGAGATGGGGCCGATCTCCACGGGGCTTGGCGAGATCTTCATGTACACCGTGGAGGCTGAGCCGAATGCCCGCAAGCCGGACGGAACCCCGTATACGGCCACCGACCTGCGCACCCTGCAGGACTGGGTGATCCGCCCGCAGCTGCGCAACACGCCCGGCGTCACCGAGGTCAATACCATCGGCGGCTTCGAGCGGCAGATCCACATCACGCCCGATCCGGCTCAACTGGTCGCGTTGGGGTTCACCCTGCATGACGTAGTGCAGGCGATCGCTCGCAACAACCAGAACATCGGCGCGGGCTACATCGAGCGCAACGGCCAGCAATTTCTGGTGCGCGTGCCTGGGCAACTGGCGGACCTGGAAGCGATCCGCAATATCGTGCTGGACCGGCGCGAAGGCGTGCCGATTCGGGTGCGCGATGTCGCCACGGTCGGCGAAGGCAAGGAACTGCGCACCGGCGCAGCTACGCAGAACGGTCACGAGGTCGTGGTCGGCACCGCCTTCATGCTGTTCGGCGCCAACAGCCGCGAGGTGTCCCGTGCCGCGGCCGAGAAGCTGGAGGCCGCCAATGCCAGCCTGCCGGCAGGCGTACGTGCCAAGGCGGTCTATGACCGTACCGCGCTGGTCGACCGCACCATCGGCACCGTCGCCAAGAACCTGATCGAGGGCGCGTTACTGGTAGTCCTGGTGTTGTTCCTGCTATTGGGGAATGTTCGTGCGTCGCTGATCACCGCCGCGGTGATTCCGCTGGCGATGCTGTTCACCATCATCGGCATGGTGCGCGGCGGCGTGTCGGGCAACCTGATGAGCCTGGGCGCGCTCGATTTCGGCCTGATCGTCGATGGCGCCGTGATCATCATCGAGAACTGCCTGCGCCGCTTCGGTGAAGCGCAGCACGCACTCGGCCGCGATCTCAACGACGAGGAGCGTTTCGACCTGACCGCCTCGGCGACCGCAGAAGTGATCCGGCCCAGCCTGTTCGGCTTGGGCATCATCGCCGCGGTATATCTGCCGATCTTCGCGCTCTCGGGCGTGGAAGGAAAAATGTTCCATCCGATGGCGATCACCGTGGTGCTGGCGTTGACCGGCGCGATGATGCTGTCGCTGACCTTCGTGCCAGCGGCGATTGCGACCTTCCTGCGCGGCCGTTTGGCGGAGCACGACAACTGGCTGATGCGCCGGTCGAGGGCCCGCTACACGCCATTGCTGGACTGGGCGTTGCATCACCGCGTCGCAGTGCTGGCCGGCGCCGCGCTGCTGGTGGTCGCCTGCGGACTATTGGCCACGCGTCTCGGCTCGGAGTTCGTGCCGAGCCTGGACGAAGGCGACATCACCGTGCAGCCGATGCGCATCCCAGGCACCAGTCTGGAGCAGTCGGTGGCGATGCAGGAGACGTTGGAGAAGCGTCTGGCCCAGTTCCCAGAAGTGGCCAATGTGTTCTCCAAAATCGGCACCGCCGAGGTGGCCACCGATCCGATGCCGCCGTCGATGGCCGACACCTTCCTGATGCTCAAGCCGCGCGACCAGTGGCCGGACCCGCGCAAGCCCAAGGCGGAACTGATCGAGGAACTGGAAACCGCGGCCCGCGAGATCCCGGGCAGCAACTACGAGTTCACCCAGCCGATCCAGATGCGCACCAACGAGCTCATCTCCGGCGTGCGCTCGGACGTGGCGGTAAAGGTCTACGGCGACGATCTCGGTCAGCTGGCGCGACTGGCCGCGCGGGTCGAGCGCGTGATGCGCCAAGTGCCCGGTGCAGAGGACGTGAAAGCCGAACAGGTCACGGGATTGCCACTGCTCGCCGTGACGCCGGACCCCGTCGCACTGGCGCGCTACGGCCTCAACCCGGGCGACGTGCAGGACACCGTTGCTACGGCCATTGGCGGCGAGGTCGCTGGCCAGCTGTTCGAGGGCGATCGCCGCTTCGCGCTGGTCGTGCGTTTGCCGGAGTCGCTGCGCCAGGATCCGGCGGTGTTGGCGGACTTGCCGATCCCGCTGCCCGAGAGCGCGAACGCTGACGAATCCAGCCGCGAAGCCGCCTGGCGCAGCGGCGGTCCGCGCACGGTACCGCTGCGCGAAGTGGCCGAGGTACAGATCCAGCGCGGACCGAACCAGATCAACCGCGAGAACGGCAAGCGCCGGGTGGTGATCACCGCCAACGTGCGCGAACGCGACCTGGGCGGTTTCGTCGCGGAACTGCGCACACGCATCGGTCGCGATGTGAAGCTGCCCGAGGGCTACTGGATCGACTACGGCGGCACGTTCGAGCAGTTGATCTCCGCGAGCCAGCGCCTGGCAGTGGTCGTGCCGGTCACGCTGGCGCTCATTTTCGCGTTGCTCTTCATGGCCTTCGGCTCGGCCAAGGACGCGGCGATCGTGTTCAGCGGCGTGCCACTGGCGCTGACCGGCGGCGTCATCGCACTGGCCTTGCGCGGGATTCCGTTGTCGATTTCCGCCGGCGTCGGCTTCATCGCCTTGTCCGGCGTGGCGGTGCTCAATGGTCTGGTCATGATCGCCTTCATCCGTCGCCTGCGCGAGCAAGGCGATCCGCTCGAGAACGCGGTCCGCGACGGCGCGCTGGGCCGGTTGCGGCCGGTGCTGATGACCGCGCTGGTGGCTTCGCTGGGTTTCCTGCCGATGGCCTTCAACGTCGGCGCCGGTTCGGAGGTCCAACGCCCACTGGCGACGGTGGTCATCGGCGGCATCCTATCCTCGACCGCATTGACGCTGCTGGTGCTGCCAGTCCTGTATCGCTGGGTGCACCGGGATCGCACGGTGCAGGCGCAGGTCTGACGCCCGCGAGAGAAAGCAGATGCACGAAGTCGATATCGAAGCCGTGCGCATGGCGATGTTCGCCCACTCCGGCGTGAAGGCGGTGGACTCACCGCGCCTGTATCAATCTGCGACCGGCATCGGCCTGGCCGCCACCCTTACGGTGGCGGTCCCCGATGTGGACCAGACGAACGTCCGCGACACGATCGCCACCGTCCTGCGCGAGCGGTTCGGTATCGACGAGGTGGACTTGCAGTTCCAGGACCCAGGGCCGATTCCTCACACGCTCGATATCTCGCGAGGGCTGATCGAAAAGATGTAGGCCCAGCCGACCATCGGAGGTGAATCGTCATGGGGCTCCGGATGCCAACCAACGAGCCCGAGCGCTCTTGATCGAGTGGCAGATTGTCCGACGGACCCGGTTCGTCTCCAATCGTCACTCCGAATGCGTTTCATACCGGCGACCTTGACACGCCCGTGTGTGAAACGCTATCAGGCGGGATAAACCACTATTATCCCGTCTTAATTTATCGCCTAATTCATGGCCGTCTCCAAGCCTGATTGGTATGTAATTACGTGATATGTAATACATTACGAAATCATCCGAGGGGACGGCCATGGCCCGTGGCGGGTTGTACAAGAGCGACGTGCAGAAGGCTCGCGATGCGCTGCGGGCGCAGGGCAAGCACCCGTCGGTGGACGCGGTGCGGGTGGCGCTGGGCAACACCGGCTCCAAGACCACCATCCACCGCTACCTGAAAGAGCTGGAAGAAGAGGAAGGGCAAGGCCTGGGCGCCAAGGTAGCGGTCAGCGACGCGCTACAGGATCTGGTCGGCCGGCTCGCCGGGCGCCTGCACGAAGAGGCCGAGGCCGTTGTCGCCGAGGCCCGGCAGCGCTTCGAGGCGCAGCTGCAAGAGCGCGGCCAGGCGCTGGAGCGCGCCCAGCAAGAATCGGCCGCCCTGAGTGCACAGCTCCAGCGCGCTGAAACCGCGTTGCATGAGGAAAAGACCGCGCGCGCCGCCACTCAGCAGGCGCTGGCCGAACGGATGACGGAGGTCGCGCAGCTCGGCGAACGCATCGCCGGCCTGACCACCCGCCTGGCCGAGCACGAGAGCTACGTGCAGTCGCTGGAGCAGAAGCACCAGCACGCCCGCGAGGCGCTGGAGCACTACCGGACGTCGGTCAAGGAGCAGCGCGAGCAGGAGCAGCGCCGGCATGAGCACCAGGTGCAGGAACTGCAGGTCGCGCTGCGACAGGCCAATGAGGCGTTGACCGCCAAGAACCACGAGTTGGTGCAGCTCAACCGCGACAATGGGCAGTGGCTAGAGCGCCACAGTCGGCTGGAGCGGGAGCTGGCGCAGGTCCGGCATGGCGCGGACGATCAGCGGAAGGAACTGGACGCGCTGCGGCTCACGGCTACCGAGCACCAGGCCCTGCAGACGCGCTGGGCGCAAGATACCCAGACCCTCGAAGCCGTACGGACGGAGTTGGCCAGCGCTCGCGCCGATCTAACGAAGGAGCGGGAACGTCGCGAACAGGCCGAAGCCGACGCACTGCGGGCTAGTGTGCGCCTGGACACGTTGGAGCAGTTGCTGGCGCAATTACGACCCGATCACGTGGATAGTTCGGACGCGCGAAAAAATCCGGCAACTCAATGATTCAAAAGACGAAATCAGACTCTATGGGGTATTTTTACACGTATCTCGGCTGAACCCCGTGAGCGGGTTGGTGATGTCGACGACGATCGTGCCGTCGAGCGGGCCGGCTGCGGCCAACGCGACGAGCGCCTGTTCGTAGGGGGTTGCCACCAGGACGACGTCGACATCGGCGGCGCTGCCGGCGGCCTCGACTGCGGTGACACCGGGAAGCGAGCCGGCGACGGCCTTGGACTTTTCCAGCGACGTGCTGGCGATGCGGACATCGTGGCCAGCGCGGGAGAACTGTCGGGCGAACGCCGAGCCCATGTTGCCGGCGCCGAGAATGAGGATGTTCATGGTGAGTGTCCTGTGCGTGGAACCCGTCATCGGGTAGGAGGACACTTTATTGGTGCTTTATGTGGCGATAAATAGCGATTATAGTAATTTACTGTTTACTAAATAGGAACAATGGTGTTCGACCTTCAGCAGCTCCGGAGCTTTCTGGCGATCGTCCGTGCCGGCAGCTTCGTCGGTGCGGCAGACGCCACCGGCTTGTCGAAAGCAGCCGTCTCGCGCCATCTGGCCGACCTCGAAGCGCACTTGGGGGTGCGGCTGCTGCACCGGACGACCCGCCGCCTGTCATTGAGCGACGACGGCCAGCGTTTCCACGACCGCGCCGCCGAACTGGTGGCGGCCCTGGAGGAGTTGGAGTCCGAGACGGCCTCGAGCGGTGGCGAGGCGACCGGTGAACTGCGGATCAATGCGCCGTTGACCTTCGGCAATCTGCATCTGGCACCGCTGTGGCCGCGCTTCATCGATGCCAACCCGAAGGTCTCGCTCGACATTACGCTCAACGATCGTATTGTCGATCTTGTCGAAGAGGGTTACGACGTCGCGATCCGCATCACCAACCGGTTGGATCCACAGATGGTCAGCCGGCGGTTGGCGACGACCCGCATCGTGTTGTGCGCATCGCCTGGCTACCTCGCCAAGCACGGAACCCCGACCCATCCACGCGAACTCAATGGACACCAGATTCTGGCGTACCGCTACTGGTCCGGCGGTGACAACTGGCTGTTCAAAGGCCCCGAAGGTGAAGTCAGCGTGCGGGTCAGCCCGCGCATACACACCAACAGTGGCGACACGTGTCGCGCGGCTGCGCTGGAAGACCAGGGCGTCATCCTTCAGCCCGATTTCCTTGTTGGGAGGGACTTGGAGCGCGGTGCGCTGGTAGAGCTGATGCCGGAGTATCGGTCGATCGAACTCGGCGTGCATGTCGTTTACGCCACTCGCAAGCACTTGCCAATGAAAACGAGGTGCCTGATCGATTTCCTGGTCGAAGCCTTCCGCAACCCCGCATGGTAGTCGGCGAGAATCTCGGCATTCCAGCATGCGTCCGCTCTTGGGCGGTTGTACTTTCAAGCTGTCGGCATCTATGCGCTCCTTCCTCGCGATGTCCTCGAACGTCTTCGGGTCGGAAAGGCTCTGTACGTGCAGGCCTCCTGCACGCGATGCGAAAGTTTCACGGCACGATCCGGTGCTTGGTCGCGAAGCGCAGCGAACCCGCCGACGGGTGCATCACGAAGCCGTCGTAGCTCAGCAGGTCGTTGTACGCATCACGCCCGACATCGCGGCGATCCGCGCATTGGCTCCGGGGATATGCGGGTATGCCACTCGGCGATGCGCTGTGCAAAGCCATCGCCCCATCCACAGTAGGCGTCGAAGGTATACATCACCTCAAGGTCTCGTGCGTCTTCCCGGCCTATTGATGCTACTACAACGTGTGGACGCCGCGAGGGGACACGGGCTACCTGGATGCGTCGAGGCCGACGTTCTGGTCCGAACCGACGCCGGCGGCCGTTCGGCGGCGTATTGGCTGGTCGGGGTGCCGACGCCGGGAAAAGGCACCTGAGCCGTGGCCGATTTCATAGCGAGCCAGGCACGATGATATTCAGCTTCCATTGCCGATATGTCATCGAATAAGCAAAAAAATCAATTGGTTAAGTGGTGTTTTTGTCGGGCCGTCCCTGAGTCGATGAGCGTTCGCGGGAGAGGAAAGTGTCAGAAAAATGAGGTATTCTTCTGACAAGGAGCATCCCATGACGTCCCTGAGCCTGGAAATCCTGACCCATGCCGCCAAGCTGCCCGAGGGTACCCCCCTGGTGGCCAGCGAATTGCTGCATTTGGGCAACCGGGCGGCTATCGATCAGGCGCTCTCTCGGTTGGCCAAACGCGGCCAACTGATTCGCGGCAGCCGTGGCGTTTACTTGTTCCCGGTGACCAGCCGTTTTGGGACGCGCCCGCCGGAGCCTGCCAAGGTGGCGGAAGCGATCGCTCGGCTGTGTGGTGAAGTCGTAGTGCCCAATGAAGTGGCTTCTGCTAATGCCCTTGGATTGACGACCCAGGTGCCGATGCGACAGGCGTACCTGACGTCCGGCAAGTCGCGGCGGTTTCAGTTGGGCAAGCAGGTGCTGGAGTTCAAGCATGCCCCGGCGTGGAAGCTGCGTATCGCCAATCGACCCGCGGGCCAGGCATTGCGCGCCATCGCCGGGGCAGGACCGAAGAACGCTCATGCGGTTATTCGCCAGTTGCGGCAACGCTTGAGCAAGGCGGAACTTGTCGAGTTGGCAGGCACGTCGACCCATTACATGCCCGCGTGGCTGGCCAAGGAACTCCGTGGGCTGAGAGCCCATGGCTGAGGCTTTGCTCAGCTTGGGTGAAAGTGAGCGACGCGAGGCCCTGCTCATTGCGGCCGACAGGACCGGGCGTCCTGCCTATCTCCTGGAAAAGGATGTCTGGGTGGTCTGGACACTTGGCGTGCTCTTCGAGAGTGCACTCGGGGAGAACCTGGTTTTCAAGGGCGGTACCTCATTGTCCAAGGCCTATGGCGGCTTGATCCAGCGCTTCTCTGAGGACATCGACCTGACCCACGACATCCGGCAGCTGATTCCGGACATGGCGGATGCCGGCGATGAGCCGATCCCGGCTTCTCGTAGCCAAGCCAGGAAATGGACGGATGCCGTCAGGGAGCGACTGCCGGTTTGGATTTCCGACGAAGTCGTGCCGGTGCTCGATGCTGCGATCAAGGCATCCGGCTTGGATATTGCGCTCATCCAGGAAGGCGAAAAGCTACGTTTGCGTTACGCGCAGCTGACGGAAGGAAACGGCTATGTCCGACCGGAGGTGTTGTTGGAATTTGGTGCCCGCAGCACGGGAGAGCCTGCTTCAGCGAGGAGGGTTACGTGCGACGCGGCCCCCGTGCTGTCCGAACTGGTGTTTCCCGTAGCCATGCCCCGCGTGATGGCTGCAGAGCGCACCTTCTGGGAGAAGGCGACGGCTGTGCACGCCTACTGCCTCAAGGGCGATTTCCGCGGAGAGCGCTACGCACGGCATTGGCATGACCTGGCGCGGCTGGCGGCAGCAGGTATCGCGAAAGCGGCGATAGTCGATCGAACGCTCGCGCATCGGGTTGCGGATCACAAGCAAGCATTCTTCGCCGAGAAAGCGTCGGACGGAAGCGTGATCGACTATGGGAAAGCGGTTTCAGGCGATCTCAGGCTGATCCCGGAAGGAGAGGCCCTCGATGCCCTCAAGAGCGACTACCAGGAAATGATCAGCAGTGGTCTCTTCGAGGAGGAGCCGTCTCCATTCGAAGTGCTGATGAGTCAGTGTCACGCGATTGAGTTGGAGGCCAACAGGTAAGTTGGCGTCCCCCCGTGGTCGTATTCTTGCTTTGCTGCAGGCGGTCGCCCGGTTAAAACCACGGTGGTCGCATCCAATGGTCGAGATTCGGTAGGGAATCTCAACCATTGCCCTGTCTTCGCTTCGCTGATGGATTTTTTTGGTCGAGATTCGGGGCTGAATCTCGACCATTGAGCATCAGCTGCGATCGCAGCTGCGGGGAGCCCGATTTGACATGCGCAGCCACCGGCAGGACAGTGGCGGCAAGGGCAATGGGCTTGAGTCGGTCGTGTTCGACCACCAAGCAACTGTGACCCGGGCCGTCGTGTATCACACTTGGTGGTCGCTTTTCTACCGGGCTCCGTGCCAACTCAGTGCCAATTGGGCCCCGTGGCGGGATCAGCCGGTGGATAATGGGGTCGGAAGTGCAACGGTTAAGTGCATGATCTGGAAGGGCTTCACCGTTTTTGACCGGATTGCACCTGCCAGATCCGCCTAACCCCGACCACCTAGCGCCGCCTACCGGAGCAGTAGTCCACGCCGTCAAGGAAGCGATCGGGCCGTTCAGCCGCCGACAGCACTTCCTGCAACCGCGGTTCGAGCACGGCATGGCGCAAGCGAGCCCAGTGCGTGGCCCATCGCATCGCACGCTCCAGTGACGGCGCTGCCACGCGATGCGGCTCGATACCAAGGCCTTGGATGCAGACTGTTACGAGCCACGTATTGCGGACCGGCTGGGCCTCGACCAGGGTGATGCCATGAGTTGCAAATAGCTGGTCGCCTCCCGCTGTGTCCAAGCATAGACGGGCCCCAACCACAGTCGGCGTCCACTGGCCATCGGATCCCCTCGGAACCTGCGTAAACACCCCTTACCGTTGACCAGAACCTGAGGGATGTCAAATCAGGGGGGGGCAACTGTGGCCTAGGCAACGTGTGTAACGTCGCTTACAAAATTTGGCTCAATGACCAACGGCACTAAATGATAGCGTCAGTCGGCCGATAGGGAAATGCGTTTACCTTCACAGTCTTCCATGAGGCCCACTATGGCAACAACTGGCAAGTCCCTGGCTCCCCGCATTGTGCGCTGGCTGCGTCCTGACGATCCTCGTTGGGGTGCCGTTGCCGCCTCCCAGGCCACGATCGAGTTTTCCCTAGACGGGACGGTGCTCACCGCCAACCGTAAGTTTTTGGCGCTGATGGGATACGAGTTGGATGAAATCCAAGGCCGCCCCCACCAGCAGTTCCTGCTGAAGGAGGATCGCGACGGCCCGGACTACGCCGCCCTCTGGCAAGGCTTGCGGCAGGGCGAGCACCGTGCCGGCGAGTTCAGGCGCGTGACAAAGCAAGGCGAGCAAATCTGGCTCCACGCCACCTACGCGCCGGTCCTGGACCGGACAGGGCGGCCGGTCAAAATCGTGAAGTTCGCGACCGATATCACCCACCAACGAGGCCTGCACGCCGATACTCAAGGCCGTTTGCAGGCCATTGATCGTGCTATGGCCGTGATTGAATTTGATCTGGAGGCCAACATCCTGACGGCCAACCAGAACTTCCTTGATGCTTTTGGGTACCAGCAGGAGGAACTTCAGGGCCAGCGGCACGCCCTGCTCATGCCGACCAACGAGCAGCATAGCCCGGAGTACAAGCAGTTTTGGCGAAGACTCAATGAGGGGCGTATTGAGAAGGGGCAATTCTGCCGCCGGCACAAGTCCGGTAGGGACGTGTGGATCGAAGCTAGCTACAACCCGGTATTGGATACGTCAGGGCGTATCGTCAAAATCGTCAAATACGCCACGGACGTTACCGAACAGCGCAATCGCAACGCCGATTTCCAGAGCCAGATGGCGGCCATAAACAAGGTTCAGGCGGTGATTGAGTTTGACTTGGCAGGCAATATCCTGGCGGCCAATCCGAACTTTCTGGCAGTCGTGGGTTACTCCCTGCAAGAGGTGGTGGGTCGGCATCACCGCATGTTCGTGCCCGCCGATCAAGCCTCTAGCGTTGACTATCGCCAGTTCTGGCAAGGCCTCGCGCAGGGCCAAGCCGACGCAGGGCAATACATGCGCTATGCCAAGGGCGGGAGAGAAGTATGGCTGCAGGCCACCTACAATCCGATACTTGATGCCAGCGGCAAACCTTACAAAGTGGTCAAGTACGCCACGGACGTGACCCAACAAGTGCAGTTGGCCAATGCGATGACGTCGCTGGTGGCCCAGGTCAACGAACTCACCCAAGGCATCAGTAGCGCTGCTCGTGAGATCTCCACAGGAAATCAGGACTTGTCCGCACGAACCGAATCACAGGCAGCAAGCGTGGAGGAGACGGCGGCCACCCTCAACCAGGTGACCGAGGCCATCCTCCAGAATGCTGACAATGCGCGCCAGGCCAGCACGTTGACTGAATCCGCCTCACAGGTGGCCAAACAGGGTCATCTGGCAGTCGAGCGGGTCGTTCACACTATGCATGAGATCAGTGAGTCCAGTAAGCACATCATCGACATCGTCGGCGTGATCGACGGCATCGCGTTCCAGACCAATATCCTGGCGCTTAATGCGGCTGTAGAGGCCGCACGCGCGGGCGATCAGGGCAAGGGGTTTGCAGTGGTCGCACAGGAGGTCCGGTCCTTGGCAAAACGCTCGGCCGATGCGGCAAAGGATGTCAAGTCCTTGATCGCGGCTTCCAGTGAGCGGGTGCATCAAGGCGCCGACACCGTGGCCGATGCGGGTATGGCCATGCAGGCCATTCTTGACGTCATTGGTCGCTTGACTGGGATCGCGACCCAGATCAGCCAAGCCTCACGCGACCAGGGTGACAGCATCACGCAAGTCAACAGCGCCATCCGCACCATCGACCAGACCACCCAGCAGAATGCGGCGCTAGTGGAAGAAGTCGCCGCAGCGTCCAATCAACTAGACGAGCAGGCACGGATGTTGGCAGAGACGGTTGCGCGTTTTGTTGCTGATAGCCAAGTTGGGGGGACGAAAGCGCCGGCGGCTTTGAATCGCCCCGATCCACTAGACATCTCCGAGCCGTAAATTAGGTCGCCAACCGGCTCGATCTCCTGCATCAACCGCTTCAGGGCCCGCAGGTAGTCCCGATCGAGCGGATCGGTGCTGCCGATCGACAGTGAAACGCCGTGCATGGCCAACGGGTAGCGCGCGCGAACTGCTTCAAGGTAGTGGCGGGGCTTGCCACCGGCGACCATGAAGTTCTCGGAAATGATCTCGAACCAGTCGAAGGATCGCCGGACCCGCGAGGGTTTGGCCGATGTAGATGCCGGACGGACGATACCGCACGAGGAACTACCGCAATGGATCAGGCGACGGTCGGAGCCTTCTTGAGTGTTTCCGTTAGGTCAGGTTTGAGCGGTACCGCCGCAATGCCTAACGTCAAGGGGCGATTCCTCGTTAAATCATGGCGTTAGAGTCGATTCGGCTGTTTTTCTCACGAATCCCTGCCGACCCTCATTCATCAGGCGGCGATCGAACTGCCACTCTGGCCAGAACATCCGGTTCCGGACGCGCCGCGAAAGGCAGCTTGTGGCGGCGGGTTCCGCGGCTCCTCGCAGGAGTGGGAATGCTGTTGCTGGCCGCATGCAGTCCGGTGCATGTGGTCAGGTCAAACCAGGCCAGGACCTATGCAGGTCTCAGCATCCACGGGGAGCGTCGGATGGAGATCGTGCCAGCGGGTAGCACGCACGGGCACTTCCAGACGGTGACTCTCGCCCCCGTCCTGCTGATGCCAGAGGTGGCTGCAACGCTGAACCCGGGCGTCGGTGATCGCCTCAAGGCTGCCGTAAGCAGTCAGCTGCAGCGGCAGATCGACAGGCGCCTGGGCCGGAGCGGGGCAGGGCGGCCGGGAACGGAGCTGTTGCTGCTTGCAAGGATCACCTCGGTGAAGGAGGTGTCTGTCGGCCTGAACATTGCCACATCGGTCCTGATGGGACCGGTGAGCAAGGGACAGCTTTCCCTCGAAATCGAGGCGATCGACGCAAGCACTGGCAGGCAGGTAGCACTGCTGCTGCTCGCCGACGAGGCCGACATGAGGGACATTCGAAAAAGCTACACGCCGGACGGCCACGCCAAGTCACTTGCGGGTCGGTTCGCGATTGAGGCGGTGGAGTTCATTGCGCCAATGGTGAGATCACGCTAGCTTCCTGGTGCCTTGCCACCGCCGCAAAGCACTCGCTGGGTGTCGCGGGACGCTGACATGAAATGCTAATGGCAGCGACGAAGCATTGATGGTGTATGACTTGGCAACGCGAAGCGGGATGGTCTTGGTACTCTCAGTAGTGCCAAGACCGTGCTTTAGAGGAACTCCTACAGATCTGGCCGACTGACGATTCCAGACTGAGTACTCCGCGTGCTCAAGCACATGCGGGGAAACTGATCTGTTCCGATGGGAGCCTGGCTTGATTGGGAGAGCAGCTTTTGTCCGAAAGGTGGCATTGGATCAAGCTGGCGGTTCGGGCTGTCTATCCGGGGGTAGGACGGATGCTCGCTTCTGGCCGGAAGCGGACCTCGGCGGGGCAGGGGATAAGGAAGATTTATCGGGGGTAGGGAAGGGAACTCCTGGCCTGATCTGGATTTGCGATTTCCTAGAGGATCGATGCCTTCGAACAGTTGGTCGATGATGCCGCATCGCAGGCTGATCCTCGGGCAGTTCCCCGCGCGGCGCTTGCACTACGGCATCATCTGCCGCGCAGTTTCCGAACCGCTCATAGGCGAGAGGGCGCATCACCGTTAATCAGTTGGTTGCCGGCTGGCGCGCGAAAATGGCGGCGCAGGCGGCTACGGGATAAAGTTATAACTTAGGTAACGACGCCCCCCCTCAATTGAGTAGCAAGCTGCTTTGGAGTCCAATCCCCAACGAGAAGGAGATTGGACGTGAAAAAG
>NZ_RAUX01000091.1 GCF_013464485.1 Stenotrophomonas maltophilia
CGGCGCATGGCCGAGWSSGCGCGGCAYCTGGTGGASGAGGTGTTYGGCCCGCGGCCKGTGCGGCAATGGGTGCTGAGCTTTCCGTACCCCTTGCGTTTCCTGTTCGCCAGCAAGCCAGAAGCCATTGGCCCGGTGCTGGGCATCGTGCAGCGCGTGATCGCCGGYTGGYTKGCCGATCARGCCGGCGTGCCGCGGGATACGGCGCAATGCGGYGYGGTGACCCTGATCCAGCGCTTCGGCAGCGCGCTGAACCTGAATGTTCACTTCCACATGCTGTGGCTCGACGGCGTGTACGACGCGAACGTCGAGCCCCCGCGGCGCAAGCCGCGCCTGCGCCGCGCCCCCACCTCTGCGCAACTGACGCAGCTCGCCAACACCATCGCGCATCGCGTCTGCCGGCACCTGTCGCGCCGCGGCTGGCTCGAAGGCGAAGACGAATCCGTGTTCCTGTCCGACAGCGCGGGTAGCGACGACGGCATGGATGGGCTGCGGATGAGTTCGATGACCTACCGCATCGCCA
>NZ_RAUX01000092.1 GCF_013464485.1 Stenotrophomonas maltophilia
GGTAGGAAGCGGCCGCGCAAGCGCCGCTTTGGGCACAGATCGGGCACAGATCGGGGGTTCATGCGTGGGTTTTCGACATCGCGGGGCCRCGCAGCGGCTCAGTGCGTAGCCATTTCTCACCGAATCCCGGCACAGGGCCGAGCGCAGCCCTGCGGGGTCGTGGCCGCATCGGATCGGACTCTGGCTTGGCTGCCGGCTGTGTGGCCGGCACCTCGTCACGCGGCCGGCGGCGGCGCGCGCGCTGCGGGCCGGTAGTGCGCTTGCTCCAGCGCGCCGTGCTTCTCGAAGTGGGCGAGGATGGCGCGGATGGCGGTGGGTTCCTCGATGCTGGCGACGATCCGYACCGCGCCGCCGCAGTGGGCGCAGGTGGTGAYGTCGATGGAAAAGACCCGCTTGAGCCGTTGCGCCCAGCTCATCGCACGGCGCTTCTGCTCGGGGCTGCGCGGCTCGTCGTGGGCGCTTGCGTC
>NZ_RAUX01000093.1 GCF_013464485.1 Stenotrophomonas maltophilia
CGGAAGTGAAACGCAGCTGCGCCGATGGTAGTGTGGCTCAAGCCATGCGAGAGTAGGTCATCGCCAGGGTTTACACCTAAAACCCCGCTGCTCACGCAGCGGGGTTTTTCTTTGGGCGAGGGAAACGCCGGGTAGTGCCGGCCGCTGGCCGGCAGCCCCGGTAGATCCACGCCATGCGTGGATGCTCTCCGCGCGGAACCGCGGCGCCAACCAAGGTTGGCGACTACCCACAGCAGGCCCGCACCGCGATCGTTTGCCGGGTAGATCCACGCCATGCGTGGGGGCTCCCACGCAGAGCCAAGTTGCCAGCCAAGGTTTGCACCCACCAATGGCGGAGCGCACAAAAAAAACGGCGCCCCGTGGGGCGCCGCTTTGATGTCCAGGCGACGCCCCCCCTCAATTGAGTAGCAAGCTGCTTTGGAGTCCAATCCCCAACGAGAAGGAGATTGGACGTGAAAAA
>NZ_RAUX01000094.1 GCF_013464485.1 Stenotrophomonas maltophilia
TTCAAAGATCGTGGGAAGTGGCCTCAGCGCCATTCCCGTGTGCTGCGAAGTTTCCTTCGTAGCGAGCCGCCCATTATAGCCGACTTTTCCGCTTCGTCAACACCTTTTTTCAAGGCCGCCTCACCGGAGTGGACGTTGTTGCCGATGCCGCTTCGCCGTTGGACCCGAAGGTCTTTCGTCGTTGCGAGCCGCCTATTATGGCAGGCCTTTCAGCTTTGTCAACAACTTGTTTGAGGAACTTGAAGCTCTTCGTGAAGTTGTTGCCGCAAGTCCAGGTCAAAACCAGGCGCCTGCAAAAAAAGKAAAACCCCGCTGCGCAAGCAGCGGGGTTCTCGGGTGTAAACCCTGGCGATGACCTACTCTCGCATGGCTTGAGCCACACTACCATCGGCGCAGCTGCGTTTCACTTCC
>NZ_RAUX01000095.1 GCF_013464485.1 Stenotrophomonas maltophilia
CCCCCMCCCMCCCGGCCGCTGACAGTTTCCGTGCGCGTCCAGCCACGGAAAAGAAAAAAGAAGATCAAAAGCAAAAGCGGCCTGGCCGGCTGCTTTGTTGCTTCCTGTAGAGCCAAGCGATGCCCGGCTCACGAGCAAGCGCAGCGCGCGACCCGCTTTTGCTGTTCTTTTTCTTCTCCGTGGGTGGACGCGCACGGAAACTGTCGGGGGGCGGTCGGGGTGGGTTCGCGGGACCGTTGG
>NZ_RAUX01000096.1 GCF_013464485.1 Stenotrophomonas maltophilia
CGCTTGAGCCGTTGCGCCCAGCTCATCGCACGGCGCTTCTGCTCGGGGCTGCGCGGCTCGTCGTGGGCGCTTGCGTCMACCGGCGCCGCATCGCCCGCAGGCCGCTTGCCGCGCCCCGATGGCGTCACCTGCGCGCGCAGRTTYGCRTTCGGGGCGAATACGCCGTGGAAGCGGGTGAGATGCGCGCGWGGYGGCGGGACCAGTGCCGCCAGCTTGGCGATGAAGTCCACCGCATCCCATTCGACATGCGTGGTSCCATTKCGCCACGGCGTCTTGAGCTGATACCGCACCCTACCCTGCGGTGAGATCGACAGCCGCTGCTCGCTGATCGCCGGGCGCGTGAT
>NZ_RAUX01000097.1 GCF_013464485.1 Stenotrophomonas maltophilia
CGCGGGTAGCGACGACGGCATGGATGGGCTGCGGATGAGTTCGATGACCTACCGCATCGCCACCGGTCGCGACGCTGGCCGCAAGGYCGTCACGCTGCAAACATTGCCCGGTGACGCAGGCTCGCTGGAGGGCGAYGCCGGCAAGGTCGGCGGCTTCTCGCTGCATGCCGGCGTGGCCGCGGAAGCACACGAAAGCCACAAGCTCGAAAAGCTGTGCCGCTACATCACGCGCCCGGCGATCAGCGAGCAGCGGCTRTCGATCTCACCGCAGGGTAGGGTGCGGTATCAGCTCAAGAC
>NZ_RAUX01000010.1 GCF_013464485.1 Stenotrophomonas maltophilia
GCCGGAATCCCCCCCCCTCAGCAAGCCTCGGCCACCGCAGCGCGCGTCCGACCCAGCCATGCCAGCAGCAATCCCGCCGCCGCCAGCAGGCCACCCGCCACCGGAATGGCCGCATAGCCCAGGCCCAGGCTGATCACCGCCCCGCCCAGCGCAGCCCCCAGCGCATTGCCCAGGTTGAACGCACCGACGTTGATCGACGACGCCAGCCCCGGCGCCTCGCTGGCCGCTTCCATCACCCGGATCTGCAGCGGCGGCACGATGGCGAACGTCGCCGCACCGAACAGCAACACGCCAAGGGCGGCAGTCGCATGGCTCATGAAGGCCAGCGGCAGCACGAACATAAGGATGGCCAGGACGGCAAGCAGGATGCGGGTGGCACCGTCCAGCGACCAGTCGGCCATGCGTCCACCGATGCCGTTGCCGAAGGTGAAGCCGATACCGATCAGCGCCAGCGCCAGCGCAATGAAGGTGTTGGAGGCACCGGTCAACTCGGTCAGCACCGGCGCCACATAGGTGTAGAGGGTGAACATCGCACCCGCGCCAAGCACGGTGGTGGCCATCGCCAGCAGCACCTGCGGCTGCAGTATCGCCTTCATCTCGCGGCGCACGTCCGGGCGCGGTCCCGGTGCCGATGCCGGCAGGGCCAGGCCCAACGCGGTGATCGCCACCACGCCCAGCACCGCGGTGCCAGCGAAAGACAGGCGCCAGCCCAGCTGCTGGCCAACCCAGGTGGCCAACGGCACGCCGCCAATGTTGGCGATGGTCAGGCCCATGAACATGGTGGCCACGGCAGCAGCCTGCTTGTCCTTCGGCACCAGGCTGGCGGCAACCACCGCACCAATGCCAAAGAAGGCACCGTGGTTGAGACTGGTGACCAGCCGCGACAGCAGCAGCAGGCCGTAGTTCGGCGCCAACGCGGACAGCAGGTTGCCCACCACGAAGATCGACATGAGCAGCATCAGCGCGGTGCGCTTGCCGAAACGGCCCATCAGCAGGGTCATCACCGGCGCGCCGAGCATCACGCCGACGGCATAGGCGGTGATCAGCATGCCCGCGGTAGGAATGCCGACGCCCACGCCGTCGGCGATGACCGGCAGCAGGCCCATCGGGGCGAATTCAGTGGTGCCGATGGCGAAGGCGCCGACGGCAAGGGCCAGCAGGGCGGCTCGGGAGTTCATGGGGGTTCCTGGGGGCGGAAACGGGCAGGTGCGTAGCCTGCGCGCTTTGCCGCGGGCGATTAAGCCTCGCACCGGGAAAACACTGTTGATCCGGGTTCACAAGTGGTCGCTGCCCCCATCCCTGTAGAGCCGAGCCCACGCTCGGCTGCCGTACACCGCGGCAAAAGCAGCCGAGCATGGGCTCGGCTCTACAAGGCAGAACGAAGAACCCCCGGCAGCGCCGGGGGTTCGAAGTCAAACGCTTACCAGTCGCCGGCACCCGGCACGTGATGTTCGCGTGCGCGGCGGCGCATCAGCAGGTTCAGCCATTCCACCAGCACCGAGAAGCCCATCGCGGCGTAGATGTAGGGCTTGGGCACGTGCACGTCCAGGCCATCCAGGATCAGCACCGCGCCGATCAGCAGGATGAAGGCCAACGCCAGCATCTTCACGGTCGGGTTGGCATCAATGAAGCGGCCCAGCGGATTGGCGGCCAGCAGCATCACCAGCACCGACAGCAGGATGGCAGCGACCATCACCGGGATGTGGTCGGCGATGCCGACGGCGGTGATCACCGAGTCCAGCGAGAACACGATGTCGATGATGGCGATCTGCAGAATGACCATGCCGAACACGCCCGACGCCTTGCTGGTGGCCGGATTCTCGTCTTCGCCACCGGTGATCAGCTCCTTGATCTCCATGTAGCCCTTGATGATCAGGAACAGGCCGCCAATGATCAGCACCAGATCGCGGATGGAGATGCCCATACCGGCCACGGTGAACAGGTTGGCCGACATGTGTGCCAGATAGGCCAGCGACACCAGCAGCGCGATGCGGGTGATGCACGCCACCGCGATACCGAGCTTGCGTGCGAACGGGCGGCGCTCTTCCGGCAGCTTGCTGACGGCGATGGAAATGAACACCAGGTTGTCGATGCCGAGCACGATTTCCAGCGCGCTGAGGGTGAACAGGGTCACCCAGGCGTTGGGGTCGGCGAGGAACTCAAAGGACATGGAAACTCTTCAGGGCAGTGGGGGAATGAGGGTTCAGCCGTAATTGCCGGCCATGGCGTGCGGGACCACGACCAGCGCCCAGCACAGAAGCACGTTCATCATCAGCACGAAGACCGCCGCCGAGCCCATGTCCTTGGCGCGGCCGGCCAGTTCATGGATCTCGCTGCCGTAGCGCTCGATCACCGCCTCGATGGCCGAGTTGGCCAGTTCCATCGCCAGCACCAGCAGCATCGAGCCGATCAGCAGTGCCCGTTCCACCGGGGTCTGGCCCAGCCAGATCGCGACCGGGGTCAGCAGGATCAGCAGGTAGACCTCCAGCCGGAACGAGGATTCGTGCAGCCAGGCGGCGCGCAGGCCCTGCCAGGACCAGCGGGCGGCCTGGAAGATGCGGCGCGGGCCGCGAGGCAGGTGGCCGAACTGGTCAGCCACGGGAGGAACATCCAGCAACAGGGGCGCGGCGCAGCGACCGCTCAGACGCACGGCAGGGAATCATGGGTGCACAGGGATAGGCAGATGGGCGCCATTTTGCCACAAGGCCGCCAGCCATACCCCCCGCAGCCCGGGCGAATGGCCTGTCAGCGGCAAGCACCGGGCCTGCCGCTGCTCCTATGATGGTTCCCCCTTCCCCGCTGGAGCGCCTGATGTCCCATCGCCGTACCTGCCTGCTGATGCTGGGCCTGCTGGCTGCCGCGCCGCTGGCCCAGGCCCTGGGCCCGACCAGGCCACCGCGCGTGCCCGAGCAGGTTTCCAACGTGGCCTGGGCCGGCGACATGGCCCGCTTCGCTAGTGCTGACCAGGCCAACCCGCCGCCGCGCGGTGGCATCGAGTTCATCGGCAGCTCCTCCATCCGCTACTGGGAGAGCCTGGCCACCGACTTCCCCGGCCAGCCGGTGTTCAACCGCGGCTTCGGCGGTTCGGAAGTACGAGACAGCACCTGGTACGCGGACCGCATCGTCGTGCCGTATGCGCCGTGCAAGGTGTTCTTCTATGCCGGCGACAACGACCTCAACAGCGGCCGCAGCGCCGTGCAGGTGCGTGACGACGTGGTCGCCTTCGTGCAGCGCGTGCATCGCGACCTGCCGAAGACCAAGGTGGAGTACCTGTCGATCAAGCCGAGCCCGTCGCGTGCGCACCTGCTGCCGGCGATCAACGAGGCCAACACACTGATCAAGGCTGCCCTGGCCAAGCTGCCCAATACCGGTTTCACCGACATCTACACGCCGATGCTGGGTGCCGACGGCCAGCCGGATGCGAAGCTGTTCCGCGAGGACATGCTGCACATGACCCCGGCCGGCTATGCGATCTGGACCAGGGCGGTGGCGCCGAAGGTCAACTGCGGCTGAGGAAGGACTGTGCCGGCGGGTGCCATGCGCACGCATTCCGGTGGATGCCAACCTCGGTTGGCATGCGGCATCCGCGTGCATCCCATTGAAAGCGCCGACCAAGGTCGGCCTCCACCAGAGCAGAATCGTCCCGGCAGATCGCCGTGTCAGCGGAAGATGACGGTCGCCTCAGTACCCTGGCCCGGCTCGCTGGCCAGGCTGACCTTCCAGCCGAAGCGGTCGCACAGGCGGCGCACGATCGACAGGCCCAGGCCGGTGCCCTGCGGGCGGCTCGGCTCAGCACGGTAGAACGGCTCGAACGCCCGCGCCAGCGCTTCGGCGGACATGCCGATGCCGGTATCCCGCACCACCACCCGGTCATTGTGCACATGCACGTCGATGCGCCCTTCGTCTGTGTAGCTGCAGGCGTTACGCACCAGGTTGCTGACCACCACCTGCAGCACCCGTGGCGGTGCATGCAGCTGTACCGGGCCATCGCTGTGCAGATGCACCGACAGCGGACGCGACGCCAGCAGTTCGTTGGCGTTGTCCACCTCATAGCGGACGATGTCGTTGACGTCGAACAGCTCGATCTGCGGTTCGACGTCGGCCTCACGGGCCAGGATCAGGAACGCATCGATCACCGCTTCCATGTCGCGGCCAGCCCGCTGGATGCGCTGCAGGCTGCGGCGCAGGCGCGGCTGCAGGGTCTCATCGCCCAGCGCCATGTCGCTGGCAACCCGGATGACGGTCAGCGGCGTGCGTAGTTCATGGCTGGCATCACGGGTGAAGTTGCGCTCGCGCGCGACGTGCGCGCTGACCCGGTTGGCCAGTGAATGCAGCGCGGCCGCCAGCTGCCGGGTCTCACCCTGCATGTCGGCGGGCAGCTTGTTCGGCTCCAGGTCAGCCGCCTCGGGGTGGCCCGGGTCCCAGCGCGAGACGCGCCGTGCCAGCCAGTTCACAGGCGACACCAGACGCTTGGACGCGCGGTAGGTCACCCAGCTGGCGCCATACACCGCCAGCAGGGTCAACAGCACTGGCACGATGCCGAACCAGAACGCGAGCATCTCCGCGCGTGAGCGCAGGAACACCAGGTACAGGCGACCGGCCGGGCGTACATCGACCAGTACCAGCTGGTCGTCCTTGGGCAGTTCGTGGAAGCCGGGCTCCAGATTGCGCAGGTTGGCCGGCAACGACAGTGCCGACTGCCCGCTTTCCAGCAGATAGCCGCGGATGTTCTGGGTATTGGGCGGTGGCTGCACCGGCGACGCCTCGTGCAGCGTCCAGTAGTACGCCGCCTCCTCGCGCAGGGCCGCGCCCACCAGACTGTGCTTGATCACCAGCGACACCAGCCACGCGCCCAGCAGAATGCCCAGGCTGGCCAGCACTGCCTGCAGGATGAAGGCGATACGGATCTTGCGCGGCAGGCCGTGCGGCATTGCGGGGTCCTGGTCAGAGCGCTGCGATTATAGGCAGCGCGCCACGCCGTGCGGGTGCATGGACGATGACCGGCGGCAATGCCGACCGGTCATGCCCTGCCCTCGTACGTGGCCATCCCCCGGCCGGGCGTGCTGCTGCACCGGCGCGGGTCCTGCTCAGGCCATCGGCTGGGCGATGTCGGCAATGCGATAGCCGGCACTCTGCACCGTGTGCAGCAGCGGACGGTCGAACGGCTTGTCGATGATCTTGCGCAGGTTGTACAGGTGGCTGCGCAGCGTGTCCGAATCCGGCAGGCCGTTGCCCCAGATCTCGCGTTCGATCTCCTGGCGGGTGACCACGCGCGGCGATTCGCGCATCAGGATGGTCAGCAGGCGCAGGCCGATCGGCGAAAGCTGCAGCTCGGTACCGGCGCGGGTGGCACGCATGCTGACCGGGTCGAGCACCAGGTCGGCCACCTTCAGCACTTCCGAACCGACCTGGCGACGTTCGCGACGGATCAGCGCGCGCAGGCGGGCTTCCAGCTCCTGGATCGCAAACGGCTTGGTCAGGTAGTCATCGGCACCGAAACCCAGGCCGGTGAGCTTGTCGTCCAGCGTGTCGCGTGCCGTAAGCATCAGCACCGGCGTGGACTTGCGCGCATCGTTGCGCAGGCGACGGCACACTTCGATGCCATCCAGGCGCGGCAGCATCAAGTCGAGCACCACGACGTCATAGCTGTTTTCCGCTGCAAGGCGGTAGCCATCCAGGCCGTCCTGTGCATAGTCGACTTCGAAGCCGCGACCTTCCAGGTATTCCCCGATCATCTCGGAGATGTTGCGGTTGTCTTCGACCACCAGCACCAAGCCGGAGGTCTCCTTCGTCTGACGCATGTGATTCCCTCTAACTTCAGCTTTGTGAAACATGCCGGATCGACGGTGGACGTGATGTGAAGTTCCGTCAAGAGGAAATCAAACGGTTCAGAGCAGTGGCCTGAGCAGCGGCCAGACATTGTCGAGAACCTTCGGCTGCGCCTGTGCGGTGGGATGCAGGCCGTCAGCCTGCATCATGCCCGGCTGCAGCGCCACGCCCTCCAGCAGGAAGGGCAGCAGCGGCACCCTGTACTGCGTGGCCAGAGCCTTGTACGCCGCAGCCAGGCGCTGGCGGTAGGCGGGCCCGTAGTTGGGCGGCACATCGATGCCCAGCAGCAGTACCTTGGCGCCGGCCTTCTGGCTGGCCTGCACCATTTTCTCCAGGTTGCCCTGCACCTGGGCCGGGGTCAGCCCGCGCAGTGCGTCGTTGCCGCCCAACGCGATCACCACCACCGTCGGCTTCTCTTTTGCCAGCAACCCGGGCAGGCGCGTCAACGCGCCGGCAGTGGTCTCCCCGCTCATGCTGGCATTGACGATGCGCGCCGGGGTTTTCGACTGCTGCCTGACCCGCTGCTGCAGCAGGCTGACCCAGCCGGCGTCGGCGGGGATATTGTGGGCAGCACTGAGACTGTCGCCGAGCACCAGCACGGTGCCGGCCGGACCTTTGGCACAGGCCAGCCCCGGCAACAGCAGGAACGCTAGCAGCAGCACCATCATCGCGCCGGCTCGCCGGCCCCATCCCGTCTTGCGCATTGGAGTCTCCTCATCGACAGCCTGTCCCCCCGCAGCGCGCCCGTCGCCATCGCCGTCGACCAGGTCGGCAAATCCGTGCAGGGCCCGGAGGGTGAAGTCCACATACTGGACAACATCACCCTGACCGTCCATGAAGGCACCAGCGTGGCCATCGTCGGCGCCTCCGGTTCCGGCAAGACCACCCTGCTCGGCCTGCTGGCCGGACTGGACCTGCCCAGCCGCGGGCATATCGCGCTGGCGGGCCAGGACCTGGGCCAGCTTGACGAGGAAGCACGCGCCCAGCTGCGCGCGCGCGAGGTCGGCTTCGTGTTCCAGAGCTTCCACCTGCTGCCGGCGCTGACCGCTGCCGAGAATGTCGCGTTGCCACTGGAACTGGCCGGGCGCGAGGATCGGGCGCGGGTCGATGAAGTGCTGGCCCAGGTCGGCCTCTCCCATCGCGCCCGTCACTACCCGCGCCAGCTGTCCGGTGGCGAGCAGCAGCGCGTGGCACTGGCGCGTGCCTTCGTCACCCGTCCGCGCATCCTGTTCGCCGACGAACCGACCGGCTCGCTGGACCACGCCACCGGCCAGCACATCAGCGACCTGCTGTTCGAGTTGAACGCAGGCAGCGGCACCACCCTGGTGCTGGTCACCCACGACCTGCGCCTGGCCCAGCGCTGCCAGTACATCCATCGCATCGACGACGGCCGGCTGCTGCCGGTTGAACATGGGGCCCAGGCATGAACCTGCTGCGGCACGCGTGGCGCGCGCTGCGTCGCGAAGCCCTGGCCGGCGACCTGCTCACCGTGTTTGCTGCGCTGGTGCTGGGCGTCGCGGTGATGACTGCGGTCGGCACGCTCGTGAACCGGGTCAACCTGGCGCTGACCGGTAGCGCGGCGGAGATGCTTGGCGGCGACCTCGGCATTGCCGGGCGCGATGATCCGTCCCAGGCATTCGCCGACGAGGCACAACGGCGTGGACTGGCCTACACCCGCATCACCAGTTTCGGCAGCGTGCTGTTCAACGGCGATGCCAGCCAGATGGCCAGCATCAAGGCGGTGCAGGCCGGCTATCCGCTGCGCGGCACGCTGCGGGTACGGGCCACGCCCGGTGGCGCGCTGATCGCCAACGCCGGCATGCCGCCCAAGGGCCAGGCCTATGCCGACCCGCGCCTGCTGCAGGGGCTGGGCTTGAAGGCCGGCGATGATCTCGAGTTCGGCGCCGGCACGCTGCGCATCACCGGCATCATCGAGGCCGAACCGGATACCGATGGCGACCTGCTGACGCTCTCCCCCACCCTGCTGGTCAACCGCGCCGATGTGGAAGGCACGGGACTGCTTGGCCCAGGCAGCCGCATCAACTACCGGCTGATGTTTGCAGGACCGGCAGGACAGGTCGCTTCCCTGCGTGAGTGGCTGCTGCCACAGGTGAAGGGCCTGCGCCTGCTGAGCGTGGATGACACCCAGCGCGGCGTACGCCAGGCCTTCGATCTGGCCGGCCGCTTCCTCGGCCTGAGCGCGCTGCTGGCGGTGCTGCTGGCGGGCGTGGCCACCGCATTGGCGGCCAACCGCTTCGCCCTGCGCCGCATCGACCAAGTGGCGATTCTGCGCTGCCTCGGTGCGCGCCAGCGCGACATCCTGCTTGGCCTGGCACTGCAGCTGCTGATGCTGGCGGTACCGGCCTGTGCGCTTGGCATCGGCCTGGGCATGGCCGCGCAGGAAGGGCTGGTACAGGTGCTGGGCAGCCTGGTGCCGCAGCGCCTGCCGCTGCCCGAGGCAATGCCTGCGCTGACCGGTGCCGGCATCGGGCTGTTGCTGCTGTTCGGCTTCGGCCTGCCCCCGCTGCTGCGCCTGCGCGGGGTGCCGCCGATGCGGGTGCTCAACCGTTCCTTCGCCGCCCTGCCGCCGGCCTCGCTGCTGGCCTATGTGGCCGCGCTGGGGGTGAGCCTGTTGCTGGCGGTGCAGGTCACCGGTGACCTCAAGCTGGCGCTGTGGGTGCTGGGTGGCCTGGCCGCGCTGGCGCTGGCGGCCGGTGTGGTCGGCTTCGTGCTGCTGCAGTTGATGCGCGGCCTGCAGCATCGCCTGCATGGCAACTGGCGACTGGGCCTGGCCGCACTGACCCGGCGCCGGCTGCTGGCGGTGATGCAGCTGGTCGGGCTGTCGCTGTCGCTGTGCGCGCTGTTGCTGCTGGCGGTGACCGGCCCCGGCCTGCTTCAGCAGTGGCGCGAGCGGCTGCCGGCAGACACGCCGAACTACTTCCTGATCAACATCCAGCCCGAACAGCGCGACAGCGTGCTGGCAACGCTGCGCGGGCTGGGTGCCAATGACGCCAGCATCGAACCGATGGCCACCGGGCGCCTGATCGCCATCAACGGCAAGCCGCCCCTGCGGGTGGACCGCGAGCCCGGACAGGACGGGCAACCGGCGCAGGGCGGCCAGCGCGAAGACGATGACGAGGACCGGCCACTGAATTTCAGCTGGCGCAGCACCTTCCCGCCGGCCAATACGCTGGTCAATGGCTCGTTCTGGAAAGCCGACAGCACCGCACCGGAAGCCTCGGTGGAGATCGGCTGGGCCAAACGCTACGGCGTGCATCCGAGCGACCGCATCACCATTGCGGTGGGCGAGCAGGAGCGCGAATTCACCGTCACCAGCGTGCGCAAGGCGGACTGGAACACCTTCCGGCCCAATTTCTTCGTGCTGTTGAACCCGAATGCGGTGGGCGACACCCCGCACAACCTGCTGTCGGCGTTCCACCTGCCGGCCGGCAAGGCAGCCGGACTGGGCGAGCTGGTACGCGCGCAGCCCAACCTGTCGCTGCTGGACGTGGACGCGGTGATCTCGCAGGTGCGCGATGTGATGGAACGGGTGGCACAGGCGGTGCAGCTGGTGATGGTGTTCAGCCTGCTGGCTGGTGTGCTGGTGCTGCTGGCCGCGCTGCAGGCCACCGCAGGCGAACGCCGTTACGACAGCGCGGTGCTGCGCACGCTGGGCGCGACCCGGCGCCAGCTGCGCGGTGCGGTCCTGGTCGAGTTTGGCGCACTGGGCACGCTGGCCGCGTTGCTTGCGGTGGGTGCGGCCGCGGCCATCGGCGTGGCGGTCTCGCAGAAGGTGTTCGAGCTGCCGTTGCTGCCACCCTGGCCAGGCCTGCTGCTGGGCGGCGTGGTCGGCATCGGGTTGAGCCTGCTGGCCGGCTGGTGGGGCACCCGGCGCATCCTGCACACCTCGCCGGCGCTGGCCCTGCGCGAGGCCTGACGCGGCCGTGACACGCACCGGGGGGCGCCAGCGCTATGCTGCGCGCCCCAATCCCACGAGATCACCCGGATGCCCGGCACGTCGTTCGCCGCCTATCTGTACCCGGTGTTGCTGCTGCTCGGCAGCAACATCTTCATGACCTTCGCCTGGTACGGGCACCTGAAGTACAAGAGCGCGCCGTTGATGACGGTGATCCTGGTCAGCTGGGGCATCGCCTTCTTCGAGTACTGCCTGCAGGTGCCGGGCAACCGGCTGGGCAGCGCGGTGTACTCGGCGCCGCAGCTGAAGGGCATGCAGGAGGTGATCACGCTGCTGGTGTTCGCGGTGTTCTCCGCGTTCTATCTGGGCCAGCCGCTGAAGTGGAACCACTACGCCGCGTTCGGGTTGATCGTGGCGGCGGCGTTTCTGATGTTCAAGGAATGACTGCATCCACGCATGGTGTGGATGCAGTGCCAATCAACCTTCCTTCGGCGCCTTTTCCACGTACTTGGCGAACACTTCGTCGATCTGCGCGTCCTTCACCTTCTTGCCGGCCTGGATCTCTTCGGCCTGGGTGAACATCGGGATGATCATCGCCATGCCGTCGATCTTGGTCTTCAGGTGCACGCCCGGGGCCCGGCCGAGGAAGCCGTCCCAGCGCTGGCGCACCTTGGCCCAGTAGCCGGCGGTGGCCTTCCAGTAGTTGCGCGCCGGGGTGAAGTCCACCTCGGTGGTCTTCACGTAATCGTTGAAGCCGAACTCGCGCGCGATCTCCACCTGGCTGCCATCGGCGTTGCGCTGCACCTTGGTGTTGAACTGCTCGTGCGTCCAGCCGTTCGGGGTGAGCGTGTGGCGGTTGACCACGGCCAGCGCGTTGTAGTCGCTGCGCTTGGTGTATTCGCGGCGCGGCAACGGGCGCCAGCTGATGTCGCTGGTCCAGGTCGGCACGTTGTTGTCGTAGGTCCAGGTGCCGGTGCCGCAGTAGCGCGGCGCGTCGCTCACCTCGTAGACGCACTGGGTCCACGCGCCCTGGTTGATGGCCGCCGGAATCGTGCGTACCTGCCAGGTCTGGTCGGCGCTGAACTCGAAGCGGTTCGGCGCTTCGTACACCCAATCCTGGCGCCAGTGCTTGGTGATGTGACCGCTCTTCTCGTCCAGCAGCAGGTGCTGCAGCACGATGCGCTTCGGGGTGTCCTCCACCACGATGACCACTTCGTTGCCGCCGCTGCGCATCGCCGGCGCGCGCTCGTAGCCCGGCTTCAGCAGCACGGTTTCGTCGAAGGCGAAATCCACGGTGTACTCGCCCTGCATGGCCAGGATGCTGTCATGGTCGCGGGCGATGTCGGAGGGCTGCGCGCTGGCCACGCCGCTGGCGGCGAGCAACAGCAGGACGCTGGCTGTCTGGAACTTCATCGGGGTCTTCCTTCGGGGTTGCAGGTTCGTTGAGAGGCCATCCGTGGCCGTCGGGCGTTCCATCAGAAAAGGATCAGAGGCGGATCAGCGGCAGGTCGCCGGGAATCCGTGGTGCCGGCCGGCGCGCGGCGTCGGCACAGCAGCAGTCGTCGATGGCCAGCTCGCCCTCGGCGCCTTCCAGGCGGGCGATGCGGCGTGCGGTGGCCGCGCCCAGCGACGACAGCGTCGACAGGCTGGCCGCCAGGGTGCGGCCATCATCGGCGGCATGCAGGCGCAGCGCACACAGGCGCCAGCGCTGGCCGCCGAGATGACCGGCCAGGCGCCGCCAGAGGCGTTCGCCGACACTGCCGTCGCTGTCGTGCTGCGGGCCCGGCGGCAACGCCGCCACCAACCGGTCCCAGGCCAGGAAATCGCTGTCCGGCAGCAGGTACAGGCGCCACACGCAGCGGCCACGGCCGTCAAGGAAGCACAGGCTTTCGCGCAGGCCCTCGCTGTCCACGCCCTGGCAGGCATGCACGCGCACCGCCTGGCGCCAGCCGCCCAGCTCGTTGCCGTCGGCGTGGTAGAGACACAACACGGTGCCAAGCGTGGCCAGCTGTGCCGGGGTCGGCCACGCCGCGCGGTGTGGCGCGGCGATGGAGTCATTCCTGCGTGCGGACAGTGCTCGGCTCATGAGGTCACCAGGAAACGGCAAGGCTGGCGGAGAAGGTGCGGCCCGGGCTGGTGTAGCGATCCAGCACGCGGCTGGTCGGCGACAGCGTCGAACCCACGTTGGACCAATCGATGTAGCGTTTGTCGCCCAGGTTGAACACGCCTACGTTGAAGGTCGCACCAGGGGCGAAGTTCCAATGTGCCATCAGGTCGGCCACGCCATAGCCGGCCGGGCGGAACGCCGTGGCCGAGGCGACGCGGTCCTTGCGCTTGACGAAGGTGCCGGCCAGTTCGACACCCCAGGCATCGGTGTCGTACATCAGGCCGACGGTGCCGCGCAGCGGGTCGACCGAATCCAGCGGGGTGTCCTCGGTCTTGTTGTCGCCGCGCGACCAGGCCACGGAACTGCGCAGTGCCCAGCCCTGCAGGGTCGGGCTGATCTGGCCGAAGTCGACACCGGCTTTCAGTTCAGCGCCGTAGATGCGGGCGTCGGCGATGTTGCGCGACTGGAACACCATCAGGCCCTGCGCATTGGTGCCGACCAGCGACTGCGACTCGATGAAGTCCTTGTACTCGTTGTAGTAGCCGCTGACGCTGACGTAGGCAGCCGGCGACAGGAAGCGCAGGCCCAGTTCCATGCCATCACTGGTTTCCGGCTTCAGGTCCGGATTGGGAATGGCCGTGTAGCCGAAGGCGAAGTTGGTGAAGCCGAGATTGACGTCGTTGTACGGCGGCGAGCGGAAGCCGTGCGAGTAACCGGCGAACAACGACCATTGGTCGGCGAAGCGATAGACCATGCCGAGCTTGGGGGAGACGCTGGTCTTGGTCAGCTTCGCCACCGGCACGCCGGGATTGTCCTCGGCGAAGATGTTGTCCACCTCCGGCTTCAGCTCGTAGCGGTCCACGCGCACGCCCGGCACCAGCGACAGCTTGCCGCCGGCCATGCGCATTTCATCCTGTGCGTACAGTCCCAGCTCGGTGGTCTTGCTGATCGGGAAATCGCGTACCGGGAACGCATCGGGCAGGATGGTGGTGCTGGTCTGGCCGTTGGCCAGTACCTGGAAACCATCGCGCTTCTGGCGGATCTCGGTGCGCGTACCCTCGAAGCCATAGGTCAGTGCGTGCTCGACGCTGCCGGTGTTGAAGGCCTTGTTGAACTGCGCCTGCAGGCCATACACGCGCTGGTCGAAATTGAACTCGCGGTGGCGGCGGCTGCGGTTGGCACGGTCCTCATCGGTGACCTGGGTGGTTTCGCTGTGCTGGGTATACAGCTGCCAGTGCAGGCTGTCGGCGAAGCCCTTGTCCAGCGCATCCATTTCGTGCGCGAACGACACGCGGGCGCGGTTCTGCTTGTCGCGCGCCTTCATGCCGGTGGTGGTGGTGCGGTCGATCGAAGACAGCACGTTGGTCTCGGTCTTGTCTTCGTTGCCTTCCACGGTCAGGCGGAAGCGCTGGTCCTCGCTCGGCGCATACACCAGCTTGGCCAGGCCGCTGCGACCGTCGCGGTCCTGCGGATTGGGGGCGGTGCGGGTGTTGTCGTTGCTGCGCACATCACCCTTGTTGTCGGTTTCCTGGCCCTGGCGATGGTTGATGTTGACCATGCCGCTCCAGTGGTCGCCGCCGAACGCCGTGGTGACACCGCCGAGCAGGCCCTTCCATTCACCGTCGTAGCCGAACTTCAGGCCGACGTAGCTGTCCTTGCCATCCTTCAGGTAATCGGCCGGATCCTTGGTGACGAAGGCGACCACGCCGCCCAGCGCATCGGACCCGTACAGCGAGCTGGCCGGGCCACGCACGATCTCCACGCGCTTGAGCGTGTCCAGATCGGTGAAGTTGCGGTTGGCATTGGAGAACGAGCCGATGTTGAAGCTGGTCGGCATCGCGATGCCATCGGTCTGCACCCGCACGCGGTTGCCGTCCAGGCCACGGATACGGATGCTGCCCAGGCCGAAGCGCGCCGCACTGCGGCTGACCGACAGGCCCGGCTCGTAGCGCAGCAGATCCTTGATGTCCTGCACCAGGTGCCGGTCCATCTGCTCACGGTCGATGACGTCCACGGTGGCCGCCACGTCGCTCACGGCCCGCTCGGTGCGGGTGGCGGTGACCTGCACCCGATCGAATTCGCGCGCGTCGGGTGCGGCAGTGGCAGCAGCGTGGGCGGACAGCGGCAGCGCCATCCAGACAGCAAGGCAAAGGGCGGTATGGCGAGTCATCGGGTTCGTTCGGTCAGGCAGGGGAACCCCCGGTTACCGGCACACCCGGAAGGTGCACGCGGTAGACCGAGGGGGAGAGAGCGGGAGCGGACGGGTCGCCCACCCTGTCGGCGCAGCCGGCAGGAGGGAGGGAGGCAGGCGACCAGGCCGCGATTACTTGGTCAGGATCAGCTTGTCGTTGCTGGTGTGCCGCAGGCGATAGAAGCGGTCGCCGTGCTGGATCAGGATTTCACGACGGCCCTTGAGCAGGGCTTCGCTGTCGATGACCTCTTCCGGCGGAACGACGCGGACCGGACGATCGCGGAGGGTCAGCGTTTCGGGGCGCAGCAGTACAGGTTGAGCATTCATGAGCATCTGGACTCGTGCGAGGGACGATTTAAATGATAATGATTCTCAGTTGACAATCAACAACCATTCTCAATTTGATTGATGAGATTAATGATCGAATTCTGAAATTCGATAGATTCCGTCAATCAAATGGTGACGCAGGTGTGTAGAGTCGACTGTCAGTCGACTGCTGATGCTCGAAGCAGTCGGCTATTCGAAGCAGTCGACCAACAGTCGACTCTACCGTTCCCGTTCCTGCCTGTTCCCGTTCCCTCGGCCAAGCCGGCCCGACCGAGGCCCCGGGGTTCAGGCGAAGACGGCTTCGACCTCGGCCCAGCCCGCCGCATCAACCTTCTCCACCACATCCAGCGCCTGCAGGTTCTGCAGCAGCTGGCTGACCCGGCTGGCGCCGAGGATCACACTGGAGACATTCGGGTTGCGCAGGCACCAGGCGATGGCCAGCGTGGCCGGGACCTGCCCCAGCACGCGTGCCACCTCGCTGAAACGGCGTACCTGAGCCAGGCGGGCCTCGGCGTCGGCCCCCAGCACCAGGTCCTGCAACCACTCCATGCCTTCGCGCCCCAGCCGTGCATCGGCCGGGATGCCCTGGTCGTACTTGCCGGTGAGCAGGCCCGAGGCCAGCGGCGAAAAGATGGTGGTGCCCAGCCCGGCGCGGGCATACAGCGGCGCGTACTCGACCTCGACCCGCTCGCGGTGCAGCAGGTTGTACTGCGGCTGCTCCATCGAGGGGCCCTGCAGGTTGTGCGCCTCGGCAATGTCCAGCGCCTGCTGGATCTGTGCCGCCGACCATTCCGAGGTACCCCAGTAAAGGATCTTGCCCTGGCGCACCAGGGTATCCATGGCATGCACGGTCTCGGCGATCGGCGCGTCCGGATCCGGGCGGTGGCAGTAATAAAGGTCCAGGTACTCCACCCGCAGGCGCTTGAGCGCGGCGTGGCAGGCGTCGGTCACGTGCTTGCGCGACAGCCCGCGCTGGGTCGGCCGCGGGTCCTTGGCGCTGCCGAAGAACACCTTGCTGGACACGCAGAAACCGTCGCGCGGCAGCCGCAGATCGGTGATCACGTCACCCATGACCTGTTCGGCACGGCCGTTGGCATAACCTTCGGCGTTGTCGAAGAAGTTGACGCCATGATCCCAGGCGGCGGCCACCAGGTTGCGGGCCTCATTGCGCGGAACCTGATCGCCGAAGGTCACCCAGGCGCCGAAGGACAGGGCGGAAATCGGCAGGCCGGTGGAGCCCAGGCGACGGTAGTGCATGCAAATCTCCTGCTGCGGGCCCGCATCCGGGCCGGGATCGATCCCCATTCTACCTGCCGCCACCGGCCGCAAGCCCTTGCCGTTGCTGGCCTGATCGGTACCGATGGGCGCGCGCACGCTGCTTTTCCTTGCCCCCGCCCCGGCCCTGCACTAGGCTTCCCGTTTTTCGCGACGCCCTAGGGGAGTCACTCACATGGTCGAAGGTTTGGGCAGGATCGGCTTCGGCCTGTTCGGGTTGGCGGTGCTGATCGGCATCACCTGGTTGTTTTCCAATAACAAGCGTGCGGTTGACTGGAAGCTGGTTGCTACCGGTATCACCCTGCAGATCGCCTTTGCGGCGCTGGTGATCCTGGTACCGGGCGGGCGCGACGTGTTCGACGCGCTGGGCCACGGCTTCGTCAAGGTGCTGAGCTTCGTCAACGAAGGCTCGAAGTTCATCTTCGGCTCGCTGATGGACACCCAGAACTACGGCTTCATCTTCGCCTTCCAGGTGCTGCCGACCATCATCTTCTTCTCCGCGCTGATGGGCGTGATGTACCACCTCAACGTCATGCAGGCGATCGTGCGCGTGATGGCGTGGGCGATCACCAAGGTGATGCGCGTCTCCGGTGCGGAAACCACCAGCGTCTGCGCCAGCGTGTTCATCGGCCAGACCGAAGCACCGCTGACCGTGCGCCCGTACATCGCCAAGATGACCCAGTCCGAACTGCTGACCATGATGATCGGCGGCATGGCACACATCGCCGGTGGCGTGCTGGCGGCCTACGTGGGCATGCTCGGCGGCGGCGATCCGGTGCAGCAGGCCTTCTACGCCAAGCACCTGCTCGCAGCCAGCATCATGGCTGCGCCGGCCACCCTGGTCGTGGCCAAGCTGCTGATTCCGGAAACCGGCACCCCGCTCACCCGCGGCACGGTCAAGATGGAAGTGGAGAAGACCTCCAGCAACATCATCGACGCGGCCGCGGCCGGCGCCGGTGACGGCCTGAAGCTGGCGCTGAACATCGGTGCGATGCTGCTGGCCTTCATCGCCCTGATCGCCCTGCTGAATGCTCCGCTGACCTGGTTCGGCGAAGTGACCGGCCTGGCCACGATGATCGGCAAGCCGACCAACCTGTCCACCATCTTCGGCTACGTGCTGGCCCCGATCGCCTGGGTGATCGGCACGCCGTGGGCCGATGCCACCACCGTCGGTTCGCTGATCGGCCAGAAGGTCGTGATCAACGAGTTCGTCGCCTACACCGAGCTGTCGCAGATCGTGAACGGCCAGGTGGCCGGCGTCACCCTGTCCAACGAAGGTCGCTTGATCGCCACCTACGCACTGTGCGGCTTTGCCAACTTCAGCTCGATCGCCATCCAGATCGGCGGCATCGGCGGCCTGGCCCCGGAACGTCGCCACGATCTGGCCAAGTTCGGCCTGCGCGCGGTGCTGGGCGGTACCATTGCCACCTTCATGACGGCGACCATCGCCGGCGTGCTGACGCACTTCAGTTGAACCCTTGGTTGAGAAAAGATTCCCTATGAGCAGCAGTGTCGTTGTCGTCGGTTCCTTCAATGTCGATCACGTGTGGCGGTGCGAGTCGCTGCCGGCACCGGGTGCGACCATTGCCGGCCGTTACAGCACCGGCCCCGGTGGCAAGGGCTTCAACCAGGCCGTGGCGGCCTGCCGCGCCGGTGCCGACACCCACTTCGTGTGTGCGCTGGGCGACGACGCCGGTGGCGCCACCGCGCGCGAACTGGCCGCGCAGGATGGCTTCGGCCTGATCGCCGAGGCCAGCAGCGAGCCGACCGGCACCGCCGGCATCTATGTGGATGCCCGTGGCCGCAACACCATCGTGATCGGCCCGGGTGCCAACGCCGCGCTCAGCACCGACTTCCTGCAACAGCAGCAGGCGCTGCTGACCGGCGCCAAGGTGGTGCTGGTGCAGCTGGAATCACCGGTGCAGACCATCGAAGCGGCACTGGCCACCGCCCGCGAGGCCGGCGTCACCACCGTGCTCAACACCGCACCGGCCGATGCCCCCTCCACCATCGGCCTGCTCAAGCTGGCCGACGTGATCACTCCGAACGAGACTGAGTTCGCCGCCCTGCTCGGCCGCCATGTGGGTGAGCGCGTGGATGCCAACGACGTCGCCGCGCTGGATGGCGCCAGCCTGCATGCGCTGTGCCGCAAGCTGGTCGGCAACGGCACCGTGGTGGTCACCCTGGGTTCGGTGGGCGTGTTCGTGTCGCATGCCGACGAGAACCTGCGCGGTGATACCCAGCCGTACTACCGCGTGGGTGCCGAGCAGGTGCAGGCGATCGACACCACCGGTGCCGGCGACGCCTTCAACGGTGCGCTGGCCGCGTCGCTGGCACAGGTGGCCGACGCCCCGTTCGCCCGCCACGTGCGCTTCGCCAACCAGTTCGCCGGTCGTTCAACCGAGAAGGAAGGCGCCGCTGCGGCAATGCCGCGCTTCACCCCGGCCGACGCGGAAGTGAAGTAGATCCACGCCATGCGTGGATGAGCGAGCCCGGGCATGCAGATGCCCGGGCTTTTCATTTGCGCATTCTGCAGGCCCGCGCGCACCTGCGACCGCTTGTCGCATTGCCCGCATCTGGGTCCTCGCCCACCATCCGCGCAGCTTCTCTGCGTGGGCAGGACATGGACGGATTCCCCTGGCTGCTGATCGCGGCCGCCGGCAGTGCCATCGCGGCCCTGCTGCACATTGGCTGCATCGCCTTCGGCGCGCCCTGGTACGAGCGTTTCGGCGCCGGTCCGCGCATGGTCCGGTTGGCCCAGGCCGGCCACTGGTGGCCGCCGCTGATGACCGCCGGCATCACTGCCCTGCTGGTTGCCTGGGCGCTGTACGCGCTGGCTGCTGCCGGCTGGCATGCGCCGTTGCCTGCCAGCCGCCTGGTCCTGCCAGGCATGGCCGCGCTGCTGTTGCTGCGCGCCATGATGGGCTTCGGCCTGGCGCTGTTCCGACCGGGGTACAACGGCACGCGCTTCTGGGTGGTCAGTTCGCTGGTCTGCCTGGGCCTGGGGCTGGCCTTCGCCGCGGCGACCCGCCAGGCCTGGCAGAGCCTGGGCTAGCCGCCCACCATCGCCCGCCCTTGGGGGCGGCGGAAGCAACCGTCAAGCATCTGTTGATGCCGGTACGGCATGAGCTGGGTGCGGATCGGCCTGAACCGGACCGCGCCCGACACGGCCGTACCGCCGCCCGCGCCCTACAATGGGCGCATGCAGATCGGCCCGTACACCATTGCCCCCAACGTCGTGCTGGCGCCCATGGCCGGCGTTACCGACAAGCCTTTCCGCCTGCTGTGCAAACGGCTGGGCGCGGGTCTGGCTGCCTCGGAAATGACCATCAGTGATCCGCGCTTCTGGAACACGCGCAAGTCGATCCACCGCATGGACCATGACGGTGAACCGGCACCAATAAGCGTGCAGATCGCCGGCACCGAGCCGCAGCAGCTGGCCGAGGCTGCGCGCTACAACGTCGACCACGGCGCGCAGATCATCGACATCAACATGGGCTGCCCGGCCAAGAAGGTCTGCAATGCCTGGGCGGGCTCGGCCCTGATGCGCGACGAGCAGCTGGTGGCGCGCATCCTCGAGGCCGTGGTCAACGCGGTGGACGTGCCGGTCACGCTGAAGATCCGCACCGGTTGGGACTGCGACCATCGCAATGGCCCGCTGATCGCACGCATCGCCGAGGACAGCGGTATCGCCGCACTGGCGGTGCACGGCCGTACCCGCGACCAGCACTACACCGGCCAGGCGGAGTACGCCACCATCGGCGAGATCAAGGCCGCGCTGCGCATTCCGGTGATCGCCAACGGCGATATCGATTCACCGCAGAAGGCCGCCTACGTGCTGCAGCAGACCGGCGTGGACGCGGTGATGATCGGCCGCTCGGCGCAGGGCCGGCCGTGGATCTTCCGCGAAGTGGCGCACTACCTGGCGACCGGCGAGGAACTGCCACCGCCGTCACTGGCGGAAGTGCGCGACATCCTGCTTGGCCACCTGCACGCATTACATGCGTTCTATGGCGAGCCGCAGGGCGTGCGCATCGCGCGCAAGCACCTGGGCTGGTATGCCAAGGACCGGCCAGAGAACGCCGCTTTCCGCGCAGTGGTCAACCGTGCCGAAGATCCGCAGAGCCAGATCGCGCTGACCACCGAGTACTTCGACCGCCTGATCGCCGGGGAGCCGGCGTTGTCTTCGGCCGCTTGACCGCATCGCTGCGTCGCAGAGTCGAGCCTGCTCGACCATCTTGAACACCGAGAGCCCGCCCCATGACCCCGCCGATCTCCTCCCCGACCTATCTGCACGGGTTTTCCGGTACCGAGCAGCAACGCCTGATGACCCAGGCCCGCCTGCTGGAATCGAGCATCTTCGGCCAGATCGACTACAGCGGCTCGCGGCGCCTGCTGGAAGTCGGCAGCGGCGTTGGCGCACAGACCGAGATCCTGCTGCGCCGCTTCCCCGAGCTGCACGTGACCGGTGTGGACCTGAGCGAGACCCAGCTGGCCACCGCGCGCGAGAACCTGGCGCGCACGCCGTGGTGCAGCGATCGCTATACCCTGCAGCAGGCTGACGCCGGCGAGCTCCCGTTCGAGGCACGCAGCTTCGACTCGGCGTTCCTGTGCTGGGTACTGGAGCACGTGCCGTCACCGGCGCGCGTGCTGAGCGAAGTGCGCCGGGTACTGGCACCGGGTTCGCCGGTCTACATCACCGAGGTGATGAATGCCTCGTTCCTGCTCGACCCGTATTCGCCGCACATCTGGCGTTACTGGATGGCGTTCAACGATTTCCAGTACGACCACGGGGGCGACCCGTTCGTTGGCGCCAAGCTGGGCAACCTGCTGCTGGCCGGCGGCTTCCGCGACGTGCACACCGAGATCAAGACCATCCACCTGGACAACCGCGAACCGGCACGCCGCAAGACGATGATCGCGTTCTGGGAACAGCTGCTGCTGTCGGCCGCCGACCAACTGCTGCAGGCCGGGTCGGTGGACGAGGAAACCGTGGAAGGCATGCGCCGCGAGTTCCGGCTGGTGCAGAACGACCCGAATGCGGTGTTCTTCTATTCGTTCGTGCAGGGCCGCGCCACGGTGTATTGAGCCGACACGGCACTGCTGACTGAAGCAGTAGAGCCACGCCATGCGTGGCTGCCACCGTCGATGTCCCTTCATCCACGCATGGCGTGGATCTACTCAACAGCGCCGACCACGGGCGCATCCCAGATCCGCTGCCACATCGCCGCCAGCCGGCGCCCGGCGTCGGCGCGCGCGGCGGGACTGCTGTAATCCGCCCGCAGCTGCTCGGGCGTGATTGGCCGCCACTGCCCGTCGACCTGCTCGGCCACGGCGAAGTTGAAGGTGTAATCCGGCTCCAGGCCCATGCGCAGATCGCTCAGTACCAGCTGGCCGTCCACGACCTGCGCACGCATGAAACCGCGATTGAACCAGGTCAGCTGCTGTACCGCCGGGATGCCCCCTGCTTCGCGCAGTGCCTGCACGTTGGACGCGTGGCCTTCGAACTGCATCGGCCCATGGTCGGCCACCAGCGAGCGATCACCCACCACGTAGCCATTGGGCGTCATCGCCACCACCCGCCACAGCAGCGTATTGAACGGCATCGGCACCGAGAAGCGCGGCGCGTCACCCAGCCCCATCGCCGCCAGGCTCTGCTGGGCAGCACGGTCGACCTGGGCCTTGGCGATCAGGCCCCAGCCCAGGTAGGCACTGCTGACCAGCATCGCCACACCCAGCACCTTGCCAGCCCAGGGGCGGGCGCGGCCAAACCAGGCCAGCATGCAGCCCAGCAGCAGCCACACCGTGTAGCCGGGATCGATGATGAAGACGCTGGAGCCCATGGTCGGGTGTGGCCGCAACGGCCACCACAGCTGGGTGCCGTAAACGGTGAACGCATCCAGCACCGGATGGGTGACCAGCGCCAGCTGGATCGCCCAGAACCAGCGCACCGGTGACTGCGCGACGCGGCCATTGCCGAAGCGCTTGAACAGCCACCAGATCAGCGCCGCCACCCAGGGCAGCACCAGCAGCGAATGGCTGAAGCTGCGGTGCTCGATCATGTTCGCCACCGGGTCGGCGGCGGTGAAGCCGAGCCACAGCGCATCGAGGTCCGGCAGGGTGCCGAGCGCGGCACCGGCCAGCAGGGCCGCGCGGCGATGGCCGGGCGGGGCGATGGCGGCAGCGACGGCGCCGCCGAGCACGATCTGGGTCAGGGAATCCATGGGCCGATGCTAGCGGCTTGCGGGCGGTGCATGTAGAGCCGAGCCCATGCTCGGCTGCTCTTCATTGCGTGTAACGGCAGCCGAGCATGGGCTCGGCTCTACAAGGGTACAGACGCGGGTTACGCCGCCTGCGACAGGCGCGCGCCCGGCAGTTCCACCAGGGTCTGCCCGTTGTGGTCCAGCAGGCGCAGCGCACCATCATGGTCTTCGGCCAGTGCGGTCAGGCTCTCCACCCAGTCGCCATCGTTGGCATAGACCAGGCCATCGCGTTCAATCAACGCAGCGCGGTGGATGTGGCCACAGACGATGCCATCCAGTCCGCGACGGCGAACGTCGTCCAACCCGGCCTGCACGAAGCGTTCGATGTAGCGCTCGGCCGCACCACTGCGCTTCTTCAGGAACTCCGACAGCGACCAGTAGCGCATCCCCAGCAGCCGCCGCACCGCGTTCAACGCCTGGTTTCCGGTCAGGATGCGGTAGTACAGCCAATCGCCGAATTTCTCCTGCAGGCCACCGAAGTGGGTCACGCCGTCGTACTCGTCCCCGTGCGCGACCAGCAGGCGACGGCCATCGGCGGTCACGTGGATGGCGCGGCGGCGCACCTGCATCGCCGGCAGCATCAGTCCGCACACCTGGCGCAGCGAGGCATCGTGGTTGCCGGGGATGTAGATGATCTCGGTACCTGCACGGCGCAGTGCGTGCAGAGCCTGGATGACTTCGCTGTGCGACTGCCGCCAGTTGGCACGGCGGTGCGCCATCCACCACAGGTCGATGATGTCGCCAACCAGGTACAGCCGTTCGCAACGCAGCTGCGAGAGAAACCGTGCCAGCTCGGTAGCATGGCAATGACGTGAACCCAGATGCACATCGGAAACGAACACTGCGCGCCGGTGCGGCAACAGGTTCGCCAGCGCGCTCATGCCGGCGTCCCCGCGTCGCGCAGGTAACGTTTGCGCTTGTTCGGCCGGATCGCGCACAGGTCCACTTCGATCAGGCCGTCGATCGAATCACTGAAGCCCGGGTCGACACCGAAGGCGAGGAAGCGGGCACCACCGGGTTCGCACAGATCGGTGTACTGGCGGTACAGCGTCGGCACCCCCGTGCCGAGTGCGGTCAGGTTGGCCTTGAGTACATCGAACGCGGCACCTGCATCCAGCTCGCCGAAACTCGGGGGTGCGGCGAAATACTGGAACGGCCGGTTCGACTCGGCCAGGCCTGCGGTACCGCTGTAGTAGCGCTGGTAGTACGCCACCAGCTGTTCGCGCGCGTCACGCGGCAGTGCCGCACTGATCGACACCGCGCCGAACAGGTAGCGGATGCCGGGCCGGCACTGCAGGTAGGCGCCGATGCCCTGCCACAGGTAGTCCAGGCTGCGGCTGCCCCAGTAATCAGGCACCACGAAGCTGCGGCCCAGTTCGAGGCCTTCGGCGATGTGGGTGATGGCGTCGTCGGAATAGCGGAACAGCGACGCGCTGTAGAGCCCGGACAGACCCTGCCGGGCCAGTGCCTGGGCGCCGCGCATGATGCGGTAGGCACCGGCGATGCGCTGCGCCGCCGCGTCCCAGATCACGATGTGTTCGTACTGCAGGTCGTAGTCGTCCAGGTCGCGGCTGCGGCCGGTGCCCTCGCCCACCTGGCGGAAGGTCAGTTCGCGCAGGCGGCCCAGCTCCAGCAGCAGCGGCGAGTCTGCGCTGCAGGTCGCCAGCAGGATCTGCTTGCCATCGGCGGTCTGGCCCAGCTGGGTGGCCGCAGTGATGCCAGCGGCAACCTGCGAAGGCGGCACCGGTGCGGCCAATGGCTCGGGACCTGCGCAGGCAGCAGCATTGCCGGTCGCCCCGTTGCGGCCCAGCGCGTACAGCGCGCGGCGCACGGCCAGCAGCTGCGCGCCCGGGTCGCCGCCCTTGCCCAGCTGCATCGGCTCACCGATGCACAGGCGCAGCGGACGGCCGCGGCGGGTGAACATCTCGCGCGCCAGCAGCGCGGTGCCGGCCGGCTTGAACAGGGTCGAGGCGCCGTAGAACAGCGCCGAATTGCGCGTCTCCACCCGCACTGGCAGCACCGGCGCACCTGCCGCACGAGCGAAGCGGACAAAACCGCGCTGCCAGCGGCCATCGCGGATGCCACGCAGCGACAGCCGCGAGACCTCACCGGCCGGAAACACGATCACGCACTGTTCGGCAGCCAACGCCTCCTCGACCGCATGCAGGCTGCCGCGCTGTGCCTTGCCACCGAGGATGCGTACCGGCAACAGCAGATCCTGCAGTGGCGCGATCGCCCCCAGCAGGTCGTTGGCCACGATCCGCACGTCACGGCGGATGCGTCCGACCGCATCCAACAGCGCCAGTGCGTCCAGCGCCCCAGACGGGTGGTTGGCGACGATCAGCAGGCGGCCAGTGGCCGGGATCTTCGCCAGCGCCGCCGGGTCCACCTCGTACTGGCCGTCGATGAACTCCAGTCCGGCGGCGACGAAGCCGAATCCGCGCAATCCAGCGCTGCGCTGCAGGAAGGCTTCGATCTGGTCCAGGCGCGACCAGCGGCCGACGCTGCGCAGCAACGGCCGCGCCAGCTGGCCGCGACGGCCATGGAACCAATCGGGAAAGCGTTGCTGGAGACGCTGTTCAAGTTCCTGCATGGCGGATCCACTCATGCCCGGCGGCCGGATTGGCCGACAGCCTGCGCCCGGCAGACGGCAGCCAGATGGCGGTTTCGGGGCAGAACGATGACGGCCCGGCAAGTCATGGGGACCCTGACGCGCGCGCAGTCGAGGCCGGCACCGGCCCGGCCCGTTGTCACGCTGGTGGAACACTGGGCCTCGAGGCTGGGCCCCAATCCCGGCAGGACAGCCTTTGCCGGGCCTACGCGGGCTTAACCACCGGCAACCGGTACCGGTTCACAATGCACAGGCGGCGCACCCCGTGTATCATGCGCGCCCATCTTTCCATCCGAATCAAGGGATATTACGCCTGATGTCCAGCTATCTCTTCACCTCCGAGTCGGTCTCCGAAGGCCATCCGGACAAGGTTGCCGACCAGATCTCCGATGCGGTGCTGGACGCGATCCTGACCCAGGACCAGCGCGCCCGCGTGGCCTGCGAGACCATGGTCAAGACCGGCGTTGCCATCGTGGCCGGTGAAATCACCACCAGCGCCTGGATCGACCTGGAAGCGCTGACCCGCAAGGTCATCACGGACATCGGCTACGACAGCTCCGACGTCGGCTTCGACGGCGCCACCTGCGGCGTGCTGAACCTGATCGGCAAGCAGTCGCCGCACATCGCCCAGGGCGTGGACCGCAAGAAACCGGAAGAAATGGGCGCTGGCGACCAGGGCCTGATGTTCGGCTACGCCACCAACGAGACCGACAGCTACATGCCGGCCGCGATCCACCTGTCGCACCGCCTGGTCGAGCAGCAGGCCAAGATCCGCAAGAAGAAGAACTCGCCGCTGTCGTGGCTGCGCCCGGACGCCAAGAGCCAGGTCACCCTGCGCTATGAAAACGGCGTGGTCTCGGCCATCGACGCCGTGGTGCTGTCGACCCAGCATGCCCCGGGCATCAAGCAGAAGGACCTCATCGAGGCCGTCCGCGAAGAAATCATCAAGCCGGTGCTGCCGGCCAAGTGGCTGCACAAGGGCACCAAGTTCCACATCAACCCGACCGGCAAGTTCGAGATCGGTGGCCCGGTGGGCGACTGCGGCCTGACCGGCCGCAAGATCATCGTCGACACCTACGGCGGCTGGGCCCGTCACGGTGGTGGCGCGTTCTCCGGCAAGGACCCGTCCAAGGTCGACCGTTCGGCGGCCTACGCGGCCCGCTACGTTGCCAAGAACGTGGTTGCCGCCGGCCTGGCCGACCGCTGCGAAGTGCAGGTCTCCTACGCCATCGGCGTGGCTGAGCCGACCTCGATCTCGGTCACCACCTTCGGCACCGGCAAGATCAGCGACGACAAGATCGAGAAGCTGATCCGCAAGCACTTCGACCTGCGTCCGTACGGCATCATCAAGATGCTGGACCTGATCCACCCGATGTACCAGCAGACCGCGGCCTACGGCCACTTCGGCCGCAAGCCGAAGGAGTTCAGTTACCTCAACGGCGAAGGCGAGACCGTCAACGCCACGGCCTTCTCCTGGGAGAAGACCGACCGCGCCGCCGCCCTGCGCGCCGATGCGAAGCTGAAGTAAGAAGCACGAAGGGCCGCTCACGCGGCCCTTCTGCTTTCTGGTAGAGCCGGCCGCTGGCCGGCTTTTTMATGGTCTCCGKAAACAATCGCGTGGTTGCCGGCCWGCGGCCGGCACTACCGGTTGCCGATACAATCGGCGCATGTCGACCGAACTCAAAACCCACCAGCTGTCCATGACCGTGCTGATGTCGCCGGAAATGGCCAATTTCTCCGGCAAGGTCCACGGTGGCGCGGTCCTGCGCCTGCTCGACCAGGTCGCCTACGCCTGCGCCAGCCGCTATGCCGGCAGCTACGTGGTCACCCTGTCGGTGGACCAGGTGATGTTCCGCCAGCCGATCGCAGTGGGCGAGCTGGTCACCTTCCTGGCCTCGGTGAACCATACCGGCACCTCGTCGATGGAGATCGGCATCAAGGTGGTGGCCGAGGACATCCTCAAGCGCAGCGTGCGCCACGCCAACAGCTGCTTCTTCACCATGGTGGCGGTGGACGAGGAAGGCCGGCCGACGCCGGTGCCGCCGCTGCAGCCGGTCACCTCGGACGAAAAGCGCCGCCAGGCGGCCGCGCTGATCCGCCGCCAGCTGCGCCAGGAAATGGAGCAGCGGCACCTGGAACTGCTGGCGTCTAACCCGCCTTCGCCGGAGGAATGAGGGCGTGCGGGGCAAGCCCCGCACCCACCGAGGCAGGTAGCGCCGGGCCATGCCCGGCGGATGCGGATCACCCCGTGTTCTGCACGCCCTGCGAAACACCGTTCACGCAGGCCACCAGCGCACGCAGCAGATCCTCATCCTCGCGGCCGCTGGCCCGCCAGCGCTGCAGCAGATCCACCTGCAGCACACTGATCGGATCGACGTAGGGATTGCGCAGGCGGATCGACAGCGCCAATCGCGCATCGTGGTCCAGCAGCGTCTGCTGGTCCATCAACGCCAGCAACCAGTGCCGGGTCAGTTCCAGTTCGCGCTGCACCTGCGGGAAGAAGCGCCCGTGCAGTTCGCCCGACAACTTCGAGAACTGCTCGGCGATGGTGATATCGCCCTTGGACAGCACCATCGCGATGTCGTCCAGGAAGGTGCGGAAGAACGGCCAGTCACGCGCCATATCGCGCAGGGTCTGTTCGTGGCCGGCATCAACCGCGGCCTGCAGGCCACTGCCTACGCCGTACCAGCCAGGAATCACCGCCCGCGCCTGGCTCCAGGCGAACACCCAGGGAATCGCACGCAGATTGCCCAGTGCCGCGTCCTGGCCGAGCCGGCGCGACGGCCGCGAGCCCAGTGTCATCCGCTCGATCACGTCGATCGGCGTGGCGGTACGGAAGTAGTCCATGAAGCCGGCCTGGCCGACGAACGCGCGATACACCTCGCTGCTGGCCGATGACACCACGTCCATCACCGGCCGCCACTCATCCTCGCGCGGCTCGGCGGCACGCGGGCGCAGGCTGGCGCGCAGCACTGCACCGGCGGCCTGTTCCAGCGAGCGCAGGGCCAGCGCGCGGATGCCGTATTTGCGATGGATCACCTCGCCCTGCTCGGTCACCCGCAGGCGGCCATCGATGCTGCCGCGCGGCGACGCATCGACCGCGTGCGTGGTCTTGCCACCGCCACGGCTGATCGAGCCGCCACGGCCATGAAAGAAGGTCAGGCGGATGCCGGCTTCGGCCGCCACCTCCAGCAGTTCCACCTGCGCACGCTGCAGACCCCAGCGCGAAGCGGCAATGCCACCATCCTTGCTGCTGTCCGAATAGCCGAGCATCACCATCTGCACGTCGTCGCGTGCACGCAGATGGGCGCGGTACACCGGATCGGCCAGCAGGTCGCGCAGGGTCGCGGTGCCGCGCATGAGGTCATCCACGGTCTCGAACAGCGGCGCGATATCCAGCGGCACCGAACCGCCCTCTTCCACCAGGCCGCCACGGCGCGCCAGCGCCAGCACCGCCAGCACGTCGCTGCGGTCGTGCGCCATGGAAATGATGTAGCTGCCCAGCGCGTCGCTGCCATGCCGGGCGCGTGCGTCGGCCAGTGCGGCGAACACCGCATCCAGCCGCTGGTTGCCCTCGTCATCCCCCTTGGGCAGCGCCTCCTCGCCGCTGGCATGCGGGCCCAGCCGGCGCGCACGACCCAGCGCATCCAGCGCCTGCCAGCCTTCTTCGCCGCCCAGCACCGCAGCCAGTGCGCGCGCATGCACGCTCGATTCCTGACGCACGTCCAACCGCGCAAGATGGAAACCGAACGTTTTCACCCGCCACAGCAGGCGCTGCACGGCGAAGCCACCGGCATGTTCGCCGCGGTTGGCGCGCAGGCTGTCGAAGATCAGCTGCAGATCCTCGATCAGTTCATCAGGACCGGCGTAGGCGCCTTCGCCGTCATCCAGTGTGGCCTGCAGGCGTGCACGCATGCGGTCATTGAGCAGGCGGTAGGGCATGTCGGCATGGCGTGGGCGCGACTGCACCTGCGGCAGCAGCTGCTGGTAGTGCGCCACGCGCGCCTGCAGGGCATCACTGACACCCACCCGCTCGGTGGACTGGCTGAGCAGGCTGGCCAGCTGCAGCAGTTCCTTCTGGTAGCGCCCGAGCACCGCCTGCCGCTGCGCATCCAGCGTATTGCGGATGGTGTGGGCATCCACGTTCGGGTTGCCGTCCATGTCGCCGCCCACCCAGGTGCCGAAGCGCAGCAGGCGCGGCAGCGGCAGTTCTTCGCCGTAGGTATCGCGCAGCGCCTGCTGCAGTGATTCGTACAGCACCGGGATCACGCGATACAGCACCTGCACCAGATAGAAGCCGACATGCTCGCGTTCGTCGTCGACCGTGGGCCGCACCGGCGAGGAATCGGTGGTCTGCCATGACGCAGTGAGCGCCATGCGGAAACGCGCGGCATCGGCAGTGGCCTCGCCCGGCGTGCGCTGGCCGTCGAGGTTGTCGACCAGGCTGGCCACCATCAGCTGCTCTTTTTCCAGCAGCGCGCGGCGCACGGCCTCGGTCGGATGTGCGGTGAACACCGGTTCGATGTCGATGCGCGGCAGCCACTGCGCCAGTTCGTCCAGGCCCACGCCCTGCGCCTTCAGGTGCTGCAGCGCATCCTGCAGGCCATCGGGCTGCGCCCCGGCGGTACCGGCGCGCTGATAGTCACGGCGACGGCGGATGCGATGCACGCGCTCGGCGATGTTGACCACCTGGAAGTAGGTGCTGAAGGCCCGCACCATGGTTTCGGCCTGCTGCGGCGTACGCCCGGCCAGGCCATCGGCCAGCTCGGACAGCGGCGCCTGGTTCTCGCGGCGGGCGATGGCGCGGGTGCGCACGTCCTCGACGTCATCAAGGAAGGCGGCCGACACCTGTTCGACCAGCAGGTCGCCAACCAGTGCGCCGAGACGGCGCACGTCATCGCGAAGGGGAAGATCGGGGGAAGCGAATTCGATGCTGCTGCGGTACTCGTTCATCGGCGACGCACGGGCCTCGGTCAACGGATCCTGAGCCCAAGCCTATCCCAGATCGGACCTCGTGCTGCGATGCAAAAATGGTTTCATCTGCATGCATCGCCTGATGTGACCGGAGGGGAAGCACGAACTGGAACCACTGTGCGGGAAACACCGACTGGAACCACCGTGCGGGGAACTCCGACTGGGTAGAGTCGACTGTTAGTCGACTCTCGCGCGCAGCGCGGGTTTTCGAAGATCTGACAGGAGAGCAGTCGACTAACAGTCGACTCTACCCCACCGCGTCATGGCGGCCCCTGTTGCAGGGGCCGCCCTCATGCAGGCATCAGCGCTTCTTCTTCGCCTTGCCCTGCTCGGCCGGGCCGATGGTCTGTTCCAGCCAGCGCTCGCTTTCGGCCAGCATGGTCATGATCGACTCGCGTGCACGGTAGGCATGCGATTCGTTCGGCAGCATCACCAGCCGCGCGGTGCCGCCCAGGCCCTTCACCGCCGCGAACATGCGCTCGCTCTGCATCGGGAACGTGCCAGAGTTGTTGTCGTCCACGCCATGGATGAAGAGGATCGGATCCTTGATCCTGTCGGCGTAATTGAACGGCGCCATCTTCTGGTAGACGTCCTGCGCCTGCCAGTAGTTGCGCTCTTCGGCCTGGAAGCCGAACGGGGTGAGCGTGCGGTTGTAGGCGCCGCTGCGGGCAATGCCGGCCTTGAACAGGCGCGTGTGCGCCAGCAGGTTGGCGGTCATGAACGCACCATAGGAATGGCCGCCGATGGCGATGTGATCGCGATCGGTCACGCCACGGCGCACCACTTCATCCACCGCTGCCTGCGCGTTGGCCACCAGCTGTTCGATGTAGGTGTCGTTCGGCTCCTTGTCGCCCTCGCCGATGATCGGCATCGACGGGCTGGCCAGCACCACATAGCCCTTGGCCAGGAACGCCTGCGGGCCCCAGTAGCTGACCGCATTGAAGCGATACGGCGAATCGGTCACCTGGCTGGCCGCAGCCGCGCTCTTGAACTCGCCCGGATAAGCCCACATCAGCAGCGGGCGCGGGCCGTCGCGCTTCGGGTCGTAGCCCGGCGGCAGCAGCAGGGTCGCGGTCAGGTCGACGCCATCCTTGCGCTTGTAGCGGATCTGCTCCTTCTGCACGCCCTTCAGCTGCGGCAGCGGATGGGCGAAGTGGGTCAGCGCGCGCGGCGCAGCACCGGCATCGGTCAGCGACTGCACGTAGAAGTTGGCCGGCTCATCCGGGCTCTCGCGGCTCAGCAGCAGCGAGCTGGCCTGGTCGTCCAGCAATGCCACCGGCAGCGCGTAGCTCGGCGCCTGCGAGTGGAACAGGCGGGCGGCCTTGCCGCTGGCGATGTCGAAGCGGTCCACAAACGGGCGGTCGCCTTCCGGCGAAGCACCGGCGCCGGCCAGGTAAAGGCTGCTGCCGTCGGGGCTGGTCTGCAGCAGCGAACGACCGCGCGCATCGCTGACCATCAGCGCCCGGCCCGGATCGGCGTAGCGGTCCTGCGCGTCACGATCCCACAGCAGGCGTGGCTCGGTACCGGCGTTGTCCGGGGCGATCAACCAGGTCTTGGTCCTGCGGGTCTTCCACCACGATTCGGTCAGCAGTGCGAGATCGCCACGGCCCCAACTGATGCCGGCCAGGCGGCTGCCGAGCTGGGCCAGGGTCACCGGCGGCTTGTCGAACGGCGCGGCCTGCATCAGCACTGCATCGCGCACCTTGGCCTCCCGGTTCGGATCACCACCATCCTGCGCCTCGGCCCAGACCAGGGTGGCATCGGCATCTCCGCGCCAGCTGATATCGCGCACGCCGGTCACTTCGGCATCGTTGCCGGTCGGCAGGCCTTCCACCAGCGGACGCACGGCCACGGTGTGCACCAGTTTGCCGCTGGCACGGTCGATCACTTCAATGCGGCGCGGGAAGCTGCTTACCGGCACCACGTACGAGTACGGCCGCTGCACCGGCTGGCGCAGTACGAAGCGACCATCCGGCGATACCGAGAAGCCCATGAAGATGCCGGCTGCGCCGATCGCGCGGGTGCTGCCATCCAGGCTGACTTCCATCGGCTGGGTGGTGGCGTAGTAATCGAACTGGCGCGCGTCGACCTCGTTCTTCAGCAGGTCCTGGTAGGTGCGGATCGACACCACGCCGCCGCCCTGGCTGGTCTGCTGCACGGCCGGGCCGGTCGGAATGCCGTCGGCGGCCGGGGCCGCACCAAGGTTGGCCGGGCGGGTGAAGACTACCAAGCCGCGGCCGTCCGGCAACCACTGGTAGCCGCTGCCGATCACCGTGTTCAGGCCGGCAACCAGACGACGGGCACTGCCGCCGGCCACGTCCACCAGCCACAGTTCATTGGCGCCGCTGGCGGCGTCGACCTGGTTGAAGGCCAGCCACTTCTGGTCCGGCGACCACATCACGCTGGCGATCGACAGCGTGGCCGGCAGGCCGCTGATCTGCCGTTCCTTGCCGTCGGCCACGTTCATCAGCCACAGCTTCTCGCCGAAGCTGAAGCGGCTGTCGGAGAAGGTGCGCGGATTGATGCGCAGGCCAGCCAGCTTCAGTTCCGGCTGCGCCACCACCTGGATCGACGGCAGCGACGGCATCTGCATCATCGCGGCGACGTCGCGGCGTGGCGACAGGTACAGCGAGGGCGCGCGTGGTGCGTCGACCACCGCCTGCAGCGCCGCCGAAGGCAGTTCGTAGCCGTTGACGCCCTGGGCCTGTACCTGGGCGGGCTGCGGGGACGCGGCCCAGGCCAGCGGAGCCACCGCCAGCAGTCCCATCGACAGGACCAGGCCGGTCCAGCGCCGTGTGCGGCGCGCGTGCATGCTCATCGTTCCACCTGTGTGATGCGTGAAAACACCGACCTTAACAGGCCGTGCACGCGATCCCACCTGCCGATGGTTGGGTCATCGGGATGTCATGCCGGGGCCGCGATATAATGGGGGTTCTCCCCTGCCGAGGGGCGCTGCGACCGGATCCCACGAGGCCCGGCCAGGCTCGGTAAGGTGGCTTTGTAACAACGGCGCCCGGCTAGATGCGAGCACCCGCTCGTCCACAACCGGAGCACACGAATGAACGCTGTTGCCAAGACCTTCTCCACCGAAGGTGACTACAAGATCCGCGATATCACGCTGGCCGACTGGGGCCGCAAGGAACTGGACATCGCCGAGCACGAAATGCCGGGCCTGATGTCGATCCGCCGCAAGTACCAGGCCGAGCTGCCGCTGAAGGGCGTGCGCGTGACCGGCTCGCTGCACATGACCATCCAGACCGCGGTGCTGATCGAGACCCTGAAGGACATCGGTGCTGACGTGCGCTGGGCCTCGTGCAACATCTTCTCGACCCAGGACCACGCCGCTGCCGCCATCGCCGCCACCGGCACCCCGGTGTTCGCCTGGAAGGGCGAAACCTTGGAAGAGTACTGGGACTGCACCCTGGACGCGCTGACCTTCACCCTGGCCGACGGCACCCTGACCGGCCCGGAGCTGGTGGTTGACGACGGCGGTGACGTGACCCTGCTGATCCACAAGGGCTACGAGCTGGAAAACGGCAGCGACTGGGTCAACACCGCCTCCGCCTCGCACGAAGAACAGGTCATCAAGAACCTGCTCAAGCGCGTCGCCAAGGAGCGCCCGGGCTACTGGGGCCGCGTGGTCAAGGACTGGAAGGGCGTCTCCGAGGAGACCACCACCGGCGTGCACCGCCTGTACCAGCTGGCCCAGGCCGGCACCCTGCTGATCCCGGCAATCAACGTCAACGACTCGGTCACCAAGAGCAAGTTCGACAACCTGTACGGCTGCCGCGAGTCGCTGGCCGATGGCCTGAAGCGCGCGATGGACGTGATGCTGGCCGGCAAGGTGGCCGTGGTCTGCGGCTATGGCGACGTCGGCAAGGGCTGCGCCGCTTCGCTGCGTGCGTACGGCGCGCGCGTGATCGTCACCGAGATCGACCCGATCTGCGCCCTGCAGGCGGCGATGGAAGGCTATGAAGTCAACACCATCGAATCGACCCTGGGCCGTGCCGACCTGTACGTCACCACCACCGGCAACAAGGACATCATCCGCATCGAGCACCTGAGCGCGATGAAGGACCAGGCCATCGTCTGCAACATCGGCCACTTCGACAACGAGATCCAGGTCGATGCGCTGGTGTCGTTCGCCGGCATCAAGCACGTCAACATCAAGCCGCAGGTGGACAAGTACATCTTCCCGAACGGCAACGCGATCTTCCTGCTGGCCGAAGGCCGCCTGGTGAACCTGGGCTGCGCCACCGGCCACCCGAGCTTCGTGATGTCCAACAGCTTCGCCAACCAGACCCTGGCACAGATCGACCTGTGGGCGAACAAGGACAGCTACGAGAAGAAGGTCTACCTGCTGCCGAAGAAGCTGGACGAGGAAGTGGCCCGCCTGCACCTGGAAAAGATCGGCGTGAAGCTGACCACCCTGAGCCAGGAACAGGCTGACTACATCGGCGTGCCGGTGGAAGGCCCGTTCAAGCCGGACCACTACCGCTACTGATGCCTGCGGGGTGCCGGCCWGCGGCCGGCACTACCAGTGCATGCGACACACGGAACGGGCGCCTTCGGGCGCCCGTTCTGCATTGGTCTACCGTTCCTGCGCTTCTGGTGGGTGCCGGGCTTGCCCGGCACTGCATCCGCCAGCGCCAGGCAGTAGGCTCGGTCAAGGCATTGCCTTTTCCACGCGCTACGATGCGTCCATGACTCCGGCCGTCAATCTGCTCAAGCGCGAGAAGATCGCCCACACCGTGCGCAGCTACGTGCACGACGCCCACGCCGAATCGTATGGCGGCGAGGCCGTCGACAAGCTCGGCCTCGATCCGGCCCAGGTGTTCAAGACCCTGCTGGCCAGCACTGAGGCACACGAACTGCTGGTGGCGATCGTGCCGGTGGCCGGCCAGCTGGACCTGAAGGCATTGGCCGAAGCGGCCGGCTGCAAGAAGTGCGAGATGGCCGCCGCCGACGCCGCGCAGCGCGCGACCGGCTACCTGGTCGGTGGCATCAGCCCACTGGGGCAGAAGAAGCGACTGCGCACGTTCCTGGATGCCAGTGCGCAGGCATTGCCAGCGCTGCATGTCAGCGCCGGTCGCCGCGGCCTGGAAGTGGAACTGGCGCCGGCCGACCTGCTGCGGCTGACTGCCGGCCACTACGCTGCCATCGGCAAGGTCCGCTGATGCGCTGGCCGTGGTCTGCAGCGCCGATACCCCGGCTCGACGATGCACAGGCCGATATGCTGCTGCAGGACCTGCTGTCGCGCGATGCAACGCGCATCACCGATGCCGCGCGTACGGTCGCTCGGCTGTTCAGCGCCTCATCGTTGGACGCGCTGGTCGCGCATGTGGATACGATCGAACGCAGCTGCCAAGGCATCGCCCTTGGCGGCATGCTGATCAGCAACCAGGCTCACCTCAAGGCGGCCCTGCAACGGCTGCGTTACTGGCAGGCGCGCGAAGGCTGCCTGTGCGCCTTGTATCCAACCTATGTGTTCTTCAGCCCCGAGCCGCTGCTGGAACAAGGTCACGTGCAGCTGCGTGCACGGGGCGAAGCGGAGGACGGCTGGGGTGAATGCTACCGGCTGACGTGCACCTGCTGCGCGCAGCCATGGAGCGCGACCGAGCGCGAGTACCACTACCGCTGGTGGGAGTGGAAGGCCGAGCCCGCCCTGCAGACGCCTTAGTTGAGCTTGAACGTGACCGTTCCGCGTATCAGGCTCATGTTTGGCGCCTTGCCCACCGCTTCACGCTCATAACGCCAGTCACGTGCGTGCTTGAGCGCCGCCGCATCGAGCAGTGGGTACCCACTGGATCGGGACAGGATGATCGCCTGGGTCTTGCCCTGTGCATCCAGCAGCAGCATCAGCTCGACACCGCCCTGCTGGGCTTCGCGCATGGCGGCCGCAGGATACGCCGGAACCGACGAGAGCCGCCGCTGGTGCCAGCCTCCTTCCCGGGCAATCAACGGCGTGCTGGAAGAGAGCGGGCAACGCGCAGGCATCTGCAGGTCGAAGCCCGCAGCCCCTTGCGAAGGCCGGGTGGTGGCTGGCGCACCACAGGCGATCGCCGACACGCTCTGGAGCAACGACTGCTGACGCGAAAGCGCTGCTGCGTCATCCGCCTCCACATGGAACGTGCAACGCCCCGAGGTTGCCTGCGCCTGCAGTGAACCCACGCCCACGTCGCGGATCTGCGTCACGTCGGACAGGGCCCCACAGGCAGCGCCTGCATCGTACTTTGCTGCCGAGCTTTCACTTGCGGCCAGCAGGCCTGCGGCGATCCATGCAAACGGCATCCAACGGCGAACATCCATCCCTGTGCTCCCTGCGTTGATTCACCGCCATGGTAGCGCTTCACTGCCGTCCCGCTGTTCACATGCCGGCTGTCCGGCCACAGCGTGGGCTCAGGGCCGCCAGTTGGCGTTGTTCTCCCAGAACGCCACCGAGCGCCGGTAGGCCTCCCGGTCCAGCGGCACACCGGAACCGCCCTCCTCCACGCCCAGCGCATTGCGCATCATCGTGATCGGCGCCATCGGTACCTCTTCCGGCTCGGCGGTGTAGATGCAGCCGACGATGCCCCAGTCGGCCTCGATCGGTGAACCTTCCTTCGCCAGCTGCCCGGCGCTGTACAGGATCACCACCAGGTAGTTCGCGCGCGGTGATTCCACGCCCTCGAACCAGCGCACCAGCACCGGCAGTTCCTCGCGGTTGCGCGCCTCATAGCCGCTGCGCAGTTGGTGGCGGTTGGCCTCGGTGACCGGCACCGTCAGGCAACGCGTGCTGGTCCAGTTCTCGTAGACGAACAGCTTGCAGAACGGGGCGTAGCCATCGAGCACCTTCAGCGGCGCGTGCGCATTGAGGTGTGCCTCGAACTGCTCGGCAGTACAGTCCTGGATGGTGTTGCCACGCGGCACGCGCGGGAACAGGCGGGGACGGGCGAAGTCGGTGAGGACGATGGACATGGCATGCACGAACGGGAACAGGCCCTCAGGGTAACCGTCGATGCGCTTGAAGTCTGCTTCACATTTGCCGGCCACAGTGCGCGCACATCTCCCGGAGAGTCCTGCATGAACCGCTTCCGCTCCCCCCTGCTGTCCGGCCTGCTGGCCGTCCTTCTCCTCCCTGCCATGGCCCCATCTTCCGCGTCTGCCGCACCATCGCGCGTGCTGCTCGTCGTCAGCAGCGAAGGCCGGGACCAAGGGAAGACCCGTCCGGGCTTCGAGATGGACGAATTCGCCCAGGCCTGGCTCATCCTCAAGCAGAACGGCTTCGACATCGACGTGGCAAGTCCGCGTGGCGGCGCCGTCGAGGCTGACAAGTACAACCCCTCCGAGGCCTTCAACGCAGCCGTCCTTGCCGATTCCCAGGCCATGGGCAAGCTTGCCGCGACCGTGCCCACTGCACAACTGCGTGCCAGCGACTACCAGGGCGTCCTGGTGATCGGCGGCAAGGGTGCCATGTTCGACCTTCCGGCCGACAAGGCCCTGCATGCCACGATTGCCGGAATCTGGCAGCAGGGAGGACTGGTCGCGGCGGTATGCCATGGTCCGGCCGCACTGGCGGGTGTTCGCCTTCCCGATGGCCGGGCCATGGTGGAAGGCCGCGCCATGACCGGATTCACGGAAGAGGAAGAAGCACTGTTCGGCAAACGTTGGGCGAAGGAATTCGCGTTCCAGCTTGAACCGCGCATGCGCGAGCTGGGCGCACGCTGGCAGGAGGCACCGCTGATGATGCCCAAGGTCGTAGTCGATGGACGCCTGCTGACCGGTCAGAACCCGTTCTCGACCGCCGCACTGGCTGACGCCTTCGTGCGCGCCAGCGGGCGTGTGCCACTGGCACGCCAGGCATGGCGCGATGAGCGCAGCATGGCGCTGGTGGAGCAGCACCTGCAGCAGCGTGATGGTCAGGCGGCGCAGATACTGGCGCAGCACCCGTCCGACCATCACGTCGAGCTGATCGGCATGCTGGGTTTCTACCAGCTGAAAGCAGCAAAGGACGCCACTGCAACCGCCGACGCGCTGTCCATCATGCAGCTGGCCAGCCCGCATATGGACGAGCCGAGGCTGCAGGTCGCGATGGCAGAAGCGCACTGGCGCCTGGGCCGGACCGATCTGGCCCGTTCGCAGGTACTGGCTGTGCTGGAAAAGCAGCCCGGTCTGGACGAAGCTAACGCTCTCCTGGCCCGCATGCAGCCCTGACCATGGACGCCGAGCGCCTGCGCCTGCTGTTGATTGAAGACAACCTGCCGCTGGCCTCGGCCATCATCGACATGCTGCAGGCGCATGGCCATCTGGTCGATTTCGCCGCTGGCGGACACGTCGGGCTGCAGTTGGCGCTGGCGTCACCGCCGGATGTGCTGCTGCTCGATATCGGGTTGCCGGGCACCGATGGTACGACGGTCTGCCGTCGGTTGCGCGAGTGCAGTGATCGGCACGTCCCCATCCTGATGCTGACCGCACGCGATGCGATCGACGACAAGCTGCAGGGCTTCGCTGCGGGCGCGGATGACTATCTCGTCAAGCCCTTCGACGATGCCGAGCTGCTCGCCCGCTGTCTCGCCCTCGCCCGCCGCCATCGCGTGGGTCAACCGAACCTCCTGCAGATTGGGCCGCTGAGCATCGACCGCCGCAGCGGCCAGGCCTGGCGCGCGGGATTGCTGCTGGAGCTGGCACAGGTTCCGCAGCGCATCCTGCTCGTACTGGCCGAGGCCTGGCCGCGAACCGTCACCCGCAGCGAGCTCGTTCAACGCCTGTGGGGGGATGAAGCACCTCCTTCCGACCCGCTGCGCTCGCATCTGTACCTGTTGCGGCAGGTACTGGACAGGCCGTTCGAAGGCGAGATGCTGCGCACCGTCCACGGTGTCGGCTTCCGTCTGGAAGCTTCGCCATGAAACCTCGGCCCACCCAGCACCTGCGCCGTCGACTGCTGATCACATTCACAGCCTTCGCGCTGTTCACCGCCACGGTGTTCGGCACCTACTCGCTGGTGTTCATGTATGTGGTGGAAGACAGCATCTTCAACGCCCAACTGGACCGTGAAGCACGGGCTCAGCTCGCCTGGCACGCGCTCGAAGGGGACTGGCGTACACCTGCCGATGCCGCAATCCAGCTGCATCGTTCACCCTCTACCTTCCCCGACGATCTGCGCAGCGAGTTCGCAAAGGAACCGTGGCGCTCGGAGTTCGCGGGTGTCGATGGTCGGCACTACCATCTCAAGCGAATCGATCCCCCGGCCGGCGCCCGCCCTGCTTGGCTTGTGTCGGAGGTCAGTGCGCAACTGGTGGTCCGGCCGATCCGCGATCGGGTCGTAATGCTGCTTGCCGGCACAGCACTGTTGGTCCTGATCGCGGCGATCGTCCTCGGCATCTGGCTCGCCCATCGCAGCACACGCTCGCTCTACGCGCTGGTCGAGGAGGTTGAAGCGCTGCAGCCGGAACCAGGCCCCGGCGTGCGCCTGGCAGCACGTTTCGACGATGACGAGATTGGCGTGCTCGCGCGCGCCCTGGATGGATTGTCCGCACGCGTCGCTGCCTTCGTTGCCCGCGAACACGCGTTCACGCGCGATGCCAGCCACGAACTGCGCACACCCTTGAGCGTCATCTCCAGTGCGGCAGGCCAGTTGGCCAGCGAGTCGGGCCTGTCCGAGCGTGGCCGCCAGCATGTGCAGCATATCCGTCTTTCGGCACTGCAGCTGCAGCAGGCCATTGCGGCGCTGCTGGCGCTGGCTCGCGAGGAAACCGCCAGCCACGGCGCTCCGCCGGTCAAACTTGTGCCGCTGCTGGAACGAGTGATCATCGAGCAGTCTCCGTTGCTGGCTGCACGGCCGGTCGAGGTACAGCTGACTGTGCCCGACGGGGCCACGCTGCGCGCGCCCGAGGCGGCCCTGCGCGTAGTCCTGGCCAATCTGGTCGGCAATGCGTTCGCGCATACCGCGCAGGGCCAGGTCCTGATTGCATGGCAGGACGCTCAGCTGCTGGTGCACAACACGGCAGGTGCTTCGCCCTTCCTTGGCAACTGGCCCGAGCCGCGGCCATTCGACAAGCGTGATGGCAGCGAGGGCAACGGCCTGGGCCTGGATATCATGCGGCGACTGTGCAGCCACTACGGGCTCGAACTGGTCATCCAGCACGGCGGTGGCGGGGTGATGGCCCGCTTGAGGGGGCAGCCAGCCGAGGCATGAAGCGCCTCCGGCGGTCCAGCCCCGTCAGTGCCGAGCGGTAGCGGCAGCTACAACGCCATCCGCTCGCGCAGCTCCCGCGCCTGCCGCCGCGACACTTCCACCTCGCTGCCATCATCCAGCGCCAGGTCATAGCCGTCGCCGATGCTGGGCGACACCCCACGGATACGGCGCAGGTTGACCAGTGTGTTGCGGTTGGCGCGGAAGAAAAGATCCTGCGGCAGGCGTGCTTCCAGCGCGCTCAGGCTGCGGGTCAGCAGGGCGTTCTGGTCGCGGAACCACAGCCGCGTGTAGTTGCCATCCACCACCAGTCGTCGGATCTCGGAGATCGCCACGAACCAGCAACGATCACCCTCGCGCACGAACACCTGGTCCTGCGCGCCCAGCGTGCTGCGCGGCTCCGGCGTTTCGCCCGCCACCACCTCGCGCTGGCGCGCCCGCTGCAACGCTTCCAGCAAGCGCGGCGCCTCCACCGGCTTCACCAGATAATCCAGCGCATTGGCCTGGAATGCGCGCACCGCGTAGGTGTCGTAGGCAGTAACGAAGACCACCGCCGGCACCGTCTCCAGGCCATCCAGCACATCGAAACCACTGCCGGAAGGCATCTGCACGTCCAGCAGCACCAGGTCCGGCGCTAGCGTGGCGATCGCCTCGCGCGCGGCAGGCACATCGTCGGCCTCACCCACGCACTGCACCCATGGCAGCGCCGACAACAGCGTACGCAGCTCCTGCCGCGCCAGCCGAGCATCATCAACGATCAACACACGCAGCATGGCACTCATTGTGGAATCTCCAGCAGGGCCTGCATGCGGTCGCCGACCGGTTGCAGGGTGAAAAGGCCGCGCGAACCGAGCTGCGCACGCAGGTAGGCCAGGCCGACGCCATGCCCGTCGGCAGGCTCGCTGGTGCTGCCCAGCGGGTTGTCCACCTGCAGTCGCAATACATCGCCGTCCAGCGTGGCCTGGATCTGTACCTCGCCACCACCGGGGCGGCTGGCAATGCCGTGCTTGATCGCATTTTCCACCAGCAACTGCAGCGCCATCGCCGGCAACTGCGCCTGCAGGGCGTCAGCATTGATGCGCCGAGCTACCTGCAGGCGCTGCTCGAAGTGGATGGCCTCGATCGCCAGATAGTCGTCCACCACCGCCAGTTCTTCGGCCAGCGTGACCTGCTCACTGCGGTTGTGCGCCAGCGCCTGGCGCAGCGTGCGCGACAGGCGCGTGACCATGTCGCGGGCGCGCTCGGGGTCTTCCAGGATCAGCGCGCGCAGGTTGTTCAGCGCATTGAACATGAAGTGCGGGTTGAGCCGTGCACGCAGTGCATCACGCTCCAGTGCACTGCGTTCGGCTTCGGCGCGCAGCCGGGCCAGTTCACTGTGGCGCGCCCGGCGCAGGCCGTGCAGGCCGGCCCACAGGCCGGTCCACATCAGCAGGAACAGCGCGGTGTTCATCCAGTACACCAGCAGCGAAGACCATCGGTAATCCGCGTGGCCGCCGGGCAGCTGCACCCAGCCCAGTGCCAGCGCCGGCAGCAGCAGCGCCGCCGTCATCGCCTGCGCGACGCTGGCACCGGCCACCACACCGGCGGCCAGTTTCAACACCAGGCTGCCCAGGCTCCCCTCCCACCAGCGCTGGCGCAGCGCCACCGCGCGCAGCATGCCGCTGCACAGCCAGAGGCAGGCGGCCACGCTGACGGTGATCAACACGATGCCGCTGAACACCACGCCGCCGCCGATCCGCATCCCCGCCCACAGCCCGTACATCGCATAACCCGCCCATGCCAGTGCATTGAGCGTCCAGAAGCGGCGAGATGAAGTGGTGGCGTCCATGCGGGCTCTCGGCGAGGACAAGGGTCAGGGGTGCGCGGCGAGGAAACGCTGCGCCTGCTCCTGCAGCCAGCGCGGATCATCCCACATCAGGAAGTGGAAGCCCTGTGCGCTCATCGCGATCTGCACGCCCTGAAGCTTCGCGTACTGGGCCTGGAACACCGCGCGCGTGCTGTCCTCGGTGCCGCCTATCGGCTGGTAGCCGGCCCAGCTGCCCAGCACCAGCGTCGGCGCGCTGATCGAGGCGATGCTGTCGCGCAGGTCGGTGGTCATCACCGCATGCATGGCATCGGCGGTGGTCTGGCGGTCACTGCTCTCGCCCCAGCGGCCCAGCTCTGCTTGGCGCTGCGGATCACGGGTCATGCCCGGCAGGCCGGCTTTCAGCTGCGCCTGCCACTGCGCGGCATCGGCGGCGAGCATGCCCTTGCGCAGCTGGTCGGCCATCGGCCGCACGCTGTTCGCGGTGGCGTTCGGGTCACGCGCCGCCGGCAGGAACGGCAGTGCGTCGACCACCACCAGTGCACTGACCGCCTTCGGCTCGGCCTGCGCCATCTGCAGGCCCAGCAGGCCGCCCAGGCTGTGCCCGACCACCACCACCGGGCCCAGCTGCCGGTCATGCAGGTAGGCCAGCAGCTGCCCGCGCATCGCCGGCAGGAAGTCGGCCGGGCGCGGGTCGGCGGGCACAGCGCCGGCAAAGCCCGGCAGCTGCACCAGATGGCACTGCACGTCCTTCAGCGCCAGGCAGGTCTCGCGCCAGACCTCGGCGCTGCTGTTGAGGCCGGGAATCATCAGCAGCGGGCGACCCTTGCCGACCACCTCGACCTGCACCTTGCCGGTGCCTGTGGCGGCGGCCGCATGGGCCGGACCTGAGCCAAGCACGGCCATCGCCATGCCGATCATCGCCAGCCGGGCCAGCGCCTTCATTGCGTACCAGAGTGCCAGGAAGATCTTCATCGTCTGCTCCTTCGTCGGGTGGATGTTGCCGGGATGGGAGCAGCGTGGGCCGGGCCGAGGCGTCCCGGTTGCGATTTCGGAGCAGCGGCCGCACGACGGGGCGAACGGTCGCGGGCCGGGGTTGGCGGGCCCTCACGCAACCATCAAACATCCATCTTGATGAAGCGATATACTATTTCGCACCTGCCGCCGCCGCCCGCGCCATGACCGCCATCAGCTTCGAGTTCTATCCGCCCAAGACCGACGAACAGCGCAGCCAGCTGGACCGCGCCGCGGCCAAGCTGAAGGACTACGGCCCCGAGTACGTGTCGTGTACCTTCGGCGCCGGTGGCTCGACCCTGAGCTATACCTCCGAAACCGTGCGCCATCTCAACCAGCACCATGGCTTCGATGCCGCGCCGCACCTGTCCTGTGTCGGCGGCACCCGCCAGGAAATCCGCGAGTTGCTCAAGCTGTACCGCGCCATCGGCTGCCGCCGCCTGGTCGCGCTGCGTGGCGACCTGCCGTCGGGCATGGGCTTTCCCGGCGACATGCGCTATGCCGCTGAACTGATCGACTTCATCCGCGCCGAGCACGGCGATGCGTTCCATATCGAAGTGGGCGCGTACCCCGAAACGCATCCGCAGGCCTCCGACGCACTGGCCGACCTGAAACACTTCAAGGCCAAGATCGATGCCGGCGCCGATGCGGCGATCACCCAGTACTTCTTCAACCCGGACGCGTACTTCCATTTCGTCGACGAAGTGCGGCGGCTGGGCGTGCAGGTTCCGATCACCCCGGGCATCATGCCGATTGCCAACTTCAGCCAGCTGCGTCGCTTCTCCGAACAGTGTGGTGCGGAGATTCCGCGTTGGATCAGCCGCAAGATGCAGGCCTATGGCGATGATGCCGAATCGGTGCGTTCGTTCGGCACGGAAGTGGTGGCCAGGCTGTGCCAGCGCTTGATCGAAGGCGGCGCACCGGGCCTGCATTTCTACACCTTGAACCTGGCCAAGCCGACCACCTCGGTGCTGAAACTGCTGCAGGGCTGAAAGCACGCCATGCGAACCGGATCGGCGCTACCCTTCGTGGATGATCCGCCTTTCCCTCCTGCTGGTGCTGTTGCCGCTGTGCGCGATGGCCCCTGTTGCCCATGCGCAGTCCCCGCGCCTGAACCGTTGCACCGATGCGCAGGGGCAGAGCGTCTACACCGACCGCCCCTGTGACAGCGTGGGCGCACGGTCACGGCTACCGCCGCCCGCCCCCACCGGCAACACCGCACCGCGCGACATCCTGGGTGCGCGCTGCCCGCGCCGGCTGAGCGAGCTCGTGGACGCATTGCGCAACGGCATCCTCAGCAACGACGTCAATCGGCTGTCTTCGCTGTACCTGTGGGGCGCGGTGTCCGACGCAGGCGCGCAGCGCATTCTCGGCCAGCTGGAATCGCTGGCACGGCGGCCGCTGGTGGATGTGGTGCCGGTGTATCCCTCACAGGCACTGCAGCAAACGCAGGATGAAGGTCAGAGCCCTGCTGCGCAGGGCTCTGACCCTGAGCCCGCAGTGGCGCGGCATCCAGTCGGCCTGCGCCTGGAGCAGACCTTGCCGGGTAGCGTGGCGCGTGCCTCTACGGTACTGGGGCTGCGGCGACAGTACGGGTGCTTCTGGATCACGTTGTGATCGCGGGCATCCATCCACGCATGGCGTGGATCTACCGATGGGGTCAGCGCCCCGCGTGCGCGCGTTACTCCGGCCACAGCCCGCGAATGGCCGCAATACCCTGCCCGCCGTGGCGACGCGCTTCGGCGATATGGCCGCTGCCCATGCCACCCAGTGCGTAGATCGGCAGTGACACCTGTGCACGCAGCTCGGCGAACGCATCCCACCCCAGCGGCACAGCCTCGGGATGACTGGCGGTGGCCTGCACCGGGCCCAGCACCGCGAAGTCACAGCCCAGCTGCTGTGCCGCCTGCAGCTGCTGCAGGTCATGGCAGGATGCGGCAACCAGCTGGCCTTCCGGTAGCGGACGCTGCGACAGTTTCAGCAACTGCTCGCTACCCAGATGTACGCCCACGCCCAATGCGCGTGCCAGCTCGATATCGCGGTTGAGCAGCCACTGCACGCCACTGCGGCGATGCGCACGCACAGCCTGCTCGACCATCGCCTGCCGCTGCGGATGCGCCGGCGGCAGGCGCAGCTGGATGCGCTGCCGGCCTGCCGCGACGGCGCGTTGCAGCTGGTCCTGCCAGCGCTGTACGCCACTGCCATCCTCGCCCGGTGCCGGGGTGATCAGGTAGCTGTCCGGTTGGCGCAGCGCGGCCACCACCGGCAGGTCTGCCGGCGGCATTGAATAGCGGCCCAGCTTGTCCGGCGCCACCCAGGTGATCGCCTGGCCTTCGCGCCCGCGTGGCGTGCCCTTCCAGCTGCGCACGTGGCGCACTTCCAGGGTCAGGTGCTTGTCCGGATAGCGCTGCGGCACGTCCATCAGCCACTCGCCGACATCGGCCTCGATGCCCAGTTCCTCGCGCAGTTCGCGCACCAGCGCCTGTTCGGAGGTCTCGCCGGATTCGCGCTTGCCGCCGGGAAACTCCCACAGCCCCGCCATGTCGCGGTTCTCTGTACGGCGGTTGAGCAGCACGCGGCCACGGGCGTCGGTGATGACGGCGGCCACAACGTGGATCGATCGGGTGGGGGAAGGCATGGATGAAGCATGCCCAGAACAGGGCGGCCCGCGCAATCTCGGATCCGGCCGGATCAGCCCTGCGAAACAGCCGCCATAAAAGAAGAGCCCCGCTTTCGCGGGGCTCTTCGGGGTCAGCTCAGCTGGCCGTGGCAGTGCTTGTACTTCTTGCCACTGCCGCACGGGCATGGATCGTTGCGGCCGATCTTCGGCTCGTCGCGCTGCACCTGTGCGATGCCCTGCTGGGCAGCCTGCACCTGCGCGGCTTCCTCGTCGGCGCTGTAGCCGCCCACGTCCTGGTGCTGGAACTGCGACTGGCTCAGGCGGGCTTCGGCCTGCTGGCGTTCGGCCGCTTCCAGCGCCTGCACTTCCTCGTCGCTGCGGATGCGCACGCGCGACAGCAGGGTCACCACTTCGCGCTTGACGTTTTCCAGCATGTCCGAGAACAGCTCGAAGGCTTCCTTCTTGTATTCCTGCTTCGGCTGCTTCTGCGCATAACCGCGCAGGTAGATGCCCTGGCGCAGGTAATCCATGCGGGCCAGGTGCTCCTTCCAGCTCTGGTCCAGCACGGTCAGCATCACGTGCTTCTCCAGCGCGCGCATGGTCTCTTCGCCCACGCCGGCTTCCTTCTCGGCGAAGTGCTGGTTGACGCGCTCCTGCACCTTGGCGGCGATGGCTTCGGCGTCCAGCTCTTCGTGCGACTTGACCAGGTCGGTCAGCGACATCTGCAGGCCGAAGTCCGACTCCAGGGTCGCTTCCAGGCCACGCAGGTCCCACTGCTCGTCGATCGAATTCGGCGGCACGAAGCGGGCCACCACGTCGAAGATCACGTCGTCGCGGATGCCATCGACGTTGTCCTTCACCGATTCGGCGTCCAGCAGTTCGTCGCGCTGGGCGTAGATCACCTTGCGCTGGTCGTTGTTGACGTCGTCGAAGTCCAGCAGGTTCTTGCGGATGTCGAAGTTGTGGGCCTCGACCTTGCGCTGCGCCTTCTCGATCTGGCGGCTGACCAGGCGGTCCTCGATGACGTCGTCTTCCTTCATGCCCATCATGCGCATGGCCTTCTGCACCCAGTCGGAGGCGAAGATGCGCATCAGGTTGTCTTCCAGCGACAGGTAGAAGCGGGACGAACCCGGGTCACCCTGGCGGCCCGAACGGCCACGCAGCTGGTTGTCGATACGGCGCGACTCGTGGCGCTCGGTACCGACGATGTGCAGGCCGCCGGCAGCCTTGACCGCCTCGTGGCGCTTCTGCCAGTCGGCCTTGACCGCGGCCTTCTGCTCATCGGTCGCGCCTTCGCCCAGCTCGTGGATTTCCGCTTCCAGCGAACCGCCCAGCACGATGTCGGTACCGCGGCCGGCCATGTTGGTGGCGATGGTCACCGCCGCCGGACGGCCGGCATTGGCGACGATGGTCGCTTCGCGGTCATGCTGCTTGGCGTTGAGCACTTCGTGCTTCACGCCCGCCTTGCGCAGGTGCTCGGACAGCATTTCCGAGGTTTCGATCGAGGTGGTACCCACCAGCACCGGCTGGCCACGCTTGGCGCACTCTTCGATGTCCGCCAGCACCGCATTGAACTTGCCCTTGCGGTTGAGGAACACCTGGTCCGGGCTGTCCTTGCGGATGGTCGGGCGGTTGGTCGGGATCACAACCACTTCCAGGCCATAGATGCTCTGGAACTCGAACGCTTCGGTATCAGCCGTACCGGTCATGCCGGACAGCTTCTTGTACATGCGGAACAGGTTCTGGAAAGTGATGCTCGCCAGCGTCTGGTTCTCGCGCTGGACCGGCACACCTTCCTTCGCTTCCACGGCCTGGTGCAGGCCATCGGACCAGCGGCGGCCGGACAGGGTACGGCCGGTGAACTCATCGACGATGACCACTTCGCCATCGCGCACGATGTAGTCCACGTCACGCTGGTAGATCGCGTGCGCGCGCAGTGCGGCGTTGAGGTGGTGGACCACGGTCAGGTTCTGCGGTGCATACAGGCCTTCGGTCTCGCCGTCGAGGATGCCGGCCTCGACCAGCAGCTGCTCGGCGTGCTCCATGCCCGCTTCGGACAGGTGCACCTGCTTGCCCTTCTCGTCGACCCAGAAGTCGCCTTCGCCGTCTTCCGCTTCCTGCTTGACCAGGTTCGGCACGACGCGGTTGACACGGATGTACAGCTCCGGGGAATCATCGGCCGGGCCGGAGATGATCAGCGGGGTACGCGCTTCGTCGATCAGGATGGAGTCGACTTCGTCGACGATGGCGTAGTGCAGGCCGCGCTGGTAGCGGTCGGCCTTGGACAGCGCCATGTTGTCGCGCAGGTAGTCGAAGCCGAATTCGTTGTTGGTGCCGTAGGTGATGTCCGAGGCGTAGGCTTCGCGCTTGTCGCTGTGCGGCATGCCCGGGTAGACCACGCCCACGCTCAGGCCCAGCCAGTTGTACAGCTTGCCCATCTGCGCGGCGTCGCGGCGCGCCAGATAGTCGTTCACGGTGACCACATGCACGCCCTTGCCTTCCAGCGCGTTGAGGTACACCGGCAGGGTTGCCACCAGGGTCTTGCCTTCACCGGTGCGCATTTCTGCGATCTTGCCCAGGTGAAGCACCATGCCGCCGATCAGCTGCACGTCGTAATGGCGCATGCCCAGCACGCGGCGGCCGGCTTCGCGGCAGACCGCAAACGCTTCCGGCAGCACCTTGTCCAGGGCTTCACCATCGGCGATGCGCTGCTTGAACTCCGGCGTCTTGGCCTGAAGCTGCTCGTCGGAAAGCTTCTCGATCTCCGGCTCCAGCGCATTGATCTTGGCGACGATGCGGTTGAGCTGGCGCAGCTGTCGTTCGTTACGACTGCCAAATACGCGGGTAAGCAGGCTGTTGATCATTGAAGGAACCGGGTTGGATGGACACGACGCCCGGCCTCCCCCTTGGGATCCGTCCGCCGCAAACGAAACAGGGCGCCTGGCGCCCTGTCGATGGCAACACCCATTGTAGCTTGGGACGGCCGGCTGAGGTTTCAAGCGCCGATCCGGTCGCGATCGCCCCGGATTCGGCAAAGAAACACAGATGCGGGGTCGAATCCCTTTCGCCACGGCGAATGGGATCCCCCCCCGGACCGGGGATCAGCCGCGGCTGACGCGGCCGACCGGCGTGTTGCCGCCGTCGCCGAGGAACTTGCGCGGGTTGACCACGTTGCCGTTCTCCCACACCTCGAAGTGCACGTGGGCGCCAGTCGAACGACCGGTGGAACCGGCCTTGGCCACTTCCTGCCCGGCGCGGACCAGGTCGCCGACCTTCACCACCAGGCGCGAATTGTGTGCGTAGCGGGTGACATAACCATTGCCGTGGTCGACGTCGACCACATTGCCGTAGCCGCCCTTCACGCCGGAGAAGCTGACCACGCCTTCGGCCACGGCCATCACCGGGTCACCGACCTTGGCGTGGAAATCCATGCCCTTGTGGGTGGCGGCACCGCGGCCGAACGGATCGGCACGGGTGCCGAAGCCGGAGGTCACGTAGCTGTTGCGGATCGGCATGCGCGAGGGCACGGCGTTCTGCTGCAGCTGGTGGTCGAACATCAGCGATTCCATCACCGACAACTGACGGCCTGAAGCAGCGAAGCGCTGCTCCAGCACCTGTAAGTCGGCGTTGACGTCCTTGACCGGGATGTCGCTGGTCGGGCCGCCGGCATCGCCATCACCGAGGCCGGGGGTCTCGTTGAAGTCGAATTCGCCGTCTTCCAGCTTGCCCATCTGGGTCAGCCGTTCGCCAAGGGCGTTGAGGCGGGTGGCCTGCGCCTGCAGCTCGCCGAGGCGGGCCGCCAGTGCGTTGACCTGGGTCTGCGCATCGCGCTTGACCTTGGCCAGCTCCGCGTCCTGGCGCTCGACCTTGGCCTGCAGGCGGGAATCATTCAGCGCGCTGGCGCCAATGCCGCCAGCAAGGCCGATAATGCAGCCTACCCCGAGCACGCTGCCCAGCAGGGCGCGGGGGCGGTCCTCGAAATAGAACCGCAAACGCGTGATCGGCGACGATTTGGCCTGTCCTTCACGCGTTTTGATTACGATCTTTTTGAATGCCATCAGTGAGTTTTCATGTCTGAGCCGAAATCCAGCGTTCGCCCCGCGTCAGTGCCGAAACCGGCGCTGGATGCGGTGATGGCGGACAAAAGCGGGAACCCGCTGCGGCGTGCCTTGTGGCTCGACGCGCTGGACCGTCAGTTGCGCCCCCAGTTGCCGCCACCTCTGCGCAGCCGTTGCCGGCTGGCCAATGTGGACGGGGAACACCTCGTTTTTCTCGTCGAGTCCCCGGTCTGGCATGCCAAGTTGCGGCTTGCCGAAGCCCAGTTGCTCGACGCGGCCCGTTCCATCGGGCTGAAGGCCACCAGGGTGACCATCAAGACTGCGTCCACCACTCCCTCACGCTCCCCAGCGATCGACAACCGGAATGGCCCCCACGCAGTTTCAGCCGCCACGCACAAAGGGCTACGCGACGCCTTGGCTTGCCTGCAGGACGTTCCTTCGAAGCCGAAGAAGCGGTCCTGACGACAACGGAGCATCCGGCTCCGCTCCCCGTCGCACGTGTCACCACGGCGTGAAACATTTCGGGGGCCGGGTCGCATCCTAGCTGCCATCCGGGGGCCTGTCGTTAGATTGTTGTTAAAACGACGTTAAATTCAGGCTTCCGATCCAACAGGTTCACAAAACCGTGACTTCGAACCAGCCTTGATGGCCGTCAAGCATGCTGAATGCGATGCGGGTTCCAGAAACGACAACGCCGCCCTTGAAGGCGGCGCATTTATCTTTAATTTCAATAAGTTACATGAATCAGGCGTAGGCCGGGGTGGCGTATTCGACCGGGTCCGGCGTGGCCGGCGAATCGAAGCTGACCCATTCCCAGGCCGTGGCGTCGGCCATCAGCGCGCGCACCAGCTTGTTGTTGAGCGCGTGGCCGGACTTGAAGCCCTCGTAGGCGCCCAGCACCTGGCCACCGGCCAGATAAAGGTCGCCGATCGCGTCGAGGATCTTGTGGCGCACGAATTCGTCGGCGTAGCGCAGGCCGTCTTCGTTGAGCACACGGAACTCGTCCAGCACGATGGCGTTGTCCATCGAACCGCCCAGGCCCAGGTTGCGCTCGCGCATGTACTCCAGGTCGCGCATGAAGCCGAAGGTGCGCGCGCGGGAGATTTCCTTGGTGTAGGCCAGCGTCGAGAACTCGATTTCCTGGCGCGACTGCTTGGCCGGGATCATCGGGTGGTCGAACTGGATGGTGAAGCCCAGCTTGTAGCCCTCGTACGGAGTGAAGCGGGCCACCTTGTCGCCCTCGGTCACTTCCACGGTCTTCAGCACGCGGATGAAGCGCTTGGGCGCATCCTGTTCCACGATGCCCGCCGACTGCAGCAGGAACACGAACGGGCCGGCCGAACCGTCCATGATCGGGAGCTCGGCCGAGGACAGTTCGACGATGATGTTGTCCACACCCAGGCCGGCCAGCGCCGACATCAGGTGTTCGACGGTCTGGATCTTGGCGTCGTTGCAGGTCAGGCCGGTGCACAGGGTCACTTCGGTGACCAGCTCGGCCTTGGCCGGCACTTCCACCACCGGGTCCAGGTCCACGCGGCGGAACACGATGCCATGGTTGACCGGTGCCGGGCGCAGGGTCATGTAGACCTTGTCACCGCTGTGCAGGCCAACGCCGGTGGCGCGGATCGTGTTCTTGAGGGTGCGTTGCTGGATCATGGGGGATGGACCGGAAGTGACACATTAGATTAACACGCACGGCCCCCTACCCCGGCTGAAAGGCAGGCAGGACACACCGGCGCGCCAAAGGGACGCACATGAAGCAGGGCGGCCGGGCCCATCCTGGCCCGGCGCCCGCGTTTTCAGGACATGGTGGCGCAACCCGGGGAGGACAACCCCGGGCCGCCCCGCTTAGTCCGCCTGGCGGCGCAGGAACGCCGGGATGTCCAGGTAATCGTTCGGCAGTTCCGCCGCGGCCGGGGCCGAGGAGGACGGCGCCGACGGAGCCGAAGCCGCCGCGGTATCGCTGCTGGCGCGACGCAGGCCCAGGCCCATGCCGCCGACGGCCTTGGACACGGCGTCGCCGCCGTTGTCGAAGTCGCCGAATTCCGGCTGGCCGGTGGTGGCGTTGCGGACCAGCTTGATCGGCGCGCGCTCGCCCGGACGCTGGGTCTTGCTGGCCGACACGCGGTTCAGGCCGGTGGCGACCACGGTCACGCGCACCTCGTCCTGCATGTCCGGGTCGAGCACGGTGCCGACCACCACGGTGGCGTCTTCGGAAGCGAAGCCATCGATGGTGCGGCCGATCTCGTCGAACTCGGCCATGGTGAAGTCGGCGCCGGCGGTGATGTTGACCAGGATGCCGTTGGCACCGGCCAGGTTCACATCGTCCAGCAGCGGGTTCTGGATCGCGGCTTCAGCAGCGGCCTGGGCACGGTCATCACCACGGGCGGTGCCGGTACCCATCATCGCCAGGCCCATTTCGGACATGACGGTGCGCACGTCGGCGAAGTCGACGTTGATCAGGCCCGGACGCACGATCAGGTCGGCGATGCCCTGCACGGCGCCCTGCAGCACGTCGTTGGCGGCACGGAAGGCCTGGATCATGGTCGCGTTGCGGCCCAGCACGGTGATCAGCTTCTCGTTCGGGATGGTGATCAGCGAGTCGCAGTGCTGGCTCAGTTCCTCGATGCCCTTCAGCGCCACCTGCATGCGGCGACGGCCTTCGAACGGGAACGGCTTGGTGACCACGGCCACGGTCAGGATGCCCATTTCCTTGGCCAGCTGCGCCACCACCGGTGCAGCGCCGGTGCCGGTGCCACCGCCCATGCCGGCAGTGATGAACACCATGTCCGCGCCCTGCAGGGCGTCCATGATGCGCTCACGGTCTTCCAGCGCGGCCTGGCGGCCGACTTCCGGGTTCGCGCCTGCGCCCAGGCCCTTGGTCACGTTGGTACCCAGCTGCAGCTGCAGCTTGGCACCGCAATTCTTGATGGCCTGCGAGTCGGTGTTGGCGGTGATGAATTCCACGCCATCCACTGCCGAGTTGACCATGTGCGCCACGGCATTGCCGCCGCCGCCGCCCACGCCAACCACCTTGATCACCGCATTGGGTGCCATCTTTTCGATCAGTTCAAAATGCGCCATGTCCGTGTCCTCGTTGTATCCGCTTTGGCTGGCATGGGCATTCGGGCGTCCTGCCGTCCTGCTGCATGCCTGCGTTGCGGCTGTGTGGGTTGTGTGTTGCGTTGTTGCGTCGTGTTGCCGGTGTTGCTGCCGGGGGTCACCCGGGTGTTGCCGGTTCCGCGTCAGAACTCGCCGCGGAACCAGGTCTTGAGTTTCTTGAACATGCTTCCAGCGCGCCCGGTGGGCAGCGACGGCCGCCGCGGGTGCTCGATCTGGCTGCCCATCAGCAGCAGGCCCACGCCGGTGGCGTGCACCGGGTTGCCCACCACTTCGCCCAGGCCGGTAACGTGCTGCGGGATGCCCACACGCACCGGCATCTGCAGCATTTCCTCGGCCAGCTCGACCACGCCTTCCATCTTCGAAGCACCACCGGTCAGCACCATGCCGGCGCGCACCAGCCCCTCGAAGCCGGAGCGGCGCAGTTCGGCCTGCACCATCTCGAAGATCTCCTCGTAACGGCCCTGCACCGCCTGCGCCAGCGAATGGCGCGGCATGCGGCGCGGCGGGCGGTCGCCCACCGACGGCACCTGGATGCTTTCCTCGGCGGTGGCCAGCTGGGCCAGGGCGCAGGCGTAGCGCACCTTGATCTGCTCGGCTTCCGGGGTGGGCGTGCGCAGCATGTGCGCGATGTCGTTGGTCACGTGATCGCCCGCGATCGGCAGCGAGGCCGTGTGGCAGATCGCGCCCTGCACGAACACGGCGATATCGGTGGTGCCGGCGCCCATGTCGACCAGCACCACGCCCAGCTCGCGCTCGTCGGCGGTCAGCACGGCCACGCTGGAGGCCAGCGAGGACAGCACCAGGTCATCCACCTGCAGGCCGCAGCGCTGCACGCACTTGCTGATGTTGGCCGCGGCCGACTGCGCGCACACCACCAGGTGCGCATGCACCTCCAGGCGCACGCCGGTCATGCCGACCGGGTTGCGAATGCCTTCCTGCGAGTCGTCCAGCACGTACTCGCGCGGGATCGCGTGCAGGATCTTCTGGTCGGCCGGAATCGCCACCGCCTTGGCCGCATCGAGCACGCGATCCAGGTCGCCCCAGGTCACTTCCCCGTCGCGGATCGGCACGATGCCCGGCGAGTTCTTGCACTGCACGTGGTTGCCGGAGATCGAGGCGTACACCGAGCGGATCTCGCAGCCGGCCATCAGCTCGGCTTCTTCCACCGCGCGCTGGATCGACTGCACGGTCGATTCGATGTCCACCACCACGCCGCGCTTCAAACCGCGCGACTCATGCGAGCCGATGCCGATCACTTCGATCGGGTTGCCCGGCGAATACTCGCCCACCAGCGCCACCACCTTGGAGGTGCCGATGTCCAGGCCAACGATCAGCGATTTGTCACCCTTGCGATTCATGTCCTTTCCTGCGTCCTGCTGGCCGAGGTCGCCGGCGTTTTCGCCGGCGTGGCCGGGGTACCCCAGCTCAGCGTGAAACCATTGGTGTAACGGAGGTCGGCGCGCTCGATCGGCGCGTCCTGGCGGTTCAGCTGCGGCAGCACTTTGACGAAGCGCTGCATGCGCGAGCGCGCGTCGTCACGGCCCACCACCACTTCAGTGCCGTTGCTCAGCACCAGCGACCAGCTGCCGCGTGCATCCATCGTCACCCGGCGCACATCGACGCCGGCCGGTGCGAACAATGCACGCGAGTCGCTGTACAGCTTCATCACTTCTTCGGTCTGGCTGTCCGGACCGTCCAGTTCAGGCAGCGCCAGGTCGGCCAGCTTCTTCGGCGTGGGGAACAGCTTGCCCTGCTCGGAGACCAGGCGATCGTTGCCCCAGCGCGCGAATGGCTTGTGCTCGACCAGGGTCACTTCCAGCACATCCGGCCACTGCTTGCGTACCCGCGCGCTTTCCACCCACGGCAGTTTTTCCAGTGCGTCCTGGGCATCCTGCAGCTTGACCGCGAAGAACCCGGCGCGCGCATACGGCAGCAGCACCTGCTGCAGCTGTTCGGCCGGTACACGCTTGAACTCACCATGCACGCGCAGCTTCGCCAGCGGCCAGCGCTCGGCGCCGACCCAGCCATTGACCACGGCCACCACCGGCAGTGCAACCACCGACAGCGCCAACAGCCAGACGAAGATGCGCAGCACCGCGTTCATGCGTGCGGGGCCTCCAGGGTCTGTTCCAGCACGCGCCACACCAGCTCTTCGAAGCTGATGCCGGCCTGGCCGGCCGCCTTGGGCACCAGCGAATGGCTGGTCATGCCCGGCGCGGTGTTCACTTCCAGCAGGAAGAAGCGACCGCTGCTGCGATCACGCATGACATCCACGCGGCCCCAGCCACGGCAACCGGCAGCACGGAACGCGGCCAGCGCGATGCGCCGGATCTCGTCTTCGTCCTCACCGTCCAGGCCCGGGCACAGGTACTGGGTGTCCTCGGCGATGTACTTGGCGTTGTAGTCGTACCACTGACCCTTGGGCACGATGCGGATCGACGGCAGCGCAACATTGCCGAGGATAGCCACGGTCAGTTCGTCGCCCACCACCATCTGCTCCATCAGCAGCTGGCCGTCGTAGCGCGCGGCCAGCGCCACGGCCTCATCCAGACCGGCGTCGTCGGTGACCCGGCTGATGCCTACGCTTGAGCCTTCGTTGGCCGGCTTCACCACCACCGGCAGGCCCAGTTCGGCCGCCAGCGCATGCACGTTCGACGCGTCGACCTTCCGGTACTGCGGGGTCGGCAGGCCCAGCGACAGCCACACCTGCTTGGTGCGGATCTTGTCCATGCTCAGCGCCGAACCCAGCACGCCCGAACCGGTGTACGGCACGCCGAAGGCATCCATCAGGCCCTGCACGATGCCGTCCTCACCGCCACCGTTGTGGCCGTGCAGGATGTTGAACACGCGGTCGATGCCGCCAGCGGCCAGCGCCTTGGCCAGCGCCGGGATGCCGTCCACGGCGAACGCATCGACGCCACGTGACTGCAGGGCTTCCAACACGTTGCGGCCGGAGTCCAGCGACACTTCGCGCTCGCTGGAGCTGCCGCCCAGCAGCACGGCGACGCGGCCGAACACGGCCGGGTCGGTCACGCGCAGCGGCGGGAAGGTCAGCGTGCTCACGCTTCACCCTCCGCCTTGAAACCTTCCACGGCGATGTGGCTTGCGACAGCGCCAATATCGCCCGCCCCCATCATCAGCAGCAGGTCACCGTCCTGCAGCACGTCCGGCAGTACGCTGGCCAGTTCGGCGGCCTTGCCCACCACCACCGGCTCGCTGCGGCCGCGCGCACGGATGGCCCGGGCCAGCGCGTGCGAATCGGCACCGGCAATCGGTTCCTCACCGGCCGGGTAGACCTCGCTCAGCACCAGCGCATCGACGCTGGACAGCACGGCGGCAAACTTGTCGAACTGGTCGCGGGTTCGGCTGTAGCGGTGTGGCTGGAAGGCCACCACCAGGCGCTTGTCGGCCCAGCCACCACGGGCGGCGGCGAACACGGCTTCCAGCTCGCTCGGGTGATGACCGTAGTCATCGATGATGCGGACCTTGGCACCGCTGGCGGTGGTCACTTCGCCCAGGTCATTGAAGCGACGGCCCACGCCGGCGAAGCTTTCCAGCGCGCGTGCGATGGCGTCCGGGGCCACGCCCAGCTGCCAGCCCACTGCGGCGGCGGCCAATGCGTTCAGCACGTTGTGCCTGCCCGGCAGCGCCAGCACCACTTCCTGGCTGGTGCCCTGCGGCAGGCGCAGGGTGAAGCGCATGCGCGAGCCTTCCTGCACCACGTTCTCCGCGCGCACATCCGCCTGCGGGCTCATGCCGTAGCTCATCACGTGGCGCGGGGTCTTGGCGGCCAGTGCGGCCACTTCCGGGTCATCGATGCACAGCACCGCCAGGCCGTAGAACGGCAGGCGCTGCAGGAACTCGGCGAATGCGGCCTGCACGCGGGCGAAGTCGTTGCCGTAGTTCTCCAGGTGGTCCGCATCGATGTTGGTGATGATCGACATCAGCGGGTTCAGGCGCAGGAAGCTGCCATCGCTTTCGTCGGCCTCGGCCACCAGCCACTGCCCACCGCCCAGCTTGGCGTTGGCACCGGCGGCCAGCAGCTGGCCACCGATCACGAAGGTCGGGTCCAGGCCGCCTTCGCTCAGCACCGCAGCGGTCAGGCTGGTGGTGGTGGTCTTGCCATGGGTACCGGCCACGGCGATGCCGCGGCGGAAACGCATCAGCTCGGCCAGCATCGCTGCGCGCGGCATGATCGGAATGCGCTGGCTGCGCGCTTCCATCAGTTCCGGGTTGTCTTCACGGATGGCACTGGAGACCACCACGCAGTCGGTGCCCAGCACGTTGGCCGCAGAGTGGCCGCGCATGATGCGCGCACCCAGGCTGGCCAGGCGGCGGGTCGCCACGTTGTCGGCGTTGTCCGAACCGGACACTTCATAGCCCAGCGTCAGCATCACTTCGGCGATACCGCTCATGCCGGTGCCGCCGATGCCGACGAAATGCACGCGCGGGAATGCGCGCACCAGATCGTTGGTGTCGTGCAGGCGACGGATCATGCGCGGCCTCGTGCAGGGCAGGCGCGGTGGCATGCCTTCTTCATACAGCTTCCTCAAGAATGATATCGGCGATGCGCTCGGCGGCATCGACCTTGGCCAGGGCACGCGCGGCTTGCGCCATCTGCATGCGGCGGGCGGGATTTTCGGACAGATCGCGCAGCAGTGCGGCAATGCCGTCGGCCAGCGTTCCGTCCTGCTTCAGCAACACCGCCGCGCCGCGCTCGACCAGGTACTCCGCATTGCGGGTCTGGTGATCGTCGACGGCAGCGGGGAATGGCACCAGCACGCTGCCGACACCGACCGCGCACAGCTCGGCCAGGGTCGACGCACCGGCACGGCACACGACCAGATCGGCCCAGGCGAACGCCTCGGCCATGTCGGCGATGAACGGGGTGATTTCAGCCTGCACGCCGGCCTTGGCATACGCCTCGACCGCTTCGGCATGCAGCTTCTCGCCGCTCTGGTGGCGCACCTGCACCGGCACCGCGGCGCCCATCGCAGCGATGGCCTGCGGCACGCCGGTGTTGAGTGCACGCGCGCCCTGGCTGCCACCCACCACCAGCACGCGCAGCGGACCCTGACGGTCGGCGAAGCGCTGTTCCGGCGGTGCGATGGCGGCGATCTCCGCACGCACCGGATTGCCGACGAACTCCTCGCGCTTGGAGAAGGTGCCCGGGAAACCGGTCAGCAGCCGGCGCGCATAGCGCGACAGGATGCGATTGGTCAGGCCCGGTGCGCGGTTCTGCTCATGCACGATCAGCGGCAGACCATGCAGACGCGTGGCCATGCCACCGGGGCCGGAGGCGAATCCACCGAAGGCCACCACCGCACGCGGCTGGCGCTTGCGGATGATCATGCCGGCCGCGCGCAGCGCGCGCATCAACCGCCACGGCGCGCCCAGAAGGGCCAGCTTGCCCTTGCCGCGCAGTCCGGTGATGGCCAGCGTGTCGATCGCGATGTCGTGCTGCGGCACCAGGCGGGTTTCCATCGCGCCGTCGGCGCCCATCCAGGTCACCGGCACGCCACGCTCGCGCAGCACGCGGGCCACGGCCAGGCCGGGGAAGATGTGACCGCCGGTACCACCGGCCAGGATCATTACCGGACGGGCGTTGGAAGCGCTGCTCATGACAGCCTCCCGAAAGTCGGTTCGATGCGCGACTGCAGGCGGCTGGTGCCACGCGCAGCGTTCGGCGCAGCGGCAGCCACCGGCTCAGCGCTCATCGGCACGCTGGCGGCCACCGGTGCGGACGGCGGGTCGGTCGGCTCGGCAGCGGCGTCCTCGGCACCACCGATGCGGACGGCCTGGCGGCGCTCGGCGCGCTTGAGTTCATAGGACACGCGCAGCAGCAGGCCCATCGCCACGCAGGTCATCAGCACCGACGAGCCGCCGGAGGAGATCAGCGGCAGGGTCAGGCCCTTGGTCGGCAGGATGCCCAGATTCACGCCGATCGAAACGAAGGTCTGCATGCTGATCCACAGGCCGATGCCGAAGGCGATGTAGCCGGAGAAGTGGCGCTTCATTTCCACGCAGCGCATGCCCAGCCAGAAGGTGCGGCCCACCAGCAGCGCGTACAGGGCCACGATCACGCAGGTGCCCAGGAAGCCGAATTCCTCGGCGGTGACCGAGAAGATGAAGTCGGTGTGCGCTTCGGGCAGGTAGTACAGCTTCTGCACCGAGTTGCCCAGGCCGACGCCGGTCCACTCACCACGGCCCACCGCCATCAGCGCGTTGGACAGCTGGTAGCCGTCGCCCTGCTGGTCGGCCCATGGATCCAGGAAGGAGGTGATGCGGCGCATGCGGTACGGCTCGATGATCGCCAGCGCGCTCATGCCGACCAGGCCGATGATCACCGGCATCGACATGCGCGGCATGTTCACCCCGCCCAACACCAGCATGCCGGCGGTGATCGCCAGCAGCAGGGTGGACGAACCGAAGTCGGGCTGCAGCAGCAGCAGCACCACCAGCGCACCGGCAACGCCCAGCGGCTTGAGCATCGCCGGCCAGGTCGCGTTGACTTCGTCGCGGAAGCGCACCAGGTAGCTGGACAGCCACACGATGTAGAGCACCTTCACCGCTTCGACCGTCTGGAACTTGGAGATGCCCAGGTTGATCCAGCGACGCGCACCGTTGACGGTGCTGCCCAGGCCGGGCATGAACACAGCCAGCAGCAGCACGAAGCAGCCCAGCAGCAGCATCTGGTTGTACTGCTCGATGGACTTCAGCTCGGTGCGGGCGGCGATGACCGCCAGCACGATACCCACCGCCAGGAAGATCAGGTGGCGGTTGAGGTAGTAGAACGGACTGCTCATCAAGGCGATCGAGCTGGACGCCACCATCACCACGCCCACGCCGGTGAGCGCGATGATCGCGCCCAGCAGCCACTTGTCGTAGCTGCCTTCGATGGCTTCAAGGCGTGTTGCCTGGCGGGACAGGTCGTTCATCTCAGCGGACCTTCAACGTGGCCAGGCCGATCAGCACGAGCACGACGGAAATGATCCAGAAGCGCACGATCACGCGCGGCTCCGGCCAGCCCTTCAGTTCGAAATGGTGGTGGATCGGTGCCATGCGGAACACGCGCTTGCCGGTCAGCTTGAACGAAGCCACCTGGATCATCACCGACAGCGTTTCGATGACGAACACGCCGCCCATGATCACCAGCACCAGCTCCTGGCGGGTGATCACCGCGATCGTGCCCAGCACCGCACCCAGCGCCAGCGCGCCGATATCGCCCATGAACACCATGGCCGGATAGGTGTTGAACCAGAGGAAGCCCAGGCCCGCACCGGCAATGGCCGCGCAGATGATGACCAGCTCGCCGGCACCCGGAATCTGCGGGATCTGCAGGTAGTTGGCGAACACCGCGTTACCCGAGGCATAAGCGAACACGCCCAGCGCGCAGGCAACCAGCACGGTCGGCATGATCGCCAGGCCGTCCAGGCCATCGGTCAGGTTCACCGCGTTGGAGAAACCGACGATCCAGAAGTAGGCGATGGCCACGAAGCCGATGCCGGCCAGCGGCAGCGCGATCGACTTGAACATCGGGATGTAGAAGGTCAGCGCCGCCGGTACATCGGCCGTGTAGAACAGGAACAGGCCCGCGGCCAGGCCGAAGATCGACTGCAGCAGGTACTTCCAGCGCGACTTCAGGCCGTTCGGATCGCGACGGACGATCTTGATCCAGTCGTCATACCAGCCGATGGCACCGAAGCACAGCATCACCGCCAGCACCAGCCACACGTAGCGGTTGCGCAGGTCGGCCCACATCAGCACCGACAGGGTGATGGTGAGCAGGATCAGCGAACCGCCCATGGTCGGCGTACCGGCCTTGGAGAAATGGGTCTGCGGGCCGTCCTGGCGGATCGGCTGGCCGCCCTTGAACTGGGCAAGCTTGCGGATCATCGCCGGGCCGAGCCACAGCGACAGGAACAGGGCCGTCAGCGCGGCAAGGATGGCGCGGAACGTCTGGTAGTTGAACAGCCCGAACAGGCTCTCCAACTGCTGCAACCATCGAGCCAGTTCATACAACATGCGGGGATTCCTCTCCTTGCGCCAGCAGCGCTTTGACAATCGTGTCCATGGCGCTGCCACGGGAACCCTTGACCAGGCAGCGCACGCCGGCGTGCAGCTCGTCCTTCAGCGCCTGCGACAGCGCGTCATGGGTGGTGAAATGACGGCCGCCTTCGCCGAAGGCAGTGGCGGCGGCGGCACTGAGCGGCCCCAGCGCGTACAGACGCTTCAGTCCGGCAGCGCGTGCGCGGATGCCCGCCTGCGCATGCAGTGCCTCGGCATCCGGGCCCAGTTCGCGCATGTCGCCCAGCACCAGCCAGCCCTCTTCCGGGGCTGCGGCCAGGGCATCGATGGCCGCAGCCAGCGAGCCGGGATTGGCGTTGTAGCTGTCATCCACCAGCACCGCGCCGTTGCGCAGCTGATGGGCGATCTGGCGGCCCGGCACCGGCTGCGCTTCGGCCAGGCCGGCGGCAATCAGCGCCAGGTCGACGCCCGCGGCCAGCGCCWGGCTGGCCGCGGCCAGTGCATTGCTGACGTTGTGGCGACCCGGCAGGCCGAGTACCACACGCGCTTCGCCGGCCGGCGAAACCAGGGTGAACTGGCTGCCCTGCGCACCGGCGCGGATGTCGCGCGCGGTCACGTCGGCGGTATGTTCCAGGCCGTAGCGCAGCACGCGGCAGCGCGGTGGGGTGCCGACGAAATGCTGTTCGAACCAGCGGCCGTAGGCATCGTCGGCGTTGATCACCGCCACGCCATCGGCCGGCAGTGCGGCATAGATCGCACCCTTGGTCACTGCCACGCCGAGCAGGCTGCCCATGCGTTCCAGGTGGGCCGGGGCGATGTTGTTGACCAGCGCATAGCGCGGGCGGGCGATATCGGTCAGGTAGGCGATGTCGCCCGGCTTGCCGGCGCCCATCTCGTAGACGGCGTAGTCGGCATCTTCCGGCGCATCGATCACCGCCAGCGGCAGGCCGATCTCGTTGTTGCGGTTGCCGGGGTTGGCGTAGACCACCTTGTGCGCGTGCTGTGCCACCTGCTGCAGGATCGACAGCAGCAGGCTCTTCACGCTGGTCTTGCCGTTGCTGCCGGTAATCGCAAACACCGCGGTATCGCGGTCACGCTGCATACCGGTGGCGATCTTCGCCAGCGCCAGTTCGCTGTCGGCCACCAGCACCTGCGGCAGTTCGATCGGCAGCAGGCGCTCGACCAGCAGCGCGCTGGCACCGCGCGCCTGCGCGTCGGCGGCAAAGTCATGGCCATCGAAACGCTCGCCGCGCAGCGCCACATACAGGCTGCCCGGGCCGAGGCTGCGGGTGTCATTGCTGACCGCATCGATGGCCACGTCGTCGCCGTGGATCTCGCCGCCGGCCCAGTGTGCGATCAGCGAAAGCAGAGTGCGCTTCATGCGATGCCCTCCCCGGCCTGCGCGCTGAGCACACCGGCCTTGGCGGCCAACGCAGCGGCGGCCACTTCGGTGTCGTCGAAGTCGTGGCGCACGCCATTCACTTCCTGGTACGGCTCGTGGCCCTTGCCAGCGATCAGGATGATGTCGCCGGCACCGGCACGCTTCACCGCCAGGCCGATCGCACGCGCGCGGCTGCGCTGCACGGTCACGGCGGAGGCATCGGTGAAGCCGGCCAGGATGTCGGCCACGATCACGTCGCCATCTTCGCCACGCGGATTGTCGTCGGTGACGATGACCTGGTTGGCCAAGCGCTCGGCGATCGCGGCCATCTGCGGGCGCTTGCCGGTATCACGCTCGCCACCGCAGCCGAACACGCAGAACAGCGTGCCCTGCAGGTGGCCGTGCAGGCTGTCCAGCGCCTGTTCCAGTGCGTCCGGGGTATGCGCGTAATCGACCACCACGGTCGGCAGGCCGTCTTCGCCGCCCAGGCGGTTCATGCGGCCACGGATCGGCTGCAGCGCCGACAACACCTCGGCAATGCGCGGCAGCGGCTGACCCTGCGCATGCAGGGTACCGGCCACGGCCAGCAGGTTGTCCACGTTGAAACGGCCCAGCAGCGGTGACTGTACCGCCGCGCGCTGGCCGTCGATGACCAGTTCGAACGCAATGCCACGGCCATCCAGCTGCAGCGCTTCGGCGCGCACGCTGGCCTCGCTGGCACCACGCGAGCTCAGGCCGATCGGTTGCACGCCCGCCGGGAGGCCGGCGAACAGCTGGCGACCGAAGGCGTCGTCCAGGTTGATCACCGCCGCCTTCAGGCCCGGGCGATGGAACAGCCGTGCCTTGGCCGCGCCGTAGCTGGCCATGTCGCCGTGGTAGTCCAGATGGTCGCGGGTAAGGTTGGTGAACACCGCCACGTCGTAATGCACGGCGTCGACGCGGCCCTGGTCCAGCGCGTGCGAGCTGACTTCCATCGCAACCGCGCGCGCACCAGCGTCGCGCAGCTGCGCCAGCAGCGCATGCATCTGCAGCACCAGCGGCGTAGTGAAACCGGTCGGCTCAACCGAACCATAAAGTCCGGCGCCCAACGTGCCGATACTGCCACTGGGCGTTCCGAGCAGGTGCCAGGCCTGGGCCAGCAGCTGCACGGTGGAGGTCTTGCCGTTGGTGCCGGTCACGCCCACCATCGCCATCGCCCGCGACGGTGCGCCATGGAACTGGTCGGCCATCGCACCCATGCGCGCGCGCAGGCCCGGCACCGCAATCGCATCAGCCGGGGCCGGCAGTTCGGCAGGGGCCGGCGGTTCGAACAGGATGACGCCCGCGCCAGCTGCACGGGCCTGCTCCACATAGCCCAAGCCATGCGCGCCGAAACCGGCGATGGCGACGAAAGCATTGCCGGGGCGCACGGCGCGGCTGTCCAGCACCAGGCCGGTCAGAACGGGATCATGGCCCGCCAGGGCCACGTCCGGAAGCAACTGCGAAAGCAACATCGAAGGACTCATTGCGTGCCTCCCGTAGCGGGGGGCGTCTGGGCATGCGCGCTGGGCAGCGCAGCATCGAATTCAGCGGCTGCATCGACCGGCAACGCGGCTTCGGCCGGCGGCGCGGGCAGGATCGAGGCCGAGTGGCCGACCTTGCCGGACTGCTGTGCGGCCAGCCACGACTGCAAGTCGTCCAGCGGCACGTCCATCAGACGCAGCGTGCCTTCCATCACGTTGTGGTAGACCGGCGCCGACACCAGGCCGCCGTAGAACTTGCCGGCCTGCGGGTCGTTGATGACGATGACGGTGGCGAAGCGCGGATTGGTGGCCGGCACCACACCGGCGAACAGCGCGTTGTAATGGCCGCGCTCGTAGCCGCCGGGGCCGGCCTTGCGCGCGGTACCGGTCTTGCCGGCCACGCGGTAGCCCAGCACCGCCGCCTGCTTGGCGCCGCCCTGGGTGACCACCGTTTCCATCATCGCCACCACCTGCTTGGCGACGTTCTCGTCGATGATCTGCTGGCCTTCGTTGCGCTGGCCCTTGACGAAGGTCGGCGCGATCAGGCGGCCGCCATTGGCCAGCGCCGAATAGGCCGTGGCGATCTGCAGCGGCGTGACGTTCAGGCCGTAGCCATAGGACATCGTGGTCTTGGTGGTACCCGACCAGCGCGCCGGGCGCAGCACCACGCCGCCGGATTCACCCGGGAAACCGCTGTGCGGTACCGAGCCATAACCGAAGCGGCGCACGCCGTCGTAGAACACCTGGTCCGGCATCTTCGCAGCGACCTTGGCCGCGCCCACGTTCGAACTGCGGGTGATCACGCCGGTCACGTTCAGCACGCCGTTGTTGCGCGGCACGTCGCGGATGGTGAATCGGCCAAGGGTCATGTAACCCGGGTTGGTATCGATGATGGTGTCCTTGGTCACCGCACCGGCCTGCAGCGCGGTGGCGATGGTCAGCGGCTTCATTGTCGAACCCGGCTCGACCAGATCGGTCACCGCACGGTTGCGGCGCGCATCGGGCAACGCGCCGGTCAGCGAATTCGGGTTGTAGGTCGGCAGGTTGACCATGGCCAGGATCTCGCCGGTGGTCACGTCCATGATCACCATCGAACCGCCGGCGGCCTTGTTGGCCACCAGCGCGTTGCGCAGTTCCTTGAACGCCAGGTACTGGATGCGGCGATCGATGCTGAGGGTCAGGTCCTTGCCCGGTTCGGCGGCGCGCAGCAGATCGCTCTCGACGGTTTCGCCCTTGCGGTTGCGGATGACCCGCTTGGCACCGGCCTTGCCGCGCAGCCATTCGTCGAAGGCCAGCTCCAGGCCTTCCTGGCCGCGGTCGTCAATGTTGGTGAAGCCCAGCACGTGCGCCATCGCTTCGCCCTGCGGGTAGAAGCGGCGGAACTCGCGCTGCGCGGCCACGCCCGGAATCTTCAGCGCGACCACCTTTTCTGCCTCGTCCGGATTGATCCGGCGACGCAGGTACATGAATTCCTTGTCCGACTTCTGCGACAGGCGGCTGCTCAGCTCATCCACCGACATGCCGACCGCCTGGGCCAGCTCCGGAATGCGCTCGGGCGAGCGCAGCAGGTCCTGCGGGTTCACCCAGATCGAAGCGACCGGGGTGGACACCGCCAGCGGCTCGCCGTTGCGGTCGGTGATCATGCCGCGCGAGGTCTTGATCGGCAGTTCGCGCAGGTAGCGGGCCTCGCCCTGGCGCTGGTAGAAATCGCTGTTGACGATCTGCACGTAGGCGGCACGACCGACCAGCGACACCGAGCACAGGCCGAGCGCCAGCGCGACCCAGCGCAGGCGTTGGCGCAGGTTGAAGGCGTTGCGCGGGCGGTTGCGGCCGGTCTTGCTCATGGCCGCACCACCACGATGTCGGCGGCCTCGGGGAACTTCATGCCGAGCTTCTCGCGGGCGATGCGATCCACGCGGTTGGCTTCGGCCAGCGTGGCCTGCTCCAGCTGCAGGCGACCGAATTCCAGATTGATGTCATCGCGCTTGCGCTCGGCGCGCGACAGCTCGATGAACGTCTGCCGATGGCGGTGACGCACGAACACGACGCCGATCGCCGAGGCCACGGTCGAGGCCAGCAGGATGATCAGCAGCAGCCGGCTCATGCGCTGGCCTCCCGCTTCTGCGCCACGCGCAGCACGGCGCTGCGCGCACGCGGGTTGGCGGCCAGCTCTTCGTCGGTGGCCTTGATGGCACCGCCGATCAGGTCCAGCGTCGGCACGAACGCGACCGCCTCGGGCAGGCGGCGGTTGGCCGGCGGCGCCTTGGCCAGGCGGTTCATGTACTGCTTGACGATGCGGTCTTCCAGCGAGTGGAAGCTGATCACCGCCAGCCGGCCACCGGGCTTGAGCCGCTCCACCGCCGCATCGAGGCCGGCTTCCAGATCAGCCAGCTCGCGGTTGATGTGGATGCGGATGGCCTGGAAGCTGCGCGTGGCCGGGTGGATCTTGTCTTTCCCACGCGGCATCACCGAAGCGATCAGCTCGGCCAGTTCGGCGGTGCGGGAGAACGGCTGCTTCTCGCGGCGGGCCACGATGGCACGGGCGATGCGGCGGCTCTGGCGCTCTTCGCCGTAGGTCCACAGCACGTCGGCAATCTCGCGCTCTTCCACACGGTTGATCCACTGCGCGGCGCTTTCGCCGCTGTCCGGGTCCATGCGCATGTCCAGCGGGCCGTCCTTGCCGAAGCTGAAGCCACGTTCGGCCACGTCCAGCTGGGGCGACGACACGCCCAGGTCGAACAGCACGCCGTCCAGGCCTTCAGCCGTCGCATCCCACTGCAGCAGCTGGGCGAAGCTGCCACGGAAGATGGACACGCGCGGGTCCGGCGCGAAATCGCGCTCGGCAACGGCGATGGCTTCCGGATCCTTGTCCATGACCAGCAGGCGCCCCTCGGAACCGAGCTGGGTGAGCACGCCACGTGCATGACCGCCACGACCGAACGTGCCATCCAGATAACGTCCGTTTTCGATCACCCTCAGGCCTTCGATGACCTGGGTGTACAGGACCGGCAGGTGCACCGCCGGCGACTGCGACACCGGAAGGTGACCGGCCTGCGCTTCTGGGCGCATCCGGGCACCCCGGCTCACAACTTCAGGTCGAGCAACCCATCACCCAGATCCTCGTCAGACAACGTCTGCTGGATCAGGGCCCGATGCGCCTGCTCGCTCCACAATTCGAACTTGTCGCCCATACCGAGCAATACCGCCTTCTTCTCAATGCCCACCGCACCGCGGTGGCTGGCGGGGATGCTGATGCGACCGTTGCCGTCCAGCTCCAGATGGGCGGCCGAGCCGACCAGCTTCTGCTGCAACAGGCGTACGACGCGCTGGGTGTTGGGCTTGGACATGACGTCGTCGCGGACCCGCTCCCATTCCGACTCTGCATACAGCCACAGGCAGCCGGCTTCGAACGGGTTGTAGGTCAAGACGAGACGGTTGTTGCTGGCGCGCGCGACAAGGTCGCGGTAAGCGGTGGGAACCGCCATGCGCCCTTTGTCGTCAACTGTGATGGCCGTCTCGCCCTGGAACACGACGCGTGCACCTATCCTTCGCCCGGTGAAACATTGAACCACGAAAACCCACAAAACACCCGGATTTCCCTCTGATGCCCACCTTAGCAGCGGCCGAAGGGTTGTCAACAACTTTTCAGCGGGGAAATCGCCAGCCACATCAATGGCTTGCAACAACCTTTAGAGAATTGTTCAAGGCTTATCCACAAGTTGCTGATCCGTCTCAATTTTTGAGATTGAACGGAAGTTCAGCGCTGTGGACAGCGCGTGAAACATCGGCCGCGCATTCATCCAAAACGGGCTGGAAGCGGCGCCAGACTGCGCAAACCGTGCACAATGAGGCCATGTGCCTGCTCGCTCTTGGCTGGATGCACCACCCGCGCTGGCGGCTGGTGATGACCGGCAACCGTGATGAGTTCCACGCCCGCCCTACGGCGGCGCTGGCCCCCTGGCAGGATGAGACCTCCGTCATCGGGGGGCGCGACCTGCGCTCCGGCGGTGGCTGGGCCGGCGTCGGTGCCGACGGCCGCATGGCCGTGGTCACCAATGTCCGCGATCCACTGGCCGCACAGACCGGCCCTTCACGGGGGGCGCTGGTGGCCGACTTCCTGCGCGGCCGCGACCCGGCCGCCGTGCATATCGACCGACTGGCGACCGTGGCCGGTGCCTACGCCCCATTCAACCTGCTGCTGGCCGACGGCCACAGCCTGGAGTTCCTGGGCAACCACCCCGCCGAGCGGCAGCGCCTGGGCCCGGGTGTGCATGGCATGTCCAACGGCGCGCTGGACGCGCCCTGGCCGAAGACCCGACGGCTGATGGATGCGCTGTCGGCGTGGTTGCAGGCCGGCGATGAGGACCTGATCGCGCTCTGGGCCGCCCTGGCCGACGAACATCGCCCCGCCGACAGCGACCTGCCCGATACCGGCATCGGACTGGAACGCGAGCGCTGGCTGAGCCCGGCCTTCATCCGCGGTGACGACTACGGCACCCGCGCCAGCACGGTGCTGCTGATCGATGCAGAAGGGCACGGGCAGATCCACGAGCGTCGCTTCGGCCCGCAGGGTGTCACCCTCGGCCAGAGCCAGGTCGATTTCTGACCCTGTACCTGTTTTCTGTGTCTATAAATGTCTGCACGCACGCCACACGATGACCCGGCGCGGTTCTGCCGCGCGCCTCACCGATCCACAGGGAGTCATCGATGCGCCGTGTTCTTGTACTTGTCGTCACCCACCTGCTCGCCCTCGGCCTGGGCTTCGGCCTGGGCATCTACCTGCTGCCGATCCTGATCGCCCCCGACGACCCGCCGGTCGCGCAGGTGCAGGCGGCGATGGGCGACGCCCGTTACCACACCACCTTCCGTCGCGACCTCAAGGGCAGCGACGCGGTGCACTGGGCCGAAGGCAAGGTCAGTGTCAGCCCACGCCAGGTCGCCTTCGACGGCAAGATGGGCCCAGGGCCGGACTACAAGGTCTACCTGGTGCGCGACTTCGTCGACAACAAGGCCGATTTCCTGAAGATCAAGGCGCAGGCCCAGCGCATCGGCGAGGTGAAGACCTTCAACCGGTTCCTGGTGGACGTGCCTGAAAGCGTCAACGTGGACGACTACACCACCGTGGTGGTGTGGTGCGAACGGTTCGAGCAGTTCATTTCTGCCGGGCAGTACCGTACGCCGGGCTGAACAACATCCCAAGCATCTGGGCGGAGAGCAGCCGAGCATGGCTCGGCTCTACTGTAAAGCCGAGCCATGCTCGGCCTACCGTAAGAAAGAGGCGGAGCCGGCCGATAAGCCGGGTTCTGTCGTGGACAGTCATTCCTCTAGGCGTTACGTCACCGCAACGCTCAAGCAACCTACCCGGATCCAACGCGGGCCGCGCCAAAGGATCCCTATTTGGTCTTGCTCCAGGTGGGGTTTGCCGTGCCGGTCTGTTGCCAGACTCGCGGTGCGCTCTTACCGCACCATTTCACCCTTACCGGCCTTCCGAAGAAGACGTAGGCGGTATCTTTCTGTTGCACTTTCCGTCGGCTTGCGCCGCCCAGGCGTTACCTGGCACCTTGCCCTATGGAGCCCGGACTTTCCTCGGCACCCCCGAAGGGATGACGCGACTGTCTGGCCGGCTCCGCCAGCGCGCATTCTAGCGCACGCGGATGGTTCCTGCCGCGTTGATCGCGACGTGCGCTTCATCCATCCACGCATAGCGTGGATCTACCGATGCCGCTGCCCTGGGGATGCCGATGCCGCTGCTCCGGTGGGTGCGGATTCCGCTCTGGTGGGTGCGGACCTTGGTCCGCACGATCCATCAACTGCCGTACAACGCCTTGCGCGGCGCGCCGGTCAGCTCCGCCGCCAGCTTCGCAGCGGTCGACGGTGGCAGGTGCTCGCTCAGCTTGGCGTACACCCGGCGGCCATGCGCCAGCTGCGCTTCCTCATCATCGCCGGCGCCCTGCACCATCACCACGAACTCGCCCTTGCGCTGGTTCTCGTCGGCTTCCACCTTGGCCAGCAGCCCCGCCAGATCGCCATCGAGCACGGTCTCGAACAGCTTGGTCAGCTCACGCGCCAATACCGCCGGGCGCTCGCCGCCGAAGATCGCGGCCATGTCGGCCAGCGATTCGGCGATGCGGTGCGAGGATTCATAGAACACCATCGTGCGTACTTCACCGGCCAGCGCCTGCAGGCGGTCGCGTCGGCCGCTGGCCTTGGCCGGCAGGAAACCTTCGAAGCTGAAACGGTCGCTGGGCAGGCCGGCTACGCTCAGCGCGGCGATGGCGGCGCAGGCGCCCGGGATCGGGCTGACCTTGATACCGGCTGCACGGGCAGCACGCACCAGGCGGAAACCGGGGTCGCTGACCAGCGGGGTGCCGGCATCGCTGACCAGCGCCAGCGACTCGCCGGCCTGCAGGCGCGACACCAGGCGCTGCGCCAGGGCCTCTTCATTGTGTTCGTGCAGGGCCACCAGCGGCTGCTGGATGCCGAAATGGGACAGCAGCTGGCCGCTGCGGCGCGTGTCCTCGGCACAGATGGCCGCCACCGAACGCAGCACCTCCTGCGCGCGCGGGCTCAGATCGGCCAGGTTGCCGATCGGGGTGGCGACGACGTACAGGGTTGGCACACTCATTTCAGCGGTACTCACGGGGCAAGGGTAGAATCGTAGCGTGTACCCGGCCAAGGCCGCTGCCCTCATCGCATGGACCCGATCATGAACAAGCCCGTCGCACGGATCTCCGCCCTGTCGTTGTCGCTGATGCTGCTGGCCGGCTGTGCCACCACCAGCCTGACCAGTGCGCCCGAATCGCCGGCCCAGAGCCAGGCGCTGGCGCTGATCGAACAGGGCAAGCCGCGCGACGCCGCACTGCAGCTGGAAGGCCTGGCCGCCACGCTGCGTGGCGGTGCCCGCGCCAATACCCTGGCCGATGCGGCCTGGGCTTGGCACCTGGCTGGTGACAGCACGCGTGCGCGCAGCCTGCTGGGCCAGCTCACTGCCCGCCAGCTGTCGGGCGCCAGCCTGCAGCGCTTCCAGCTGACCAGCGCCGAGCTGGCGCTGGCCGACAAGCAGCCGGCGCAGGCGCTGGCCCTGCTGAAGGACAGCGGCGACAACGTGGTGCCGGCCCTGCGCACGCGCTGGTATCTGGCCCGCGCCGGTGCTCTGCTGGGTACCGGTGACAGCTTCGGCGCTGCCGCAGAGCGCGCCCGCGCGCATGCCGGCCTGACCGGCACCGCCCGCAACGAGAACCAGTCGGCCATCGCCGGCCTGCTCGGCACCCTCGACGACACCACCCTGAGCAGCCGCGCCGCCGCGCTGCCGGCCAACGATCCGCTGTACAACTTCGCCGGCCGTGCGCTGATCGCCCGCGGCCTGCCGCTGCCGCGCCCGTTCGACCGCGACGGCGCGGCCCAGTTCGATACCAGCAAGCGCCCGCCGGCGCTGAGCGATGGCTACCGCCCGCCGGCGAAGATGGCCGTGCTGCTGCCGCTGAGCGGCCGCCTGGCCACCGCCGCACAGCCGGTGCGCGATGGCCTGCTGGCCGCCTATTACGGTGAAAGCCGCCGCCGCCCGGACATCAATTTCTTCGATACCGCCGGCACCCCGGCCGGTGCGCTGGCCGCCTATGACAAGGCCGTGGCCTCCGGTGCCGACTTCGTGGTCGGCCCGCTGGGCCGCGACGAAGTGGACGCCGTGTACGGCCGCCAGCCGCTGCAGGTACCGGTGCTGGCCCTGAACCGCGGCAAGGATGCGCCGCCGGCCGGCAGTGCGGGCTTCTCGCTGGCGCCGGAAGACGACGGCATCGTCGCCGCCGAATACCTGCGTGGCCGCGAGCGCAACCGCGCCCTGGTCATCAGCAGCAACGACGACACCGGCCGCCGCGCCGCCGCCGCCTTCGCCCAGCGTTTCGCCCAGCGCGGCGGCACCGTCGCCGCCACGGTGGCGGTGGGTGAAGCCGTGGGCGATGTCAGCGCACAGGCCCGCAACGCCGGCCAGATCGATGCCGTGTTCCTCGCCGTGCGTGCCCCGCAGGCGCGCCTGCTGGCACCGCAGCTGGCCCTGGCCGGTGCCGGTGGCGCAACGCGCGTCGGCACCTCGCAGCTGACCACCGGCAGCGGCAAGGCGGAAGAAGACGTGGCGCTGGACGGCATCATCTACCCGAACGAAGCCTGGAACGTGCGCAGCGTGTCCGGCCTGCCGTCGGCCGCGCAGGTGGGCCAGACCCTGCCCAGCGCGCGCGGTGCCGCCGGCCGCCTGTTCGCCTTCGGTGCCGATGCGTGGAAGATCAGCGCCTACCTGGAAAAGCTGTCGAACGAGGGCGGCCTGGATGGCGCCACCGGCACGCTGTACCTGGACAGCAACGGCAACATACTGCGCCAGCCGGCGTGGTCCACCTTCAGCGGTGGCCGCCCGATGCCGATCGTCGGTGGTCGCTGAGCATCTGCAACGGGGCTCGGCGGTGGAAGCCGCCGCCGAGCAGCATCTGCAACAGGCCGGGTTGCAGCCGCGCGCACGCAACGTGCGCTACCGCGGTGGTGAACTGGACCTGGTGATGGACGACGCGGGCACCGTGGTGTTCGTGGAAGTGCGTTACCGCGCGCGTGCGGACTTCGGTGGCGGCGCGGCCTCGGTGGATGCGCGCAAATGCCGGCGTCTGGCCCATGCCGCGCTGCTGTACCTGCAGGATCATCCTGCCCTGGCCGATGCGCCCTGCCGTTTCGATGTGGTGGAAGCCACGGGCGAGCCGCCGCAGCTGCATTGGCTGCGCGATGCGTTCCGGCTGGATGACTGCTGATGTCTGCGCTCTGCTCTGGTAGAGGCCGACCTTGGTCGGCGCTTCTGTGCCAACCAAGGTTGGCACCTACCAAGGCACATGCCTCGCTCGTACACACCTGCTGATACCTCCGCAATTCCTTGGAACCGTCATGACTACCGCCCTGCCCGCCGCCCTGGTTGCCGAACTGTCTGCCCTGCTGGGCACGGAGGGCTGGCGCATGGATGACGGTGCGCTGGAAGCCAACGCGCAGGACAACTCCTGGCGCCGGCAGCGCCCGGACGCCGTGGCGCTGCCGGCAGACATCGAACAGGTGCAGGCGCTGGTACGCGCGTGCCGCACGCACGGCATCGCCCTGGTGGCGCGTGGCGCGGGCACCGGCACCACCGGCGCGGCCGTGCCATTGCCCGGCAGCATCGTGTTGTCGTTCACCCGCATGGACCGCATCGTCGACATCCGTGCCGGCGACCGCTGTGCTGTGGTGCAGCCGGGCGTGTTGAACGGCAACCTGCAACAGGCATTGGCACCGCACGGCCTGTTCTGGGCACCGGACCCGTCCAGCGCCGACATCTGCAGCGTGGGCGGCAACCTGGCCTGCAATGCCGGCGGCCCGCGTGCGGTGAAGTACGGCACCAGCCGCGACAACGTACTAGGCCTGGTGGCGGTGACCGGCACCGGCGAAGTGATCCGCTGTGGCGGCGCCTACACCAAGGATTCCACGGGCTACGACCTCACCCATCTGCTGGTGGGCAGCGAGGGCACGCTCGCTCTCATCGTGGAAGCCACATTGAAACTGACCCCGCTACCGGTCAGCCAGGCTGGCCTGCGCGTGCTGTACCGCGATGCCGATGCCGCCGCTGCCGCCGTTTCGCGGCTGATGTCGCAGCCGGTCGTGCCCACCCGCCTGGAATTCATGGATGCGCGCAGCCTGCAGTTGCTGCGCTTGAATGGCGCGGAGGTTCCGGAGGCCGGCGCGATGCTGCTGGTCGAGGCCGATGGTGACCACGACACCCTGCCCTATCTGCTGCAGGCACTGGCGACGGCTGCCGAGGGCGACGGCATGATCGCGCTGGACGTGGCGATGGAAGGCCGCGCCCGCGACCAGCTGTGGGCCGCGCGCAAGGCCTTGTCGCCCGCACTGCGTAGTGTGGCGCCGGGCAAGATCAACGAAGACGTGGTGGTGCCGGTCTCGCGCATTCCCGATCTGGTGGCCGGCGTGCAGGCGCTGGCGCGTGAGTACACGCTGACCATCGTCACCTTCGGCCATGCCGGCAACGGCAACCTGCACGTCAACATCCTCTACCACCCGGACGACGCAGACGAGAACGCGCGCGCACATGCGGCGCTGCCGAAGATCTTCGAACTGACCCTGGCGCTGGGCGGCACGTTGTCCGGCGAGCATGGCATCGGCCTGGCCAAGCGCGATTTCATGGCCAAGGCGTTCACCCCGGCCACGCTGGCAACGATGCGGGCGATCAAGACGGCACTGGACCCGGACGGCATCCTCAACCCAGGCAAGGTGCTGCCGCCCCTGTAGAGTCGAGCCATGCTCGACTGCCCTTTGCTTTTGTAGAGCCGAGCCCATGCTCGGCTGCTCCTGGCCTCAATCGCGTTAGAAGCAGCCGAGCATGGCTCGGCTCTACTACCTGCCCCTCCAAGCCCTGCTGTCGCCGCGCCGCCGCCCATAGCGCTGTTGCAACTTGTTGCAGTGACTTTGGCTGGCAGTCGTGATCTGCTGGGGGGTGACCAGAACCGAGGCTTTGCCATGCAGCTCAGGACACTCCCTGCAGATGCGCCGGAGCGGCTCCAGCTGGCCCAGTGGTACAACCGGACAGCGACGGATTCCCGCACCTGATGGCAACGTTCGAAGGTGACCGGGTGGTCGCCGCCGTACAACTCAAGCGTCGGGAGACGCCCTCTTTCCGCAATGCGGGCACTGGCTTGGCAGCGCGTTCGTTGCCGATGCACAGCGCGACCGAGGGTTGGCGGGTAGGCTGGCCTTGGCGCGGCCGGCTTGGGCCGGCTGTTGATTGAAGCCCGCCGCCAACAGCGCCCTGCGCTGAATGACCAGGCCGCCAACGGCCTGCTCGCTGGAGACTACGCACCATGCTGCAACTGGAAGACATCGAACTTCACTTCAACGGCCGCGCGCTTTTCAGCGGCGTGGACCTGCGCCTGCCTGCCGGCGCGCGGGTCGCCCTGATCGGCAACAACGGCACCGGCAAGAGCAGTCTGCTGCGCATGCTGGCCGGGCAGGCAACGCCCAGTGCCGGCAAGATCCGCTGGCGCGATGGCGCATCGGTTGCCTATGTGCCGCAGCACGTGTTGGACGGCTCGGCGCGCAGCGGCGGCGAACAGATGCGCCATGCCTTGGCCCGTGCGCTGGATGCGGTACCGGACGTGTTGCTGCTGGACGAACCCAGCAACCATCTGGACCGCAGTGCGCGGCGCTCGCTGCTGGCCCGGCTGCGTCAGTACCACGGCACCCTGGTGATTGCCTCGCATGACACCGCATTGATCGATGCGCTGTGCGACACGCTCTGGCATATCCACAACCAGCGTATCGAGGTCTTCCAGGGCCGCTATCACGACCACCAACTGGAACTGCAGCGCCGACGCGACGCGCTGGATCGTACCGTGCGCGACCTCGACCGCGCGCAGTCGCATGCCCACGACGCGCTCATGCGCGAGCAGGAACGCGCCGCCTCCTCGCGCAAGCGCGGCGCGGTGAAGGTGGAGCAGCGCAAATGGGGCACGGTGCGCTCGGCCACCAAGCTGGAGCGCGGCAACACCACGGCAGGACAGAAACGCCAGCAGATCCGTGAGGTACAGGAGGACATCGCCGAGCGCCGCCGGCAACTGCAGCGCGACGAAGCCATCGCGCCACGCTTCCAGCTTCCGGCCGGGTGGCGCCGGGAGGGTGTGGTGGTGCAGGTCACCGATGGCGCGTGCGGTTACGGCCTTCCCCTGGTCGTGCAACGGCTCCAGGTGCGCCTTGAAGTGGGCGACTGCCTGCTGGTGACCGGCGACAACGGCAGCGGCAAATCCACCTTTGCCCGGGCCTTGCAGGGCGCCGCCGATGTCCGGCGTGAAGGCGAATGGCTGCTGCCAGCAAAGGAGCAGGTGGCGCTGATCGACCAGCACTACGACGCATTGCCAGCCGAACTGACGCCGGTACAGGCGATGGCCGCATGCCAGCCGCAATGGACACCGTCGGAATGCCGGCTGCACCTGGCCGACTTCCTGTTCCGTGGCGACGCGCCCGCGCAGACCCCTGTCGGCCGCCTGTCGGGCGGTGAACGTGCGCGCCTGGCCTTGGCCCTGATGGCGGCGCATCCCCCTGCCCTGCTGGTACTGGACGAGCCCACCAACAACCTCGATCTGGGCCTGCGCGCGCACCTGCTGCAGGTTCTGCACGCCTACCCCGGCACGCTGGTCGTCATCTCCCACGATGAGGGCTTCATCCAGTCGCTGCAGCCCACGCAGCAGTTGGACCTGCAAGCCGGCGACAGAACCAGCGCACGCTGAACCGGCCCGCAACGAATCGGGCCGATCGCGACGCTTTACAACAAATTGCATGGGACCCCAGCCCCTGTGCCGGAACAATTCGAGTCGAAGTGGACACGCCCGGTCGTCTTTGGCATAGCATCGCCGAAAGGCCAAGTCCCCCCGGAAGCGAGGGGTCCCGGCCGATGACGCGGCTGTCCACACCAGACACATTCGTCCGATCAGGAGTGATCCATGCGCCGTCATTCTGCACGCCCCCAGCGCTATGCCATGCGCCCCCTCGCCCGCGGCCTGCTGTTGGCCCTGGCGGCGCTTACCGCAACACCCGTGCTGGCACGCGACCTGGATGGACAGTCGGCAACCGTGCGTGGGAGCACCGCGGTTGAAGCCTGGAACCTGATCAATGGCTCCTCTTTGACGGTTGACGGGGGCCGCACGGAGGGGATCAACAGCAGCGACTCGCTGGTGACGCTGCGCAATGGCCGCGTGGAAGCGCTGGCCAGTGGAACGACCGCCAGCATCGTGCTGCGCGGCACCTCGACACTGGACATGACCGGCAGCGCCCTGCATGACGGGCAGGTCGTGGTTGCAGACCTTTCTACGGCGCGTATCACCGGCAGTACACTGCATTCGGTGGGCGCCAGCTCGCGCCTCAGCGTGGGTATTTCCCTTGAGAGGTCGCCAAGCACATCCGATGCCGACAGCACGCTCATCGTCGATTCTTCCTTCGTGCGGGCCGAGGCCTCGCCAGGTGCAGTCAACCTGAGCAACGGCCACGCCGTGCGGCTGCAGCAGGGCACTGCCATCCTGCAGAACGGCACGCGGGTGGAGGGCGCAAACTCCGGCGTACTGCTGCTGGGTGGCACTTACAGCTCCTTGCTGGGCCAGCCAATTACCCTGCGCGTGGACAATGCCCAGGTTGCCTCGGACAACGGCGCCGCCATCTGGGTGGCGCCACGCAGGCTGGTGCGCTACGACATCACCATCGCCAACGGCTCGCAGCTGTCCGGCGGTGATGGCCATCTGCTGCTGGTGCGTCCTGATGGCGTAGCTACGAGTGAAGCCGAAGTCTCTTTCACCGTGGACGACGCCCGCCTGGCCGGTGACATCACCTTCGATACCGACCGCGTCAGCGGAAACCTGGATGTCGTGCTGCGCAACAAGGCGCAGATTGATGGGCGCTTCAATGGCGTCAGCACGGCCGACATCGGCAGCGACAGCACCTGGCTGATGACCGGCGACAGCACTGTCGGCCAGCTCACCCTCGGCGCCACCGGCACCATCGGTCTGGGCGATGGCACCACCTTCAACACGCTCACCGTGGATGAATTCACCGGTAGCGGCGGCACCCTGCTGTTCAACACCGTGCTGGGCGACGACACCTCGCTGACCGACACGCTGGTGATCAATGGAGATGCCAATGGCCAGGCCAACGTACGCGTGCTCAATGCCGGCGGTGCCGGTGCCAAGACCGATCGCGGCATCGAGCTGATCGACATCGGTGGCGCGTCCAACGCGCAGTTCGATCTGATCGGCCGCGCCGTCGGCGGGCAGTACGAGTACTTCCTGGTGAAGGACGCCAACGGCAACTGGTACCTGCGCTCGGAACTGGCCACGGCGCCGGACCCGTGCAAGATCGACCCGACCTTGCCGGACTGCACCCCCGTCACGCCAATCGACCCGGTTGATCCGATCACTCCGGTGCCAGTACTGCGCCCGGAGGCCGGTGCCTATCTGGCCAACCAGTTCGCGCTGGGCCAGCTGCTGCGCCACACCTGGCGCGACCGCCAGCGCGATGCGAGCGCTGCAGACGGCATCCGTGGCTGGGCCCGCGTGGATGCGAACCAGAGCAGGCTCGCTGCCGTGGAAGACCAGCTCGACCTGCGCGTGCACCGCTCGCGCCTGCAGATGGGTGCCGATCTGGGCGTGTTCGACGACGGCCGTGGCCGCGTGGGCGTGATGGGTTCGCTGGCGCAGTCCAGTGCCACCTCCCGCTCCGAGCTGACCGGTTACAGCGCCAAGGGCAATGTGGAGGGCGGCGCGCTGGGTGTATACGGCAGCTGGGCCAGCGATGCGCTGTATGTGGATGCCAGCGTGCAGCGCGGGCAGTTCCGCAACCGCGTGCAGGGCGAAGGCCTGGCCGAGGAACGCTACGACTCGCATATCTGGCAGAGCTCGGTGGAAGCCGGTTACCGCTTCGGCATCGGCCAGATCGGCAACACCGCGCTGAGCCTGCAGCCGGAACTGCAGCTGATCCATACCGATGCCAAGACCGACGTGCATACCGAAAGCAACGGCACCGTGGTGCGTGCCGCAGGCAACAGCGGCCTGTCCGGCCGCGCCGGCCTGCGCCTGCAGGGTGAATCGCGCTCGGCAGTGCGCGCCTCGGTCAGCCCGTATCTGGCGGCCAACTGGTACCGCGATGGTGCGGGCAATGGCATCGCCTTCGACGACGAGGTGCTGAAGGCCGGCATTCCGCGCAACCGCTATGAACTGAGTGCGGGCGCGCGCGTGGAATTCCGATCTGGCTTCAGCGCGTGGGGCGGGTTTGGCGTGATGCGGGGTGACAGTGGGTACCGCGAAGCCACGGGGAACCTGAGCATTGCGTACACGTGGTGATGTAGATGAAGCAACGGCGCCGGAGAAATCCGGCGCCGTTTTTGTTCTAGCCCGGCACGACCGGTGCACTTTGCTTGTTTGTAGAGTCGAGCCATGCTCGACTGCTCCTGACCTCAATCGCGCTAGAAGCAGCCGAGCGTGGGCTCGGCTCTACAGAAATCTTCGCGAAGCGTGCCCATGGCCAGCGGAACATCGTTGCGCAGGATCTGCGTGTGTACACCTGTTGACTCCGAATCCGGCGTAGGCGCCAGCTGCTCTGTCCGGTCTCCGGGATCGCTCGCATCACTGATGCTCAGATCCACGAAACCCAGCGCCTCACACAGCAGCTCCACCTCCACATCCACCTCAGCGGCGCTTTGGCCTGGGCTCGCAAGGTCAGCCATGGTGACATCGCGCAGCGTGACGGGCGGAGAAAGTATGTGGCAGGTCTCGGTCTGCATGCTTACATCGCCGGCCAGTTCATTGCTCAACTGCAGCGCAGGAAACCTGGCGAAGCTTGTTTCCACCGACCCCATCGAAACCCTACCCACGCCGGTCATCCTTCCGCCACGGGAGATGATCGCCATCTCCACCGACATGAACATCTAGCCGTTGCTCCATCCTGCCACGTCGGTAGGCCGCGCCATGTTCAATGGCCCACTGGATACCTCGCCCCGGCTATTGGCGAGCCGGTACTTGAATGCGATCAACGGCGACGTTGCGTGCCCAGCCGTAGGCGGGATAGGAGGCGCCGTCAATCTGCACATTGCGCACATAGATCAGGCCCGCCATCGTGGGCGTCAGCGTGATCGGGAAGGAGGGGTCGTTGGCACACTCCTTCAGACTGGTGGTGCCGGAATTACCTCGGAAGGGGTGGAGGACGACATCCGGACTGAGCTCGTTCGGTAAGGTGGCGATGATGCCAGCGATGCCGCGCGGATCGTTTGGTTTGCATGCATGCGCAGCCAGCGGCGCCATGGCAGGCAGCGCGACCAGCACGCCGCAGGGCAGGTCGCGCCCAGGCCACTTCATTCGTAATCCGCCGTCACCGTGATGTCGGCCTGCACCGCACCGGCCGTAATCGCGCCCAGCGTGGGCAGGTAGTAGCCGGCACGCAGCGCGTAGCTGGCCGTAGCACCGGTCACCACCACCTCGATGCCGGTGTCGCCATCTTTCAGATAGGTACTACCGGTGGTGCCGGCCAACAACGCGATGGATACGCCCTCGGCGGGATCAGTATCGGCCGTGTTCTTCCAGCGCGCGGCATCGCCATCGGCGGCGGTGCCGGAGAAGGACAATTTGGCCTTGGTGACGCCCACGCAGCCACTGAAATCCAGTCGTCCTGCCTTGATCTGGTTATCTCCTTGGCTCAGCTCATTGGCCTTGATCGGATCCAGCGTCATGGCGGGCGCATTCATCACACAGGTACCGGGCAGCACGCGCCCGCTGATGGTAAGGGTGGCGGTATCCGCCAGCACGGTGGGCGCGACGGCAACCAGTGCGACGAGGGTGGCGCTACGCAGGGCAACAACGTTCATGGGGAATCTCCTGTGAAAGGGAACGGCACGGTCAGGGCGTTGCGGGAACGGCGGCCTGCAGGCCGCGCAGGGGGGCAGCCAAGGGCACGCACAGCGCCTGGCTCCACGACAGGCCATAGCCATCGGGCGCATCAGGCATGCGGTATTCCAAACGGCAGCGCTGCGCGCCGTCCGGGTCGACAATCAATGCGCCGGCATCCTGTGCACCGCGCAACTGGATGACGCCGCCCTGCCCGACGGCGCCCTTGGGCGTGCCGGATTCGTCCTCCACCCGCGCGGCGAATGGCAGCGGCTGACCGAGTGCATCGGTGGCGTCGATGAACAGCGTGCGCTCACGGCGCGCGCCGAATTCCACGCGCACGATGCTGCCTGCGGTAGGCGCGAACCGCTGCGAGGTCTGCAGCAGATCCACCTCGATTGGCAGGCCGGACGGGTCCAGATCGATCTGGTTCCAGCGGTACGGACTGACGTGCGGCAGCAGCGCGTAGCCATTGCCTGACACGCGCACCTGGCCGCCATAGCCGACCCGCGCACCCTGCGCGCCATCAGCATGGATGAGTGCAAAGCCCTCCCCCACCGGCGGGCCCAGGTTCATGCCGCCGCGATGCAGGGCGACACTGCCGCTGGCACCCAGCGACAGGTTGCGGTAATCGCCGCTGCGGCTGTAGCCCGCGTTGAAGTTGCCACGGCTGCCCTGGTACGCGGCATAGGCGCTGGCATTGCCCTGGCTGCCGCCACCGTCGCTGGCCGACAGGCTGTAACTGAGCGCACGGTCTTCGCCCATCACGCCATTGACGCCCAGCTGCGCCGTTGTGCCGGTGGCGGCATGGCTGACCTGGCTGCTCAGCCGAGGCGTGCTGGGGCTGCGACCCAGTGGCAAGCTCAGGGTGAGCGCATAGCGCGTGTCCTGGCGCCCTTCGCCAATCTGGTAGCGCAGGGCGGAGAGGCCGATGTTGGCCATGCCCACCACGGTCTGCACGCCCAGCTGCATATCGTTCTGGCGCCGTGCGCTGTCCCAGTAACGGGTGTGGCCACCGCTGAGGTAGAGCGTGCTGCGCTGGCCGAGCTTCTGCGAGAAATTCATCTGGTAGCGCTGGCGGGCGCGGCTGGCATGGCCCCAGTCATCGCTGCGCACGCGTGCGAAATCACCCAGCGACAGGTAACCGCGGGTGCTGTAGCGGTAGGCGGCCAGACCGAAGTTGGTGCCACTGCGCGCCACGTAGCGCTGGTAGTTGATGCGGAAGCTGTTGCCGGTGACCGGCCCGGCATGCAGCGGCTGCGCGCGCGAATGGGTGATGTCGGCACCGAAGGCGCCTACCGGCGTATTCACCGCCGCACCAGCCAGCACAGATCGGTAATCTTCGCCCAGCTGCGCGCCGCCCAGTACAGTCAGGCGGTTGCTGATACCACGTGCGTAGGTGGCCTCGGCAAAGCGCAATTCGTCCCAGCGGTCGCTGGTGTCGCGCAGTTGGCCGACCGTGGCGCTGAAGCGGCTGGCACCTGGGCGCAACGCCTGCGGCACGGCGGAGAAGTTGACGTCGAAGCGCTGCTCGCGACCGTCGGGCTCGGTCACGGTCACTTCAAGATCACCACCGAAATGGGTGGGGTACAGATCCTCGATGACGAACGGACCCGGCGCCACCGTGGTTTCATGGATGACGTTGCCGTTCTGGCGGATGCGCACCACCGCGTTACCCTCGGCGATACCGCGCACCACCGGCGCGAAGCCCCGCAGCGAATCCGGCAGCATGCGTTCGTCGGTGGCTACGCGCAGGCCGGTGAAGGCCACGCTCTCGAACAGCTCGCCACCGGTGTTGCTTTCGCCCAGCAGCAGCTGGCTGTTCCACCCGGGCAGATCGCGCTGCAGGGTACTGCCGATAACATCATGGCGGCGGCCTTGCGTGCCGTGGCTGATGGACGCGCGATGACGCAGCCGCCAGGCGCCCAGGTTGAGGCCAGCGTTGACGCCGAGGTAGGTGCTGTCGCGGCCCCCGCTGCGGTTGTGGTTGAGGCTGTAATCGAAGAAGCCCGCCGTGATGCCACGATCGCGCTGGTCAGGCGCCACATAGCCACGCGCGCGACGCGCCTGCGCCGCCTGCGGCAGGCCGATGCGCAGTTGCAGCGTGCTGCTGTCCACCGCCACCGTGGCGCCCTCGATCAGGCGTGGCAGATCGACGCAGGCGTCGGAGTCATCATCCAGCTGGGCGAGGATGTCGTCCTTCAGATCCAGCCGCCGTGCCACTGCCGTGGGCAGGCATACCACGCCGTCGCGCACGCCGATGTCCACGTTGCCCTGGAAGCCATCGTTGACCAGCAGTTCCAGCGGATAGTCGCCATCGGGCAGTGGATTGCCGTGCGCATAGCGCTGCATGTCGATGACCTGGCCACCAATGAGGAAGCCATTGCTGAACTCGACATCATCGGCGGCGGCCGCAGCACTGGCGCTGTACAGCGCGAAGGCAATGGCGACAGAGAGGGCGCGGCATTGTGAGGCCGTTCGGGGTGGCGAGAAACGCGGAATCATGGGGATTGCCAGGTTGCAGCCCGCACAGGTGCGGGCATCGCGGCGAAGACTAGGCAGGCGTGTCGTGAACGCCTATCGAATTTATTGCGACTGCAGCAATTGAGCCGAGAACGACATCAGCGGTAATCGGCGGTGAGGACGGCTTCGCCCTTCACTACGCCCGGTACAAGCGGCTCGGCAACACGCAGATAGCGCGCGCTGAACGTCAACGGCTGATCGCCTTTGCTGGAGTAGCCATGGTTCCAACGTTGTCCGAACCGCATCGGCTGGCCGCCGCGCAGCAGCTGCACACGCACGCCTCCAGCATCGGCACCGGCGGCAGGTGTCAGTACGCTGCCGGCATTGGCTGCATCATTGGCATCGCCCATGCTCAGCGTCACATCGATGTTCGCGCTGGGGCAGGCCATCATCACATCGAACGCCAGCTCGCCTGAGGTGTCGTCGGGTTGCTGCAGAGACAGCGCTGCTGCAGGATCAAGCGCGATATCGCGCTGCACCAGTGAACAGGTGAGCGTTGGCACCGTGAAGCCCAGCGAGACGGGGTGCCGCAGACGCTGGCCGGGATCGCTGTCAGGCCAGGTTTCGATCGTGCCGAGATGATGGTACGGGACACTCTCCATGGCGCCGCCCGGCAGGAAATACATGATGAGCACGCCGACATCGATGTCTGCCTCAGCGGGGAGGACTCCCGCATCGTGCCGGGCCACCCGGCCCGGGTGCAGCGGCGTCGAGCTGCCCAGGCCACCGCCTTGGACCTGATGCTGGATGCCGATGAGCATGGAGCGGTCGGGATCGTTGAAACGATAGGCCGCAAACACGGCACGCTCGTATGGGATGTCACGAACGTAGGTAAGCCCTGCAAGCGCGACATCCACCTGGAAGGAAACAGGGCCCGGCGGGCAGCGGTACGCCGCGCTGAGAAAGCCGCCCATGCCTCCGAACCGGTAGTCGGGACGGTCAACGTTGGGCACCGAGCGGTTTTCGTCCAGCACTTGATCGGCGCTGCTCAGACGCACGCACGCAGTGGCTTCGCTCATCGTTGCCAGCAGCAGAAGCGGGAGCAATGCGACAGCACGGCTGACAGCGCGGCGGTGCAGACGGAGAAGCGTCATCATGAGACTGTTCTTGGCCGAGTGGTAGGAGATGGGACGAAAGTCTAGAAATCTAGCTCCTCCGATCCCATACGATTTGTTGCAATTGCCCGCACCACGCCCGTTTTGCAACTAATTGCATTGGCGTCCTTGCTGCGCTCACGGAGACTCCGCGCTGCTGATCGGGCGCATGGCGTTCGCCGGCGCTCCTTTTCCGTAGTCCTGAGAGAATCCCATGTCGAACATCACCCATGCGCTGGGCGTGTGCCTGCTGCTTGCCTTTGCACCGTCTGCCCTCGCCGAGAAGCTGGAAATCACTGGCGAGATCATGCCGACCACCTGCGAGGTGAGCACTTCTTCCGGCACGATTACCGTAGCGATGGGCAAGGTCGAGCTGAGCTCGATCAATGCCGATACGCGCGCTGGCCAGAAGAACTTCAGCATCCTGCTGGACTGCTCCGGTGCTGGCACCGACCAGAACGTCGCGGTGCGTTTCGGCGGCACGTCGGACGGCTCCACCGGCAACCTCGCGCTGACGGGTGCTTCGACTGCCGGCAATGTGGGCGTGGCACTGTATGACGCTGCCGGCAATCATCAGAAGATCGGCGACGACCCGGTGCACTGGGTGACCATTCCCGCCGCGGGCAGTGGCCAGCTCGACTACAGCGCCTGGTATGCCTCGCCGAGCCAGAACGCCACTGCTGGCACCGCAAACGCCTCCGGCAGTTTCGTGGTGGTCTACAACTGAAGGCACAGCGGTTGCCGGCCATGATCGGCCGGCAACCGCGGGCAGAAGAGATGAACCATGAATCTTCCTAGAGCTTCCGGCCTCGTCCTGTTGCTGGCGGGCCTGCTGTCAGGCCCCGCTCACGCCGCCGTGACCCTGCAGGGCACGCGCATCGTGCATGACGCAGGCAAGGCCCGCGATGTGACCGTGCAGGCCAGCAACCGGGGCGAACAGGCCGCGATGGTGCAGGTGTGGATCGACAACGGCGACAGCCACGCCCGCCCCGAGCACGTGCGCACGCCGTTCCGGCTGACCCCGGCCGAACCACGCCTGCTGCAGGCCCACCAAGGTCAAGCGTTCCGCATCACCTATGCGCCACGACCTGGTGACGCGCCGCTGCCGGACGATCGCGAATCGGTTTTCTACTTCAACCTGCTGGATATTCCGCCCAAGCCCAAGGATGCGGCGGACAAGAACCTGCTTCAGTTTGCGGTGCGCACGCGGGTGAAGCTGTTCCATCGGCCGGCGGGACTGCCGGGCGAGGCACGCGATGCGGCTGCAGCCTTGCAGTGGTCGGCTGAGGGCCATGCCTTGCAGGTGCGCAACCCCAGCGCGTACCACGTGACGCTGAGCACGCTGACCTTGGCCGATGGCCACAAGGTGGACGTGGATATGATCGCGCCGGGCACGCAGGTGAGGTTGCCCTTGCCTGCTGGCGTGGCGATGCCGGCCACGGTGAAGTTCCAGTGGCTGGATGACTACGGCTCGCCGCGCGATGCCGAAGCAAAGGTCGTTCATTGATTCAGACCGGGCGTGGGCTCGGCATTACACACAGAGAGAGAGAAGCACCCGCATGAAGAAGATGATGATGCCGCTGAAGCGCTACACGCAGTTCAACGGGCGCGCGAGCCGCAGCGAATTCTGGTGGTTCCAGTTGTTCATCGCGATCGTTTCGATCCCGTTGTACGTACTGGGCTTCATTGCCGGTTACACCGATTCGCAGGCCCTGGCGCTGGCATCGACCGGCCTGAGCGTGGTGATGTGGCTGATCTTTGTGCTGCCGACGCTTGCCGTCACCGTGCGCCGCCTGCACGACACGGACCGATCGGGCTGGTGGCTGCTGCTGGGCGTCGTCCCCATCGTGAGCCTGGTGCTGCTGGTGTTCCTGGTACTGCCCAGCACCCCGGGCGGCAATCGTTTCGGTGTGTCCGCACCGCGCGATTGATCGCGGCGGGTCACGCCCCGAATGGATCATGCGTGCCAACCAAGGTTGGCATCTACCAGGGCAACACAAAAACGCCGGGCGATGCCCGGCGTTCTCTTTGGTCAGGCGAAGTGCTGGTAACCGCCGCTGGCGGCTTCGCCATCCACCTGCACGCCCTGCCCTTCGGTGATGCGGCCGACGCGGGTCAGCGGCACATCCAGCGATTCGGACAGGTACAGCAGCGCGTCGCGCTGGTCGGCGGCGGCAGTGAAACACAGTTCGTAATCGTCACCACCGTGCAGCGCACACTCGCGGGCACCGTCGCGGCCGAGCAGGCCACGCAGCTCCGGCGAGATCGGCAGCACGTCGGCATCGATCTGCGCGGCCACGCCACTGCGTGCCGCGATGTGGCCCAGATCAGCCACCAGGCCATCGGACAGATCCACGGCGGCATGCGCGAAGGCACGCAGCCGCAGGCCCAAGGTCACGCGCGGCGTCGGCCGCAGCAGGCGCAGGCGCAGGGTTTCGTAGTCACCCAGCAGCGTGGCCGTGGCCACGTCCAGCGCGCCCTGCTGCCACAGCTTCAGTGCACCGGCGGCATCACCGATCGTGCCACTTACCCAGACGTCGTCGCCAACCTGCGCGCGGTCGCGGCGCAGGGCTTGGCCGCGGCCGACCTGGCCCATCGCGGTCACGGTCAGCGACAGCGGGCCACGCGTAGTGTCGCCGCCGATCAGGGCGATGTCGTGCTGGTCGGCCAGGGCGAAGAAGCCGTCGGCAAAGGCCTCGATCCAGTCTTCGGAAGTGTCCGGCAGTGACAGCGCCAGCGTGCACCACGCCGGGCGTGCGCCCATCGCGGCCAGGTCGGACAGGTTGACCGCCAGGGTCTTCCAGCCGATGTCGTAGGCCGGGGTTTCCACCGGGAAGTGCACGCCGCTGTTGAGCGTGTCGGCAGTGACCACCAGTTGCTCATTGGCACGCGGCTGCAGCAGCGCAGCGTCGTCGCCGATGCCGAGCAGGATGTCGTCGCGCTCGAGGGTGCGGGCGCGGATGCGGTCGATGAGGGCGAATTCGGCCAGGGACATGGGGCGGTCTGCTGTTATGTAGAGCCGAGCCATGCTCGGCTGCAGTTCGATCACGCGCCGCAATGCCGGACGCAACCGTGCGCTGCACGGTGAGCCGAGCATGGCTCGGCTCTACAGGAATCGGGTCAGTGACCCGATTCGACCTTGCGCCATTCCACGGCGGCACGATCCAGCACGCCGTTGACGTAGGTATGGCCATGCTCGGAACCGAAGCGCTTGGCCGATTCGATGGCTTCGTTGATCACCACGCGGTACGGCACGTCCAGGCGGTAGCGCAGCTCGTACGCCGCCAGGCGCAGCACCGCGCGTTCGATCGCGTCCACCTCTTCGATGCCACGGTCCAGGTACGGGCCGAGCGCTTCGTCGATGTCGCGGCGGTTGTCGAGCACGCCGTGCAGCAGTGCTTCGAAGTACGCCAGGTCGGCGATTTCGCGGGCCTGCTCGTGGGCGAACTGGGCGATCAGCGACTGTGCGTTGCCGCCGGAGATCTGCCAGGCGTAGATGGCCTGCACGGCACGACGACGGGCGCGCGAGCGCAGCACCGGATCGACGCCATCGCGGCGGACGGGTTTACCGGAGGGCTTGCCCTGGGTGTTCTTGTTCATGGCAGCTGCTCCAGAAGATTGACCATTTCCAATGCGGCGAGCGCGACTTCCTCGCCCTTGTTGCCGTGGCTGCCGCCTGCGCGGGCCTCGGCGTCTTCAACGCGTTCCACCGCCAGCACGCCGTTCAGCACCGGCACGCCGAAATCCAGCTGCACGCGCATCAGGCCTTCGGCGCAGCGGTCGGCCACGTGTTCGTAGTGACGGGTATCGCCACGGATCACGCAGCCCAGGGTGAGGATGGCGGCGTGTTCGTGGGCGGCGGCCAGGCGCGCGGCCACCAGCGGCAGTTCCCAGGCACCCGGCACGCGGATCACGTCGATGTTGGCTTCGGTGATGCCGTTGCCGGCCAGGCTCTGGCGGGCGCCAGCGACCAGCGTGTCGGTGATGCGGGCATTCCAGCGGCTGGCCAGGATGGCAAAGCGCGCCGATTCGGGAGTGCGAAGATCGCCTTCGAAGTGGCTCATATGCGGCTTGGGGACTCGATAAGGGGGTAATTCTAGCGTGGATGGGCCCCGGCCGTGATCGGCGGGGGCCTTCAAGGGGCTTTCTGTAGAGCCGAGCCATGCTCGGCTGCTCTCTGCCGCCGGACTGCCCTCCGCGCTGCGCGCGCAAGCCGAGCATGGCTCGGCTCTACAGGGGCCTCATGGCCGGCGCGCGGGCCTCAGCAGCCCACCGTCTCTACCACTTCCAGGCCGTACCCGGCCAGGCCGATCTGGCGGCGCGGGGTGCCCAGCACGCGCAGCTTGCCCAGGCCCAGGTCGGACAGGATCTGCGCGCCGGCACCGTTGCGGCGCCACTGGCTCACGTCCTTGTCCTTGCCCGGCACCACCGGCGCCGGCTGCTGGCGCAGGCGGGCCAGCAGGGCTTCACCGTCGCGCGGGGCCTGCAGCACCACCATCACGCCGGTGCCTTCGGCATCGATCGCGCGCAGGGCATCGGTGGCGGCCACCCCGAAGTCGTCACGGCGCCAGTGCAGCAGGTCGGCCAGCGGGTTTTCCACCTGCACGCGCACCAGGGTTGGGGTTTCCGCATCCGGCGTGCCACGAACCAGCGCGAAATGCAGGTCGTGGGCGATGCGGTCGCGGTAGGTCACCAGCTTGAACGGGCCGAATTCGGTGGCGATCTCACGTTCATCGACGCGTTCAACGGTCTTCTCGGTGGCCAGGCGGTAGGCGATCAGGTCGGCGATGGAGCCCATCTTCAGACCGTGCTCGCGGGCGAACACTTCCAGTTCCGGGCGGCGTGCCATGCTGCCATCCGGGTTCAGGATCTCCACCAGCACGCCGGCCGGTTCCAGCCCGGCCAGCATGGCCATGTCCACGGCCGCCTCGGTGTGGCCGGCGCGGGTCAGCACGCCGCCCGGCTGAGCGATCAGCGGGAAGATGTGGCCCGGCTGGTGCAGGTCCGACGGCTTGGCGTTGGGCTTCACCGCGGTACGGATGGTGTGCGCGCGGTCATGCGCCGAGATGCCGGTGGTGACGCCCTCGGCGGCCTCGATGCTGACCGTGAAATTGGTCTGGAACTGCGCGGTATTGGCCTGCACCATCGGCGCCAGGCCGAGATCGGCGGCGCGGGTGCGGTTCAGCGGCAGGCACACCAGGCCACGGCCATGGGTGACCATGAAGTTGATGTCGCTGGCCTTGACCAGCTCGGCGGCCATGATCAGGTCGCCTTCGTTCTCGCGGTCTTCGTCATCGACGATGACCACCATGCGGCCCTGGCGGATGTCTTCCAGGATGTCCGGAATCGGGGCGAAATTCATGCGGCATCTCCCTGTGGGTGCTGACCGTTGGTCGGCACACTGATCAGCCGCTCCACATAGCGGGCGACCAGATCGATTTCAAGATTGACCGCGCTGCCCACGCCTGCGGCGGAGAAGGCGGTGTTGGCCACCGTGTGCGGGATCAGGGCGACTTCAAAACCTTCATCGTCCACTTCGTTGACGGTGAGGCTGACGCCGTCCACGCAGATCGAGCCCTTCTTGGCGATGTAGCGGCGCAGCGAGGCCGGCGCTGCGAAACGCCAACGCTGGGCACGCGCGTCTTCGTGGATGGACAGCACCTGGCCGAGGCCGTCGACGTGGCCGCTGACCAGATGGCCGCCGAGGCGGTCGGTCGGGCGCATGGCGCGTTCCAGGTTGATGACCGCACCCTCGCCCAGCTGGCCCAGCGTGGTCAGGCCCAGGGTCTCGGTGGAGGCATCGGCCTGGAAGCTGCTGGCGTCGAATGCGATGACGGTCAGGCAGACGCCGTTGATGGCAATGCTCTCGCCCATCTGCACGTTGTCGAACGGCAGATTCCCGACATTGAAGGTGAAGCGGACATCGCCGCCGATGGATTCGCGCGCAGCCAGACGGCCGACGCCTTCGATGATTCCAGTAAACAAGTAACGTTCTCCGCGGAAAGTGAGCGAAAAACGCCGCAAGGCAAACAGGCGCACGCAGGGCATGAGCCCTGTGGCACCGTCTTCTTTCATCCGGACTATGACCGTCGGCTCCGGCATTGGACCGGATCTGCTGACCCCCGGCCGTGGGCCGGGGCGCTCGCGGGCTCGTGCTTGCGCACCTACCGCCGGTGGGGAATTGCACCCCGCCCTGAAGACGTTTGTGTACCGGCGAACCGGCGTGCCCAGTGTAACAGCCCGGGCTGAACGGGGTCGGATGCCGCAGCTGTGACGGCGGTCGCTCGTAATTTGTAAAACTTTCATTAAAATTTCGCCCCGGACGACATGAGGTCGCCACGGGCCGCCCGCTGGGCCGGCCCGCCAAAGGATTGAAATTCACAGGAATTCCCATGCGCAAGATGCTGATCGTGGCCGCCCTGCTGGCCGCCGCCCCGCTCTCGGCTTCGGCCGACGCTCTGAGCTACACCTACGTCGAAGGCGGTTGGACGCAGGTCAAGGTTGACGACAACGCACTGGACGACCCGAAGGTCGACGGCGGCTACCTGCGTGGCTCCGTGGCCATCGCCGAACAGGTCTACGTGTTCGGTGGCTGGTCGCGTACCAGCAAGACCAATCACTACGGCAATGATTCGCTGAAGCTGGAACTGAACCAGCCGGAGCTGGGCATCGGCTACCACATGCCGTGGACCGACCGCCTGGACTTCACCGCCGATGCCGCGTGGGTGCGCCAGAACGCCGAAGCCACCGTCCGATACGACGGCCTGCGTTTCAGCCAGAAGGATCACACCAACCTGGGCCGCGTGACCATGGGCATCCGTGGCAAGCCGTCGCGCATGACCGAAGGTTGGGTCAAGGCCGGTTACATGGACGGCGGCAACAACTTCAAGGGCACCTGGGTCGGCACCGTCGGCGGCCAGATCAACTTCACCAAGACCTGGGGTCTGGTGGGCGAGATCTCCGGCTACCGCGACGTCACCCAGTACTCGGCCGGCGTCCGCGCCAGCTTCTGATCCAACGATCGCTCCTCGTCGTGCGATCGAACGGGCCCCGCAAGGGGCCCGTTTTTTGTCCGCTGCACACCGTCACCTGGCTGCATCGCGCCATCGAAAGTGTGGGCAGATGCGCTAGGCTTGCGCGCCTCTGGAACAGGAAAACACCGTCATGAAGACCCCCACCCGTACCACCCGTACCCTTCTGGCCAGCGTGCTGCTGTGCGCCCCGCTGATTGCCAGCGCGGCACCGGCCCAACTGACGCCCGAGCAGGCCTTCGACCTGTATGCACGCGTGCTGCTGGAAGACGATGCGGCCGCCACGCGCACGCTCAACGATGCACTGAAGCCGGCCTTCGAAGGCCAGGATGCGGTGACCCCGACCCCGGGTGCGCTGGCCAAGGCCCTGGCCGAGCCGTGGCAGACCGTGCTGGCCAGCGCCGGTGACAAGACCGACGCTACCGCCGCAGAAGCGCTGTACGCCAAGGCCCTGCGCGATTCGAAGTGCCGCGCGACCAAGAGCGTGATCGAAGACAACGAATACGTTGAAGACCAGAAGCTGGCGCGCATCAGTTTCAGCTGCCAGGTGCCCGACCTGGGCAAGGTGCGCCCACTGTTCGCCGCCAGCCTGGCCGCCGATGCCAGCCCGGCCTCGCGCAGGCAGTTCACCGATACCTATACCCAGGCACTGCAGAGTGGCGCGCGCGTGCCGGTCAGCGGCACCTTCACCCTGTACCCGGCCAAGGACGATGGCTATTGGTACAGCGGCAATTTCGATGACCTGGTAGGCACCGTCGCCGGTGCACTGGCCCCGTTCGAGGACTGGATGCAGGACGCACAGGCGGCCAGCGCACCGAAAGTGACCGGCGTACCGGGCTGCGACCTGCTGCTGCAGCAGCACCGCGCCTGCGTTGCCAAGATCGCACCGGACCAGATCAGCGGCGTGGATGCGATGGCCGAGGAACTGAAGGCCAAAGCGCAGGTGCAATCGGCCGAGGAGATGAGGCAGGAGTGCAAGGCGCTGCGTCCGATGGCCGAAATGATGTGGACCGACGAATGCGCGTAAGCCGGTAAGCGGTAGCGCAGCTATCGTGGAGCAGAGGACCTGGGCAACCTTCACGACGCCTGAGAGGGGTCTGCCGGCGGAAGTGGCGTGCGGACGGCCGAGTATCCTCAATGCCACCCGGGCACGCGCTTGCAGTCCACCGCCATTCCGATTGCGCAAAGACAGGGTCCCCTGGAAGCATTGCGACGGGCTGGGTCGAACGGCCAAAGACCGCGCCCGTGAACCCGGCGCCGTTGGTCTGGAATTTCGGATTTCTTGCATGGACCTGGAATCCACAAGCCGGGATCCTCGCGGGCCGATCCAGGCAATGCAGCCCTGTCATGCTGAACCTCATTCTCACCGGACTGCTCGGCACGTCGCTGTCAGCGACCGCCGCGCCCACGGGCGCACTCTCGCTGGAAGAAACCTTTGACGCGTACGTACTCGTAGTCACCCAGGATCACGAGCAAGCCAGGACGGCACTGAGGAAAAGCCTGCAGACAGCCAATCAACATGCGTTGCCCGGAATCGGGGATGCTGTGGACGCGCTCTATATCCATCAAGGCCCTGCGCTGGAAAGCAATGACCCCATTGCCATGGCTGTCAAAGCCAGGTGGCACTCCATCCATTGCAAGGAGGTCGAGCGAGCCGATAGCGGCTCTCCCGATCGTGTGACGATCCGCTACCACTGCGGGGTTCCAGACGTCTCCAGCTTCTTCGCGACCTATCGCGAGCATCGCGAACAATTCGTGGCCGTGGATGCAGTCGCGTCCATCCAACCCGCGAAAATGGCATTTGCCCAAGTGCTGACCCAAGCCCCCAACAGCACGTTCGACACCACGGCCGAGTTCTTCCGTGCTGGCGAAGGCGGTCCCTGGGCCAGTATCGACATGATGTTCCTCGGGCTGGCGCTGCTGCAGAAGATGCTGCCGTTCCGGGAATGGAATGAGCGCATCGAGGCAGAGTCCATCACTGCCCGTACGGGCATTCCTGCGTGTGACCTGCTGCTTGACGCACGACTGAAAGCCGCACGGATTCACGAACCCGTCGATCCCTCATCAGACGACGCGACCTTTCAGAATGTCCTGGAAGAGACGGTCAGCGGGATGGGACCCGACGAGGCTCGCGCGCACTGCCGTGCACTCCAGGAACACCATCGACCATGAGTCCACGCGTGAAAATGATGCGGCTGCTCGTACTAACCAGCGCGCCACTCTCTGCCCTGGCCTCGCCCGATGCGTCCACGCGGCGTGCACATGCGCTGCCGTCGGGCGAGATCACCGCAGGTATTGACGCCAATTTCCAGCTTTATCTTTCGCTTCTGCTCGCTGCCGACCCGGTTGCCCGCCGCACCCTCGACGCGCAGTGGAAGGGTACGTTCCAGCCCCCAGGCTATCTCGATCGGCTGCAGGAAGTGCGAACGCGCATTGGCGATGACGAGGCCGCCGAACGCTTCCTGGTGCCTGCTGGCTTTGAATCACCCGGCATCGGCGCTGCATCGCTGGACAGACTGGGCCGCGTGACCTGTACCGCGCTCTCCACCCGCGCCGGCCCCACCGCCAATACAGCGACGTTGTCTTATCGCTGCTCTGTCCCCGACCTGACTCCACTGTACGCCAGGTACCGGGAGGCAACAAAGGCAGGTTCCAGGGCTGCGGCTCCCGCCGAAATGGCCGACATTTTCCGTCGCCAGGTCAGGATACTGAGGGGATCAGGATCGCGCAGCATTTCCGGGGATCTGGAGTTCTTCCGACATGGCCAGGGCGCGTGGCTCAGCGCCAGTGCCAACAGCCTCGAAGCGAAGCTGCTCGACGCCTTCATTCCCTACCACGGCTGGGACCGGCGCATGCTGGAGGAGGAAGCTCCCACGCTCACAGGATCAGTTGCATGTGACTGGCCGCTGCATCGGCTCCGCAACTGCGTGAGCCAGCAGGCACTGCATCGCATCGGTCATTTCAATGCCCTCCAGGCCGAAGTACTGGATGCAGCGAAAGGCATGGATGAGCACCAGCTATTGACCTACTGCAACAACCAGGTATCTCCCCATCTTCATTTCGAATACAGCGGCCTGACATGCCCATGAAACAGGGCCCGGCAAGGTGCACGTGCGGTCAGGGCCGGTCGATCATTGGCGCTGGGGCAGCTGATGAACTACGCGCACGACAAATGCCTGGTAGGCCAATGGAGATCTGTGCGCCTTGCAACATGCGCAGCGATCATTCGCCCCGGCAACCTTGATGCCACATCCGGCGGGTACGACGTGGCATTGTCGGTTTGCATTACGGCCGCAGCAGCAGCCGGATGTCCTCACCCACCTGGCGTTGATCCACCACGCGCAATCGACGCTGCTGGTCCATCGCCTCGATGCCGAGGCCAGCCAGCAGCGGGCGGCCGGTATCGCCCAGCAAGGTGGGTGCCTGGTAGAGCAACAGCTCATCCACCCAGCCGCCGCGCAGCAGTGCGCCGGCCAGGGTCGCGCCAGCTTCGGTATGCACTTCGTTGATGCCGCGCTCGGCCAGCAGGGCCAGCACCGCGCCCAGATCCAACCGTCCATCGACACTGGGCACGCTGGCAAATTCGGCGTCGGCCGCATCCGGTGCGCTTACTGCTGCGTCATGCAGGTACAACGTCGGTGCCCCACCCTCGCGCACACGGCTGCATTCCAGCGAACGCAGACGCGAATCGAGCACCACGCGCAACGGTGGCATCACGTCTGTGTTGGCCAGACGCACGGTCAGCATCGGGTCGTCGGCGAGGACGGTATCGGCACCGGTCAGGATCGCGCCGGCGCGTGCACGCCAGTGCTGCACGTCCTCGCGCGCGGCCGGGCCGGTGATCCACTTGGAGCTGCCATCAGCCATCGCGGTGCGGCCATCCAGGCTGACGGCCAGCTTCACCCGCAGCCAAGGGCGGTTGCGCTCCACGCGTGAGAGGAAGCCCTTGTTGAGCTCGCGCGCCTGCGCGGCCATCAGGCCTTCAGCGACTTCGATGCCCGCGCTGCGGAGGAGATCAAAGCCACCGCCGTCGACCTTCGGGAACGGGTCGCGCATCGCCGCGACTACGCGCGATACACCGGCTTCGATCAGCGCCAGCGCGCACGGTGGCGTGCGCCCGTAGTGCGCACAGGGTTCCAAGGTGACGTAGGCGGTGGCACCGCGTGCTTCGCTGCCGGCCTCGCGCAGGGCGAACACTTCGGCATGCGGGCCACCGGCGCGCTGGTGCCAGCCCTGACCGACCACGCGTTCGCCGTGGGCGATCACGCAGCCAACCATCGGATTGGGGCGGGTGGTGTAGGCGGCACGCTCGGCCAGGCGCAGCGCGTTGGCCATGTGCAGGTGGTCGAGGACGGAGAACGGGGTGCTCATGCCGCCATGGTAACGCTGGCGGTGTAGATCCATGCCATCAGTGCCAACCAAGGTTGGCACCCACCAGTGAAGGCGGCCATCAGTGCCAACCAGGGTTGGCATCTAGCGGGGCAAAGGCGGTCAGCCCTTCTTCTTCTTGGTCAGGGCTATCACGTCACCCAGCAGCTGCAGCTGTTCGGTGCTGGACGGCAAGTCACGTTCCAGCTTCTCGATCTCCTCGCGGAAATCAGCTACGTCCTCGAAGCTGCGGTACACCGACGCAAACCGCACATACCCGACATGATCGAGCTTGCGCAGTTCGTTCATCACAAACTCGCCGACCTTGATCGAAGGCACTTCGCGCTCGCCACTGATGCGCAGCTGGTGCACCACCGCACGCACCGCCGCTTCGATCTTGTCTTCGGCCACCGCACGCTTCTGCAGCGCGCGGTCGAAGCCGGCGCGGACCTTGCGCTGGTCAAACGCTTCGCGGGTGCCATCGCTCTTGACGATGGCCGGCAGCTTCAGTTCAACCGTTTCCATGGTGCTGAAGCGCTCGCCACAGGCTTCGCATTCACGCCGACGGCGGATCGTCGCGCCGTCTTCAGAGACGCGCGAGTCGATGACCCGGGTATCGGCATGTTGGCAGAAGGGGCAATGCATGGAACGCCTGGCTCAGGGGGCAACCTAGATGCCACGGTCATGGCAGCGTCGCAAAGGTACCTGAGAAGGCGTTCAGCAGCAAATGCTGTCTGCGCGGAAGTGCCTGCATTTCGGCCGAAACGCAGCTGCAGCGCGATCCGGTCTTTCCGCTCAACCGGCGGTCGTCGGTGCAGGGGCCGCACGCCCCCAGCGAAGCCAGGCCAGATGTCCCGCCATCACCAGCAGCGGCGGGCCGAAGCCAAGGAAGCCCAAGGTCGAGATCTCCCCTTGCTTGAAGGTGAAATACAGCGTGGCAGCAACCACGCCCAGCGCAGCCAGGCCGCCCAGTGCCAGCCCCACCCACACGGCGATCGGGGATTGGCGCAGGCCTGCAAGACCGCGCCACAGGAACACGCCACTCAGCCACAACCAGGCCAGCAGGCCGATGATCCCGGCCAACGACCACAGCAGCAACAGCGTGTGCTCGTCGCCAGTCAGATACTTGCCGTCCAGCACGACCATCAGTCCCAGCACGGCCCCCGTGCCTCCAGCCGCTGCGGTGGGCAGCCCGACCAGCAGGCCGGCAATCGCCATCCAGCGCTTGTGCACATGCTCATCCATGCGTTCGATCTCCTTGCGTAGGCCGCCTCAGGCGCGGCGTTTGAGCCACACCAGCATCGCGGCCGGCACCAGCATCGATGGGCCGAGCAGCAACAGGGTGATGCCTTCGGCGTGAACGGTGACGCTCAACCACAGCGCCAGCCCCAGTGGAGGCAGGGCAGCGAGGCCACCCGCCAACAGCATCCACCACCAGACCGGGCGCACGCGCAGCCCGGCACGCCCCTGCATCAGAAAGCCCACGCTCAGCCACAACCAGGCCAGGCAGCCGGCAATGCCGGCCAGGCCCCACACCGGCATCACGGTCACCGAGGCAAGCGTGCCATGACCGAACTGGCCCACCCCCATCAGCACCAGCAACGTCGCTGCCGCACCGCCCATCACCAGACTGGGCAGGCCGAACAAGGCCGCCAGCGCGGCATACAGATATCTGAAACGGCGCTCATCCATGCGCAGGAACTCCGGTTCCGGGGTCAGAGCCCTTCCCGCAGGGAAGGGATCCGACCCCATCGCCCGATCAGCCGTAGACCGGGTACTTGCGGCACTGCGCGCTGACCGCGTCGCGCACGCGGGCGATCACGGCGTCATCGCTCGGCGCGTCGAGGACGTCGGCGATCCAGTTGGCCAGGTCCACGCAGTCCTGTTCGACGTAGCCACGGGTGGTCACCGCCGGGGTGCCCAGGCGCAGGCCCGAGGTCACGAACGGCGAACGCGGGTCGTTCGGCACCGAGTTCTTGTTGACGGTGATGTGGGCCTTGCCCAGCGCGGCTTCAGCGTCCTTGCCGGACACGTCCTTGCCGATCATGTCGACCAGCATCAGGTGATTCTGGGTGCCGCCGGAGACGATCTTGTAGCCGCGCGCGATCAGCGTGTTGGCCATCGCCTGGGCGTTCTTCACCACCTGCTGCTGGTAGGCCTTGAAGCCCGGCTCCAGTGCTTCCTTGAAGGCCACGGCCTTGCCGGCGATGACGTGCATCAGCGGACCGCCCTGGATGCCCGGGAACACGATCGACTGCAGCTTCTTGACCAGGTCTTCGTCGGCGCCCTTGGCGACGATGATGCCGCCGCGCGGGCCGCGCAGGGTCTTGTGGGTGGTGGAGGTGACCACGTGGGCGTGCTCCAGCGGGCTCGGGTAGACGCCTGCAGCCACCAGACCGGCAACGTGGGCCATGTCGACGAACAGGTAGGCACCGACCTTGTCGGCGATGGCGCGGAAGCGCGCCCAGTCGATCACCTGCGAGTACGCCGAGAAGCCAGCCACGACCATCTTCGGCTTGTGCTCCAGGGCCAGGCGCTCGACTTCGTCGTAATCGATCAGGCCCTGGTCGTTCACACCGTACTGCACGGCGTTGAACAGCTTGCCCGAGGCGTTGACCTTGGCACCGTGGGTGAGGTGGCCGCCGTGGGCCAGGCTCATGCCGAGGATGGTGTCACCCGGCTGCAGCAGGGCGAAGTACACGGCCTGGTTGGCCTGCGAACCGCTGTGCGGCTGCACGTTGGCGTAGTCGGCGCCGAACAGCTGCTTCAGGCGATCGATCGCCAGCTGCTCGGCGATGTCCACGTATTCGCAGCCACCGTAGTAGCGCTTGCCCGGGTAGCCTTCGGCGTACTTGTTGGTCAGCTGGCTGCCCTGGGCTTCCATCACCGCCGGGCTGGTGTAGTTCTCGCTGGCGATCAGCTCGACGTGGTCTTCCTGGCGCTGGGTCTCAGCGGCGATGGCCTTGGCCAGTTCGGGATCGTAGGATTCGATGCGGACGTCACGCGGGAACATCGGGTACTCCAGCAGGCAGGGAAAAGGGGTACGACTCAGCCCCCGATTGTAGCCCCGCGCCGCGCCGCTGGGGCCGAAACGGACGGGGCCGGCATTCCCGAAGGAATCCGGCCCCGTATGGTTTCGAGAGGTGTTGTGGGGGTCAGAGCCCTTTCCTGCAGAAAGGGATCCGGCCCCGAGCGCGATCCTCAGCGGTTGCTGAGTACGTACTGGGCGATCACGCCGGTGGCAATGGCCACCAGCAGCATGTTGCCGCGGTCGTCGCGGATCCAGTGGTGCCCGTACGGCGGACGGCGAAGGTGGTAGCGCGGATAGTCGTTCACCACGTAGATCGGGCCGCGGTAGTAATCGCGGTAGCGATGGCCCACCTTCCAGCCATAGCCTGGGCCGTAGGCCGGGCGGTAGACCACGCGCGGCGGTGCTGGGCGGTAGTAGCGGTCATGGTCGCGGTGCCAGTCGCGGCGATCGCGTTCCCAGTCGCGCCGGGCCTCGCGGCGGTCGCGCTCCCAGTCACGGCGGTCCTGGCGCCATTCGCGGCGGTCTTCGCGCCACTCGCGGCGATCATGCCCACGGCGGTGGTCGTCGTCGGCGAAGGCCGGGGCCACGGCGCCCAGCGCCAGCACAGAGGCCACGGCGCTGGCCATTACTCGATTGATGCGCATGTCAGACCTCTGCCTGGGTGGGTGGTGAACCCATATTGCGCACCCGATCTGAACCGTTTCCGGCTGGAAACGCTTCCCGCGGCAGGACTGTGACGAGGTATTCAGGCGGCGGCCAGCCCGGGCGTCTCTGCCGGGAGCGGCCCGGAACCGGTTCCGGCTATAATTGGGGGTATTCCATTTCAGTCTGTGCCCGCTGCCGCAACGGGATCTTCCCGTGACGGACCGGGCGCAGGGCCGCGCCTACGGAGACCGCATGTCCTCGCAATACATCTACACCATGAACCGCGTGTCCAAGGTGGTCCCGCCCAAGCGGCAGATCATCAAGGACATCTCGCTGTCCTTCTTCCCGGGCGCGAAGATCGGCCTGCTGGGCCTGAACGGCGCCGGCAAGTCCACCGTGCTGAAGATCATGGCCGGCGTGGACACCGATTTCGAGGGCGAAGCCCGCCCGCAGCCGGGCATCAAGGTCGGCTACCTGGCGCAGGAACCCGAGCTGGACCCGACCAAGACGGTGCGTGAAGCGGTCGAGGAAGGCGTGGGCGAAGTGCTGCAGGCCCAGGCCGCGCTGGAAGCGGTGTACGCCGCCTACGCCGAGGAAGGCGCCGACTTCGACGCGCTGGCCAAGGAACAGGAGCGCCTGGAGGCGATCCTCGCCGCCGGCGACGCGCACACCCTGGAAAACCAGCTGGACGTGGCCGCCGATGCGCTGCGCCTGCCGCCGTGGGATGCCGTGGTCGGCAAGCTGTCCGGTGGTGAAAAGCGCCGTGTGGCCCTGTGCCGCCTGCTGTTGCAGAAGCCGGACATGCTGCTGCTCGACGAACCGACCAACCACCTCGACGCCGAGTCGGTGGAATGGCTGGAACAGTTCCTGGCGCGCTACACCGGCACCGTGGTGGCGGTCACCCACGATCGCTACTTCCTGGACAACGCCGCCGAGTGGATCCTGGAACTGGACCGCGGCCGCGGCATCCCGTGGAAGGGCAACTACACCGACTGGCTGACCCAGAAGGACGAGCGCCTGAAGCAGGAAGACAACCAGGAAAAGGCCCGCCAGAAGGCGATCCAGAAGGAACTGGAGTGGTCGCGCCAGAACGCCAAGGGTGGCCGCACCAAGGGCAAGGCCCGTCTGGCCCGCCTGGAAGAGCTGCAGTCGGTCGATTACCAGAAGCGCAACGAGACCAATGAGATCTTCATCCCGCCGGGCGAGCGCCTGGGCAATGCGGTGATGGAGTTCAAGAACGTCTCCAAGAAGTTCGGCGACCGCCTGCTGTTCGACAACCTGAGCTTCCTGGTGCCGGCCGGCGCCATCGTCGGCATCATCGGCCCGAACGGTGCCGGTAAGTCGACCCTGTTCAAGATGATCACCGGCCAGGAAAAGCCGGATACCGGCGAGATCGTGGTCGGCCCGACCGTGAAGCTGTCCTACGTGGACCAGAGCCGCGACGCGCTGGAAGGCAACCACAACGTCTTCCAGGAAATCGCCGGCGGCCTGGACATCCTCAACATCAACGGCATCGAGATCCAGTCGCGCGCCTACATCGGCCGCTTCAACTTCAAGGGCCAGGACCAGCAGAAGATGGTCGGTTCGCTGTCCGGTGGTGAGCGTGGCCGCCTGCACATGGCCAAGACCCTGCTGCAGGGTGGCAACGTGCTGCTGCTCGACGAACCGTCCAACGACCTGGACATCGAAACCCTGCGTGCGCTGGAAGATGCGCTGCTGGAGTTCCCCGGCAACACCTTCGTCATTTCGCATGACCGCTGGTTCCTGGATCGCATCGCCACCCACATCCTGGCGTTCGAAGGCGACTCGCACGTGGAGTTCTTCCAGGGCAACTACCGCGAGTACGAAGAAGACAAGCGCCGCCGCATGGGCGACGACGCCGCACCGAAGCGCCTGCGCTTCAAGGCGCTGAAGTAAGGCAACAGGAAAGGCCGCGCTCGCGCGGCCTTTCTCCTTTTGCAATGTGTACCGACCATGCATGCCGGCCAGCGGCCGGCATCTACCCATGAGCGACCCCATGTCCCTGTTCGAACGCCTGTTCCAGCTGCAGCAGCACGGCACCACCGTGCGCACCGAGCTGCTGGCCGGTGTCACCACCTTCCTGACGATGTCCTACATCGTCTTCGTGAACCCCGAGATCCTCGGCACCACCGGCATGGATGCCGGCGCGGTGTTCGTGGCCACCTGCCTGGCCGCAGCGCTGGGTTCGGCGGTGATGGCGCTGGCCGCCAACTTCCCGGTGGGCATGGCGCCGGGCATGGGCCTGAACGCGTTCTTCGCATTCACCGTGGTCGGCGCTGCGGGCCTGCCATGGCAGCAGGCGCTCGGTGCAGTGTTCATTTCCGGGCTGGTGTTCCTGGTGCTGTCGCTGACCGGTGTGCGCGCATGGCTGGTGTCGGGCATTCCATCATCGCTGCGCTCGGCCATCGTGGCCGGCATCGGCCTGTTCCTGGCGATCATCGCGCTGCAGAAGTCCGGCGTGATCGTCGGCAACGAAGACACGCTGGTGGCGCTGGGCCCGTTGAACACGGCGCCGCCGCTGCTGGCCCTGGCCGGCTTCCTGTTGATCGCGGTGCTGGAAGCGCGCCGTATCCGCGGTGCGATCCTGATCGGCATCCTGGCCGTGACCGGCGCGGGCTGGGCGCTGGGCGACGTGCAGTACCAGGGCCTGGTTTCGCTGCCGCCGAGCCTGGCCCCGACCTTCCTGCAGCTGGACCTGCCGGGCCTGCTGCACCATGACGGCGGCGCACCGATCGCCGTGCTGCTGCAGGTGGTGCTGGTGTTCGTGCTGGTGGAAGTGTTCGATGCCACCGGCACGCTGTATGGCGTGGTCGGCCGCGCCGGCCTGCTGAAGCTGCCGGGCGCGCAGAAGCGCTTCGGCCGCGCATTGCTGGCCGACAGCACCGCAATTGTTGCAGGCTCGATGCTGGGCACCAGCAGCACCACCGCCTTCGCCGAAAGCGCCTCGGGCGTGCAGGTGGGCGGCCGCACCGGCCTGACCGCATTGGTGGTGTCGGCCCTGTTCCTGGCGGCACTGCTGTTCTCGCCGCTGGCAGCGATGGTGCCCAGCTATGCCACCGCACCGGCGCTGCTGTTCGTGGCCGGCCTGATGCTGCGCGAGCTGGTGGAAGTGGACTGGAGCGACCTGACCGAATCTGTGCCGGCCGCCCTGTGTGCGCTGGCGATGCCGTTTACCTACTCGATTGCCAACGGCCTGGCGTTCGGCTTCATTGCCTATGCCGCGCTGAAGGCCGGCACTGGGCGCTGGCGCGAAGTGCATCCGGCAGTGTGGCTGGTGGCGGTGCTGTTCACCCTGCGCTACGCGATGGAATGACCGTTGAGTGGGGTCAGAGCCCATTGCTGCGCAATGGGATCCGACCCTGCCGCACTGCAGCTACCAGCGCGGCTGCAGGCGGCCGTCGGCGGCGAAACGCCAGCGTCCTTCAGCCCAGCCCAGGCCGAACAGGGCCAGCATCTGCGAGTAGTAGGCCGGGGCATCAGCACGCTGCTGTTCGGCGCTGGGCAGGCTGGCCCGCAGCGACTGCGCACGCTCCGCTTCGCCCTGTGCGATCAGATACGGCAGCAGTGCCGCGCGGAATCCGTAGTTGCCTTCGCCCTGCCCCTGGCCACTGCGGGTGTCGATCTTTTCCCACATCGGCGTACCACTGCGCAGGCGCTGCAGCGGCCCGGACAGGGCCGCGAGCTGCGCGCGGAACAACGGATCGCGCGGCGCGGTCATGCCTGCCCAGGTGTAGCAGCGGATGGCATCGTAGCTGCCGACCGCACCGCGCACCGGATCGACGACGAAGCGATCGCCTTTCCACGCCGCCCAGTCCGGTGCGAACCCGTGCGGGCTGCTCTGCTGCAACAGCTGCACGCTGTTGCGCGCCAGTGCCTGCCACGGCCCGCCGCGATCCTCCACCGCAAAGCGGCGCAGCAGCGGCAGGGGCAGATAGCTGGGGTTGACCCGCGTGGCGTCCCCTTCGATGAATCCCTGGGGGCCCGGCAACAGCATCGGGCCGAGCCCGGGCAGATCCACGATCTCGCGTGCCCACACCTGCGCCAGCATGCCCTCGGCGATGGCCTTCAGCGCGGGACGGCGCCACAGCCGCGCGCCTTCCAGCAGCGCATAGGCCAGCCAGAGATCGGAGTCCGAGGCCGGGTTGTCGTCCAGTACCCGCCACGCTCCGGCGTCATCGCGTCCCCACAGCCAGGCCGGCAGGCGCTTGCCCATGTCGCCACCGGCGAGGTTGTCCTGGGTCCAGCCCAGGATGCGATCGAACAGCGCCTGGTCGTTGTCGACCAGGGCGAAGAACAAGGCATAGGACTGGCCTTCGGAGGTGCTGCGCTGATCGTCCTGGCTGCGATCGATCATGCGTCCGTCGCGGCTCAGGCTGCTGTCGAGCAGTACCTGCCACGCCGGCCAGCGCGGTGCAGGCGCGGCCTGCGCACTGCACCAGCCAAGCAGCGGCAGCGTGGCGGCCGCCTGCAGCAGGCGACGTCGCCGCAGGTCAGCGGAATTCGCCATACGGCACCAGTGGCGATACGGGCAACGGCAGGTTTCCCTGCCACGGCTTGAAGGTGTAGCGCAGGTAGAGCTGGAACGAATTCGGCGAGAAATCGCGGCTGCGCTGCAGGGTGCCGGCGGCACCCAGCACGAAGTGGTCGCCCAGCCGGCGCTCGACCGCACCATACAGGCGGTAGCCGGTGCCGGTGCTGCTGCTGTCGCCGGTGTACAGGCCGGCCTCGTCCAGCCGCAGCGGGCCATACTGCGGCTCGAGCTGTGCAATCACGCGCTCGATCAACGCCTGGTCGGGGAAGCGGCTGATCGATGAGGTGCGCGCACTGGACACGCTGACCGAGCCATCCAGGCGCACCGACCACACGTCGTTGCGCCAGGCGAAGCTGACCGGCAGGCTCAGCGAAGCATAGCGCTGCGGGCTGTAATAGCCGCCCTGGCCCAGCGAGTAGCCGCCCAGGTCTTTCTGGTAACGCCAGTACATCGCGGTGGTGCCCACATCCAGCCGCATGTCGGGGTGCTGGATCAGCTTGTGGTACCAGCCCACCATCGCGCGTGCGCGGGTGTTGTCGACCACGTTGCGGCCGGTCAGCCGATGCCAGCTCCAGTTCGACCACACGCCATTGCGGCCGCCCTGGTCGTAGCCGAGGCTGAAGGTCATGCCGTTGGCGGTGACGCCGCCCCAGCTGATGCCACTGCGCGGATCAACCGCACCGGCCTGCGACAACAGCGAATTGGTCATCGGCCGCCGCGACACCGTGGCCCCCCAGCCGAAGCGCCCGAGATCACCATTGAGGGTGACACCGCCAAGCCAGTTGCCGACCACGTAGTTGGATGGGGTGTGGCCGATATCGAAGTTCCAGCGGTCATCCAGGGTGCGCCAGCCCACGGCGAAGCCGGCGCCGGAGGTGCGCCGCTGATGCACGAAACGAGTGCAGCCCGGTGCGCGCAGGCGGCTGTTGTCGGCCTGCAGCAGATCCAGGTCGCAGCTGCCGAAATCCTCGTCGTAGGCGCCGTTCCCGTCGGTCTGGAAGCGGCCCGCATCGAAGCTCACCTGCTCGATGCGCGCCCAGCCCAGGCCACCGGCGAACGGCGCGTCGAGATGCGCGATGCGGGTATCGCGCGACAGGCGCGAAATGCCCGGGGTTCCATCGCTGCGGCGGCCGGTGTCCCGCATCACCGTCAGGGTGGGATTCTCCTGCTGGTACAGGGTCTCCACGTCGCTGCGCAGGCTGCGTCGCAACCAGTCATCGCCGGCCGTCTCGCGGCTGGCCAGGGTCAGCGCGCGGTTGTCGCGCGGCGTGGCCTGGCTGGGGGCCAACAGGCCGTTGTCGGCCATCGCATGCGCATACATGTCCAGCGCCTGCTGTGGATCATCGCGGCGCACCAGCCGTGCCGCATCACGCCAGGACTGTGCGTCGGGCCCGGTCTTGCGCGCCAGCAGCGCGCGCAGGATCGCCAGCGCCTTCGTGTCCTCGCGCAGGTCGGTCCAGATGGTGGCGAGCTGACGCTGCTGGCCGATCTCGGCATCGTCCACTGCCGGCGGTGCATCGTGCATCTGGCGGCGTGCGCTGGCCAGATCGCCGGTGCCGATCCAGGCCTGTACCTGGCCCAGCTGCGCATCCACATTGTCCGGCTGTGCAGCAAGCACGCGCTGGTAGTAGTGCAGCGCCTGCGCATGATCGCCGCGCAGGCGCGCCCATTCGGCCAACAGCAGGTCGTTGTCGGTGCTGGGCGGTTGCTGCTGCAGCAGCGCGATGGCTTCGGCCTCCCTGCCCTGCGCACGCAGCTCCCACAGATGATCGACCAGCTGCTGCCGCTGCAGGCGCGCCGACAGCGCGCGGATGTCATCGTCCCACTGCACCTGCGGCATCGCATCGAGCACCGCCAGCGCCTGCGGCAGCCGATCGGATCCCGACAGATAGAGCGCCTGCGCGTAGCGCGCTTCGGCACTGTCGTTGTGCGTGGCCATGTCGGCCACCACCGCGTCGGCCTCGTCCTGCCGACCGGCGGCGCGCAGCTCGTTGCCCAGCGCATAGGCCAGCCATGCATCGCCCGGCAGTTCGCCGCGCAGCTGCTGTCCCAGCGTGATCGCAGTGCCTGCATCGCCGGCAGCCAACGCCTGCTCGCGGCGCTCACGCAGTCGACTGATCTGCAGCTGGCGCAGGTCTTCGGCATACAACCTGCGCTGGGCAGCGGGCAATGCGTTGATGAAGGCTTCCAACCGCTGCGGGTCGGTGCGGCCGTACAGCTGCACCAGCTTGCGGATCACGTTGGCATCGTTGGGGGCCATCCGCCGGGCAACCTGCAACTGGCGTTCGGCCGCGGCATCATCACCACGGGCCACGGACACGTCGACCAGGCCCAGTGCAGCATTGACGTCGCGGGGCTGCTGGCGGCGCGCCTGCGCATACAGGCGCTCGGCCTCGTCCAGCCGGCCGGCCGCCAGCGCTGCGTCGGCCTGGTCCAGCTGCAGCCAGTAGCGGGTACTGGCGATCAGGTCACGCCACTTGTCGTTGCTGTCACCGGCCGGGGTGGCCTGCACCGCACGCTGGAAATACTTGATGGCCTGCTCGCGGCGGCCCTGGCGCATCAGCGCCATGCCCAGCCCCCCCAGCAGGTCGGGCTCGCGCGGATAACCGCGCAGGGCCTGCAGGAAGGCGCGCTCGGCCTCTTCATTGCGGCCGGCATCGAGCAACTGCTGGCCACGCAGGCCGGCGCGCCACGCCGGGTCGCTGACCCGCTTGTGCTGGTCGGTGTAGCGCTCGCGCACCAACGCGATGTCGGCGAACGTCGGGTTGCGGGTGATGAAGTCCTGCAGCCTGCGTACGCTGCGGTCATCAGCCGGCTGATCCTTCAGGTAGGCCCACTCGGCGTCCGCCGCCATGCCACGCGCTTCCGGATTGCGCCCCATGCGCTGCAGCGCGGCCAGCGCCTCGGCATCGCGGCCGGCCGCGAACAGCATCTGCGACATCGCCTGCAGCAACGGCACATTGCCCGGATAACTGCGGTCCAGTTCGCTCAGCGCACGGATCGCCTGTGCACGCCCATCCGCCTGGGCGCCGCGCAGGCGCCAGTACTCCAGGCCCAGCTGCAGGCCGGGCGGGTCATCGTTGAACAGGCGCCGGTAGATCGCCAGCGCTTCGGCGCTGCGACCACCGGCAGCGAACAGACGTGCCTGCTGCAGCTCCTGCTGCAGGTCACCGCGATAGGCCTGCCAGAGGCGTTCGCCGGCGGCCAGTTCACGGGTACCCGCGCCGACCTCGCGCAGGCGCTTCAGGGTCGCCTCGGCATCCTGCAGCTTCTGCTGCGAGAGCTGCACTTCCAGGATCGCCACCAGCGTGCCGCGATCATCCGGCGCCAGCATGCGCAGCCGCGCCAGCGCGTCTTCGATCAGGCTCTGGCGACCGGTGGCCTCGCCGATGCGCACCTGCTGCAGCAACCACTGGCGCTGCTCGGCGACGGTTCCGCCCGGTGTATCGGGCAAGGCCTGCGCCGCGCAGGGCCCGGCACCGGCCAGTCCCAACAGGACCAGGCCGGACGCAGTGACCAGCGGATGCCGCGTACGTGCCATCAGTGCCCCGGGTCCAGGCGCTTGGCCGCAACCCAGCGCAGCGTGCGCCACAACAGGAAGGCGACCATCAGCACCACCAGCGTGGCCAGCACCGCCAGCAGTGCAGGGTGGTCGGCCAGGTGGTACCACAGCAGCAGCCACCATGGGAGGGCGCCGACGTAGTAGTGATCGCCAACGAACTGGCTGTGGATGCCCGAGGTACGCAGGATCGCCACCGAACCGGCGATGGCTTCGCGCTTGCCGGTATCGCTGAGAGCATCGTCGAGCAGGCCGTAGTCGGCGGCGTTGCTGGCGGCCAGCGAAACGATGCTGCGCTGCGCATGCTTCGGCGACTGCATGCCGATGATCGCGGCAAACGGCGCCTGCGCGCTCACTGCAACCTCGGTCACCGCCGGGTCGCCATCGCGGCTGCCTCGGCGGGCCTGTTCCATCGCCTGCTGCGGCGACGGCGACTGGCCGTTGAGCAGGCGCGTGCGCTGGTCGTCGATCAGCAGCGACAGATGCTGGCTGCCGCGCAGTTCGGCGGGCAAGGCACCCAGCATCAGCAGGTCCGCATCCAGCGCGCTGGCCTGCTTCCAGTCATCGGACAAGCGCAGGCCATAGGCCGGGTAGCCGCTCTGCACGCCCAGCCCACCGATCAGGTTCAGCAGCAGGCTGACCTGTGCTTCGCTGGCGCTGGGCGGCACCAGCACGACCGTCTCCGACAGATCGGCCATGCGGGTGAACGGGAAACCGCTGAGTGCGAACGCGGACAGGTCCGGCAGGCCCATGTAGTGATGGAACCCGGAGAAGTCGATGGTCGAGTCTCCCTCGATCGCTGCCTGCAGGTTCGGCGGCAGCACGGTCTGGCAATGATCGCGCTGCGCACTGCCCATCACGCTGGCGAAGTTGAAATCGAAGCGCAGCTGGTTGCGGTCGCCCAGCTTGAGCGCCGGAATCAACAGGCGCCCGTCGTCGGCACCGGCATCACCGGCCAGCACTGGCAGGCGGATTTCCTCCAGGCCCTGCTTGCCGTTGCGGCGCACCAGCGGGAAGCTGGAGATGAACTGATCGTTGATCGCTACGCCCAGCCGCGACTCATCGCTGCCGAACGGCGGCGTGTACCGGTAGCTCAGGTTCAGCGGAATGCCCTGGTTGCGCCAGATGAACAGGTCCGGCGGCAGGTTGAGGTTGACCGTGATCGGCTGCGGCGACATGCCGTTGGCGTGCAGCTGCTGCGGATAGTCGAGCAGTTCGGCCAGGCGCACGGCGCGGTCGGTACGCACCCAGTTCGGTGCGTCGTACGGCTTGCGCGGGGCCAGCGGCTTGATCTCGTCGACGCTGACCTGGCGGCCGCGGAACAGCACGTTGCCGGCCGCCATTGCGGCCACCGCTTTCTGCAGATCGTCATCGTTGCGGCCCAGCACCAGCAGCAGCTTGCGCTGCGGATCCTCCGGCAGCGACATCAGTTCGATCATCGGGCCCTTCACCGGGGCATGGTTGGCGATCACCGGCGGGAACCTGCCGTTGACCGCCAGCACCACCGCGTGGCCCTTGTCCGGCAGCGTACCGAAGCTGACCGGGAAACGCGCCTGGCGCCACCAGCCGGACAGGCTGCCGAAGTACGAGGACATCACCGCTGCCGCACGCTGCTGCGCCAGGCTGGGTGCGGCGGCGAACACCACCGGCAGTTCCAAGCGTGCGGTATCACGCGGATCGAAGAACGGCAGCGGGAAGTTGGCCAGGTCGTCCTGCATCGCCAGCGGCTGGCCACCCAGGCGCAGCGTGCTGTTGCTGGACAGGTTGACCCACAGCGAGCTGTGCGTCGGCTCTTCGCAGATGTCGGTGTAGTGGCCGACGAACTCGAGGCGGACCTGGTTGAAATCGGCGATCAGGCGCGCGTCCAGCGGCAGCTTGGCCTGCACCGGGCGGCCGAGCTGGTCGTTGCTGATCGGCACCACGCCCATCATCGCGTCGTTGAGGTAGACCCGCAGGTGCGACAGGGTCGGCAGCAGCGACGGTGAAGGCGTGAAGCTCAGATCCAGCTCGGCATCGCGGACCAGGCGGTCACGGCGCACCTGGAACTCGAAGGTGGTGGCATTGCGCACCCCCGACAACAGCGTGTCCTGGCGGCGCCCCAGCTGCGCGAAAGTGTTCTGCCGCTGCCAGGGCCAGGCGCTGCCCGCCCAGGTCTGCGCCAGCGCGGGCTCGGTACCGGCGGTGGGCGTGGTGGCGGGTGCGGCCGGCACGCTCGGCACCGGCGGCGCGGCAGGCGCCGTGGTGGGAGGGACGACCGGTGCCGGAGCAGGCGCGCTGTTGCCTGACGCCACGGGCAGGGCCAGCAGGGGCAGCAGCAGCCAACGCAGAGAGGACGGAAGGGTCATGGACGAAGCCCTGGATCAGCGGCTGGGTCAGCCGGGTGGGAAGGAAGCGGACGTTGCGGAGCAAAACTGGCCAGCCATCGCAGCAGGCGACGGTTCCAGTGTGCCGGGCGGTCAAGGTCGAACGGTGCGAAATCACCCATCCGCCGGTAGCCGCGCCAGCCCAGGACCAGCACGCTCCACAGGCTGCGCGGCAGGCTCTTGGGTTGGTAACCGGCGTGCCAGTCGAGCCAGGCATCAGCGCGGGCGAAGGTGCACTGGGCGAACTCGACGCGCTGGCGTTCGTCCTCGAACAGCAGCAGCAGGCCGAGCCGCTGGCCGACCGTGCGCTGCACGCGCGCCGGGAACGCGAACTCGCGGCGGCCGCGCCCCAGCAGCACCTGCACGCGCTGGCCTTCGGCCAGTTGTGCGTCTTCGCCGAGTTCGACGCCCACGCCATCGTTGGAGTAATCCTGCAGCACGCCGCGCAGGCGGCGGCCATCGGGTACCTGCAGCGCCATCGGCAGGTGGGTGGTGACGCGATGCGTGCGCCGCACCTGCTGCACTTCGGCGGCCACCGCCAGCGCACCACCGATGATCAGCAGGTTGTACAGCACCCACAGCGAACTGACGACCACCGTGCCGCGCTCGTCAAGCGGCCCGTGCATGAAGCGCCACACGGCAAAGCACAGGCCGAGCACGTTCAGCAGCGCCAGCACCAGGTAGGGCTGCGCCACGCGCCAGTCGAAACGATCGCCGGCCTGGGTGCCGCCCTTGTCGGTGACGTTGAACTTGCCACGACCCGGGCTGAACAGTGCCACGGTGGTAGGCCGTGCGATGTACCAGGCCAGCACCGTCTCGTACACCTCGCCCCAGAACGGCCGCCGGTACTTGCCCTGGATTCGCGCGTTGGTGAGGCTGGCGTGGGCCATGTGCGGCACCACGAACAGCAGGATGGCCAGCGCCGGTGCGTAGATGATGTAGACATGCAGCAGCAGGAACGCCAGCGGCGCGGTGAGGAATACCAGGCGCGGAATGCCGGCCAGGAAATGCAGCATCGCGTTGGCGTAGCAGAAGCGCTGGAACAGGCTCAGGCCCTTGCCCAGCAGCGGATTGTCGATGCGGAAGATCTGCACCATGCCGCGCGCCCAGCGGATGCGCTGGTTGACGTGTGCGCCAAGGCTGTCGGTGGCGAGGCCGGCTGCCTGCGGAATGCGCAGGTAGGCCGAGTTCCAGCCCTTGCGGTGCAGGCGCAGCGCGGTGTGCGCATCCTCGGTGACGGTTTCGGTTGCAAACCCGCCGATGGCATCGATGGCCTCGCGCCGCAGCACCGCGCAGGAGCCGCAGAAGAACGCCGCGTTCCACAGGTCGTTGCCGTCCTGCACCAGGCCGTAGAACAACTCGCCTTCGTTGGGATCGCTGCGGAACACCTGCAGGTTGCGTTCGAACGGATCGGCCGAGAAGAAGTGGTGCGGGGTCTGCACCAGCGCCAGTTTCGGGTCGCGCAGGAACCAGCCACAGGTGATCTGCAGGAACGAACGCACCGGCAGGTGGTCGCTGTCGAAGATGGCCACCAGCTCGCCATCGATCAGGGTCAGGGCGTGGTTGAGGTTGCCGGCCTTGGCATGGCGGTTGTCGGCGCGGGTGATGTAGTTGACCCCGGCGCGCTCGGCGAATGCACGGAATTCTTCGCGCTTGCCATCATCGAGGATATGGATGCGCAGCTTGTCGGCCGGCCAGTCCAGGCCCATCGCCGCGTACACGGTGTGCCGCACCAGCGCCAGGTCTTCGTTGTAGGTGGGAATCAGCACATCCACCGTCGGCCACTGGCGGATATCGGGCGGCAACGGCGCCGGGCGGCGACGCAGCGGCCAGGCCACCTGCACGTAGCCCAGCATCAGCACCAGCCAGGAATAGGTTTCCGCCGCCAGCAGCACCACACCACAGACCAGGTCGAAGGTGCTGTTCCAGTTCAGCGTGGCGGTATAGCGCCACCACAGGTAACGGCAGGACACGGTGATCGACAGCACCACCAGCACCAGCGTTGCATAGCGCCCCTGCATGCGCCGCACCAGCAGCGCGATGACCCACAGCAGCACGACGAACACGAACTGCGCGAAATAGGTGAACGGCTGGGTGATGCACAACGCCGCCAGCCCCAGCGTGGCCAACCCGGCCAGCAGGGTCAGCAGGTGCCGCGAACGTGGCGACAGGCCGCCCACCTTCCGGCCGAACCAGGCCGCCACGCGGCTGTTCCAGAATTCACTGGGCGCATCGCGCATCGCGCGCAGATAGCGCAGGCGGCCACGACCGGCCGCGCCACGCAGTTCGGCAATGCGTTCGCGCCGGGCCTGGGCCAACCGTTGCCGCCTCAGCGAAGGCTGCGGTACCAACCGCACCACCGACAGCCACATGGCCTGGATCAGCAATCGCAGGGGATCACCTGGACGCCAGCGACGGTCGCCCTGTATCTGCGGGAAGGCGTTGCGCAGGCGCGGCGCCTGCGCCTGCCACGCCGGCCCTTCCAGGCGCAGGAATGCCCAGCCCACGCATTGCAGCAGCCACAGCAATGCCCGCGTCGGCCAGGACGCATGCACCCGCTCACGCAGGCGCCCCCAGTCCAGGTAATAGACACGGGCGCCCATCAGTGTCCTCCCGCCGCAGCCTGGCGCCGTGCGCCTTCGGCCAGGCACCACAGCACCAGCCCGTCGACATCGGCGGCGGCAAGCGAATCGGTCGCATAGCGGCCCAGTGGCTGCTTGCTGGCCAATGCGGACGGCACCCGCGCATCCTCGTGCAGCGGCTGCGGCACCAGCCGCGCGCCGTGCGCGTGCAGCCACAGCTGCATCAGGTCGCGCTGCACCGGAATGACCGGGTCGTAGCGGTTGGCCAGCAGCAGCCGGGTGTCATCCGGTTGCCGTTGCAGGAACACATGGCTGACCGGATCGACACAGGCCAGGCGCAGCGGCAACGTGCAGCGCGCGTGCTGGTTGATGGCCGCAGCGTGCGCCGGCAGGCGCTGCGGCAGGTCGAACAGGATCCAGTCGAACTGGGTCTCCAGCAGCGGAATGCGCTTGGCCCAGGTAGCCGGTTCCTGCTGCAGCTGCTGTTCGATGCGCATCGCGGCCCCGGCATCGACACGACCGTAGGGCAGCACCGCCAGCCCCGCTGCGATGGCATAGGCGGCATCGCGCCAATCCGTACCGTCCAGCTGCGCGCGCGCCCAGCCGTTTTCCACGTCGGCAGGCAGGCCCAGGTGCAGGCCGAGCATCTGGTCCGGACTGCATTCGACCAGCAGCACGCGCTGGCCCTGGGCATGCAGGCCCTGGCCGAGTGCAGCCAGCACCGTAGTGACGCCAGTTCCGCCATGGATGCCCTGCAGCGACAACACGGTGCTCATCGGCGCGGCTCCAGTTCGGCCAGCAACGGCCAGCGCGCCAGCGCCCGTGCACGTTCTTGCTGGGCCGAGAAGTCCACATAGGGCAACCCCGGCATGTCCAGGCTGCGGCGAAGCAGGTCGATGTCGTCCTCCTCCACGGACAGCGTGACTGGCACGGCAAGAATGTCGGCAGGCATCAGCGCGCCTCCTCCGGGTAGGGGCTCCAGGTCTGGCTGCCCTGCAGCTGCAGCCAGGGCTTGCCGGCGTACTCGATGACCTTGGCGCCTTCGTTCTCCGATACCGACGGTGTCTGCGGCAGCCCCTTCAGCAGGCTGTCCCAGTTGCGCTCGCTCGGCGGCGACTGGGCATTGAGCGCGTACACGCGCGAGACCAGCTCGGACACCGCCAGATAGCTGCTCGGTTCGGGCACATGACGTGGGCCGCCGGCCGCCGGCGCGCCCATGCCGATCAGCTTCACGCCCACCGGCACGTGGGTGATCGATGGACTGGGAATCTCACGCATGCCCGGAATCTGCATGCGGTCGCCATGCAGGGCCGCGCCATGCTCAGGCACCACCACGATCATCGCGCGGCGGCCACTCTTCTCCACCGCATCGACGAAACCGGCCATGTCGCCCAGCACCATTTCCGCACGTGCCTTGTAGTCGGCGGCATTCGAACGGCCATCGGCGCCGACGATGCGGTTGCCATCGTGCAGCGAGATCGTGTTGTAGAACAGCGCCACCTGCTGGCTGGACTCGGCCAGCCGCTGTTTCCACCACGCCATCAGCACATCGCCATCGCGGCGCAGCGGCGACTTGTCGAAGGCCACCAGTGCCTTCGGGAAGGCACTGATGTCCATCGGCTGCGCCTGCAGCCCGCCGTACTGATGCAATTCGCCGATGAAGTCGTCGAAGTGGCCGTCATGGTTCATCGCCAGCTCGCTCTGGAAGCCCAGATGCTGCAGGTTCGAGAACAGCTGGCACTCGGCCGGCACCGGATCGAACAGCCCGGTATGCGAGGTCTGGCCACAGCTGGCGCGCAGCAGGCGGATCGCTGCAGGGCCGCTGTAGGCGGTTGCCGAGTTGAAGTCGTCGAACACCACGTCCATGTGATCAAGCAGGTTGTTCTGGCGCAGCCCCACTTCATCCAGATCGCTCCACGCCAGCGAACAGATGTTGAGGATGATGACGTCGAACGGTGCGCCGCTGCCCGGTGCCGGGAAAGTGGTCTTCAGGCTGGCCTGCTGCTGGTAGAAGCTGGCCAACCACGCATTGAGCGACTCGTTGTTGGCCGGCGGCAGGCTGCCACCTGAAGGGCCGCCGGCGCTGGCGGTGGCTGCGGTGGCGGTGCCCTGCCCCCAGTTCCAACCGGCCGGCATCGGTATCGCCATCACAGCCAGGCCGAGCATGCCCAGCACGCTCAGGGTGGTGATGCGCAGCCATGGCTTGAGCAGCACGTAGGCCAGCAGCAGCATCACCAGCACCGCCACCATCTGCCAGTTGATGAAGCGCTGGGCCAACTCGAGCCAATAGTCGGCCGAGAAGTCCAGCACGCCCGGCTGCACCAGCAGGCGCCGGAACGGCGGCCACCAGGTGTCGTGGTAGTACAGCGCCACGCCCACCGGTACCGCGACGACGGTGCGCGCGATGCGTGCCCAGCGCCAGCGCAGCGGAATCAGCAGCGCGCCCAGGAACAGCAGGTTGGGCAGGATCTTCAGATCCAGCGCGCCCATCCAGGCCAGGACCACCTTGGACAGGAAGTACAGGTTCCAGCCACGCAGGTCGGCCCAGGCGAAGGGAGATGCGGGTGCCATCTGCGGACTCATGCAGCCCTCCGCGGCGCACGCTGGCGTACACCGGCGCGGCGCAGATGGCGGGGTGGCAGCCAGCGCGCGACACGGCGGCGCAGCCCGCGCCACAGCGTACCGAGCATGGCGCCGAAGGGAATCATCACGAGCGCGCAGGCGACGATCAGGGTCCAGAGTTGCTGGTCAGTGGTCATGCGCGGTCTCCCAGTCGCAGTGGCTTCGGGGTGGTGAACACGGGCGCCTCGAGCGCCGGGGCCACGGCCGGCAGGACCGCAGGCGCTTCGGGCAGTACCTCGGCCTCCGGATCGCTGCTGCGGGCGTTCATCGCTGCAATGTCGTACTCGGCCAGACGCTGGTAGCCATCGAACAGTTCACGCCAAGGCAGGCGGAACAGATTGGCCAGGGCCTGCTCGACCGCATCACGGCGGCAACCGAACAGGAACAGCCGCACCTGCCCGCGATAGACACAGGCCAGATCGCCCTGGCGACGAATGTGCAGCTGCTGCAGGGTCTGCTCGGGGCGCAGGCCGGCCACCGGCTGCAGCGCCAGAACGGCACTTTCCACCGCGCTGCCGTCCTGGTCGATGCGTTCGCCGGCGATCTGGCGGAAGCGTGCGGCGTTGACCAGGCCACTGACCGATGGTGGCCGATGTGCACGGATCAACGGCTCCGGATCTTCAGCCAGCTGGCCCTGCCAACGTTGGCGCTGCACGGTTTCCAGCAGGGTCAACAGACGCGGCAAAGGCGTGTCGGCCGGCACCACCAGGCTGCAGCCGCATTGCATCAGCAGCCGCTCATCGGCATAGCGCAGGCAGGGCTGCAGCTCGCGCACCACCAGCTTCAGTGCATTGCCGCGTTCGCGGCGCAGCCGGTGCAGCAGGCGGGCCAGTGCATCCACCTTGGCGTTCTCGTCGATGGCCAGCACCACGGTGGCCTCGCGCGCCTGCAGCGCGGCCGGCAGCAATCCGCCCCAGCCGTCATACAGGCGCCAGGCTGCCGACAACGGCGGCGCACCTTCCAGTACCTCGGTCTGGGCCAGGAACACGTCGCGGTCACTGCCGCTGGCAGAACCGGCCGCCATCTGGCCGGCATCGGCCTGGGCCAGATGGCGCAGACCGTGGCTCTCCTGCTCCACCCCGAACGATCGCTGCGCCACCACACCATGGCTGTTGGACCAGTAGTGCAGCAGCAGCTGCAGGGCGCCGCGATGCGGATGCAGCTGGGCCACGCCGGCGCAGCTGCGGTTCAACGGCAGCAGGCGCGGCGCCAGCGTCGCCACTTCGCCATGGCACAGCAACAGCAGCACCTGCTGCGCCTGCGCGGCCCAGTCCTGCAGCTGCTGGCACCAGCGCGCCAGCCGGGCATCGTCCCAGCCGTCCAGCGCCGCCACCGGGAACTGCACCACGCTGAGCCGGGTCCGCGCCGAAGCCGTGCGCGGCAGATCGCCGGTCAGTCCGCGCAGCGCCTGCTGCATGCCGTGGTGGGAGCGCTGGAACAGTCGCAGGCGGGCCGGCCCCTGGTCGGCCGGCAACATTGCCAGCATCGGTTCAGTACCCCGGCCCAGCGTGACCAGCACGGCCTCGTCCAGTGCGTCGGCGGTGGCCAGCACACCGGCACCGAGCAGATCCGTTGGCGCGCTTCCGGCGGCCACGACCCAGTACAGGCCCCCGCTGCGCATCTCGACGAACTCGGTGGGCAATCCGGCAATGGCAAGGTGGGTCGCTGGCACGCCGGATCCTTTCAAGGCCCCTCAGCCGGGCGGACAGCCCGGCGGCGGAGGCGATGCGGTGAAATTGAGGTCATTTCCATGACGTACATCACATTCATGTTTCTGTACGGAAATGATAGCTCTGATCTTCACGTTTGCGGGATCAAGACGCAGTCAACGCCGCCCGCGGAACGGGCGACGTGAGGCTCGAAACTCAGCGATGGGAAACGCCTGCTACTCGTACTGGATGGTGAATGTCGCTTGGCCGTTCGCGACACCCGCACCCACCGTACCGGCCTGGGTCTGCACGTAGCGGGCGCGCAGCGGCAGCGCCATGACACTGGTTCCCGGTGCGGTGGTGCCCACGTTGATCGTCTGGCCGAAGCGGACTTCGCGCTCGGTGGTGCCATCACGCTGGACCATCTGGATGCCGATGCGGGTGGCGCTGTTGCTGGCGGCGCTCAGCTTCAGCACGCCCGGCATGTTCGAACTGTCCTGGTCGGCATCCAGGCGGATGCCGATCTTGCTCTGGTAGGCCGCAACATTGCTGCCCTGGCAGTTCAGGCGGATCTCGAAGTCGCGATTGACCGCCTTGGAACCGACACCGGTGAAGCTGGTGTTGGGCACGCTGCCGAAGTCGACGGCAATGTTGCGACTGCCGGCCTGCACTTCGCAGGTCGGACTGACCACGGTGGTGCCCGAGCCCTTGAAGGTGGAGGTCAGCACCGGGCGGCTGGCACTGTCACCGTCGAAGTAGTACGTGGTGAAGCGCCCATTGGGCGCGATCACGCCGGAACCGGTCTGCGCGGCGGTCTTGATCAGCTGGATACGGAAGCGACCACCAATAAGCGTAACGGTGCTACCGCCGCCAAAGCTCAGCTGATGCGGGTAGTAGACCTGGATCGACCCGGAATCTCGGAACAGCTTGATGCCAACACCGGGGACGTCGGTTTCATAGGTATTCGCAAAACCAGGAACCGGGCGCTTCTGTGCCGCGTTGACGTACTCGCCGATCGAACGGCCACCGTTCCAGTCGCAGCTGGCCACACGCTCGCGCTGGGTGATCGACTCGCTGATTTCCTTGATCACGCCGCCGACCGGTGTGCTGGGCAGGATCACGATCTGGCCCATGTCCATGGTGACGTCCTGGGCCGTGAACCAGCTGGAGCTGATGCGGCACGCAGCACTGGCCTGCTGCGCCAGCAACACACCACCGAGCACGGCCACGGCAGCCAGCGCCTTGCGGCCTCGGGAAGAAATCATCGGCATGCTGCCTCCAGCGGGATGAAGCCGGTCTTGGACGCATCGGCGCCCGCCGGAACCTGGTAATCGACGGTGCAGCGCTGGTCGGCACCGGCGCCCCACTCCACCAGCAGGCGGCCCTGGGTCTGCTCGCTGCGCACGTACAGGCGGCCGCCCTGACTGACCATGCCCACCGGCTGGCCCTGCTCGTCCTTGACCTGCGCACCGAACGGCATGGTGCGGCCATCCGGGTTGCGCACCTGGATCAGCAGCGCGTTGCCCTTGCGGGTATCGAAGCGCAGGTAGCTGATGGCACCGGCGAACGGCGCGATCGCCTGGCTGGTGCTTTCCAGCTCGACGTCGTGGGCCATGCCCTGCGGGTCGAGGGTGACGGTGTTGAGGCGGTACGGCGACACGTACGGGACCACGGCGTAGCCGCGGCCATCAACACGCAGGCCCGGGGCGTTGCTGACGATCGCATCGCGCGCGCCCGGTGCTTCGACCAGCACCATGGTGTCGCCACGCTGCGGGGTGAAGGTGAAGCCACCCGGATGCACGACCACGCTGCCATTGGCACCCACCGAAGCCTGGCGGAAGTCACGCGAGTGGCTGTAGCTGGCGTTCAATGCGGAATAGCGGCTGCGGTATTCGACGTTGCCGATCGCGGTGGTGCTGCCCTCGCGGGAATCGGACAGGGCCGCGCCGTAGCTGAAGTTGTTGTCCACGCCGGCCGAACCGGTGATGCCAACGCGGCTGTTGTCGTAGCCCCCGCGGTCGCGCACGCCGAGGTCGGCACTGAACGACACCGGGTGGGTGCCACGGCCCAGCGGCACGCTCATCGACAGCAGGTACTGGGTATCCGAGCGGCCGAGTACGCCCTCTTCGGTGCGCAGCGCCGAGAAGCCGTAGTTCACCGAACGCCAGGCGTTGTTGTAGCCGACCTGGTACTGCTTGGAAGTGCCGGAACGGTCGTAGAAGTCGCGCACCGAGCCGGTCACGTACAACGCGCCCCCCCGACGGCCCAACGGCTGGTTCAGGGTCACCTGGAACTGGCTGCGCTGGCGGCCACGGGTGGTCGGGTCGATGCCGCGCTTGTCCGAATCACGGCCGTACAGCGCGTCCTGCAGGCTGTAGAAGCCTTCGGTCGAATAGCGGTAGGCGGCCAGGGTCAGGTTGGTCCCGGTCTCGCCGATCATGTTGCTGTAGCTCAAGCGCACGCTGGCACCGGTGTGGTTGCCGTAGTGGTCGAACGTGGTGCGTGCGTGGGTGACGTCGGCAGCGAACGCGCCGACCGGCGTGGACAGGCCAACACCGTACAGCAGCGACAGGTAGCCGTCGCTCAGTGCGGTGCCGCCGTACAGGGTCAGCTGGTTGCCGATGCCACGCTGGTAGGTGCCCTGCACCAGCCACGGCTCATCATCGAGAAGCTTGTTGCGCACCTGGCCGGCGGTCAGCGAGTAACGCGACACGCCTTCGCGCAGCATCTGCGGCACCGAACCGAACGGCACCTTGAACTCGCGGCGGCGGCCATCGGCTTCGATCACGCTCACTTCCAGGTCGCCGCCGTAACCGGTCGGGTACAGGTCGTCGATGACGAAGCTGCCCGGGGACACCGTGGAGGAGTAGATCAGCTGCTCGTTCTGGCGCACTTCCACCCGCGCATTGGTCTCGGCGATGCCGCGCACGACCGGCGCGTAGCCGCGCAGCGAATCGGGCAGCATGCGGTCATCGCTGGCCAGGCTGGCGCCGCGGTAACCGATCGAATCGAACAGTTCGCCGGTGGTGTAGGCCTCACCGATGGTGAGCATGCCGCGCACCTGCGGGATGCCACGCTGGGCGTAGGTGGCGATGCTCTGCCAGTGGCGGCCGTCACCCTCGGTCCAGGTCAGGTTGGAGTCGTGGCGGAACTGCCAGCCCCCCAGGTTCAGGCCGGCATTGAGGCCGAGGTAGGCGCTGCGGTTGCGCTGGCCACCTTCGACACGGCTGTCGCTGTCGATGGCATTGAAGCTGTAGCCGACGAAGCCGGCATTGATGCCACGGTCCCACAGCGCCGGGTTGACGTAGCCGCGTGCCTCACGGCGCAGGAACACCTGCGGGATGCTCAGGTCGTAGCGCAGGTTGCCGCTGTCATAGACACCATAGGCATTGGCCATGCGCTGCTGGACCGGCACGCAGGTGGTCGTGTCGGTCGGCACGGACGGGTCCTGCTGCAGCAGCACGGCCTCGCTGTCCACGCCCATTTCTTCCAGCATCGGCAGCGGCAGGCAGGCATCGACATGCCCCTGCTCGTCGGCCTTGAACTGCAGATCGCGACGGCCCTGCCAGCCACCGTTGACGTAGACGTCGACACGGTAGGTGCCGGCCACCATCGGGTTGCCGTTGCTGAAGGCCGCCAGGTCGACCTGCTTGGCCTGGCCAGACAGGAAGCTGGAATTGAACTGGGCCGATTCCGGTGCACGCGCATTGGCGGCACCACTCTGCGCCATCAGCGCCTGTTCGCCGAGATTGGCCGGTGCAGCCAGCGCCCATCCTGGGCAGGCCACGCCAGCGACCAGCAGGCAAAGCGCCTGATGGATCGACAATGTCAATCTGTTTCCGATCACACTGACATTCCTTCAATTCGCCGCACGGCGGCGGTGGCGGGATGCGCAGGCCCACGGCCCACGCGGCGCGTTCAGCCCCCGGTGCTGCCGAGGCGGATCGTGTGCTCCACCCGGCCGCCGTAATCGTTGATGGTGATGAAGCGCACCTGGTCGGTGCCCGCCGGTGCGGCGAACTCCAGGCTCTGCTTCGGCGCGACCATCGCGCCCTTGTCTTCAACGGCCTTCTCAGCGCTGCCGGTCACGGCGTGCACTTCGGCCAGCGTCACGTGGAAGGGACTCGGGTTCTCCACCCGCAGGCGGTCGCCATTGCGGGTCCAGCGCAGTGCTGACGGTGCGTCGTTGGCGACACCCTTCAGGCCCTGCGGCCGGTAGAAAAGCTTCAGGCGCGAGCGGAACGCGACCTGCAGGTAGTTCTGCTCGCCACTGTCGGCGTTGTCCGGCGACGGCGGCACGTCCAGCACGTTGAGCCAGAACACCGACTCGCGGTCGGCCGGCAGCTGCGCACCGGAGAAGATCACACGCAACGCCTGGCTGCGGCCCGGTTCAACGCGCGCGATCGGCGGCGTCAGCACGAACGGGGCATCGCTGGTATCAGCGGTCTGGTTGGCGTCGCCGCTGTCGATCCAGGCTTGGACCAGCGCGGGCGAGTCGCCCACGTTGTCGACCTGCACGGTGACTTCGCGCGCCTGCGCGGGATAGATCACACGCGTGCCATTGACCACCACGCCGGCCAGAGCGTTCTGGCAGAAGGGCAGCGTGAACGCTGCCAGCAGCAGCGCCCGGGGAAAGAATGCTTTCATCGGAAGTACTACGCTCGAGGGGTGTGGCCAGGGGCCGCGGCGCATTGGCCGGCGCAGGCGCCGGCCAATGCAGGTACGACAACGATCAGTTGTAGATGATCGTGTACTTGACGCTGCTGGTGACGTCGCCCGGGGTGGCGGCGGCAGTGGCGTAGTACTCAGCGTAGTAGTTCAGGTTGGCGGTGCCGTCGCCGGCCACGGTCACCCACTGCGAGTTGTCCTGGGCCAGGCCGGTGCCAGCCGCCTTGATCGGCAGGAACGTGTTGTTCGAGCCCAGCAGCTGCAGCTGCACGTTGGTGGCAGCGTTGGCCGAAGCCTGGTTGACCAGGCGGCCGCTGTTGAAATCAACGGTGGAACCCGGCTCGAAGTAGGTGGCGACGTTGCCGGCGCTGCACTTGCTCAGGTTGATGGCGAACGGGGTACGGCCCGCAACGGCACCGGCGGTGGCCAGGGTGTTCTTGGACACGGTCGGCAGGTTGACGGCGAAGTCCTTGCCGCCCGGGGTCGAGATGGTGCAGGTCTTGTCGGTCACCTTGCCATTGAAGGTGATGGTGCCGTCGGCGGCGTTGGCGGCCAGCGGAGCGGCGGCCAGCATCAGAGCGGCGATGAGGTTGATCTTGTGCATTCGCTTTTACCTAACCCTACTGAAGAGATGGAAGTAGAGGAGGAAGCAAGGAGCACTGCCGGGCTAACAAGACCCATCCTTGCGTCTCACCTGTGGCCGGACTCGGACATACCTCCCCCTGAATCCGTGACGCAAGTATATGCACAAATGTGATGCGCGTCTCATTATTTTTCTGAACGTCAATTCATTGACGCCCGAAATGTGACGTGCTAGGCGAATTTATAGGAGCAAGGGCGTGGGGGATTTGACGGCGCCCGGATCGGGTCACTAACGACCGTAGATGACGCTTCTGGTGACGTGTTCGGCATGCGCGGAAACAGGCCATTTTCAGGTGGAATCGGCTTCTTTGATGCGCATCACTCTTTCTTGGTGATGGCCCTAGCAGATTCGAATTTTCCCTATTAAAGGCGGATCGAAGCTGTCGCTAACTAGGACACACCGAACCAGAGAACGTGTCATGAGGAACTCCATTCTGCTGTGCGTGGCCCTGATGTCCGTCAGTGCGCTGGCCCAGGCCAGCAGCGGCAGCATCCGTTTCAGTGGCCGTATCGCCGAGCCGGGCTGCACGACGAACCTGTCCCAGGGCGAGCTGAGCCTGGCGGCCTGCCCGCCGTCGGCCAAGGGCTCGACGGTGGCGGTAACGGCACTGGCTGACGGCCAGGCCGCGACGCTGCGCGACGGCAAGCGCCAGGGCCAGAAGCTGTCGGTGTCGGCCAGCGCATTGCGCGCCGGCGATGTCGCCTTCTCCGAGCGTTACAGCGTGCAGGCCTCGAAGCAGCAGCCGCTGCAGGGCGCCTACCTGGTCGTGGTCGACTACCTGTAAGCGTCCATGAGGGCCGGCGTGGTCACGCCGGCTGCGGCAGCTCGAAGACCTGGCGCAGATAGGCCAGGTAGCCCGGGTCGTCGCACATGCTCTTGCCCGGCGAATCGCTGAGCTTGGCCACCGGCTGGCCGTTGCAGCGGACCATCTTGATGACGATGTTGAGCGGCGTCGGGCCCAGATCATTGGTCAGATGGGTGCCGACGCCGAACGCGACCTGGCACCGGCCACGGAAGTAATCGTACAGGCGCATCACCTTGGCGATGTCCAGGCCATCGCTGAAGACCAGCACCTTGCTGCGCGGGTCGACACGGCGCTGCTGGAAGTGCGCCAGCATGCGGTCACCCCAGTCGAACGGATCGCCGGAGTCATGGCGGACGCCGTCGAACAGCTTGCAGAAGTACATGTCGAAGTCGCGCAGGAACGCATCCAGGCCGACCACGTCGGACAGTGCGATACCCAGGTCGCCACGGTATTCGCGTGCCCATGAGTCCAGTGCCGCCACCTGCGAATCACGCAGGCGCGGGCCGAGCGCCTGGAACGCCTGCAGGTACTCATGCGCCATCGTGCCATGCGGGGTCATGCCATACAGGCGGGCGAAGTGCACGTTGCTGGTGCCGACCAGCTGCGGGCCCAGCGCATCACGCAGCAGCGGCAGCAGGCGCGCGTGCCAGTCGCGGGAGTAGCGCCGGCGGCTGCCGTAGTCGGCAATGCGGCACTGTTCAAACCCTGGGGTATCACGCAGCAGTGCTGCTTTCGCCTGCAGCCGGCGCTCGCCCTCGGCGAAGTCCGCCGTGGTGGTGTTGCGGAACCAGACTTCGTTGATGATCGCCAGTAGCGGCACTTCGAACAGGATGGTGTGCAGCCACGGGCCGGTGATGTCCAGCTCGATTTCGCCGGGCACGGTCTTCGAGGCGTGCAGCTGGATGTACTTGCGATCGAGATGGAACAGGCCGAGGAAGTCGGCGAAGTCCGGCTTCACGAAGCGCAGGCCACGCATGTAGTCCAGTTCCGCGCTACTGAAGCGCAGGCTGCACAGGTGGTCGATCTCTTCGTCGATCTGGTCGATGTAGCGGGCCAGGTCGATGCCGGGCGTACGGCACTTGAACCGGTACTGCACCTGCGCGCCGGGGTGCTGGTGCAGCACCGCCTGCATCATGGTGAACTTGTACAGGTCGGTGTCGAGCAGGGACTGGATGATAGGCATGGGCCGGATTATGCGCCCGGCGGAGTGAACCGTGGGCGCGCCTGCCTTCCGTAGAGCCGAGCGTGGGCTCGGCTCTACAACGACCGGCGCAGCAGGCGCGGCACCAGCATCAGGGCGTGCGCCCAGATCGCGCCCCACACCGCCACCCGCACCGGCAACGAACGCTGCTTCGCTTCGAACTTCTGGAAATAGCGCCAGAGGCCTTTGTGCTTGTGCCATTCGACAAAGAACGGCCGCGAGCGGCTGGAGACGCCACGAACGTGGGTGACCTGCAGGTCATTGGCGATCGCCACCACTGCCCCCGCCTCGCGCGCACGCCGGCACAGGTCCAGGTCTTCGGCATGCAGCCGATAGCCGGCGTCCCAGCCTCCAATGCAATCGAACAGTGCGCGCGGCATCATCAGCAGCGCGCCGGACAGCGCCGGCACCTGCTGCAGGGCCTGATGCGGATCCCGCGGCACCGCCAGCTTCGAGCCCTTGCCGGGTGAACGCAGCATCATCAGGAAATCCGGGTCGCGGCGGCGCACGGCTTCGTCGGCCTGTCCCTGCTCGTCCACCTGTTCGACGCCGAGCAGGCAGTTGCCCAGTATTTCCGCGCGGCTGCGCAGTGCGGCCAACGTCTCCGGCTCGACCATCAGATCCGGGTTGATGAAGGCCAGCCATGGGCTGTGTGAATCGGCCACACCCTGGTTGTTGGCAGCGGCGAAGCCGGGATTGTCCGGGTTGCCGACGAAGCGCACGCGCGGATCATGGCTGGCATGCCGCTGCACGATGTCCAGCGTGCCATCCAGCGAGCCGTTGTCGATCACTCGGATCTCGGCCACGTCCTGCGCCTGGCGCAGGCGCGAGAGGCAGGCATCGATGGTGCTGCCGCTCTGGTAGGTGACGACGATGGCGGCAATGGCAGCATTCAAACGGGAGGCTCCGACGCAGACGGGACGAACAGGTCGCCCTGTTCCTTCGGCATTATCGCCTGCCGCATGCGTTGCTGCAGGTCGGTGCGCACCCGATGCAGCGGGTCGTGCATCAGGAAATCCGCCAGTCGCGGCACCCAGCCCGGCCAGCGTGCGGCCAGTGCCTCGAGATCACCCTCGCGGCTGACCGCCTCGCCAGCCCGGCTGACAAAGGCCGTCTCGCACAACACGTTGCGCCAGCCCAGGCCAGCCATGCGCAGGCTGAGGTCCACCAGCGCGGCGTTCCAGCCAGCGTAACTGTCCACGTCCAGGCCACCGGCACGACGGCGCGCATTGCCGCGCACCAGCACCGCATGGGTGACCGCCGACGGCAACTCCGGGTGCAGCGTTGGCAGGCCTGCGCAGGTCTGCGCCAGCAGCGCAGCATCGTCCGGTTCCGGATTGATCTCGCCCAGCCGTGGCCACGCAGCGGTTTCGCCTGCATTGCACCACGGGGTTGCGGTCGCGATGGAAGCATCGCGGGCGAAGGCGTCCTGCAGCTGCTGCAGCCAGCCCGGCGCGGGCACGCTGTCCGGTGCCAGCACCGCTACATCCATGCCATCACAGGCGCGCAGCATCTCGTCCAGGTGGGCAACCTCTCCCAGCGGCCGCGCGCGGCGGGTGTACTCGGCCTGCAGTGGCGTATGCGCCAACCAGTGTTCCACCACCGCCTGTGCACGCGGCCCGGTCTGCGCATCGTCGGCCAACCAGACTGCAGTTCCCGGCGCAGTGCCGGCATCCAGCGCCGCCAGGCAGCGGTCGAGCGCAGCATCGTCCACGCACAGCGGCAACAACACGATCGCCCCCATCCCGCCTCCGTGGTTGTCGGTGGTCACAGCCTAGCACCGGGAGGGTATCGGCCGGGTTGCACCCGGCACCCGCAGAGGCCAGAGCCGAAGCCGAAGCAACAGCAGAAGCCAGCCGTCCGCGGGATGGCGGGGTGGGTCCGGTTGCGGGGGACGCCGTGAATACGTCCCTGTAGGCTCGGTCGCGCCATCCATGGCGCTCACGCCCCCGCAACCGGACCCACCCCGCCTTCGAGAGATTCCTGCGATCTGTCGGGCCTTGCTTTCTGTAGAGCCGAGCCATGCTCGGCTCAGATATTTCGGATCTCGAAATATTCGATTTCGATGGAGAGTCATCCACGCATGGCGTGGATCCAGCGTGTCGACCAAGGTCGACACCTACCCACAGCTGCCGGAATCTGTCGAAGGCGGGGCGGTGTGGATTGGCAGGACCGTTGGCGCCACGGATGGTGCCATCGAGCCCCCAGGGGTGAGGGCGCTTTGCTTGCGAAGCACTGCTTCGCAAGCGCCCGAACGCACAGCCGCCAGCGGATGGGCCGGTCTGGGGGTTTACGGCGTGTCCTGACAACCCACACCGCCCCGCCCTCCTCCAGAAACCCGCTGTTGCTGTTGCTTGGGCTCTGGCTCTGGCCTCTGCGGGTGCCGGGCACAGCCCGGCCGATACCCCTTACTTCTTCGCGCGCGGCTGGTTCAGCGGTTCCATCGCGCGGAAGCGCTGGCTGTACTCGTCGGTCAGCGTGCGTGCTTCCTGGCCGTTGCGCACGATGCTCGGGGTCAGCAGCACGATCACCTCCGAACGGCGACTGTTGCGGCTCTTCTGCCCGAACAGCGCCCCCACCACCGGAATCCGGCTCAGGCCGGGAATGCCGCTGCTGCCATCCGTGGCCGAGTCGGTGATCAGGCCGGCCAGCATGATGGTGTCGCCACTCTGCACCGCCGCCTCGGTCGACAGCTTCTTGGTGGAAATGCGCGGGTTGCAGTTCCGCTCGGTCGGGTTGCAGTTCTCCGGCACCTCCGAGGCGCTGCTCACTTCCTGCACGATGTCGAGGAACACCGTGCCATCGCGGGTCACGCGCGGGCGCACCTTCAGGATCACGCCGGTGTCGATGTACTGCACCGAGCTGTAGGTGCCGGTGCCGATACCGGTGTTCACCGTGGTGGTGTTGATCGGCACCTTGTCACCCACGTTGAGTGTGGCTTCGGCGTTGTTGCGCACGAACACCGAAGGCGTCTGCAGCAGGCGCACATCGGTCACCTTGTCCAGTGCGCTCACCACCGCCGCGCCGTTGTGGCCGGTGAACGCCCAACCCAGGCCTTCGCCGCCAGTGGCGGCACCGGCGAAGCTGCTCCACGACCCGCCTGCCGCCGGCGGCAGGGTCACGCCGGCCAAGGCGCCGGTCAGTGCGCGCCCGGCCACGGCGTTGTCGAAGAACCAGTTCACACCGTACTTGAGGTCGCCGGTCAACGAGACTTCGGCCACCTGGGCTTCGATGTGCACCTGCAGCGGCATGACGTCCAGCTTTTCGATCACTTCACGGATTGAACGCCAAGCCTGCGGAGTCGAGCGCACCAGCAGCGTGTTGGTTTCCTCCACCGCCGAGACGCCCACCTTGTCACCTTCCACTTCCAGGCTGACGCTGACGTTGCCAGGCTGGCGCTGTGGCAGGTTCATGCTGCCACCGCTCCCGCTCCCGCTGGAACTGCTGCCCGGGGCCGAACCGAAACTGCTGCCGTTGCTGCTGCCGTCCATGCTCCGGTCGCCATCGCTGCCCAGCTGCGACGGCATCGCGCCAGGGGCCAGCGAGGCGGGGCTGGGGCCGCCGCGATTGCCGCTGCTGGCAAAGGCTTCACTGAGCCGTTCGGCCAGGTCGCGCGCCTTGATGTAACGCAGTTCATAGGAGAACAGGCGTGCGCTGCCCCCAGCAGTATCAATACGGTCCAACCATTGCTGGATCTGGTCCAGGTAACGCACCTGCGGGGTGATCACGAGCACGGCGTTGGCGTTCTCCAACGGCAGGAAACGGAACATGCCGGCGCTGGGGGTCTTGCTCTCCTCGCCGAACACCTTCTCCAGGTCGGCGGCGACCTGCTCGGCCTTGCCCGACTGGATCGGGAACACGCCCACCGACATGCCCGACAGCCAGTCGACGTCGAAGATCTCGACGGTGCGCATGTAGTTTTCCAGCTCGGCGCGGGTGCCGCCCAGCGTGATCACGTTGCGGCCACTGTCGACATTGACGATGGCATTGGGCCGCGCATACGGCTCCAGCACCTTCTTCATTTCGGTGGCGGAGATGAACTGCAGCGGGATGACCCGCACCTCGAAGCCACGCGCACTGGCTGCCGGCGCCGTGCTTGGCGCAACCGTGCCTGCCAACGCCTGGTCGGCGGCGACGATGTTGTAGCGGCCGCCGCTGTACACCATGCGCGCGTTGTTCCAGCCCAGCACCATTTCCAGCAGGTTCAACGCCTGCGCTGGCGATACCGGCTTGGGCGTGGCCAGGGTGACCGTACCCTGCACGCCCGGTGCGATCACATAGTTCTGGCCCAGCATGTCGCCAAGGATGGCCTTGACCACCGCGTGCACCGACTCGCCTTCGAAGTTGAAGGTTGCCTCACCGGTGCTGGCGCCATGCAGGGCCGGCGCAGGCGCGCGGGCTGCTTCACGATTGATCATGGTGCCGGTGCCACGACGGATCACCGCCTGCGGAGCACTCTGGGCATCACGTGCGGCATCGGCGGCCACCTCAGCGGCCTGCCCGGCCTCGGCAGTGGGCGACAGGTTGCCCTTGCGCTGCACATGCGGCGCGGACACGGTGCTGCAGCCGACCAGCAGCGCGAGGGCAAAGGACCAGGGAAGAAAACGCAGGCTCATGCATTCACTCTATCGGTTGGTGCCATCGCCCGGGGGCGGCGACGGTTGTTGCTGCTGTTGTTGTTGTTGCAGCTGGCGACGACGGGCCTGGATGCGTTCACGGATGGCCTGCATCTGCGCTTCGCTGGGGCCGTTGTTGCTGGCAGGTGGTGTGGCAGCCGCGGCCGGGGGCGATGGCGGGTTGCCCGCGGGCGCTGCCTGTACGGTGGCCGCAGCCGCCGGAGGCGGTGCCGGCGGAGCGCCAGGCGGCGGCGGTACGACCACCGCGCCGGCCGGCGGCGCACCATTGGCACCGCGCAGCACGGTCGGCGGCTCTCCCCCCTGCCCATTGAACACCGCCAGTTCCAGCACCTGGTTGCCACCCGGACCGATCACGGTGGCCTGGCGTGGCTGCAGTGCCACCAGCTGCCAGCCGTCCACGGCTTCGCCGTTGAGGCGCAGGCGCAGCGAGCGGTTCTGTTCGGTGCTGAAGGTGGCCATGCCGAAGTCACCGGCCAGCAGCACGCCGGTCAGTCGCAGCGCGGCGCTGGCGGCGGGCTCACTGCCACCGAGCAGGTAGGGCTTCGGCCTGCGGTCCTCGGCGAACAGCGGTCGCTCGCCGATGGCACTGTAGCTGTCGGCGCTGGCCATGCGTTCGGCGCCCAGGGGCTGCAGCACCGGCAACGAAGGCACCGCATCGGCATCGCCATCCGCCTCTGGCAGCTGGCTGCCCAGACCGAAGCCGGTGGCCAGCCAGACCGCTGCCGCCCAGCCGGCCAGTGCCAGCAGGAAACCGGTGCGCAGGCTGATCTGCTCAAGCTTCATCAGCCACCTCCTGCCCTTCTTCCGGTGCAGCCGGTGCGGCTGCGGGCGCAGGTGCGGTCGAAGGCGGTTGCGGCGCCGCGCCCGGTTCGGCTGCAGGTGCCGTCGCAGCACCATCGGCAGCGGCACCGGGCAGCAGGTAACCGGCCAGTTCGAACGACACGTCCAGGCCGAGCCCGGATTCATTCGGCGACTGCTGGAAGCGCTGCGCGATCAGGTTGAGATTGTCGACGAACAGGCGCGGGCTGCCGGTTTCCAGGCTGTGCAGCACCGTGGCCAGTTCAGACACACCGCAACGCAGGCGCACCTGCATGGCCACGCGCACGAATTCGGCGTCACGGCGGTTGTCGGTCAGTGGCGTGCGGTTGCTGATGGTGCAGCTGCGGTTGCCCGGGCTGGCCATCGCCACCGCATCCTGCAATCGGGCACCCAACGCAGCGGCAGCGGCTTCGGCGGTGGCTTCGCGCAGGAAACCCGGCCGCTGCTGCAGTGCCTCGCGGGTGGCGCGCAGGCGTTGTTCGATCTGCGGCTGCTGCTGCAGCTGCGCCTGCACGCGCTGTTCGCGCTCGCGCAGGGCGGCCACGTCGGCATCGATTTCGCGCAGCGGCTGGGTGAACCAGGGGTGCACCAGCAGCAGGTAGGCCAGACCCAGCACTGCCAGCAGCAGCGCCAGTGCCAGCCAGCGGTCACGGCGTGCGCTTGGCATCGGCATCGGCCGCCTCCCGGACCGGGGCTGCCGCCGGCAACGGCTGCAGTTCGGCGGTCATGGTGAAACGATCACGACCGCTGGCGGCGCCGTCGGCCTGCAGCACGCCGGTCAGGTTGACCTTGCGCCACTGCGGTGCGTCCTGCAGCAGCTGCACCAGCTGCGACGCCTCGCGGCTGAGCCCGATCAGCTGCAGGTTGTTGTTCTCGATGGCCAGCTTTTCCAGGTAGGTGCCCTCCGGCAGGCGCTGGGTCAGTTCATTCCAGATTTCCACCGTTCCGGCGCGCTGGCTGCGCTGCTTTTCCAGGAACGCGGCACCATCGATCAGTGCCTGCAGCTGCGCACGTTCACTGGCCACGCCACGCGCACTGCCCGCACTGCGCTCCACCTGGGCACGCAGTTCATCGGCGGCCGCCCGACGGTTGTCGAGCAGCTGCAGGCCGGCCAGCACCAGCATCACCGCTGCGGCCAGCACCAGCAGCAGGTTCCAGCGCCGCATCGGATCCGCCCGCAGCTGGCGCTGCGCCGGGGGCAGCAGATTCACTTGCAGGGGGTCTCCGTCGACGTCGATGGCATCGACACCGGCCAGTGCATCGGCCCACTCGCCCACGCTGGTCCGCCACGCTTCAAGCTGGCGCAGTGGCCAGGCGATCAGTTCGACCTGCAGCTGGCCCTCACCCGCACCACCGAGGTCCCGCACGTCGTAGCTGACCTGGCTGGCTTCGAATGGCGTCTGGCGGTCGATCTCGAAACCCACCACCGCCCGCAGGCGATCGGCGGCAGCGGCGGGCAGCCGCAGATGACGACGCAGTACTTCGCTGGCCGGCAGCAGCCATACCCTTGGCAGGCTGCGCAGACGTGGCTCCAGCAGGCGGTCCAGTTCGGCCGGCGACAGCGGCCACGGCAACCGGACCACCGGTTCACGCCGCTCGCCAGCCTCGCGCCAGACCTGGAGCTGGTCACCTTCGCGCTGCAGCAGCAGGCGTGCCTGCGCCCAGCCCAGCGCCCATTGCCAACGGGCCGGCACCCACGCCAGCAGCGATTGCCGCCACCAGCGCAGGAAACGGCCGGCTCCGGGGCCGATCCGGCCCTGCACCTGCCGCACACTGTCCTGCCAAGCCGTCATCTTGCTGTCATTCCCTGCTCCCAGCGAAGCACTGTGTAGGACCGCCCGGGAACCCCGCCCGAGCCGTTGCGTACCACTGCCTGCAACACCGAGCGGCGTCCGCTGCCGTCGATGACACGAGACTCGATACTATAGGTGCCGCTGCCGCTGGCAAGCGTTGTCGCATCGACAGCGGAATCTGCATCACGCTCCTGCTGGGCGCGCTGGGCCAGCACGGTCTCCGCATCCAGGCCCAGAGCCGTCAGTACCGGCGCGCTGGCGAACTGCGGATCCGGCCGCGCCTGGCGGCTGTACAGGGTCAGGTGCGGCAGCATCGCCTTGTACAGCGGTCCGCGCATCCCGAGCACGCGCTGCAGCTCGCCGAGCGTCTCGAAACGCTTGTTGCGTGGGCCGTAGGGCAATCCAGCCGCGGCATAGTCCGGTGCCTCCGCACCGCCTCCCGGCTGCAACAGGCTGTCTTCATCGCGCCAGTCGACGATGGCGCCGGCCATCTGCCGCGCCGCGCCCTCGTCTTCCCCCAATGCTTTGAGGAATGCCGTCAGCAGGGTCACATCGGCCAGATTCAAGTTGATCTTGCCGTTCTCGTCCAGCACCTTGATCTCGATGCGGGTGTCATCGAACGCCCAGCGATAGGTGCGTCCATCGGCACGCCAGGGGGCCCGCTGCGGGTCGGCGGACAGGCGCAGCAGCGCGTACTCCAGGCCGGCCCGTGCACGTTCCTGGCCGCGCGCATCGTCGTCCAGCACCCGCTGCTGCAGGTGCTCGACCCGTGCACTCAGCGCGAACGCGCCAACCAGTGCGGTCATCAGTGCGATCAACCACAGCACCAGCACCAGTGCCGCGCCGCGTGCCCGGTTCACCGTGCACCTCCATTGCCGCCCGCGCGCGGAGCGACCACCAGCGTGGGCCAGGCAGCGCCCTTGGCCGGTACGATCTGGATCTCCACCAGCATCGGCAGGCGCCGGGTGTCATCCCAGCGCGGCATCCAATCGGTCACCTGCCCGGTGCTGGCATCGATGCCGCGATAACGCAGCTGCACCGACTTCAGGTTCTCCACCAGTACCTCCGGCGGGCGCGGCGGATTCTCGGCAATGCGCTCGCCTTCCTGCAGCAACACCAGGTCCAGCAGCAGGCGTTGCTGGCCGCTGCGGCCGTCCACCTGCAATGCATGCAGGTACGCCCCACCGCGGCCGAGATAACCGGGCAGATCGGCGGCGAACAGCATGCGCTGCTCTTCGCCCTGGAAGAAGATCGGCTCGCGGGTGGGATCGGGCACTTCCAGCGGCGTGCGCAGCGCACCGGCCAGTTGTCGCCGCAGCAGGGCCTCGACCGCACGCATGCGTTCGCTCTCGGCGGCAATCTGCTCGCCACGCTGGCTGACCGCCATCGCCGACCGCACGCTTGCGAACGCCAACGCCAGGCCACCGGCCAGCAGCACCGTGGCCAACATCACTTCGACCAGAGTGAAACCTGAGGCCGTGCGCTTCATCGCGCGCGCTCCAGGTCCGGCGGCAGCAGGCGCAGGCTGCGCCAGCGCAGCTGCTCGCGTTCACCCTCGCCCCAGCGGACCTGCAGCTGCAGCTCGGCCAGCCAGGGTGCGCCCGGCGATTGCGTCTGCGCCTGCACCATGTTTCCAGCACGCGGCTCTACCCAGGGTTGCACCTGCAATGACCAGCGATAGCGCCCCTGTTCCCAGTCACCCTGCTGGCTGCCGACCTGCAATGGCGAGGCAACACCGGCTTCGGCCAGCAACGACTGCGCATGCAGCACCGCACGCGTGCGCAGCTCGGCCTCGCGGACCTGCTTCGCGCCACCTGACAGGCTGCCCAGCAGCAAGGTCAGCGCCAGCCCCAGCAGGGCGAAGGCGATGATCACTTCCAGCAGGGTGAAGCCACGTGCACGCCGTTTCATGGCACCCGCCAGGGGCCGGAGCGGACTTCGCCGGTCAGCCAGCCGACGTCGACGCGCCATTCGGCACCGTCGCGCTGCAGGCGGATGCGACCACCACTGGAGCCGCCATCGGGATGGAACTCGATCACGCCCTGCCCCGGCGCGGTGGCCAGCTGCGCGGCGCCCTCGAACTGCACCTGCAGCTGTGCCGGCACATCGCCCTTGCGCTGGTTCGCGCCTTCCCAACGGCGTTGCGCAGGCTCGATCACGAAGCGCTGCGGCTCACCGCGGGCGATCGCCTGCGCGCGCACCATGCGCAGCTGATTGGCGATGTCCTTGCCGGCGCTGCGCAGCTGCATGCCGGCAAAGCCGCGCGACAGCCCCGCGGCAGTGATCAAGCCGATCGCCGCGATCAGCGCGATCACCAGCAGCATTTCCAGCAGCGACAGGCCCGTTGCGCGCCTGCCGTGCAGGCGCGGGCGAGGCAGCCGGCGCGGCAGGAAATGCGTCATGCCCGATTACGGCTGGTAGCGGATGTCCGCGTCGACGCTGCTGCCACCGGACTTGCCGTCCTTGCCCAGGCTGATCAGTTCATACGGCTGGCCTTCGCCCGGCGCGCGGTATTCCAGGGCGTGGCCCCACGGATCGTTGAGGTCGGCCGGCTTTGCGTACGGGCCCAGCCAACCACCCACACCGGCCGGTGCGGTCACCAGATCGTTGAGCGAGCCGGGCAGCTTGCCGGTATCGATCTGGTAGTTGTCGACCTTGGAGGCGACGGTCTGCACCTGGGCCTTGGCGATGTTGGCCTTGCCTCGATCAGCACCGCCCAGCACGCGACTGGCAACCAGGGTCAGCACCGCGCCGATCAGCACGATGACGATGATGATCTCCAGCAGGCTCATGCCCGACTGGTTGCGTGCGGCGGTGAAGGAAAGGCGGATTGGTCGACGGGAAGCAATCATGGTCGGTCCTTTCAGTTGCGAAGTGTCGGGGTTGCGTAGGGAACCATCGTCAACCGATGGCATTGGTCAGGTCGTACAGCGGTACCAGCACGGCCACGATCACCGCACCGACCACCGAGGCCAGCACCAGCGTGATCGCGGGGACCATGGCAGCCAGCAGGCGGTCGATGCGGCGGGCGCTGTCCTGTTCAAACGTATCGGCAGCCTTCAGCAGCATGGTATCCAGGGCACCGGATTCCTCGCCGACCTGGATCATCTGCAGCGCCAGGCGCGGGAAGCGCTTGCCACGCGACAATGCCAGCGACAGGCCGGCACCGTTCTTCACTTCGTCTGCGGCCGCTTCCACATCGGCGGCCAGCGCGCGGTTGCCCAGCACGTTGCGAGCGATACCCAGGGCACCCAGCAGGGGGACACCATTGCGCAGCAGCGTGCCCAGCGTGCGTGCCAGCCGCGCGGTTTCCAGTTCACCGAGCAGGCGGCCGATGCCGCGACGCTGCAGCAGCCAGCCATCCAGCGCCAACCGGAAGGCCGGTTGCCGTGCCTTGCGCTCGAAGAACAGCACCAGTACCGCCGGCACCACCAGCAGCAGCACCCACCAGTCGCGCACGAACAGGCCCAGCTGCAGTACCGCATTGGTGAACCACGGCAGCGCCACGTCCAGGCTCTCGTACATCTGCGCGAACTGCGGCACCACGTAGCCGAGCAGGAACAGCAGCGCGCCGCCCACCACTACCAGCAGGATGGCCGGATAGACCAGCGCGTTGATCACCTTGCCCTGCAGCGCACGGCTGCGCTCGAGGTAGTCGGCCAGACGCTGCAGGGTCTCGTGCAGGCTGCCGCCGGCCTCACCGGCACGCACCATGTTCACGTACAGACGCGAGAACAACCCATGCTGGCGCTCCAGCGCGGTCGACAGCGGCGCGCCACCGCGCACCACATCGCGGATGTCGGTGATGGCGCGCCGCGAGCGTTCGTCTTCGGGCAAGCCGAGCAGGATCGACAGCGCGCGATCCAGCGGCTGGCCTGCACCCAGCAGGGTCGCCAGCTGCTGGGTGAACTGCAGCAATGCCGCGCCCTGCAGCGGCCGCTGGCGGAACAGGTTGCGCCAGTTGCTGCCACCGATCGCACCGCCATCTGCCAGCTGGGTCTCCATCGGCAGATGGCCCTGGTCCTGCAGGCGCGCGATCAGTTCGGCCTCGCTGGCTGCTTCCATCTGCCCGTCGAAGATCTCGCCGTGCGGATTCAGCGCTTTGTAGCGGAAGTTCGGCATGTCAGCCCCGGCGTCCTGCGCGCATCAGCTTTCCTCGGTCACGCGCAGCACTTCCTCGATGGTGGTCTGCCCGCTCAGCGCCTTGGACAGGCCATCCTCGTACATGGTGCGCATGCCGGCTTCGCGCGCGATGCGTTCGATCTCGCCCATGCCATCGCGGCGCATCACCGCGCGGCGCAGCGCGTCGTTCATCACCAGGAATTCCATGATGGTGGTGCGGCCCAGGTAGCCGGTCGGCGCCAGTGCCGAAGGCTTCGGACGGTACAGGTGGATCGGCCCTTCCGGTTGCAGACGGCGCAGCTCGAAACGCTCGATCTCCTCCGGCGAGGCTTCATAGCGTTCGGCGTGGGTCGGCTCCAGCCGGCGCACCAGGCGCTGGGCCAGGATGCCGTTGATGGTGGACGTGAGCAGATAGTCCTCCACGCCCATGTCGAGCAGGCGGGTGATGCCGCCGGCCGCATTGTTGGTGTGCAGGGTGGACAGCACCAGGTGGCCGGTCAGCGCCGACTGGATCGCGATGCGCGCGGTTTCCAGGTCGCGCATTTCGCCGATCATGATGATGTCCGGGTCCTGGCGCACGATGCTGCGCAGGGCGTTGGCGAAATCCAGCCCGATCTGCGGCTTGGCCTGGATCTGGTTGATGCCTTCGATCTGGTACTCGACCGGATCTTCCACCGTGATGATCTTGACGTCGGCGGTGTTGAGCTGGCTCAGCGCGGTATACAGCGTGGTGGTCTTGCCCGAGCCGGTCGGGCCGGTCACCAGCAGGATGCCGTGCGGCTGTTCCAGCACCTTGCGGAACTGCGGCAGGAACGCGTCGGTGAAGCCGAGCCGGTGGAAGTCGAAGACCACCGTTTCACGGTCCAGCAGGCGCATCACCACGCTTTCGCCATGTGCGGTTGGAACGGTACTTACACGCAGGTCCAGTTCCTTGCCCTGCACGCGCAGCATGATGCGGCCATCCTGCGGCAGGCGGCGCTCGGCGATGTTGAGCCGGGCCATGATCTTGATGCGGCTGATCACTGCGGCAGTGAGGTTGGCTGGCGGGCTTTCGCCCTCCACCAACACGCCATCGACGCGGTAACGCACCTTCAGCCGGCTCTCAAACGGCTCCACATGGACGTCCGAAGCGCGCAGTTCCACCGCACGCTGGATCACCAGGTTGACCAGGCGGATCACCGGTGCCTCCGATGCAAGGTCGCGCAGATGCTCGATGTCGTCCACCGCACCGCCTTCACCATCGGCGGTTTCCACGATCGCGCCCATCGCGCTGCGGCCCTGGCCGAACCAGCGTTCAACCAGGTCGTCGATTTCCGCGCGCATGCCCAGCACCGGCGTGACCGGCACACCCAGCGCCAGCTGCACGGCCTGCTGCGGGTACGGATCGTGCGCGTCGGCCAGCCACAACCGCACGCCCTGTTCATCCAACGCCAGCGGGCAGACGTGGAACTGCTTGAGGAAGCGCAACGACAGCGGCAGGCCCTCGGCCAGGCCCTGCGGCGGCGCTTCCGGCAGTTGCTTGCCTTCAAGCAGTGGCAGGCCCAGCACCTCGGCACTGGCCTGCGCCTGATCGCGCTCGGACACCAGTCCCAGCCGCACCAGCAGGCCCAGCAGGCTGCCGCCCGCCTCGGCGTGCAGCGGCCGCGCCCGCGCCAGGTCGCTTTCCTTCAGCCGACCACGCGCCAGCAGCGCATCCAGGATGCGACCTTCAGCGTTGTCGGCAGCAGTTGCAGCAAGCGCGTTCACGTGACTCTCCTGTCAATCGGCTCGACTTTAGCAGTTAAGCCATGATTTCCGCCGCCCCTCCACCACCTTTCGTAAAAAGACGAAGCCCGTCACATGCAGTGACGGGCTTCGCCCATTCAACTACAGCAGCGCGTGCTTACTGCGTGGCAAGAATGCTCACCCCGTTGTAGGCCGCTTCGCCCACTACCTTGATGTAGTAGGTTGCCGCCACCGGCTTGTTCACCCGCACCGTCTCGGACGTGCCCGGCCGGGTGGACTTCGCGTCGTTGTCGCTGGCGCTCGGCTCACGCCCCTGGGCAATGTAGACCGAGACGTTGCCGGTGCCGCCGTAGGTGATGACGCTGAACTGCTTGCCGGCCGCGGCCTCGAAGCTGTACAGGCGGCTGCTGCCCGCAGCACCGTTCAGGCCACCAACGGCGGCCTTGTTGGTCAGCGGCGTCGCCACCGGCCCGCAGTTCTCGGTGCACGGCTCTTCCAGTGCCTTGGCCAGCGCGGCCTTCGCATCAAGAATACCGGTGCCGATCGGGGTGGCAGCGGGAATGGTGACCGGGAACGGACGTGCGGTTTCCTTCAGCAGGGTACGCATCGCCGCCGGGGTCAGCGGATCCTTGCCCTTGGCGATCAGCGCGCTCTGCACCAGTGCGGCAACGGCGGCCACGTGCGGCGAGGCCATCGAGGTACCGCCCATGCCCATGTAGCCCGGCGTGCCGGATTCCGGCGTGGTGGCCGCATTGGAGCCGGTCTGCCAGATGTAGCCACCCGGGTTGCCGTCGACACTGCCACCACCGCCCGGACCGGACAGGTCCACGCGGGTACCGTAGTTGGAGTAGTAGGTGATGCCACCGGTGATGCGGGTGGCACCCACGGTCACCACACCTTCGCAGCTGGCCGGGCGGTACTTGGACGCGTTGTCGGCTTCGTTGCCGGCGGCCACCACCACGGTGGTGCTACGCGAGATCGCACCATTGATGGCGTCCTGGTAGGCGCTGCCGCAGGGGCCGCTGCCGCCCAGGCTCATGTTGATGATCTCGGCCGGGTTGGTATTGGCCGGAATGCCCGCGACGGTACCACCGGACGCCCACACCACGGCATCGGCGATGTCGGACAGGTAGCCACCGCATTTGCCCAGCACGCGGACCGGCAGTACCTTGGCCTTGTAGGCAACGCCGGCCATGCCGACGCCGTTGTTGGTCTGCTCAGCCACGGTGCCAGCGACGTGCGTGCCATGCCAGGAACTGTCTTCGGCCAGCGAGCCGTCGTAGCACTCGTTATCGTTCTCGACCCAGTCGCCGTAGTCCTGTGCACCCGGTACGCGATCATTGGTCGGGCGGCGCGAGGTCTCCGCGTCGCTGATGAAGTCGTAGCCTTCCAGCAGGTTGCCGACCAGGTCGGGATGCTGCGGCAGGATGCCGGTGTCGATCACCGCCACCACGATGCCCTCACCCTGCGAAACGTCCCACGCGGCCGGTGCGTTGATGCCGCCGACCGCATTGTGCAGGTGCCACTGGTTCTGCTGGTAGAAGGGGTCGTTGGGTACCAGTGCCGGCTGCACGTTGCCGGCGCGCAGCTCGGTGCGGCGCAGCTTCACGTCCGCTTCGGCGTACTGCACCGACGGATCGGCCTGCAGTTCCTTCAGCACACGCTGCAGTTCGGCCGGGGCCAGGCGGCCCTGCACACGGACCAGATCGGCACCGGTTGCCAGCTTGCGTACCACCTGCGGGCCGAGCGTGCTTGCACGGGACATACCGCCGGACAGGCTGGCACGGGTCAATGCGGACTGCACGGTGGACAGCTTGGCCGAACGGTCACTGGCTGCAGCGGTACCGGCGCGGTACTTGACGATGATGCGCTCGGCTCCCGGCTGCGCGGTGCTGGCCTGGCGCACCGGTTCACGGGTCGGCAGGCCGGCGGCGTGGACGGCACCGACGGCCGTCATCGACAGCACAGCGGCGGCAAGCACATTGATGCGAAGGTTCTGCTTCTTGATCACGTCGAAATTCCTCTTCTGGGTCATGGATCGAACCAACACTGCGGCCATCATTCCTTGACGACTCCCGGCCGGCCCAGCCGGGATTGCCGTGACCTCCCCCCAGGCCCTCATTGCAGATGCTGCGCCGGCGTGGGTGGCCGCCGGCGCAATGGAGTGGCTTACCAGCCGAAGCCGGCACCGACGCCAACCGAACTGTCGTCGCTGCTGAACGCACCACCGAAGGTGACCGTGGCGCGATCGCTGATTGCGCGCTGGTAACCCAGCGACAACGCCGATTCGCCGCCCTGGAAACCGATGCCGACGCCGACACGGTTCTGGGTGCGGATACCGGCGGCACTGGTGGCCATGTTGAGCATCGCAGCGCTCATCGCGCCCTGGCGGTCGATGCGGCGATCCATGTGCCGCAGGCGACCATCGATTTCGCCCTTGAACACATCGAAGCTGTCGGCCACGGCCTGGACGCGGCTGTCGGTGTAGCTGTTGGCCGTGGCCATGCCACGGTCCAGCTGCCCCTTGTTGACCGCATCGGTGGCCGTGGTGCCGGCGGCGACATTGGTGACCTGGCGCTCATTGCCTTCGCTGCCCACCGAGACCGTGTTGGCACGATCGGCAACCGAGCCCTGGCCCAGCGCCACCGCGTTCGCAGCGGTTGCGCTGGCCCCCTGGCCGATGGCGGTGGACGAGGCGCCGCTGGCGACGGCACCCTCGCCCATGGCAACGGCATTGAGGCCCGACGCCGGGGTGCCGACCGGGATGCCTGCACCGGCAGCGGCGGCAGTGGGCGTGCCCTGCACGCGCGCCGTGCCGGCCGTTGCAGGTGCATCAGCGGCGCTGGCCAGCGGGCTGTCATCCAGCGGAGTGCTCATTGCGCGCAGGCTGGCGGTCCCGGCACGCGTGCCACCGGCCGTGCGACGGTCGATTTCGCTGACCTTGCGGTCCAGCGCGCCCAGCGCATCGCCGACGTTGCTGTAGGTGGCGCCCTGGATCACGTAGTTGGGCGCCACGAACACACCCTGCATGCCGACGCTGGCACCGCCACCGAGGAAACTGGCCGCATCGCTGAGCGACTGGAACAGTTGTCCGCCATTGATGGCCTGACGGCTGCCGGCGGCAATGCTGCCTGCCCCGACGTTGTCGATGGTGGTGCCCTGGAAGCCGGACAAGGTCAGGCGGTCACGGCTGGCGTCGTCATAGCCGACCGCGCTGGCCGCCGTGGTTTCCACGGTGGCGATGCGCGAATCGAAATCTCCCACCCGGGTCTCCACTGCGCCGACACGCTGGTTGGTGACGTTGAGCTGCGAGCCCGTGATGGCATCGCTGCTGCCGGCAGCGATGCGGCCGTCGGCCACGTTGACGATGCGGCGCGTGGCCGGGCCGTCGGTGCCATTGCCGCCACCGACCGATACCACGTTGGCATCCAGTGCACGCGAGCCCGCACCCAGCGCTACCGAGTTGGCACCGGACGCGCCGGCACTGGTGCCCAATGCAAGTGCACCGTTGCCGATGGCCGCCGCGTTGGCACCCAGCGCATTGCTGCGTGCACCCGTGGCGCTGGCCGCAGACCCGATGGCCGCAGCATCGTTACCGCTGGCACTGGCACTGCCCGCGCCGGTGGCCTTGACGTAACGCGCCGTGCCATCGGCGGTAGCGGCAACGGCGTCCAGCTGGCCGCGGTTGACCGCATCGGTACGTTCGGTACCGGCAGCGACACGGGTGATCTGGCGATCACTGGTGCTGCTGCCCACCGATACGGTGTTGGCGCGGTCGGCGACCGAACCTGCGCCCAACGCCACGCTACCTGCGGCACTGGCGGTTGCACTCACACCCACCGCCGTGGCATTGGCGCCGGCGGCCTGGCTGCCGTAGCCGGCCGCGGTCGCCAGGCGACCGCTGGCCTCGGCATAGCTGCCCAGCGCAGAGGCACCATCGGCCGAGGCACTGGCGCGGAAACCACTGGCCTGCGACTGGGTGCCGCTGGCGATGGCCTGCGCACCGCTGGCAGTACTGTAGGCGCCCTTGGCCTGGGCACCGGCACCGGTGGCGCTGGCACCCAGTTCGGTGGCGCTGGCACCGCTGCCCAGGGCTACGCTGTCGGCACCTCCGGCTTCGGCCGCGTTACCCAGTGCCGCCGCATTGTTGCCGGTGGCCAGCGCGTCGAAGCCTACCGCGGTGGCATTGGCGGCCATGGCATTGGCACCGCTGCCCAGCGCGGTGGCGCCGTTGCCGATGGCGTTGGCCGCGTTGCCGGCAGCCAGTGCGTTGTCGCCGTCGACCAGTGCACCGGCCTCGCCATCGGCATTGCCGCTGGCCTGGAACTGCCGGCTGGTCTTGTCGGCGACGCTGGCGACCGCATCCAACTGGCCCTTGTTCACCGCATCGGTGGCTTCGGTGCCGGCCGCGACGTGGGTCACCTGGCGCTCACCACCGGCCTTGCCGACGGCCACGGTGTTGTCACGGTCAGCCTTGGAGCCGGCGCCGAGCGCGACGCTGTTACTGCCATTGGCGGTGGCGTTTGCACCCAGCGCGATGGCGCTGCTGCCTGCCGCCCACGAGTTCCAGCCGATGGCCGTGGCGTAGTCTTCGGTGGCCCACGCACCCGCACCAAAGGCTGCCGCACCGGTGCCGCTGGCACGCGACGGGATCAGGCCGAAGAAGGTGCTACCACCGATGGCCACGCTCTCCTCACCACTGGCCTCGCTGGACTGGCCCACGGCGACGGCACCGGTACCGGCCGCGGCGGCGCCGAAACCGACTGCCGTGGTGTTGGCACCGCTGGCTGCCGAACCGTAGCCCAGGGCAGTACCGAGGCGACCGCTGGCTTCGGAATAGCCACCCACTGCGGTGGTGCCATCAGCCGAAGCCGTGCTGCGGAAACCACTGGCGAGCGCCTGCCCGCCGCTGGCATTGGCTTCGGTACCTGTGGCCGTGCTGTAGGCACCGCTGGCCTGTGCACGCGCGCCCACCGCGCTTGCGCCGACCTCGCTGGCGCTGGCACCGCTGCCCAGGGCCAGGCTGTCTTCGCCGGTAGCCTGCGCCGTGCTGCCCAGTGCAGCGGCGTTGCTGCCGGTGGCCAGTGCATCGATGCCGACGGCGGTGGCGTTGGCCGCCAGCGCGTTGGCACCACTGCCCAGTGCGGTGGCGCCGTTGCCGATGGCGTTGGCGGCATCACCTGCGGCCAGAGCGTTGTCACCCTCCACCAGTGCGCCGGTTTCACCATCGGCATTGCCACTGGCCTGGAACTGCCTGCTGGTCTTTTCTGCAGCTGTGGCCACGGCATCGAGCTGGTTCTTGTTGACCGCATCGTTGCCTTGCGTGCCATCAGCCACATTGGTGATCTGACGAGTGTTGCCGCCGCCGCCCACCGACACGGTGTTGTCGCGATCGGCGATCGAATCGGCGCCCAGCGCCACGCTGTTGGCGCCGCGTGATTCGGCAGCGTTGCCCAGCGCGGTGCTGTTGATGCCGCCGGACCAGGCACCGCCACCGACGGCGGTGGAATAGTTGCCCGAGGCCTCGGTGGCCAGCAGGCCGAACAGTGAGCCACCCACCGCAACGCTGTTGGTGCCCGTTGCCAGACTGCCCTGGCCGGCAGCGGTGCTGTAGGCCCCGGAAGCCTCCGAATCGCCGCCCAGCGCCACGCTGTTTGAGCCGGAAGCGTTGGCGAAGTTGCCGAAGGCGGTGGCGTTGAAGGCCGAGGCCTGCGCGAAGCCGCCGATGGCGGTGCTGTATCCACCGGTGGCCTCGGCACCGATGCCGAAGGCCGCCGACGCGGTGCCGCTGGCCACGCTCTCGCTACCGACAGCAGTGGCCGCATCGCCGCTGGCATTGCTGAAGTAACCCACGGCCACCGCTTCCTCGCCGGAGGCCTCGGACAGCACACCGGTAGCGGTGCTGCCCGCGCCGCTGGCAATGCTCGCGGCGCCGAACGCGGCACTCTGCTCGCCGCTTGCTTCACTCTCGGCGCCCTGCGCGGTGGCGTATTCACCGGTGGCCTGTGCATTGGCGCCCACGGCACTGGCGTTGGCAGCGGTGGCCAGCGCATTGAAGCCGATCGCCTGTGCATTGTTGGCCAGCGCATTGGCGCCGCTGCCCAGCGCAGTGGCGCCATTGCCGATGGCATTGGCGGCATCGCCAGCAGCCAGTGCGTTGTCCCCCTCCACCAGTGCGCCGGCTACGTCATCGCCATTGCCGCTGGCCTGGAAGAAGCGGCTGGTGGTGTTGGCAGTGCTGGCCACGGCATCCAGCTGTGCCTTGTTCACTGCATCGGTGGCCTGGGTACCAGCGGCAACGTTGGTGACCTGGCGTTCGTTGCCGGAGCTGCCTACCGATACCGTACGCGCACGGTTGGCGACCGAGCCGGCGCCGAGCGCGACGGCATTGCTGGCACTGGCGTTGCTGCCTGCGCCGAGCGCGATCGCGCTCTCACCACCGGCCACGGTGTTGGTACCGATGGCGATGCTGTTGAGGCTGTTGCCCAGCGCCTGGAAGCCCAGCGCCACGCTGTTGTCGCCATAGCCGAAGGCGCCGCGGCCGACCGCCGTGGAACTGGTGCCGTTGGCCCAGCTGTTGTAGCCGATGGAGGTGGCACCACTGCCGCTGGCCCACGCCGCGTTGCCAAAGGCGGAGGCATTGGTGGCGGTGGCCCATGCGCCGGAACCGAAAGCGCTGGCACCACTGGCGGTAGCCCAGCTGTAGCCGCCCATGGCGGTGCTGTCATCGCTGCTGGCGAATGCGCTGTCACCGACCGCCACCGCGTAGGCGCCGGTTGCACGTGACCTGCCGCCTGCGGCGAAACTGTTGTCACCACTGGCCCTGGCAGCATTGCCGAAGGCGCTGCTGGCGGCGCCGGTCGCCTGCGCACCACTGCCGACCGCTGTTGCGTCGGCAACCGCGGTGGTACCGACCTGCTGCGCCGTGCCGTCGGCGCCGATGATCGGCTGGTTGAATTCGTCGTAGGCCTGGCCCAGGCCACCGATGGCGACGCCGCCGTTGCCGGTGGCCGCACTGTTGCGGCCCACCGCCACGCTGTCATCGCCGATGGCCGACGCGGCCGCGCCATGCGCAACCGCACCGGCACCGATCGCATTGCTCGACGAACCGGCGGCGATGGCGCCCTCGCCGTCGGCCAGTGCGCCTGCGTCACTGCCTGCTTCCGGCTGGGCCTGGAAGTAGCGCGCGGTGCTGTCGGCAGTGTTCGCCACCGCGTCCAGCTGCGCCTTGTTCACCGCATCGGTGGCTTCACTGCCCGCAGCGACGCTGGTGATCTGGCGCTCGTTGCCGGCGCTGCCGACAGCCACGCTGTTGGCACGCATGGCTTCGGAGTTCGCGCCCAGCGCAACGCTGTTGGCGCCGCGCGCGGTGGCGTAGTAGCCCACGGCCGTGCTCTGCGCACCGCTGGCCCAGGTCTGCGCGCCAAGCGCACTGGCGTTTTCCCCCGGTGCGTAGGCGAAGTAGCCCACCGCAGTAGCTTCGGCACCGGAAGCTTCGGTGAGGCTGCCGTTGGCCACGGCACGGTCACCGCTGGCAATGGCGCCGGCACCCACGGCGGTCGCAGCTTCACCGCTGGCCTGGGTCTGCACGAAGAAGCCCAGGCCTGGAATCAGATCGGCCGGGCCACCGATGGCAACGCTGCTGGTGCCGGTGGCATTGCTCTGCGTGCCCAGTGCGGTGGAGTAGTCGCCGATGGCATTGGCCACGGCACCGAACGCCGATGCCTGCGCACCCGCGGCATAGGCCCCGACACCGTACGACGACGCGGCGAAGCCGCTGGCTTCGGCACTGGCGCCGACGGCGGTGCCACCCACGCCCGCGCTGGTGGCGCCGGTTTCCACCGGTACGCCGCCGCTGGTGATCAACGGGTTGCCGTTGGCATCCACTGCGGCGCCACCCACGGCAACGCTGCCGGGGCCGTTGGCCTGCGCGTTGTTGCCGAATGCTGCGCTGTTCTGGCCCGAGGCCAGCGCGTTGTTACCCACCGCAGTGGCGTTCTGCGCAACAGCGGTGGCGCCGGCACCCACCGCCGTGGTGCCGTTACCGAGGGCATTGGCGGCCTCGCCGGCTGCCAGCGCGTCGTCACCCTCCGCCAGTGCACCGGCATCGCTGTTGCCGCTGCCGGTGGCCTGGAAGTGCTTGGCGGTGGCATCGGCCACCGCGGCAACGCCCTTCAACTGGCCGACGTTGGCCGCATCGGTATCTTCGGTGCCGGCGGCGACACTGGTGATCTGGCGGGTCAGGCCGTATTCGGCGGCACCAACGGACACGCTATCGACACGATCGGCCAGCGAGCCGGCGCCGAGCGCCACGCTGCCGGTGGCGACCGCAGCAGAGTTCGAACCCAGCGCGGTGCTGTATTCACCCACGGCTGTGCTGAATGCACCCACTGCGATCGAGGCTTCATTGGCGGCGGTGGCGCCGCGACCCAGTGCAGTACTGCCCGGGCCCATCGCTACAGCACCGCCACCCACAGCGGTGGCGCCATCGGCGGTGGCTTCGGAGAGTGCACCGAGCGCGGTCGCTGCACCGTTTTCGCTTGCGGCGTACGCGCTGGCACCGACGGCGGTGTCGCCAAGGCCGAATGCCGCCGCGCTCTGCCCGACCACTACGCTGGCATCACCGATCGCAAGGGCCCCCTGGCCGAACGCGCTGGCACCGATGCCTGCAGCGATGGCCTGGGTGCCGATGGCGGTGGTGGCGTTGGCCAGCGACTGCGTACCGGCGCCGGCCGCCAGGGCCCCCTCGCCGTCGATCTTCGCCGCGTCGCTGTCATCGCCTGCGCCGTCGGCCTTGAAGTAGCGGCTGCCGTCTGCGGCCACATCGGCCAGCGCAGCCTGCGTGGCACGCGCCTGCGCATCCAGCTGTGCCTTGTTCACCGCATCGGTGGATTGGGTACCTGCGGCAACGTTGGTGATCTGCCGCTCCTTGCCGGCATCGCCGACGGAGACGGTGTTGGCGCGCGTGGCCCTGGAGCCCGCACCCAGCGCGACACTGTTGGCCGCACTGGCACTGCTGTTGCTGCCGATCGCCACTGCGTTGCTGCCCTTGGCCGTGGCCGAGCCTTCGATCAGGCACTTTTCGAGGAGCTTGCCGCTGAATGCCACACAGGTGGCACTACCGCCGATCTGCACCGACTGCGCGCTGGCGGTGCCCCCCATGCCCAGTCCCACTATCAGGCCCAGTGCCACCGCCAACAATGCGGGGGTGGCCTGCGTCGCATCGCGGCGCTGGTCGACCACCGCGCCACTGCTGCTGTCGGAGGAAGCCAGTTCCGAGGCCACCACCAACTGACCCAGTGCTTTGTTCCAGACCTTGCGATAAATCCGATTCATCGGTACGGCTCCTGATTGGACTGGTTTTGGGCAAAGCAACGCCACCGCTGGGCTTTCCGGCCCAACGTCCCCTGGGGGCGTCTATTCGCGTGATTTACTGCGGGGTATTGCCGAACGGCGCGCAGCGAAAGAAAACCGAGCGCGTGCGCCAACCGGTTACTGCGAAATGAATGCTTCTGAAACGGGGTTCAAGTGTTAACGGCAACTTTGCAGATCGTCAAGACTTTGACACGACAAATCCTATTGCCGTGAAACAGTTCACTATTTCGCCTGTTTATAAAATGATTTTGTTAGCCGCGCGTGACGATACATCGTCGCCTGAAAATCCATGTAACTAGCGGGCACATCAGGACTTTCACGCACGCAAAGAAAAACCCGCCGATCAACGGCGGGTTTTTCCATACGCGGTGGCACTGATGCCTGCGCGATGTGATGCAATCAACCGCACCACACCCGCGCGTTGCGGAACATGCGCATCCATGGCGAATCGCCCTGCCACTCGGCCGGGGCCCAGCTCATGTTGAACGCGCGCGGGGTGCGTTCCGGGTGCGGCATCATGATGGTGACGCGGCCATCGGTGCTGGTCAGGCCGGTGATGCCGTCCGGCGAACCGTTCGGGTTCAGCGGGTACTGGCTGGCCACGTTGCCGTGGCCATCGATGTAACGCAGCGAGACCCGGGCTGCGGCCTGGTCGACGGCGTTGTCGAACACCGCCTGCCCTTCGCCATGCGCCACTGCCACCTGCAGGCGCGAACCGGCCATGCCACGAAGCAGGATCGATGGAGATTCCACCACTTCCAGCAGCGCGGTACGGGCTTCGAACTGCTCGCTGGCATTGCGGCGGAACTGCGGCCAGTGTTCGGCACCGGGGATGATGTCCTTCAGCTGGCTCATCATCTGGCAGCCATTGCACACGCCCAGCGCGAAGCTGTCCTCGCGCGCGAAGAACGCGGCGAAGGCATCGCGCAGCGCGCTGCGCTCCAGGATCGAGGTCGCCCAGCCACGCCCGGCACCGAGCACGTCGCCGTAGCTGAAGCCGCCGCAGGCAACCAGGCCGGTGAAGTCCTGCAGGGCCACGCGACCTTCGATCAGGTCGCTCATGTGCACGTCGAACGCGCGGAAGCCGGCACGTTCGAAGATGTTGGCCATTTCAATCTGGCCGTTGACGCCCTGCTCGCGCAGCACAGCCACACGCGGGCGCGCACCGGTGTTGATGAAGGGAGCAGCCACGTCCTCGGCCAGGTCGAAGCTGAGCTTCGGCTTCAGGCCCGGCGCATTGAAGGCACGCGCGACCTCGCGTTCGGCGTCGGCGTTTTCCGGGTTGTCGCGGCGCTTCTGCATGGCGTGGGTGACCGACCACCAGGCGTCGAACAGCGCTTCCCAGCGCCACTCGGCCAGGTTCTCGCCGCCCAGCGACACGCGCACCACAGGTGCGGTGGTCGGCTTGGCGATGCGCTGCGCGCATTCGATCAGTGCATGACGCTCAACCAGATCGGCGAACGCCGCGCGGTCTTCGCGCGCGATCTGCACCACTGCGCCCAGCTCTTCATTGAACAGGCTGCGGAACGGATCATCGCCCCAGGCGTCCAGGGTGATGTCCAGGCCCAGGCGCGAGGTGAAGGCCATTTCACACAGGGCGGCGAAGGCACCGCCGTCGCTGCGGTCGTGATACGCCAGCAGCAGGCCGGCCTGGCGCGCATCGCGGATCAGTTCGAAGAAGCCACGCAGGCGCTGCGGGTCGTCCAGGTCCGGGGCAGCACCGGCGAAGGCCGGCAGGTCACCGTGGTCGGCATGCACCTGGGCCAGGATCGAACCGCCCAGGCGCTGCTTGCCGGCACCGAGGCCGATCAGCCACAGCTCGCTGTCCACCTCGCGGTCGAGCAGCGGGGTCAGCTGCTGGCGCACATCGGCCACCGGCGCGAACGCCGAAATGACCAGCGACACCGGCGACACGCTCTTGTGCGCTTCGCCCTGGTCGTGCCACTGCGCCTGCATCGACAGCGAGTCCTTGCCCACCGGGATGCTGATGTCCAGCTGCGGGCACAGCTCCATGCCCACCGCCTTCACCGCGTCGTACAGCAGCGCGTCTTCGCCCAGGTGGCCGGCAGCAGCCATCCAGTTCGCCGACAGCTTGATCTCATCCAACGCATCCACTGGCGCCGCGCACAGGTTGGTCAGCGCTTCGCCCACGGCCATGCGCGCCGAAGCGGCGGCATCGAGCAGGGCCAGCGGCGTGCGCTCACCCAGCGACATGGCTTCGCCGGCCACGCCGTCGAAGTCGGCCAGGGTGATGGCCACGTCGGCCACCGGCAGCTGCCACGGGCCGACCATCTGTTCGCGCGCGGTCAGACCGCCCACGCTGCGGTCACCGATGGTGACCAGGAAGTTCTTCGACGCCACGGTCGGGTGCGCCAGCACGCGCAGACCGGCTTCCTGCAGGTCCAGCCCGCCGGTCTTCAGCGCCGGCCAGCGCGGGGCCGGCGGGTGCGCGGTATCGCGGTGCATCTTCGGCGGCTTGCCGAACAGCACGTCCATCGGCAGGTCGATCGGTGCGTCGGCCGGGGTGTGGCCCGGCACGGCGCCGTAGGCCACCACCAGGTGTTCTTCGGCGGTGGCCACGCCCACTGCGGCGAACGGGCAGCGCTCACGCGCGCACAGCGCGGCGAACTCGGCCAGGCGTTCCTGGGCGACGCCCAGCACGTAGCGCTCCTGCGATTCGTTGCACCACAGCTGCATCGGCGACAACGACGGATCATCGGTGGGCACCTTGCCCAGGTCGATGACGCCGCCAACATTGGAGTCGTGCAGCAGTTCGGGGATGGCGTTGGACAGGCCACCGGCGCCGACGTCGTGGAAGAACTTGATCGGGTTGTTGGCACCCATCGCCACGCAGCGGTCGATGACCTCCTGGCAGCGGCGTTCCATTTCCGGGTTGTCGCGCTGCACGCTGGCAAAGTCCAGGTCTTCGGCGCTTTCGCCGGAGGCCACCGAACTGGCGGCACCGCCACCCAGGCCGATCAGCATGGCCGGGCCGCCCAGCACGATGACCGCATCACCGGCCTGCAGCTTGATCTTGTCGACCTGGATGCGATCGATCGCGCCCAGGCCACCGGCCAGCATGATCGGCTTGTCGTAGGCGCGGACCAGATCGGCGCCTTCGGGAAGTTCAAAGCTGCGGAAATAACCGAGCAGGTTCGGGCGGCCGAACTCGTTGTTGAACGCGGCGCCGCCGAGCGGGCCGTCGGTCATGATTTCCAGTGCCGGCGCCATGCGCGGGTTCAGCGCGCGCGGGGCTTCCCACGGCTGCGGCAGCTCGGGAATGCGCAGGTGCGAGACCGAGAAACCGGACAGGCCGGCCTTGGGCTTGCCGCCACGGCCGGTGGCGCCTTCATCGCGGATCTCGCCACCGTTGCCGGTCGAGGCACCCGGGAACGGCGCGATCGCGGTCGGGTGGTTATGCGTTTCCACCTTGATCTGGAACGCGCTGGGCACCTGCGGCTCGCGGCGGTATTCGCCCGTGGCCGGGTCCGGGCGGTAGCGCGAGGCCGGATGGCCTTCGATCACCGCGGCGTTGTCGCTGTACGCGCTGAGCGTGTGCTGCGGGGTCTGCTGGTGGGTGTTCTTGATCATCCGGAACAGCGAACGGTCCTGTTCCTGGCCGTCGATGGTCCAGCTGGCGTTGAAGATCTTGTGCCGGCAGTGCTCGGAATTGGCCTGCGCGAACATCATCAGTTCCACGTCCGAGGGCGAGCGGCCCAGCGCGGTGAAGCGTTCGCGCAGGTAGTCGATCTCGTCCTGCGCCATGGCCAGGCCAAGGCGCTGGTTGGCCGCTTCCAGCTGGTCCACCGGCACACGTTCCAGTTCGCCCCGGGCCGGCGTCGAGAACAGCGCCTGGCCCTGTTCCACGGTTTCCAGCACCGACTGCGTCATCGGATCGTGCAGCGCCTTGACCAGCGCCTGCTGGGCGGCGGCATCGGCCGGCCAGCCCTGCACGTCGATGCGCAGGCCGCGCTCGACCCGGCTGACCGGCTGGCCTGCACCGCGCACCAGTTCGGTGGCCTTGCTCGACCACGGCGACAGCGTGCCCAGGCGCGGCACCACGATGCGGCTGACCGCGCCTTCGGCCACAGCCTCGGCCTGCGGCGCAGCTTCGAGGATGCGGCACAGGGTGGCAAGGTCGGGAGCGGCACTGCCTTCGGGCTGCACGAAGTAGACGTGCCAGGCACCGCTGATGCGCAGGGAGGGAGCGATGGACTGCAGGCGGGATTCAAGACGTTCGCGGCGGAACGGCGACAGGGCGGGCGCGCCCTCAAGGACCATCATGTCCGGGGAACCGTAGTTGGGAAACGGGCCCGACATTGTACCGGAAGCGGGGGTGGGCTTCGGCGGGGCGGCGCCCGGCCCCCGTGGTTGTGCCGGCAACTACCGACGAATCCTGTTCAGGTATCCCAATGCGTAGGTGCAGGTACCGTTGGCGCGAGGCTCCAACGCCTGCAACCGGGTGAAGAACCTGCGTGCGTGCTCGCTCATGACCCTGACAAATTCATCCTTGTCGACTGCAACAGAAACCTCACTGTGGCAGGTGACGCTCACCTGCAGTCGATGCTTGCCGGGGGTCAGCTTGACCTCGATGGGCTGGTCAGGAAAAAAGCAGCTGAACGATCTGCCTTCACTGACCTGCAGCAATCCTTCCGACAGATAGCTCCACAGGTCATCGACGTAATCAAACATGCTCTTGTCGATAAGCGGCGTGCCATCAATCGTAAGGACCAGCGCTCCTTCGATGGAGTCCTTGGTATTGAACCTTCCTTGATAGTCAAAGAAGTCGACAAACTGCCCACCCGTCCTCACATGGGTTTCAACAACGATTCGATTGGTCATCCTGGGAAAAATCTTGAATGAAGTGCCACCGGAACGGAAACGCCTGGCGCGGAACTCGAGGCTCTGTTCCTCGATGAGAACCGCCTTGCGCACGTCCTGAAGGGTAGCGCCCCAGACCGGATAGCGCCTGCCAGACCGCTTCGCCACCGTCATCCGTCAACGGTTCGGGCAGGCCATCATGACGGCCGCTGCCCGGCAACCAGAGAAATGCCAGAAATCAGGCATTGAAGAGCGAAGCGACCGGCTTCTGCTTTTGATCTTCTTGTTCTGTCTTCCGTGGCTGCCCGCGCAGGAACCTGTCCGTGGCCGGGTGGGTGGGCTGCGCAGGGGCGTAAGCGCTATGGATGGCGCGCCCGAGCCTACAGGGACGTATTCACGGCGTCCCCTGCGTAGCCCATCCACCCGGCCAACCCCAGAAATCCGCTGTTCGCGGAAAGCCCCAGCCACGAGGGGCTCCGCCGATGGCTGCCGACCGTGCGCCAGCGCCGCTCTCCGCCAGATCACCGAACCATGCGCTTGCTCACGGATTGACCACACAATTGATGACAACGTTGTCCCCACCTGGTGCCGGACTCTCTCCCCGGCCTCCCAGGTACCTCCGTCCGCCCCCTCCGTCGCCTTCCCGGGCGACGCCCGGACCTGCGTCACGCGCGGCGCCATCGGGGCCCGCGCGCCCTTTGATCGGAGACTTACCCATGTACGACCCGATTGTGCGCAGTGCCGAACGTGCGACCCGAAGCTGTCGTCCCCGCCGCCTGGCCTGGCTGCTTGCCCTGGCCGCCGGTACCTCCGCCCTGCCCGGCTTGGCGCAGGCCGCCAGCTGTGCGGGGGTGGCCCAGTGGGACCAGGCCAAGATCTACCGGGCCGGCGATACCCTGCAGAAAGGAGGCGTCCTCTATCGGGCGAACCAGGACATCTGGAACGCGCCGCCGGACCATCCGGCCGGGGCGCCCTACTACACCAACCTCGGTGCCTGCGATGGCAGTGGCGCCAACCAGCCGCCGGTAGTCAGCCTGACCTCGCCGGCCAATGGCGCTACCTTCAGCGCAGGCAGCACGGTCAACGTGACCGCCAACGCCAGCGATCCGGACGGCAGCGTCGCCAAGGTCGAGTTCTTCCGCGACGGCAGCACGCTGGGCGTGGCCACCAGTGCGCCGTACGCCGCCAGCTGGGCCAATGCCAGCGCCGGCAGCCACACCCTGCGCGCGGTGGCCACCGACAACAACAACGCCACCAGCAGCACGGCCACCATCACCATCACCGTCAACGCCGCCGGTGGCGATACCACCGCGCCCAGCGTGCCGGGCGGGCTGGCGGTCGGCACCCGCACCGCCAACAGCATCGCGCTCAACTGGAGCCCGTCCACCGACAACACCGGCGGCAGCGGCGTGGCCGGCTATGATGTGTACCGCAACGGCAGCCTGGTCGGTTCACCGTCCAGTGCCAGCTTTGTCGACGGCGGGCTGACCGCCTCCACCACCTACCGCTACCGCGTGCGCGCCCGCGACAACGCCGGCAACGCGTCGGCACAAGGCACCGAGATCAGCGCCACCACGCTGGCCGGCGACGGCGGCACCACCGGCAAGCGGGTCATCGGCTACTTCACCCAGTGGGGCATCTACGGCCGCAATTACCGGGTCAAGAACATCGACAGCAGCGGCTCAGCCGCGCGCCTGACCCACATCAACTACGCCTTCGGCAATGTGCGCAACAACCGCTGCGAAGTGGGCGTCACCCAACCGTCGGACCCCAACAGCGGTGCCGGTGGCGATGCCTTCGCCGATTACACCAAGGCGTTCAGCGCCGCCGAGAGCGTCAGCGGCAGCGCCGATACCTGGGACCAGCCGCTGCGCGGCAACTGGAACCAGCTCAAGCAGCTCAAAGCCAAGTACCCGGGCATGAAGGTGTTGATCTCGCTGGGTGGCTGGACCTGGTCGCGCGGCTTCTCCAGCGCGGCACGCCCGGAAAACCGCCAGGCCTTCGTCGCCTCGTGCATCGATGCCTACATCAAGGGCAACCTGCCGGTGACCGACGGTGCAGGTGGTGCCGGTGCCGCGCTGGGCGTGTTCGACGGTATCGACGTCGACTGGGAATACCCGGTGGCGTGCGGCATCGAATGCGGCAAGCCGGAAGACAACGCCAACTTCACCGCGCTGATGGCCGAGTTCCGCCGCCAGCTCGATGCGGTGCGTCCGGGCCTGCTGCTGACGGTGGCGGTGGGTGCAGGCATCGACAAGATCCGCGTCACCGATCCGGCCGCCTACCACCCGTATCTGGACTACATCAACGTGATGACCTACGACTTCCACGGTGCGTGGGATGCGAAGACCAATCACCAGTCGGCGCTGTTCGATTCGCCGAATGATCCGTCCACCGGCGACCAGAAGCTGTACAACAGCAACGACGCCATCGAGGCCTTCATCAGCCGTGGCGTACCTGCCGCCAAGCTCAACCTGGGCATCGGCTACTACGGGCGTGGCTGGACCGGTGTGGCCAACGCCAACAACGGTCTGTACCAGGCCGCCAGCGGCGCCGCCCCGGGTACGTATGAGGCCGGCATCGAAGACTGGAAGGTGCTGAAGAACCTGGCGTGGCCGGGCTACACCGACAACACCGCCGGTGCCACCTGGATCTACAACGGCAGCACGCTGTGGAGCTTCGACACCCCGGCCAACATCACCCGCAAGATGGGCTACGTGAAGACCCAGGGCCTGGGCGGCGCGTTCGTCTGGGAGTTCAGTGGGGACGATGCACAGGGCACGCTGACCAAGGCGGTCAGTGATGGCTTGAAGTAAAAAAAAGGCCGGGGGTGCAGCGCGCCCCCGGCTTCCTACCTGTAGAGCCGAGCCCATGCTCGGCTGATGTTTCCGCAGCCGAGCATGGGCTCGGCTCTACAGAAAATGGTCGACGGCAATCAACGCTTCTCGGACAGCTTGTCCAGCGCCGCACGCAGCTGTGCCGGCGGCAGGTAACCGCCCAGCTGGGTACCGTCCGGCGCGAAGATCGCCGGCGTGCCGTTCACGCCCAGCTGCTGGCCCAGTGCGTACTGCATGGCCACCGGGTTGGTGCAGTTCTTGGCCGGCACACTGCCACCACGCTTGGCGTTGGTCAGCGCCTGGCGGCGATCAGCCGCGCACCAGACCGAGATCATGTCGGTGTAGTCCTTGCTGCCCAGCCCCATGCGCGGGAAGGCCAGGTACTCGACGGTGATGCCGTTGCGGTTGAGCTCGGCGATGTCCTGGTGCAGCTTGCGGCAGTAGCCGCACTCGATGTCGGTGAACACGCTGACCGTGTACTTCGCGTTCGGCGCGGCGAACACGATGCGGTCACCATGATTGGCCTTGGCCAGCAGGTCACGGCGGTAACCGAGCAGGCCTTCGCTGTTGGCCGGCCCCTTGGCCCGGGTGTCGTACGGCTGCGACTGGAACAGGTAGCGGCCGTCATCGGACACGTACAGCAGCTGGCCGGAAACGACCACCTCGCGGAAACCGGGGAACGGCGCTGCGCCGATGTAATCCACCTGGAAACCGGGATTCAGCGCGGTCAGCGCAGTGCGCACGGCCTGGTCGGCCGAAGCGTTGGCGGCCGGGCTGGCCTTGGCCGCAGCGGTGGCAGGGGCCTTGGCAGCAGGCGGTGCCGGCTGGGCACAGGCAGTCAGGCTGAGCGCACCGAACACGGCGGCGATGGCAAATCGGAGCATGGAACGGTCCGCGGCAGAAGAAGACCTCGGATTCTGACACAGCCACCGGCACCGGGCCGCGACGCCGCGCACCGCCCGGGGCCTGGGTTCAGGCCACCGCTCAACCGCGCGGATGATGCCGGGCGTGCAGTTTCTGCAGGTGCTCGCGCGCCACCAGGGTATAGATCTGGGTGGTCGACAACGAGCTGTGGCCAAGCAGCATCTGCAGTGCGCGCAGATCGGCGCCACGATTGAGCAGGTGGGTGGCGAAGCTGTGGCGCAGGCCATGCGGGCTGATCCGCGCCGGGTCGATGCCCGCCACCTGCGCGTGGCGCTTCACCAGGTGCCAGAATGCCTGCCGGGTCAGCGCGTGCAGCGTCGGCTCGACGAACAACGGCGCCTGCCCATCCGCCAATGCCTGCACCTTGCCCTTGCCGACCAGCTGGGGCCGCGACTGCTGCAGGTAACGCTCCAGCCAATGCTGGGATTCCTCGCCCAGCGGCACCAGCCGCTCCTTGCTGCCCTTGCCGGTGACCCGCAGCACGCCCTGGCGCAGGTTGACGGCAGTTGCCGGCAGCAGCACCAGTTCGCTCACGCGCAGTCCGGCGGCATACATCAGCTCCAGCATGGCACGGTCGCGCAGGCCCAGTGGGCTGTCGATGTCCGGTGCCGCAAGCAGTGCGTCAATCTGGCTTTCGGCAAGTGCCTTGGGCAGCAACCGCGGCAGCTTGGGCGGATCCAGCAGCGCGCTGGGGTCCTCACTGCGTTCGCCGCGGCGCACGCCATCGGCGAAGAACCCGCGCAATGCCGACAGCAGGCGCGCATTGCTGCGCGGCGACCAGCCATGACGGGTGCGCCAGGCCAGGTAATCGAACAGGCCAGGCCGCTCGATGCCGGCCAGGCCACCATCACGCCCGTCCATCCAGCGCGCCAGCCCTTCCAGATCACGCCGGTAGCTGTCGAGGCTGGCGCGGGCCAGTCCATTCTCGGCCCAGATCGCATCGAGGAAACGTTGGATGCGCGCGCTGTCGTCGGCGCGCAGCTCGGGCAGTTGCTGCACCAGCTGGCGACGTTCGGCGGGGGTGGAAACAGAGGCCATGCGTGCAGGATACGAGGGCCACTGCGGATGCGGCCAGCATTGCGTATGCTCGGCGCATGTCCCGCCCCGCCATCGATACGGCCCCTGCGGCCGCCAGCGACCTGCCCCGCCCACGCGCACTGCTGCTGTGGCGCCTGCTGGCAATGGTCTACGACGCGCTGCCGGTGCTGGCGCTATGGATGCTCGCTGGCACGCTGTTCACCCTGGCCTACACATTCAGCGGCCACGCACAGCGCGAGAACATCGCGCCGTTCAGTACCTGGCAGTGGCTGCTGTGGGCCGTGTGCTGGGCGGTCACGGGATGGTATGCGACGGCCAGCTGGCGTCGCGGCGGGCAGACGCTGGGCATGCGTCCCTGGCGGTTGAAGCTGGAATCGAGCGATGGCGCGCCGCTGCGGCGCGGCCAACTGTGGCTGCGCTTTGCGGTGGGCACGCTGTCGCTGCTGCTGGGCGGCCTGGGATTCTGGTGGGCGTGGATCGACCGCCAGCGGTTGACCTGGCACGACCGCGCCAGCGGCACCCGCCTGTTGCGGATGCCGAAGCACTGATGCACGACCTGTAGAGCCGAGCCTACGCTACGCTCGGCTGCGTTCCGCGGTTGCACTCAACAGCCGGGCATCGGCTCGGCTCTACACGATCAACGCTGCGATCAGCCTGCGGGTGCCGGGTCCGGCAGGATCACCGCTGGCTGCGCCCAGAGATCGAAGAACTGCGACGAGAACTTCGTGGCCTTGACGCCATCGGGTACCGGGATCTTGCCGTTCAGCTTCCCCTGGGCCGTCACGAAGTCCTGCCATAGCTTCAGGCTGGCCTTCTTCAGGCGCTTCTGCTCACCGGCATCGCTGGCAGCCAGGTACTGCGCATACAGGTCGCGCATCGGCTTGCCCTTGTCTTCGAAGGCAGCCGGAAGCTCCGGCAGGGTAGCGGGGGTGAACTCAACCTTCGCATCCGGTGCCTTGTAGCCATCAGGTCCGAACGCGGCCCGCAGATCGTCCTCTGCGTCGAGGTATGCGAAGAATCCGGGCACGTTGTAGAGCTTGGTCCGGTAATCGGAGGAAGTATCCGGGCTGTTGGACACCACCATGCTGGGCAGTTCGCCCAGCAGGCCCACATCCCAGCGGCGTGGAATCAACAGACCGGTCGCCTTCACGTAGGGACCCTCGATCTCCACGTCATTCAACTCGACTTTCGACACCAGCCCACCGGAGTTGGTCTTGCTGGTGACGTACTGCTCGGTGACGATCACGTACTCGCCCAGCGTCGGGTTGATCAGGCCACCGATGCCACCGGCATAGACCACCATGCGCACGTTGCCGATCTTCCCGCTCTGCAGGCGGTACTGGCCAGGCTCCAGGCTGATGGGCACCGCAGTGTGCGGCGCAATGACGTGCTGCTGATCATCGATCGACAGGGTAAGCGGTGCGTCGGTCGGATTGTCGATCTCGAAGTCGACCGCAGAGCGGCTGCAGCCGGCGGAAAGCAGTACGGCCGCGATGTACGGCAGAAGGCGGTAGAGGGTCATGTTCATCCTTGAAGTGAAGCGTCCTTGAAGTGAAGCGGAGACAGCCGAGCATGGGCTCGGCTCTACAACAATCACGATCAGCCCGATTTCCGCCGGAACAGCAACCCCGACACCGCCAGCATCACGATCGGCGGCAGCGCATAGGCAATGCGGTAATCGAACTTCAACGCGCCGGCCATGCGGCCGAAGAACAGCTGCAGCAGCCAGAACGCCAGCGCGAACAGGATGCCCAGGAACAGGCGCTTGCCCATGCCGCCACTGCGCAGTGAACCGAACGCGAACGGCACCGCCGCCAGGCACAGCGCCAGCACGTTCAACGGATAGAACCAGCGGCTCCAGTACACATCCTCGAAGTCGCGCGCATCCAGCCCGTTGCGCTGGCGATAGGCGATGCTGGTGCTCAGTTCGGCCACGCTGAGGTTGCGCGGCTTGGCGATGCCGGTGGCCAGCGCCGCCGGATCCAGCGAAGAATTCCACGCTTCGCGCGCCACTTCCTCACGCGTGGCCGAGCGTTCACCAAAGGTGTCCCGGCGCACGCCCGTCAATACCCAGCCATCCTTGTCATGCTCGACGGTGGCCGCATGGGTCAGCGAGGCGATCCGGCCGTCTTCAGCAATGCGGTAAAGGCGCACGTCGCGCAGGATCAGGCGCGTGCCCTTGTCACCGACCAGCTGCTCTTCGCCACTCTGCGCGTTGAGGAAGGTGTCGCCTTCGCGCGCCCACAACCCGGAGTAACGGCTGGTGGCGATATCGCGCCCCCACTTGGCGCTGGATTTCAGCGCATCGGCACGGTCCTGGCCCCACGGGCCCAGCGTCTCGGCGCTGAGCACCATCACCGCGGTCAGCAGCGACAGCGCGATCGCCACTGAAACGCTGAGGCGCTTGCGCGACAGGCCCAGTGCACGCAGCGCGGTCAGCTCCGAGGTCGCGGCCAGCTGGCCCAGGCCCATCAGCGCACCGATCACCGCAGCGGTGGGGAACATCGTGTAGGCACGGCGCGGCACGGTATACAGCACCCACGCGGCAGCATGGCCCAGCGTGTAGCCGTTCTTGCCGATGTCCTTGAACTCGCCGGAGAACGCCATCACCACGTCCAGGCCGACCAGCACGGCCCACGTCAGCAGCACCGTGGTGAATACCGACTGGCCCAGGTACAGGTCGAAACGCATCGGACGCAGCCTCATGCGCGTGCTCCCTTCGGGCGGCCCAGACGGCCATCACGTGCATACATCCAGATCGCAAGCGCCAGCAGCGGCAGGGTCAACCACCACAGGCCGAGCGCGGGCGGGATCTTGCCGTTGGCGATCCAGCCACTGCCGATGAACATCAGGTTGGTGCCGACCATGTAGGCCAACAGCGCCAGCATCATGCGGCCGTAGCGCTGCTGGCGCGGCGAGCTGCGGCCCAGCGGCACGGTCAGCAGGGCGAACGCCAGCGCGATCAGCGGCGGTGCCAGGCGGCGGTGCAGCTGCGCCTGCGCCTGCGGGCGCGCGTCACCGATCAGGTCCAGGGTCGGCATCAGTTCCGGGTCATCCTCGGTGCGGGTCTGCGCGCCATCAGGCAGCGCCACATCGTTGCGCGCGAAAGTCGCCAGCCGGTAATCCAGCCCACCGGCCACCGGCCCCTCCACCTGGTGGCCGTCATCAAGCTCCAGGAAACGCTGGCGGGTGCCTTCGAAGAACATGCGGCCGCCATTGGCCGACACCACCTCCAGGCGGTCGTCCTTCTGTAGCTGCATGAACACCTTGCCCAGCTGGGTGCCATCGGGCGAGATCGAGGACAGGTAGACCACGCCACCATTGGGCAGCGGGGTGAAGCGGCCCGGCTCCAGCCCGGCCATCAGCACGCTGCGGTTGGCCTCGATGATCATCTGCTCGGCCACCCGCCCAGCCCAGGGGCCCAGCCAGAGAGAGCAGGCACCAACCAGCAGCACCACCGGCACCACCAGCATCAGCAGTGGCCGCAGCAGCCGCTTGGGGCCCACGCCAATGGCGGTGATGACCGCCATTTCCGAGTCGCGGTACAGGCGGGCGACCGCCAGCAGCAGACCCAGCATCAGTGCCAGCGGCAGGATCAGCGGCAGGTAGGCGATGAACTGCAGACCCAGCTGGGAGAACAGCAGCTTGGCCGGCAGGCGTCCGTCGGCGATGTTGCCGAGGATGTCCACCAGCACGCCGCCCACGCTGACCACCAGCAGGACGATCAGGGTAGCCAGGAAACTCTGGACGAAATCGCCCAGCAGGTATCGGTCGAGCTTCAACATGGGGCGGTGGTTTAAACTCTGGGGTTCGTTCGCGGTGCCGCCCAGTCTACTGTCTGGGCGTAAACGGCCTGCGATTGTACGGACTCGCCAATGGAATCTGCTCAATGGCCCTCGAATTCACCCTGAACCACGTTGCTCCGGCCGCCGCCACCGTTGATTGCCTGGTGGTTGGCGCCTATGCCGACCATACCCTGACCCCGGCCGCGCAGGCCCTGGACGCCGCCAGTGGTGGCCGCCTGGCCGCCCTCGCCGAGCGTGGCGACCTGTCCGGCAAGACCGGCGCCACCACCCTGCTGCATGACCTGCCGGGCGTGACCGCCCCGCGCGTGCTGGTGGTCGGCCTGGGCGATGCTGCCCGCTTCGGCGTGCCGCAGTACCTGAAGGCCGTCGGCGACGCCGTGCGCGCATTGAAGGCCGGTGCTGCACGCAGCGCACTGTTCACCCTGTCCGAAGTGTCAGTGAAGGACCGCGACGCCGCCTGGGCGATCCGCCAGGCAGTGATCGCCGCCGATCACGCCGCCTACCGCTACACCGCCACCCTGGGCAAGAAGAAGGCCGACGACGCCGGCCTGACCCAGCTGGCCATCGCCGGTGACGACGCACAGGCGCTGGCCCAGGGCCACGCCATCGCCGCCGGTGTCGAGTTCGCCCGCGAACTGGGCAACCTGCCGCCGAACTACTGCACCCCGGCCTACCTGGCTGAAGTGGGCGTGAAGTTCGCCGGCGAGCACGACGGTGCCGAAGCCGAGATCCTCGACGAGCACCAGATGGAAGCGCTGGGCATGGGCTCGCTGCTGGCCGTGGCCCGCGGCTCGGCCAACCGTCCGCGCCTGGTGGTGCTGAAGTGGACCGGCGCTGGCGACGCCAAGCCCTACGTGCTGGTCGGCAAGGGCATCACCTTCGATACCGGTGGCGTCAACCTGAAGACCCAGGGCGGCATCGAGGAGATGAAGTACGACATGTGCGGTGGCGCCAACGTCATCGGCACCTTCGTCGCGGCCGTGAAGGCCAAGCTGCCGCTGAACCTCGTCGTGGTGGTGCCTGCCGTTGAAAACGCCATCGATGGCAACGCCTACCGTCCGTCCGACGTGATCACCTCGATGTCGGGCAAGACCATCGAAGTGGGCAACACCGACGCCGAAGGCCGCCTGATCCTGTGCGACGCGCTGACCTACGCGCAGCGCTTCGAGCCGGCCGCGCTGGTTGACGTCGCCACCCTGACCGGTGCCTGCATGGTCGCCCTCGGCCACCAGACCGCCGGCCTGATGAGCAAGCACGACGACCTGGCCAACGAGCTGCTGGCCGCCGGCGAGCACGTGTTCGACCGCGCCTGGCGCCTGCCGCTGTGGGACGAGTACCAGCCGATGCTGGATTCGACCTTCGCCGACGTCTACAACATCGGCGGCCGCTGGGCCGGTGCGATCACCGCCGGCTGCTTCCTGTCGCGCTTCGCCGAAGGCCAGCGCTGGGCGCACCTGGACATCGCCGGCGTGGCCAGCGATGAAGGCAAGCGTGGCATGGCCACCGGCCGCCCGGTCGGCCTGCTGAGCCAGTGGCTGCTGGACCAGGCCGCCCGCGCCTGATGCCGTACCCGACCCTGGCCGGCCCCCGCCGGCCAGGGCCTCGCCCGGCACGACCGGGCCCCTGCCTGACCCGGACCCTGCCATGCCCCGCGCCGACTTCTACCTGATCGCCAAGCCCCGTTTCCTGACCGAGCCGCTGCGGCTGGTCTGCGAACTGGCGCGCAAGGCCAACGACGCCGGGTTGTTCACCCTGGTGCTGGCCCGCGACCAGGCCCAGGCCGAGGAGCTGGACGAGCTGCTGTGGGCGTTCGACAACGATGCCTACATCCCGCATCAGATTGCCGGCGAGGACATGGACGAGGAAGAGGCCCTGGTGCTGATCGCCGTGCCGGGCACCGACGCGCCGGCGCGCCCGCTGGTCATCAACCTGCGCGATGAGCCTTGGCTGGGCCAGTGCGAACGCGTGCTGGAAGTGGTCCCGGCCGATCCGGAAGCGCGCGAACCGCTGCGCGAACGCTGGCGCCAGTACAAGGCCGCCGGGTACGACCTGAACAAGCACGACATGTAAGCGCGCCCCGGCCCCCTTGATGGGCCGCCGCCGCGCCCTGATCCTTCAACGATTACCTCCTGGTTCCCCCGCATGACCCAACTCGCCTCCAGCTACGACCCGAAGTCCTTCGAGACCGACCTCTACGAGGCCTGGGAGAAGGCCGGCCACTTCAAGCCGTCCGGCACGGGCGAGCCGTACACCATCCTGCTGCCGCCACCGAACGTGACCGGCACGCTGCACATGGGCCATGCGTTCCAGCAGACGCTGATGGATGCGCTGGTGCGCTACCACCGCATGCGCGGCTACGACACGCTGTGGCAGGTCGGTACCGACCACGCCGGCATCGCCACCGAAATGGTGGTCAGCCGCAACCTGGCACTGGAAGGCAAGGGCGAGACCCGCGATTCGCTGGGCCGCGAAGGCTTCATCGGCAAGGTCTGGGAGTGGAAGCAGCAGTCCGGCGACACCATCGAGCGCCAGATGCGCCGCCTCGGCACCTCCGCCGACTGGTCGCGCAGCACCTTCACCATGGACCCGCAGCCGTCGGCCGCGGTGAACGAAGCCTTCGTGCGCTGGTACGAACAGGGCCTGATCTACCGCGGCCAGCGCCTGGTCAACTGGGACCCGGTGCTGAAGACCGCCATTTCCGACCTGGAAGTGGAGAGCGCCGAGGAAGATGGCTTCCTGTGGTCGATCGCCTACACGCTGGATGAAGGCCTGAGCTACGAGCACGTCGAGCGCGATGCCGACGGCGTGGAAACCCTGCGCGAAACCCGCGACTACCTGGTGGTGGCCACCACCCGTCCGGAAACCCTGCTGGGCGATACCGCGGTGATGGTGCACCCGGAAGACCAGCGCTACGCCCACCTGATCGGCAAGAGCGTGGTGCTGCCGTTGACCGGCCGCCGCGTGCCGGTGATCGCCGACGACTACGTGGACCGTGCGTTCGGCACAGGCGTGGTCAAGGTCACCCCGGCGCACGATTTCAACGACTATGAAGTGGGCGTGCGCCACAGCCTGCCGATGATCAACCTGTTCACCCCGGTGGCGGCGCTCAACGAGAACGCACCGGAGCGTTTCCAGGGCCTGGATCGCTACGCCGCGCGCAAGGCCGTGCTGGCCGAGCTGGAAGACCTGGGCATCCTGGTCGAGACCAAGGCGCACAAGCTGCAGGTGCCGCGCGGCGACCGTACCGGCCAGGTGATCGAGCCGTACCTGACCGACCAGTGGTTCGTGAAGATGGACGACCTGGCCAAGCGTGGCCTGGAACTGGTCGAGGACGGAACCATCGCATTCGTTCCGCCGAACTGGATCAATACCTACCGCCACTGGATGAACAACATCCAGGACTGGTGCATCAGCCGCCAGCTGTGGTGGGGCCACCGCATCCCGGCGTGGTTCGATGCCGCCACCGGCAGCTGCTACGTCGGTCGCAGCGAAGACGAAGTGCGCGCGAAGAACAACCTGGGCAGCGACGTGGTGCTGAACCAGGAAAGCGACGTGCTGGAGACCTGGTTCTCCTCGCAGCTATGGCCGTTCTCCACCCTGGGCTGGCCGAACGAGCAGGCCATGGCCGAGCGTGGTTTCGACCGCTACCTGCCGTCGTCGGTGCTGATCACCGGCTTCGACATCATCTTCTTCTGGGTGGCGCGCATGATCATGGCCACCGACAACCTGGTCGGGAAGATCCCGTTCAAGGACGTCTACTTCACCGGCCTGATCCGCGACGGCCAGGGCCAGAAGATGTCCAAGAGCAAGGGCAACGTGCTCGACCCGCTGGACATCATCGACGGCATCACCATCGACGACCTGGTCGCCAAGCGCACCGGTGGCCTGATGCAGCCGAAGATGGTGGAGAAGATCGAGAAGGCCACCCGCAAGGAATTCCCGGACGGCATCGCCGCCCACGGTGCCGATGCGCTGCGCTTCACCATCGCCGCGCTGGCCACCCACGGCCGCGACATCAAGTTCGACATGAACCGTGCCGAAGGCTACAAGAACTTCTGCAACAAGCTGTGGAACGCCAGCCGCTTCGCGCTGATGAACACTGAAGGCGCAGCGTTCACCGGCGTGCCCAAGCCGCGCACCGATGCCGAGCGCTGGATCCTCTCGCGCCTGGCGGCCACCACTGCCGAAGCACAGGGCCATTTCGCCGCCTACCGCTTCGACCTGCTGGCGCAGTGCCTGTACGAGTTCGCATGGAACGCGTTCTGCGACTGGTTCCTGGAACTGAGCAAGCCGGCCCTGAACGGTGCCGACGCCGCCGATGCCGAAAGCACCCGGCACACCCTGCTGTACGTGCTGGAAGCGCTGCTGCGCCTGCTGCATCCGCTGACCCCGTTCATCACCGAACAGCTGTGGCAGCAGCTGGCCCCGCGCCTGGGCCTGGCCGAAACCACGCTGTCGCTGCGCCCGTACCCGACCGCGGCCGAGTTCGAAGGCGATTTCGCCCAGGCCGAGGCCGACGTGGAATGGCTGAAGGCGGTGATCAGTGCGGTGCGTCGCGTGCGCAGTGAGCTGAACGTCGCCCCGTCCAAGCTGGTGCCGCTGCGGCTGCAGGGTGGCCTGGAACAGGACCGACTGCGCATCGAACGCTTCAGCGCCTCGCTGTCGTTCCTGCTGAAGCTGGACAGCATCCAGTGGCTGGCCGAAGGTGAAAGCGCACCGCCGGCCGCTGCCGCAATCGTTGGTGAACTGAAGCTGCTGGTGCCGCTGGAAGGCCTGGTCGATCTCGACGCCGAGCGCGTGCGCCTGGACAAGGAAATCGCCCGCGTCGACGCCGAAAAGGAAAAGAGCGAGACCAAGCTGGCCAAGTTCACCGACAAGGTACCGCCGGCGGTTGTCGAGCAGGAACGCGTGCGACTGGCCGACTGGAATACCCAGCTGGCCGGCCTGCGCGAGCAGCGCGCGAAGCTGTAACACCGCGCTCTGGTGCGTGCCAACCAAGGTTGGCACCTACCCCGCCTCCGCTCTGGTGGGTGCGGACCTTGGTCCGCACTGAGCGATGTGCCAGCCAAGGTTGGCACCCACCAAATCCGGAACGTTTCACCCGCATGGCATCATCGCCCGATGCCTCTTTCCATTTTCCTGCTGGTCCTCGCGGCTGCGGCCCTGCACGCCAGCTGGAATGCGATCGTCAAACGCGGGCCGGACAAATTCCTCGGCACCGTACTGGTCACCGGCAGCGCCGCGCTGCTGTCGGCGGCCGCCCTGCCCTTCCTGCCGTTCCCGGCCGCGCACAGCTGGTCGTGGCTGGGCGCGTCGGTGCTGCTGCAGGTGACGTACTACGGCCTGGTCGCACGCTGCTACCAGCAGGTCGACATGAGCCTGGCCTATCCCCTGATGCGTGGCAGCGCGCCGATCCTGGTTGCGCTGGCCGGCACCCTGCTGGGCGAGCAGCTGCCACCGGCGGCATGGCTGGGCGTGGTGCTGGTCAGCACCGGCATCCTGTGCATGGCACTGGGTGCGCGCGGTGGCCAACTGCGCTTGCCACTGCTGACCGCGGCGATGATCGCCACCTACACCCTGGTCGATGCGCAGGGCGCGCGCCAGTCCGGCAGCGCACTCAGTTACACGCTGTGGCTGTTCCTGCTGTCGGGCATTCCCCTGCCGTTGTGGGCGTTGTACACGCGCGGCGGCGCGGTGCTGGACTATGCGCGGCAGCATTGGCCGCTGGGTCTGGCCGGCGGCGTCGGCACCACGGCGTCCTACGCGATGGCCTTGTGGGCGATGACCCAGGCGCCGGTGGCGATGGTCTCGGCGCTGCGCGAATCATCGATCCTGTTCGCGCTGCTGATCTCGGTGTTCCTGCTGCGCGAACGCATACCGCGCGCGCGCTGGCTGGCGGCGGCGTTGATTGTGGGTGGGGTATTGGCATTGCGGCTGGCGTGAGCAGACCGTGCCAACCAAGGTTGGCATCTATCACGGCAGGTGATGTGTCGATGACGGCGGAGATCCATCGGTAGTGCCAGCCGCTGGCCGGCAGCCCTTCTCCGTTACAGCGGCGGCATCGCCTGCAGGTCACCGTCGACCAGCTCGATGGCCATCACCACCGCATCCTCGCGGCCCTGTGCCGCCGGGTAGTAGCGTGGACGGCGGCCGATCTCGTTGAAGCCTTCGCTGTGGTACAGCGCCAGCGCAGGTGTGTTGGACGGACGCACTTCCAGGAACACGCGCTGCGCACCCCGGTTGCCCGCCAACTGCACCAGTGCGCGCAGCAGTTGACGACCCAGCCCACGCGATTGCGCCAGCGGATCGATGCAGACGTTGAGCACATGGGCCTCGTCGGCAGCGATGCTGAGCACGCCGTAGCCGATCAACTCGCCGTCGCGCTCCATTGCCAGACCGGGATAACCGGCACGCAGGCAATCGACGAAGATGCCGCGGGTCCACGGGAACGGATAGCCGCGCACCTCGATGGCCATCACCGCATTGAGGTCACTTTCGCGCAATGCGCGCAGGCTGACCGGGCCGGGCTGGCTGACCGCGCTCATGCACCGCCCCGCTTGCGCAGGGCACGCAACTGCGGCCACAACGCGCGCTTGGCGGCCGGATCCTGGCGCAGCTGGTCCAGCGGCCAGCTGTCCATCAGCGCCTGCGTGGCGGGATCGTTGGGATTGCAGCCGGAGGCACGCAGCAGTGCGATCTGCAGGCGATCCGGGAGCCGCACCACCGGTTGCCGGGCATTGCCACCCGGCAGCGGTCGGACCGGTGCCGGCGCGGTATCCGGTGCAGTGACGGGGGTCTCGCGACGCGGCGATGCCGGGCGCTCCTGGCGGGATGCCGGAGCGGATTCGCCGCGGGGTTCCAGCGATGGAGATGCAACGCCGACCCGCGTCGATTCCGCTGGGGGCGCGGCGGCCGCCTCGGCTTCGGCCACGCTCAACTGCAACGCGGCGTCCAGTTCGGCGGCCAGCTGGCCGTCGTGATACACGGTGTAGCCCATGGCCTGCAGCCAGGCCTGCTGGGCCGGTGACCACAGCACGGGCAGGTCCTGGCTCACGCGGCCTCGGGCTTCTTGCGCAGGCGCTGCACGGCCCACATCACCGGACCGGACAAGGCGTACAGGATGCCCACCGCGAACAGCACGCGCGGCAGATCAATGACCGCGATGGCGATCGCCACCGGCACCAGTGCCAGCACCAGGAACGGCACGCGATCGGAACGGCCGCCCTTGGCGGCACCGCCCTTGAAGCTCCAGAAGCGGATGCGGCTGACCATCAGCAACGCCGCGACGATCGTCACCGCCAGCGCCACGTAGCGCAGCTGGTTGCCGTCCCAGCCCAGGTTGCCATCGGCGAAGGCCCAGACGAAGGACATCATCAGGCCGGCCGCAGCCGGGCTGGCCAGGCCGACGAACCAGCGCTTGTCGACCACCGCCACCTGGGTGTTGAAGCGGGCCAGGCGCAGTGCCGCGCAGGCGGCATACAGGAACGCCACCGCCCAGCCGACCCGCCCGAGCAGCGGGTCATCGAACTTCAGCCACGACAGCGACCAGTGGTACATCACCAGCGCCGGGGCCATGCCGAAACTGACCAGATCGGCCAGCGAGTCGTACTGCACGCCGAACTCGCTGCTGGTACCGGTCAGGCGCGCCACGCGCCCGTCCAGGCCATCCATCACCGCCGCCACGAACACGGCGATGCTGGCATTGACGAAATCCCCGTTGGCCGCGGCGATGATCGCGTAGAAGCCGGCGAACAGGCCAGCGGTGGTGAACAGGTTGGGCAGCAGGTAAATCGTGCGCGAACGCGGCGGCGGTGTGATCGGGTCCATGGAATCCAGTTTAATCGACTTGCCAGTGCTCGGCGCCAATGCTGCAATCGGCGTTCTACGCCCATTCCATGGAGTTTGCCATGCGCGCCCTGTACTGCCTTGGATGCCTGCTGCTGTTGGCCAGTGCCAGCGCCGTGGCCGGCCCAGTCTATAAATGGAAGGACGCCAATGGCGTGACCCAGTACTCGGAGACCCCGCCGGCCGGCAAGAAGTTCGAGACCCGCGAGCAGGCACGCAGCCCGCAGCCCGCGGCCAGCGCCGAAACCCCGGCCGCGCCGGTGCCGGAGCAGTGCAGCACCGCCCGTGCCAACCTGGCCCTGCTGGACGGCTCCGGCCAGGTGATGCAGGACACCAATGGCGACGGCAAGGCCGATACCCCATTGACCCCGGAACAGCGCAGCGCGCAGAAGGGATTGGCGGAAGCCGCCATCAAGGCGTACTGCCCGGCGGAGTGAGGGTATCGGCAGGGCTTGCAGCCCTGCACCTGCTCAATGCAAAAGCAAAAGCAAAAGCCAGAGCGGCATTCCGTGGGATGGCGGGGCACTGTGGGTTTGCGGGGACGCCGTAAACCCGTCCATGGGGGCTTGGTCGCCGCATCCATGCGGCTCACACCCCGCAAACCCACAGTGCCCCGCCTTCGACAGATTCCGGCGGCTGTTGGTAGGTGTCGACCTTGGTCGACACAGTAGGTCCACGCCATGCGTGGATGACTCATTCGATATCTGACAGATGTGTCGACCAAGGTCGACACCCACCAAGGCAATACGTCGTTCCGACAGATCGCGGAAAACTGTCGAAGGCGGGGTGGGTCAGGTTGCGGAGGTGTCAGCCGCATGGATGCGGCTGCCAAGCCCCCAGGGACGGGTTTACGGCGCCCCCCGCAACCGGACCCACCCCGCCATCCCACGTATAGCCCGCTGTTGCCGTTGCTGTTGACGTTGCTTGAGGCGGGTGCAGGGCGCAGCCCTGCCAGTACCCCCCACCCCGGCCGGGCTGGCAGAATAGGCGTCTCTGCCGTTATCCGAAGCCGACGATGCGCCTCTCCCAGTTCCACCTGCACACCACCAAGGAAACCCCCAGCGACGCCGAGCTCACCAGCCACCGGCTGATGCTGCGTGCGGGCATGATCCGCAAGCTGGCATCGGGCCTGTACACCTGGTCGCCGCTGGGCCTGCGTGTGCTGCGCAAGGTCGAGCGCATCGTCCGTGAGGAAATGGACCGGGCCGGTGCCGTGGAATTCCAGATCCCGACCATCCAGCCGAAGGAACTGTGGGAGCAGACCGGGCGCTGGCAGAAGTTCGGCCCGCAGCTGCTGAAGATCAAGGACCGCAAGGACCAGGTGTTCTGCTACAGCCCGACCGCCGAAGAAGCCGCCTGCGACTTCGCGCGCAGCGAGCTGTCCAGCTACAAGCAGCTGCCGGTGAACTTCTACCAGGTGCAGACCAAGTTCCGCGACGAGATCCGCCCGCGTTTCGGCGTGATGCGTTCGCGCGAGTTCCTGATGAAGGACGCCTACTCGTTCCACCTCCACGATGAGTGCCTGGTGCGCGAGTACGAGAACATGAAGTCGGCCTACAGCCGCATCTTCACCCGCCTCGGCCTGGATTTCCGCATGGTGCAGGCCGACTCCGGTGCGATCGGTGGCGATGCCTCGCAGGAATTCCACGTGATCGCCGATTCCGGCGAGGACGCGCTGGTGTTCTCCACCGGCTCGGATTACGCAGCGAACATGGAAGCGGCCATTGCGGCCGATCCGGCCCCGCGTGCGGCCGCCGGCGAAGCCATGCGCAAGGTCGACACCCCCACCCAGAAGACCTGCGAGGACGTCGCGGCCCTGCTCGGCATCGACCTGCAGCGCACCGTGAAGTCGGTGGCGCTGGTCGCCGGCGAAGGCGACGCACAGCAGTTCGTGCTGGTGCTGGTGCGCGGCGACCATGAAGTCAACGAAATCAAGCTGGCCAAGGTCGCCGGCTTGGACGAGCAGCGCTTTGCCAGCGAAGCGGAAATCGCCGATCACCTGGGCAGCGTGCCGGGCTTCCTCGGCCCGGTCGCTCCGGCCAGGGCCATCCGCGTGGTCGCCGATCGCGAAGTGGCGGCCATGTCCGACTTCGTCGTGGGTGCCAACGAAGCAGGTTTCCATCTGGCCGGCGTCAACTGGGGCCGCGACCTGCCGGAACCGGAAGTGGCCGACATCCGCAACGTGCGTGCCGGTGACCGCGCGCTGGACGGTGGCGAATTGAAGATCGCCCGTGGCATCGAAGTCGGCCACGTGTTCCAGCTCGGCCGCAAGTACGCCGAAGCACTGGATGCCACCGTGCTGGACGAGAACGGCAAGGCCGCGGTGATGGCGATGGGCTGCTATGGCATCGGCATCTCGCGTGTGGTGGCTGCCGCGATTGAACAGAACCATGACGATGCCGGCATCATCTGGCCGGACGCGATGGCGCCGTGGCAGGTGGTGGTGTGCGTGATCAACCCGAAGGGCGACGCTGCCGTGGCCGATGCCGCTGGCAACCTGCTGCAGGAACTGCGCGACGCGGGCCTGGATGCGGCACTGGATGACCGTGGCCTGCGCCCGGGTGCGATGTTCGCCGACATGGAACTGATCGGCATTCCGCACCGCGTGGTGGTGAGCGAGCGCGGCCTGGCCGCCGGTACCTACGAGTACCGCTCGCGCCGCGCCAGCGAAGCGGAAAGCCTGGACAAGGCCACCCTGCTGCAGCGCCTGCAGGGTTGATCGGGGAAAGACCGGGGCATGCCCCGGTCTTTTTTTTGTCCCCCATCCATGGGATCGATATTGCAGCGGACATAATCCGGTCAAAATCGACGCAATGCAGCCGGGACGCCGCCACGCCATGACCCTCCTGCATTTGTGCTGGGATTAATTCATCTTTATTCTGTGCCGCGACGCCATGGACTGGCTCGTCCCGTCCACATATTAGTTTCCGGAGTAACCGTAAATGAGCATTGACCTGACCGGCCTGTCGGCACGCGAGCTGGGCGCCCTGATCCGTACCGCCAAGAAACAGCAGACCATCGTCGCCAAGCGCCGGCCGATCACCAAGGTCCGGGCCCAGCTGACCAAGCTGGCCAAGACCGAGGGTTACACCATCGAAGAACTGTTCGGCGGCGCCCCTGCCCCGCGCGCGCGCAAGGCCGCCCCGGCAGCCAAGGCGCCGTCGAAGACCGCCGGCCGCAAGCTGGGCAAGGTTGCGCCGAAGTACCGTAACCCGGCCAACCCGAAGGAAACCTGGACCGGCCGTGGCAAGCAGCCGCGCTGGATGGCCGAGCTGACCGCCAAGGGCAACAAGAAGCCGGAAGACTTCCTGATCAAGAAGGCCTGAGGCCGGATCAGGTTGGAATGAAAAACGCCGGCGGAAGCCGGCGTTTTTCATTGAAGGTGTGTGGACCAAGGTCCACACCCACAAGAAGCACCCCCTCCCGGTGTGTGGACCAATGGTCCACACCTACAGGGTTTTGCGAGCGGGCATCAGCAGGTTGCCGAACAGCAGGCCGGCCACCAGCGCCATCACCACGTTGAGCACGGTGAGGAACACGCTCTGGCCAGCGCCGACATCCTGCTGCTGGACCAGGGTCAGCACGCCACGCAGGCTGGTACTGCCGGGCACCATCATGATGATGCCGGGCAGGCGGATGATCGCACCCGGGCGGCCGACCAGGCGGCCGAACAGGTTGCCACCGGCGGTCAGCAGCATGGCCGACAGGAAGATGCCGGCCGGCGCGCCCCAGGCATGGCCACCGAACTTGGAGATGGCATAGCCGGCCACCGAGGCCGCGATCACCCACGGGTAATCGCGGCGGTTGGCCTTGAACAGCATCGCGAAAGCGAATGCTGCGGTCAGCAGCGAGCCCCACTCCACCCACGGCCCCTGCGGCCGCGCGGCCCGGATCACCGGATCAAGGCCCAGGACATCGGCCAGGGTCACCGCGATCATCGCGCCCACGCTGAGCTTCATGATGGTGGTCAACGCGCCGGCGAAGCGCGCGGTACCGGAGACCCAATGCTGGCTGGCGAGTTCATTGACCGCATTGGTCAGCGACATGCCCGGCAGCAGCACCACCAGCGAGGCAATGATCACCGTGTTGAGGTTGAGTGCGCCGACAAAAGACGCGACCAGGGTCGCGACCATGCCGGCCAACAGCGCCGCCAGTGCCTCGGCCGCTTCGCGGCTGGCCGGGCGACGGTCGGTGACCATGCCGAGCAGGCCGATCATCAGGCCAATGACACCGGCGGTGGCGATGTCCAGCCACGGTAGCTTCCACATGCCGGCCACGCCGGCCGCGCCGAGGGTGAACGAAAGGATGGTGCGCAGCTTGCCGCGCCGGCCCGGATCCTTGTCCAGCTGGCGCAGCGCGGTGTGGCCCTGGGCAATGCTCATCCGGCCGTTGGCCACTTCTTCGGCGATGTGGTCGGCGACGCTGAGCTTGTGCAGGTCGTTCTCGCCGGGTGCCAGGCGGATCACGCGGGTGATGTCGCTGGAGCCGATCGCCTGCGCCGGGTCGCTGAAGCTGAGGATGATACCGGTGGGATTCGACCACGGTTCACAATCCAGATCGAGCTGGCGGGCCAGTGCCACCACGGCCGTTTCCAGGCGCTGGGCCGTGGTGCCGTAGCTGTGCAGGCGTCCGGCGATCTCGGAAACAAAGGCCACGCGCTGTGCGTAGGTGGCCTGGGGCGTGGGGATCGTGTGAGCGTCTGCGGACATGCGCCGTAGTATTACCTACTGCCGGGCCGCACTGGATAAATTCATCCGGGTTCGACGCGATGCCCGATACAGAACGGTTATGCTGCGACCCGAATGGCCCAAGTGACCCCGAACCACGCCCCCCAGCTCGAACAGGATGCCCATGACCCGGGCGTGATTCGCCTGTCCGGCACCTGGACCCTGAAGACCGCGCTGGCCGCGGCTGAAGTCCTGCGCGGCGTTCCCGACACGCTGACCGGCATCGACGCCACCGGCATCGAGAAGATGGATTCGGCAGGCGTGCTGCAGGTACTGCGCGTGGCCCATCGCGCCGACCTTGGCGAAGACGCACTGAAGTTCCGCCCGGATCATCAGGCACTGGTGTGCACCATCGAGGAAGTGGCCGACGACCGGCCCAGGCCCAAGCGCGATTTCGGCGTATTGGCCGCACTGGAACGTCTGGGTGTCAGCGTCCACGCCACCGGCCACAACATCAAGGCGCTGTGCAGTTTCCTCGGCGAGAACCTGGTCAAGGCGGCCCGGCTGGTCAAGGAACCCCGCCGGTTCCGCCTGACCGCCACCGTGCACCAGATGGAGCAGGTCGGGCTGGACGCGGTACCGCTGGTTGCGTTGCTGTCCTACCTGGTGGGTGCGGTGATCGCCTTCCTCGGCTCGACCATCCTGCGCGACTTCGGCGCCGAGATCTATGTGGTGGAACTGGTCAACATTGCCTTCCTGCGCGAGTTCGCGGTGCTGCTGACCGCGATCGTGCTGGCCGGCCGCACTGCCAGTGCATTCACCGCGCAGATCGGCGCGATGAAGGCGCGCGAGGAAATCGATGCCATGCGCACGCTGGGCCTGGATCCGATCGACCTGCTGGTGCTGCCACGGTTGCTGGCGTTGCTGGTTACGCTGCCGCTGCTGACCTTCATTGCGATGGTCGCCGGCCTGGCCGGCGGCATCACCGTGGGTGCGTTCGACCTGGATATCCCGCCACAGATGTACATCGCGCGCATGCACGAGACGATGGAAGTCCGGCACATGCTGGTTGGCCTGTCGAAGGCACCGGTGTTTGCACTGGTGATCGGCCTGATCGGCTGCCTGGAAGGACTGAAGGTCGAAGGCACCGCGCAGTCGGTGGGTGAGCGCACCACCTCCAGCGTGGTGCAGACGATCTCGCTGGTGATCATCATCGACGCCTTCGCGGCGTTGTGGTTCATGCACATGGACTGGTGACATGAGCACGCATCCGACGCCCGAGGAACTCCCCATGCAGGACGGTGACGGCCACGACCTGGCCATCCGCGTGCGCGGGCTGCTCAACCGCTTCGGCAGCCAGACCGTGCACGAAGACCTGGACCTGGACGTGCGCCGCGGCGAGATCCTGGGCGTTGTCGGTGGCTCGGGCACCGGCAAGTCGGTGCTGATGCGCTCGATCCTTGGCCTGCGCACGCCCGATGCGGGGCAGATCGAAGTCCTCGGCCGCGACGCACGCGCCGACGACGCCGAGAGCCGCCTGCACATCGAGCGCAACACCGGCGTGCTGTTCCAGGACGGCGCCCTGTTCTCTTCGCTGACCGTGGGCGAAAACGTGCAGGTGCCGCTGAAAGAGCACCATCGCGAACTACCCGAGCGCTGGCATTACGAGTTGGCACTGCTGAAGGTGAAGCTAGCCGGCCTGCCCGCCGATGCGATCAACAAGCTGCCCTCGCAGCTGTCCGGTGGCATGCGCAAGCGTGCGGGCCTGGCCCGTGCGCTGGCGCTGGACCCGCCGCTGCTGTTCCTGGACGAACCGACCGCCGGGCTCGACCCGATCGGTGCGGCCGCGTTCGACCGCCTGATCAAGACCCTGCAGGAAGCGTTGGGGCTGACCGTGTTCCTGATCACCCACGACCTGGACACGCTGTACGCCATCTGCGACCGGGTGGCGGTAATCGCCGATCGCAGGGTGGTGGCCAACGCGCCACTGCCGGAGATCGAGAAACTGGACCATCCGTGGATCCAGGAGTACTTCCACGGACCCCGTGCGCGTGCCGCGCGCGGCGAACAGATCGAGAGTGCCTGAGCCATGGAAACCAAAGCCAACTACGTGCTGATCGGCGCGTTCACCCTGATCACCGGCCTGGCCCTGCTGGCCTTTGGCCTGTGGGCGGCCAAGTACTCCTCCGACCGTACCTGGCAGGAATACCGCGTGGTGTTCCGCGAGGCCGTGACCGGCCTGTCGGTGGGCAGCCCGGTGCAGTACAACGGCATCGCGGTGGGTTCGATCATCGAACTGAACCTGGTGCCGGACGACCCGCGCCAGGTGGTCGCACGCATCCGCCTGAACTCGACCACCCCGGTCAAGACCGATACCCGTGCCAAGCTGGCGATCACCAGCCTGACCGGCCCGTCGATCATCCAGCTCAGCGGCGGCACGCCGCAGTCGCCGGCGCTGACCACGGTCAACAAGGACCCGGCCCCGATCATTCCGACCACGCCGTCGGCGCTGCAGAACATCACCGACGTGGCCAACCGCATCGTCGAACGCATGGACCAGATCCTCAGCGACCGCAACGTGGCCTCGATCAATGCCACGCTGGCCAATCTGGAGACGATCAGCGGCGGCCTGGCCGACCGCGACCAGGGCACCCAGGCGCTGCTGCTCAGCGCGCGCGATGCCGCGCGCAGCCTGGACACCACGCTGAAGACCACCAACGGCACCATCGAGCGCCTGGACAAGAACCTGGTGCAGCAGCTGCCGGGCATCATCGACAAGCTCGACGCCACCCTGGGCAAGCTGGATTCGGCCGCCGGCAATGCCGACTCGATCCTTGGCGAGAACCGCGCCGCGATCAACAGCTTCGCCAACGACGGCCTCGGCCAGCTGGGCCCGACGCTGACCGAACTGCGCGGCCTGATCCGCGACCTGCGCCGGGTCAGCGACCGCCTCGAGAACAACCCCGCGCGCTACCTGCTGGGCCGCGACGCACCGAAGGAGTTCGAACCCAAATGAGCCCGACCACCCTTCCGCGCCTGTTGCTGGCCGCTTCAATGGTCGCCCTGCTGGGCGGCTGCTCCATCCTTGGCAGCAGCGAGAAAACCGCAGTGACGCTGTACTCGCCGTCCGTGCAGGTGAAGGCCGACCCGGCGTGGCCACAGGTGGGCTGGCAGCTGGTGCTGGCCAAGCCCAGCGCCGCGCGCATGGTCGACAGCCCGCGTATCAACGTGCGGCCGACGCCGTCGCAGCTGGAGATCTACAAGGGCGCCAGCTGGGCACAGCCGGCCACCGACATGATCGAGGACACCCTGCTGCGCGGCTTCGAGGACTCCGGCCGCATCCGTGGCGTGGCGCGCAGCAGTGCCGGCATCCGTGCCGACTACAAGCTGTCCACCGATGTGCGCCGCTTTGAATCGGACTACCTGGGCCAGGCCACGCCCACCGTGGTGATCGAGGTCAACGCCAAGCTGATCCACGTGGCCGACCAGCGCGTGGTGGCCGCCCGCACCTTCCGCCAGGCACAGCCGGTCGGCAGTACCGACGTGCCGGCGGTTGCCGCCGCGTTCGAGCGCGGCCTGCAGCAGCTGGCACAGGACGTGGTGGGCTGGACACTGACAAGCGGGCAGGCCGACCAGCCGACCGTCGCGCGCTGACCGATCAGCGCGGCGTAATCCAGCGGAACGTCAGGTTGATACGTTCACCCTGCACCCGTGCCATCTTCGGCAGCGCGTGCTGGTAGAAGCGCTGTGTCTGCCCCGCCATCACCAGCAGATCGCCATGGCCGAGCAGGTACTCGGCCTTCCGCGCCGGGTCATCGCGCCGGCGCAGCAGGAAGCGGCGCATCGCACCCAGGCTCAGCGAAGCAATCACCGGGGCCGGCCCCAGTTCGGGCTCGTCATCGCTGTGCCAACCCATGTAATCACCGCCGCCGCGATAGCGGTTCAGCAGCACGCTATTGAAGCGGCCGATGCCCTCCGCCTGCAGGCGCCCGCGCATGGCCTGCAACGCGGGTAGCCAGGGGTGCGGCACGAATTCAGCACCGGAATAGCGGTAGCGCGCCTGCGGATCGCCGATCCAGCAACTCAGCCGCGGCGAATCCACCCAGTTGCCGAACATGCGGATGCGATGGACCTCCCAGCGGACTTCGGCCTGCAGGGCGGACAGGAGCCGGTCGGCATCGGCTGCGGCCAGCCAGCCCGGCAGGTGCTGGACGTCGGCATGGGGCAGGTCGTGGGGGAACAGCATGGCGATCCCTCAAGGAACAGGGCGGCGCTTGGCCGCCCTTGCACTCTCAGCCGCGCTGGAACGCGACGCCGGTCTTTTCCTTAAGCTCGTCATCACTGACACCCGGCGCCGCCTCCACCAGCTGCAGGCCGGCATCGGTCACGTCGAACACGGCCAGGTCGGTGATGATGCGGTCGACCACGCCGACACCGGTCAGCGGCAGCGTGCATTCGGTCAGGATCTTGTGCTCACCGTTCTTGGCGGTGTGCTCCATCAGCACCACCACGCGCTGCACGCCGGCCACCAGGTCCATCGCGCCGCCCATGCCCTTGACCATCTTGCCAGGCACCATCCAGTTGGCCAGGTCACCCTTGTCGGTGACCTGCATGGCGCCGAGGATAGCCAGGTTCACATGGCCACCGCGGATCATCGCGAAGCTGTCGTGGCTGCCGAAGTAGCTGGCACCGGCACGCGCGGTGACGGTCTGCTTGCCGGCATTGATCAGGTCGGCGTCCACTTCGGCGTCGGTCGGGAACGGACCGATGCCGAGCAGGCCGTTTTCCGACTGCAGCCATACGTCCACCCCTTCGGGGATGTGGTTGGCAACCAGGGTCGGCAGGCCGATACCCAGGTTCACGTACGCACCATCGGTCAGTTCGCGGGCGGCACGTGCCGCCATCTCATCGCGGGTCCACGCCATGTCAGTTGCCCTCCGCGCGGATGGTGCGCTGTTCGATACGCTTTTCAGGATGCGGGTTGTGCACGATGCGGTGTACGTAGATGCCCGGCAGGTGCACCTGGTCCGGATCAATCGCGCCGACCGGCACCACCTCCTCCACTTCCACGATGCAGACCTTGCCGGCCATCGCGCAGGCCGGGTTGAAGTTGCGCGCGGTCTTGCGGAACACCAGGTTGCCCGCTTCATCAGCCTTCCACGCCTTGACCAGCGCCACGTCGGCGCGCAGCGCGGTTTCCATCACGTAGTGCTTGCCGTCGAACTCGCGGGTTTCCTTTCCTTCAGCCACCACCGTGCCATAGCCGGTGGCGGTGAAGAACGCCGGGATGCCCGCGCCGCCGGCACGCAGACGCTCGGCCAGGGTGCCCTGCGGGTTGAACTCCAGTTCCAGTTCGCCGGCCAGGAACTGCCGCTCGAATTCCTTGTTCTCGCCCACATAGGACGAAATCATCTTCTTGATCTGCCGGGTTTCCAGCAGCTGGCCCAGACCGAAACCATCAACGCCGGCATTGTTGGAGATCACGGTCAGGCCCTTGGCACCACTGTCGCGCAGCGCGGCGATCAATGCCTCGGGAATGCCACACAGGCCGAAGCCGCCCACGGCCAGCGTCTGGCCATCGGCGACCACCCCTTGCAGGGCCTCCGCCGCACTGGCGAAGCGCTTGCTGCGCTTGCCGGTGGAAGTCGATTGCTGCATTGCTGTACTACCCTGCACGTTGAGGATGACCGCATTCTAGCTGGAGGGCGGCCAAGCGCCTGGATGCGCCGCAGCATTGCACGGGCATCGCACAGGGTTCCGTAGAATGCCGGGTTCCCCTGCCAATGGCCGGCCCCGTGCCCGCCCCACCCTCGTTGATGGCCCATACCTACACCGAAGAAGATCTGCTCCGCTGGATGGAAGGCCGCACGCTGGAAATGAGCGACCATTGCCTGTCGGAAGTCCACAGCATGCGTCTGTTCGGTGACATTCTGGTCGCTGAGGTAAAGATCCCGGCCAAGTACTCCTACCGGGTGGAGATCGACCTGGCCGCCAGCCTTCGCCATCCGCGCAGCCTGCTGCGCAACCGGTGTTCCTGCCCGCTCGGCCACGACTGCCTGCACGTGGCGGCTGTACTGGCGCAGATGCTGCAGCAGATCGACCATACGCCCCCCATGCCCGACGACAGCAGCACACTGCCAACGCTGCTGATCCGTTCGATGACGCCCGTCCTGCGCCTGCACACGGTCGAGTTCCGTCCGCCGTGGCTCGGCCGCCGCGACCCGTCGCAGTGGGCCGATATCGCGACCGTAGCCTTCGAATACGACGAGCACGTGCGGTTCCTGGATGATCCGAGCCTGTTCGCACACGATCCGGAGGGGCAGCTCGCCCTGCTGCCGCGTGACCTGGGTGAGGAATCACGGCGCGAGGCCGAGCTGCGCACGGTGGGACTGCATCGCGACACGGACCCGCGGGCGTCATTGGATGGCGCTGGCCCGCAGTTCCAGCTGCGCACCCATGACTGGACACGGTTCCTGCTGGATGACGTGCCGCGCCTGGAAGCCCTGGGCTGGAAGGTGGAGACGGATGACGATTTCCGCCATCGCATCACCCGGGTGGATGAGATCGACCTGGACATCCAGGCGGACCCGGCGGATGCGGGCTGGTTCAACCTGGGTCTGGACATCCAGGTGGAAGGCCGCAACGTGTCGATGGTTCCGCTGCTGCAGCAGGTGCTGCAGTCCGATCCCCGCTGGATGCGTGGCCAGCTGGACGCCATCGGCGATGACGAGAACATCCTGTTGATGGCAGGCGACAACACCCGCCTGGCACTGCGGGCCGCGCGATTGAAGCCGATCATGGCCCTGCTGGCGGACCTGTTCGCCCAGCGTGGCGCGCCGCTGCGCCTGTCAGCGCTTGACCGTGGCCGCCTGCAGGCGCTGCAGGACACGGCGCGCCTGCAGTTCCGGGGCCGCGACGATACCCAGGCGCTGGTGCAGCGCCTGATACAGGCACCCGCACTGGGTGAAGTGCCGCCACCGGCGGGGCTGGTGGCGACGCTGCGTCCCTATCAGCGTGATGGCCTGTCGTGGCTGCAGTACCTGCGCCAGCAGGGGCTGGGCGGTGTGCTGGCCGATGACATGGGGCTGGGCAAGACCCTGCAGACGCTGGCGCATCTGCTGGTCGAAAAGGAAAGCGGCCGCCTGGACCAGCCGGCACTGCTGGTGGTGCCGACCTCGCTGCTGCACAACTGGCAGAGCGAAGCGGCACGCTTCACCCCTGGCCTGCGCGTGCTGACCCTTCACGGACCGGCGCGTGAAGCACTGTTCGAGGCGATCCCCGGGCACGATCTTGTGCTGACCACCTACCCCCTGCTGTGGCGCGACGAGCAGGCGCTGCAGGCACATGTCTACCATCTGCTGATTCTGGATGAAGCCCAGCAGGTGAAGAATCCGAAGTCGCGTGCGGCCATTACCCTGCGCACGCTGCAGGCCCGCCATCGCCTGTGCCTGACCGGCACGCCACTGGAGAACCATCTGGGCGAGCTGTGGACGCAGTTCGACTTTCTGCTGCCCGGCCTGCTCGGCAGCGAAAAGCAGTTCAACCAGCATTGGCGCCACCCGATCGAGCGTGGCAGCGACCAGCGCCGTGCCCGGCTGCTGGCGCAGCGGCTGCGCCCCTTCATCCTGCGCCGGCGCAAGGACCAGGTCGCATCGGAGCTGCCGCCGAAGACGCTCATCACCCGCGCGGTGGAGATGGAGGGCGGCCAACGCGATCTCTATGAAACCGTGCGTGCGGCGATGGAGAAACAGGTGCGCGAGGCCATCAGCGGCAGCGGGCTGGCGCGCAGCCATATCGTGGTGCTGGATGCCTTGCTGAAGCTGCGCCAGGTCTGCTGCGATCCGCGCCTGCTGCCGGGTGACGCCCCGGCACGCAATGCCGGTTCGGCCAAGCTGGAGCTGCTGCGCGACATGCTGCCGTCGATGGTCGAGGAAGGCCGACGGATCCTGGTGTTCTCACAGTTCACCGGCATGCTGGCGCTGATCGCGCAGGCGCTTGAAGACCTGGGGCTGGCCTATGTGACCCTGACCGGCGACACCCAGGACCGGGCCACACCGGTGCGGCGCTTCATGCAGGGCGAGGTGCCGGTGTTCCTGATCAGCCTGAAGGCCGGTGGCGTCGGGTTGAACTTGACCGCCGCCGACACCGTCATCCATTTCGATCCCTGGTGGAATCCCGCCGCCGAAAACCAGGCCAGCGACCGCGCCCATCGCATCGGCCAGCAGCAGCCGGTGTTCGTCTACCGTCTGATCGCCGCAGGCAGCATCGAAGAACGGATCGCCGAGATGCAGGAACGCAAGGCCCTGCTGGCCGAGTCGATCCTCGAAGGCGGCGGCAGCGCAGGGCCTCGTTTCAGCGAGGAAGATGTGCAGGCACTGTTGGCGCCGCTACCGGGCCTGCCCGCCAAGCGCGCTCGAAGGGCAGGCGGGCGGCAGCGGCAGACCTGACCGCAACGGCCAGTCAGGTGGCGTTTCCCGATGGAAACGATTCCCATACGGGACTAGGACTACAATCAAGGGCTGAGCTTACAAAGGATCTGATCGATGCCCTTACCCGCCTTCAAGGCCTACGATATCCGCGGCCGCGTGCCGGAGGAACTGAACGAAGACCTGGCCCGCCGTATCGGCACGGCCTTGGATGCGCAGCTTGCTCCGGGCCCGGTGGTGCTGGGCCACGACGTTCGGCTGACCAGCCCTGCACTGCAGGACGCGCTGGCGGCTGGCCTGAGGGGAGCGGGTCGCGAAGTGATCGACATCGGCCTGTGCGGCACCGAAGAGGTCTATTTCCAGACCGATCACCTGGCTGCGGCGGGCGGCGTGATGGTCACCGCCAGCCACAACCCGATGGACTACAACGGGATGAAGCTGGTCAAGGAGAATGCGCGACCGATCAGTTCCGATACCGGCCTGTTCGCAATCTCCGACGCCGTCGCCGCCGATACGGCGGAGGCCCAGCCGATGCGTGCCGGACAGGTTGCCCAGCACGACAAGAGCGCTTACATCCAGCACCTGCTGAGCTACATCGACCGCAGCAAGCTCACGCCTCTGAAGATCGTGGCCAACGCCGGCAACGGTGGCGCCGGTGCCATCATCGACCTGCTGGCGCCCCACCTGCCGATCGAGTTCATCCGCATCTGCCACGAGCCCGATGGCAACTTCCCCAACGGCATCCCCAATCCGCTGCTGCCGGAGAACCGCGCGGCTACCGCCGACGCCGTCCGCGAGCACGGTGCGGACTTCGGCATTGCCTGGGACGGTGATTTCGATCGCTGCTTCTTCTTCGACCACACCGGCCGCTTCATCGAGGGCTACTACCTGGTCGGCCTGCTGGCCAAGGCCATCCTCGCCCGCCAGCCGGGCGGCAAGGTCGTGCACGACCCGCGCCTGGTCTGGAACACCGTGGAGATGGTCGAAGCAGCCGGCGGCGTGCCAGTGCTGTGCAAGAGCGGCCACGCCTTCATCAAGGAGAAGATGCGCGCCGAAGACGCGGTATATGGCGGCGAGATGAGCGCACACCATTACTTCCGCGAGTTCGCCTACGCCGACTCCGGCATGATTCCGTGGCTGCTGATCGCCCAGCTGGTTTCCGAAAGCGGCCGCTCGCTGGCCGACTGGGTGGAAGATCGCATGGCGGCATACCCGTGCAGCGGTGAGATCAACTTCAAGGTGGCTGACGCCAAGGCCGCTGTAGCGCGCGTCATGGAGCACTTCGCCGCGCAGTCGCCCACACTGGATCACACCGACGGTGTCAGTGCCGACTTCGGCAGCTGGCGCTTCAATCTGCGCAGCTCCAACACCGAACCCTTGCTGCGCCTGAACGTCGAGGCACGTGGCGATGCATCGCTGATGCAGGCGCGCACCGACGAAATCTCCACTCTTCTGCAGCAGTAAGCGAGGACGACCATGAGCAACATCCAGCCCGTCATCCTCTCCGGTGGTTCCGGCACCCGCCTGTGGCCACTGTCGCGCGAGGCGTATCCAAAACAGTTCCTGCCGCTGGCCGGGGACCTGACGATGCTGCAGGCCACATGGCAGCGTGTCGCCCCTATTGCCGCGCACGGCCCACTGGTGATCGCCAATGAAGAGCACCGGTTCGTGGCCGCCGAACAGCTGCAGCAGGTCGGTGCAGCGGCGGCAGCGATCATCCTGGAACCCGTCGGTCGGAACACCGCTCCGGCCATCGCGGTTGCAGCACTGGAAGCCACCCGCGAGGGCGCCGATGCGCTGCTGCTGGTGCTGCCCTCGGACCATGTGATCACCGATGAGGCGGCCTTCCGCGCGGCCGTGCAGGCTGCGGCCAGTGCTGCCGAAGCCGGCAAGCTGGTGACTTTCGGAATCGTGCCGACCGGCCCGGAAACCGGCTACGGCTACATCAAGGCCGCCGAAGGCCAGGGCCTGCGCGCGGTCGAGCGCTTCGTCGAGAAGCCCGACCTGGAGACCGCCACCGGTTATGTCAGCAGCGGCCAGTACTACTGGAACAGCGGCATGTTCCTGTTCAAGGCCTCGCGTTACCTGCAGGAACTGGAGCGCTTCCAGCCCGACATGCTGGCCGGCAGCCGCCAGGCCTGGCAGCAGGCCCGTCGCGATTCGGATTTCACCCGCCTCGACAAGGAGGCGTTCTCCACCGTTCCCTCCGATTCCATCGACTATGCCGTGATGGAAAAGACCGAAGACGCCGTGGTGATTCCGCTGGACGCCGGCTGGAACGATGTCGGCTCGTGGACAGCCCTGCGCGATGTCTCGCAGCAGGACGGTGATGGCAATGCACACCAGGGCGATGTGATCGCCATCGACTGCCGCAATACGTATGCCTATGCACAGCGCCTGGTGGCGCTGGTGGGCCTGGACGATGTGATCGTGGTCGAAACCGACGACGCCGTGCTGGTTGGCAGGGCCGACCGCATGCAGGAGGTCAAGACCGTGGTGGCGCAGCTGAAGGCCGACGGTCGCAGCGAGGCCACCTGGCATCGCAAGGTCTACCGCCCGTGGGGCGCCTACGATTCGATCGACAACGGCGAGCGTTTCCAGGTCAAGCGCATCACCGTCAAGCCCGGCGGCACGCTGAGCCTGCAGATGCATCACCATCGCGCCGAACACTGGATCGTGGTCAGTGGCACCGCCGAAGTGACCCGTGGCGACGACGTGATCCTGCTCAGCGAGAACCAGAGCACGTACATTCCACTGGGCGTGACCCATCGCCTGCGCAACCCGGGCAAGCTGCCGCTGGAACTGATCGAAGTGCAGTCGGGCAGCTATCTCGGCGAAGACGACATCGTGCGCTTCGAGGACACCTACGGGCGCAGTTGACCCGACGCCCGCCGGCTGGAGTGTGTGCCGACGATTGGTCGGCACACTGTGGATGCACGCGACCACCAATGGTGGTCGCCTACCCGGTCAGGCAATCTCCGCCATCACCCGCTTCAACCCGTCCTGCCACGCCGGCAGCACGATGCCGAAATCCTGCTGCAGCCTGCGGTTGTCCAGCACCGACCAGGCCGGGCGCTTGGCCGGCGTTGGATACTCGGAGCTGGGAATCGCCTCGACCGCCGGCACCTTCGCCAACACGCCGGTAGCCAGCGCTTCGGCGAAGATCGCCTCGGCAAACCCATGCCAGCTGGTCTGGCCACTGGCCGTCAGATGCCACGTTCCAGACAAGTGGCCCGGATGCTGCAGCACCTGCGCGGTGACATCCGCGATCAGCGCGGCCGGCGTCGGGGTACCGATCTGATCGGCCACCACCCGCAACTGTTCGCGTTCTGCTCCCACGCGCAGCATGGTGCGCAGGAAATTGGCCCCATGCGAGGCATACACCCAGGCCGTGCGGAAGATCAGGTGGCGACCGCCGGCCGCGCGCACCGCATCCTCGCCATCACGCTTGCTGGTGCCATACACCCCCAGCGGCGCGGTCGGCTCGCCCTCGCGGTACGGCGCGGTGCCCTGGCCATCGAACACGTAGTCGGTGGAGTAATGCACGAATGGCACGCCGTGCGCTGCGCACCAGCGTGCGATCACACCCGGAGACTGCGCATTGGCCGCAAAGGCCGCATCGACCTCCTGCTCGGCACGGTCCACCGCCGTGTAGGCGGCCGCATTGACCACCAGCGACGGCTGCAGCCGGTCCAGCAGGGCTGGCAGGCTGGCAGGCTGGCCGAAATCAGCGGTTTCGCAGGGGCTGCCATCAGGCAGGACACCGCTGCGGGTGGTCGCGACCACCTTGCCCAGCGGCGTCAGCGCGCGCAGCAGCTCCTGACCGACCTGGCCATTGCCACCGAACACCAGCACGGTCATGGCACGTAGACCGGCAGGCGGTCTTCAGCAATGTCCTTCAGGAAGGGAGCGTTCTCGTCCTTGGACGACAGCACCGGCGCGCTGATCGGCCAATCCACGGCGATGTCGGCATCGTTCCAGCGGATACCTGCATCGGCTTCCTTGACGTATACATCCGTGCACAGATAACTGAACAACGCGCGCTCGGAGAGTACGGCAAAGCCATGGGCGAAGCCTTCCGGAATCCAGAACTGCTTCCTGTTTTCAGCGCTCAGCACTACCGCCTCCCACTGGCCGAAGGTCGGCGAGCCACGGCGGATGTCGACCGCAACGTCGTACACCTCGCCTTCCAGCACGCTGACCAGCTTGCCCTGCGGGCGCGGCCACTGGTAATGCAGGCCGCGCAGCACGCCCTGCGCCGACGTCGATACGTTGCTCTGCACGAAACGGTCCGGCAGACCCAGCGCGGCGAAGCGCTCGGCATTCCAGGTTTCGAAGAAGCAACCGCGGGCATCGCCGAACACGGCCGGCTCGATCACCACGCAGCCGGGCAACTTGGTTTCAATCACTTTCACGGAACGACTCCACGCAGTGCGAGCGTGTGCAGGTACTGGCCGTAGCCATTCTTGATCAGCGGTGCGGCCAACGCTTCCAGCTGCTCGGCGTTGATCCAGCCCTTGCCGAAGGCGATTTCCTCCGGGCAGCAGACCTGCAGCCCCTGCCGGGTCTGGATGGTCTCGATGAAGTTGGACGCTTCCAGCAGCGACTGGTGGGTACCGGTATCGAGCCAGGCATAGCCGCGGCCGAGCGCTTCCAGGTGCAGGTTGCCCTCGGCCAGGTAGCGCTTGTTGAGATCGGTGATCTCCAGCTCGCCGCGCGGCGACGGCTTCAGCTCGGCCGCGTAATCGCTGGCCTTGCCGTCGTAGAAATACAGGCCGGTCACCGCGTAGTTGGAACGCGGTTTCTCCGGCTTCTCGACCAGGTCGATCACCTTGCCGGTCTTGTCGAACTCGGCCACGCCGTAACGCTCCGGGTCATTCACCCAGTAACCGAACACGGTGGCGCCGTCCACGCGCTCGTCCGCGCGCTTGAGCACCTCGCGCAGGCCATGGCCATGGAAGATGTTGTCGCCCAGCACCAGGCAGCTCGGCTTGCCGGCCACGAAATCACGGCCGATCAGGTAGGCCTGTGCCAGGCCATCCGGACTCGGCTGCACGGCGTACTGGATGTCCATGCCCCACTGCGAACCGTCGCCCAGCAGCTGCTGGAACAGGGCCTGCTCGTGCGGGGTGTTGATGATGAGCACTTCACGGATGCCCGCCAGCATCAGCACGCTGAGCGGGTAGTAGATCATCGGCTTGTCGTACACCGGCAGCAGCTGCTTGCTGACGCCCTTGGTGATCGGATACAGGCGGGTGCCGGAGCCACCGGCGAGGATGATGCCCTTGCGCTGGGTCATGTCGTCTCCTGGGTTCAGGCCGCGGTGCCGATGCGCTGCAGGCGGTAGCTGCCGTCCAGCACGCCGTTGACCCATTCCTGGTTGTCCAGGTACCAGTCGACGGTGAAGGTGATGCCCTGCTCGAACGTGTAGGCCGGCTCCCAGCCCAGGTCGTTCTTCAGCTTGGAGGCATCGATCGCATAGCGGCGGTCATGGCCGGGGCGGTCGGTGACGTAGGTGATCTGGCTGCTGCGCGGCTGGCCGTCCGCGCGCGGGCGGCGCTGGTCCAGCAGTGCGCAGATGGCCTGCACCACTTCGATGTTCTGCTTTTCCGAGTTGCCGCCCACGTTGTAGGTCTCGCCCACCTGGCCCTTGGCCAGCACGGTGCGGATCGCCTCACAGTGATCGGACACGAACAGCCAGTCGCGCACCTGCTTGCCGTCGCCATACACCGGCAGCGGTTCGCCGGCCAGCGCCTTGGCGATCACCAGCGGGATCAGCTTCTCGGGGAAGTGGTACGGGCCGTAGTTGTTGGAGCAGTTGGTGGTCAGCACCGGCAACCCGTAGGTGTGGTGGAACGCACGCACCAGATGGTCCGACGCGGCCTTCGACGCCGAGTACGGCGAATTGGGCGCATACGGAGTGGTTTCGCTGAACTTGCCGGTCTCGCCCAGGGTGCCGTACACCTCGTCGGTGGACACGTGCAGGAAGCGGAAGGCCGCGCCCTGTTCTGCCGGCAGCGCCTTCCAGTAGTCACGGACCGCTTCCAGCAGGCCCAGAGTGCCCACCACGTTGGTCTGGATGAAAGCGCCCGGGCCGTCGATGGAGCGGTCCACGTGGCTCTCGGCGGCGAAATTCAGCACGGCGTCGGGCTGATGTTCGGCCAGCAGGCGGGTGACCAGATCACGGTCGCCGATGTCGCCCTGCACGAATACGTGATCCGGGTTGCCGTCCAGGCTGGACAGGGTCTTCAGGTTGCCGGCGTAGGTCAGCACGTCGAGGTTGACGACCTTGATGCCGCGGGCGACGGCTTCAAGAACGAAGTTACCGCCAATGAATCCGGCGCCGCCGGTGACAAGCCATGTGGGCACTACCTGTTCTCCTGATGGTGATTCGTGGGTCGGGCCTTCATGGCCGCGACAATGCAACGTTGAAGGATACAACGGGCTTCCCGCAGCGGGCGATCACGCAGGTGAACCCCGCTCGACTGGATTGCTGCGGCGCAGCAGGTGATGCGAAGGACCATACGCATTCGCATGGTCCCATCAAGCCAGCTAGAATCGGGGTCCCACCCCCGAACCGGTTGCTGTTCCAGGACCGGATGATCTCCAGCAAATGTGAGCCGGCCAGCGGCCGGCACTACAAGGACCCCGTACCAGATGAAAATCCTCGTCGCGTACAAGCGCGTGGTGGACTACAACGTCCGCATTCAGGTCAAGCCGGACGGTTCCGGCGTGGTCACCGACGGCGTCAAGCTGTCCCCCAACCCCTTCGATGAAATCGCCCTGGAAGAAGCCCTGCGCCTGCGCGACAAGGGCATCGCCACGGAAGTGGTGGTCGCCACCATCGCCCCGGCCGACGCCCAGGCGCACCTGCGCAACGGCCTGGCCATGGGCGCCAACCGCGCCATTCACGTCGTCACCGACCAGGCCATCCAGCCGCTGACCGCCGCACGCACCCTGCTCAAGCTGATCGAGAAGGAACAGCCGGACCTGGTGATCCTCGGCAAGCAGGCCATCGATGACGATGCCAACCAGACCGGCCAGATGCTGGCCACGATCTGGGGCCGCCCGCAGGCCACCTTCGCCAGCAAGCTCGAGATTGCCAATGGCAAGGCCACGGTGACCCGCGAGGTCGACGCCGGCCTGGAAACGCTGGAAGTGGACCTGCCGGCGGTGGTCACCACCGACCTGCGCCTGAACGAGCCGCGCTTCATCAAGCTGCCGGACATCATGAAGGCCAAGGCCAAGCCGCTGGAGACCCTTCAGCTGGCCGACCTCGGCGTTGAAGCTGCCGACACCTTCAAGACCACCCAGTACGCCGCGCCGTCCAAGCGCAGCAAGGGCGTGATGGTCAAGGACGCGGCTGAACTGGTTGCCGCACTCAAGCAGAAGGGGTTGCTGTAATGAGCAGGATTCTCGTCATCGCCGAACACCACGACGGCAAGCTCAACGCCGCCACCGCCAAGACCGTCAGCGCCGCCGCCGCCATCGGCGGTGCCAGCATCGACGTGCTGGTGCTGGCCGCCGACCCGGCCGCCGTTGCCGCTGAAGCGGCGAAGATCGCCGGCGTCGCCAAGGTCCTGACCGTGGCCAACGCCGCCAACGCGCAGGCCATCGCCCAGGTGCTGGCACCGCAGATCGCGCAGCTGGCCAAGGGCTACACCCACGTGTTCGGCCCGTCCACCACCTTCGGCAAGGACCTGATGCCGTGCGTGGCTGCCCTGCTGGGCGTCAACCAGGTGTCCGACCTGATGAGCGTCGAAGGCAGCCACACCTTCAAGCGCCCGATCTACGCCGGCAACGCGATCATCACCGTGGAAGCCCCGGCCGACCAGATCGTGGTCGCCACCGTACGCGCCGCGTCGTGGCCGGAAGCCGCCCAGGGCGGCAGCGCTGCCATTGAAGCGGCGAGCGTGGATGCTGCGCTGCCGACCCACACCCGCTTCATCGGCCTCGCCGCCGGTGCCAGCGACCGCCCGGACCTGCAGGCCGCCAAGCGCGTGGTCTCCGGTGGCCGTGGCGTCGGCTCGGAAGAGAACTTCAAGGTCATCTTCCAGCTGGCCGACAAGCTCGGTGCTGCCGTCGGTGCCTCGCGTGCCGCGGTCGATGCCGGCTACGTGCCCAGCGACCTGCAGGTCGGCCAGACCGGCAAGATCATCGCACCGGAACTGTACGTGGCCGTCGGCATCAGCGGTGCCATCCAGCACCTGACCGGCATCAAGGACGCCGGCACGATTGTCGCGATCAACAAGGATGGCGATGCGCCGATCTTCGAGATCGCCGATATCGGCCTGGTGGGGGATCTGTTCGCGATCCTGCCGGAGCTGGAAGCCGCGCTGGGCTGACGCAGGCACCATCCCTGCAGCTGCAGGCCCCCCGGCTGGAGCACCCGCTCCACCGGGGTTCTGTTGTTCCAGGGTACGTTGGGCCGAGTTCCGGTTGCCGCATGCTGGGCGTTGCCCATTGCAGCCGGAACAGCCTGGCACGTCATGCAGCAATCATGTAGATGAATGAAGGAGGGGGTTTGACGGCCCCTCCCTCATCCCGAGATATGGGCCCTTCCGGTTCTGGCTTTGACACCCGCTTCGGTCCACGCCACGTCCGTTGGCGGCGGCGGCGACCGCCCCGCGAGCGGGCCACGCGATGGGGCCGCAGCGCCCCGCCTTGGGTAGCCGCATGAATGGCGATGGGCCGCTGTGCATGCAACCGGTAAAGCTATAATCGACGACTGCCGACACTGACCGTGGCGCGCGGCGGAAGGCCGGGAGACCCCGTGTCGCCCCCTCGCACAGCAACGCGGTGTCATTCACGTGCCAAGGCAGGGCGCGCAAGGGTCCACTACGCCATGACAGAAGCGACGCCCTCTCCGCCGTACGGTGGAGAACTCCCATTGGAAATCTCGGTCGTAGCGCCTGTCTATGGCTGCCAGGGATGCCTGGAAGACCTCGTGGACCAGGTCGAGGCCGCGATCGCAACCTTGGGTGTCCGCTTTGAGATGATCCTGGTGGACGACGCCAGCCCGGACGGCGCCTGGGCCCGGATCGCCGAACTGGCCGCGACCCGACCCTGGTTGCGTGGCCTGCGCCTGTCGCGCAATTTTGGCCAGCATTCGGCCATTTCGGCCGGCATCGAACACGCACGTGGCCGTTGGACGGTAGTGATGGACTGCGACCTGCAGGACGTCCCCCGCGAAATTCCCGCGTTGTACCGCAAGGCCAACGAAGAACAGCTCGATGTCGTGTTCGCCCAACGCCTGGAACGTCAGGACAAGGCACTCAAGCGGCTGTCATCGTGGGCCTTTTTCGGCCTGCTGGGCTGGCTCACCGGCGTGCCGCAGGACCCCAGCACGGCCAACTTCGGCATCTACCATCGCAAGGTCATCAATGCCGTATGCAGAATGCCCGAACGCGATCGTTCGTTCCCGTTGATGGTCAAATGGGCCGGCTTCCGTACCGGCAAGCTGCCGGTCCAGCACCAGGCCCGTACCGTGGGCGAGACCTCCTACACCCTGCGCAAGCTGCTCACCCTGTCCACCAACATTGCGCTGGGCTACTCGGAAAAGCCGCTACGCATGGTGGCCGGCACCGGAATCGCCTGTTCGCTGGTCGCCTTCGTACTGGTGGCACTGAGCCTGCTGCGCTGGTGGGACGGTGATATCGAAGTGGCTGGCTACACATCCATCATCGGTTCGGTGTGGCTGATCGGCGGCCTGGTGATGTTCTGCCTGGGTGTGGTCGGCCTGTATGTCGGGCAGGTCTTCCGCAATGTGCAGAAGCGCCCTTACTACATCGTTGCCGACGCGGTGAACGATGCACAGGAAGCCCGATGAACCTGCTCATCGACAACGGTGAAGGACGGATCGCCGCGCGCCTGACCCCTTGGGACGAGCGCGCCCTGGGCTTCGTCACCGCAGAGGTGACCACACTGGACGTCGCAACCGCGGCACAGGCAGCCCCCTTGCTGGCCGAGCTGGGCCATTGGTGCGCCACCCACTCGGTGCACTACCTGTTCGGCCGCATTGATGCCACGCAGCCGGTGGCCAAGGCGGCCCTGCTCCAGCAGGGTTTCGCCTTCGTTGAGACCTCATTGACCGTTTCGCGCAGCGGCTTCGCCAACCTGCCCCAGGTTCCGCGCGGCATGCTGCCGACGCTGCGCCCCGCGACCGCTGCCGATGTAGCCGAACTGCGGCAGATTGCCACCACCGACTTCGCGCACGGCCGCTTCCTGGAAGATCCCGCCATCGATCCGCAGCGGGCCGCGTTGCGCACCGCCAACTGGATCGAAGACATGGTCACCGGGGGCCTGGCCTACGTGGCCGAATCGCGCGGCCGCGTCATCGGCTTCCATGCCGAACGCGTTGCTGCAGACCGCAGCAACTGCGAACTTTTGTTGACCGGCGCTTCGGGGCCTTACGCCATGCTGGCCCTTCCGTTGTGGATCACCGCGCTCGAGTCGCTGGGCGCGCGTGGCATCCCGCACTGCACGACCCTGGTTTCCGCCGCGAATACGGGCATCATCAATCTGTATGCCCGCCTTGGCTTCCATTTCAACAGCACCCTGTTTGGGTTCAGGAAATTCCTATGAACGATACCGTTACCGATGATCAGGTCGTTGCCGTGTTCGCCCGCGTGCTGGGCATCGCCGCCGACAGCGTGAGCGACGACCTGCGTTACAACACCATCCCTCAGTGGGATTCGATCGCCCACATGTCGGTGGTGGCCGCACTGGAAGAAGCCTTCGGCGTGATGATCGACATGGATGAAGTGATCGACATGAGCTCGGTGGGCAAAGCGCGCGAGATCCTGCGCAAGCACGGCGCAGCCGTTTGAGCATGGCCGGCGCCGCGCCCGTCATTCTGGTCACCGGTGCGTCGCGCGGCATCGGTCGCGAGATCGCGCTGCAGCAGGCCTCGCGGCATGCGCAGCTGGTACTGGTGGCCCGCGATGAACAGGCACTGGCCGCGCTGGATGCACAGATCCAGGCGCTGGGCGCACCGGCTGCGCTCTGTGCCGCGCTCGACCTGACCGATGCCGATGCCATCGCGGGCCTGTTCAAGCAGATCTTCGCCCGGTTCGGCCGCCTGGATGGACTGGTCAACAATGCAGGCGTGCTGCACGAAGGCCTGCTCGGCATGATCCGCGCCGAGGACATCGACCAGGTCCTGGCTGTCAACGTCAAGGCGCCCCTGATGGCGATGCAGTACGCCTCGCGGCTGATGGCGCGCGCCGGCAAGGGCAGCATCGTCAACCTGGTCTCGATCATGGGTGTCAACGGTGCTGCCGGGCTCAGCCTGTATGCGGCCAGCAAGGCCGCACTGGTCGGTGCCACCCGATCGGCGTCGAAGGAACTGGCCCCCCGCGGAATCCGCGTCAATGCGGTCTCGCCAGGCTTCATCGATACCGACATGACACGCAGCATGCCGGAGGCCGCGCACGCCAAGCGTGTCGCGTCGATTGCGATGGGGCGCGCCGGCACCCCTGCGGAGGTGGCCGAACTGGTCGGCTTCCTGCTGGGTGATGCCTCCGCCTATGTCACCGGGCAGGTGATTGGCATCGACGGACAAATGGTGGTCTGAATGCCGTTCTGGAACCTTGAACAACACGGGTCGCGGGTCGCGCTGATCGATGGCGGGCAGACGCTGGACTTCGCGTCGCTGGCCCGCCTTTCCGACCAGTACGCCGCGCGGCTGCCCGAAGGACGCGGCATGGGCCTGCTGTGCATGCCCAGCCATGGCGAGGCCGTGGCGCTTTACCTGGGCGCCCTGCGCAGCAGGCGCCAGGTTCCGTTGCTGCTGCAGCCCGATACCGACCCGGAACTGCTGGCGGCGCTGGTGGCGCATTACCAGCCTGACTGGGTCGCCACCGCCGGTCCTGCACCGGAGGGCTACCAGACCGTGCATCAGGGCCAGGCACTGGCCCTGCACCTGCGCGGCGCGGGTCCCGCCAACGAGGTACCACACGCCGATCTGGCGCTGCTGCTGAGCACCTCCGGCAGTACCGGCTCGTCAAAACTGGTGCGATTGTCCGCTGCGGGCCTGGACGCCAACGCCAATGCCATCGTCCAGTACCTGGGCCTGCGCGCCGATGATCGTGCGATCACGACGCTGCCACTGGCCTACTCGTTCGGCATGTCGATCCTCAACAGCCACCTTGCCGCTGGCGGCTCGGTGGTCCTGAGCGAGGACAGCCTGATGACCCGCGAGTTCTGGGACAGCGCGCGCAGCCACGGCATCACCTCGCTGTCGGGCGTTCCGGCGACCTTCGAGATCCTGCGCCGGATGGGCCTTGCCCGCCTGCAGCTGCCCAGCCTGCGCATGCTCACCCAGGCAGGCGGCCGCCTGCGCGACGAACTGGTCGCCCACTTTGCCTCGTCCAGCCGCGATCACGGCCTGGAATTCTTCGTCATGTACGGGCAGACCGAAGCATCGCCGCGGATCAGCTATGTGCCATCGGCACGGATCCTGGACAAGGTCGGCAGCATTGGCATTGCCGTACCCGGCGGCCACATGCAGGTTGACGAGGCGACGGGCGAGCTGGTGTATTCCGGTCCCAACGTGATGATGGGATATGCCACCACGCGCGCCGACCTGGCCACCGGTGACGAACTGCACGGCGTCCTGCGCACCGGTGACCTGGCCCGCGTCGACGAAGACGGTTTCCACTACATCACCGGACGTGCCAAGCGCTTCCTCAAGATTTCAGGCAACCGGGTCAACCTCGACGAAGTCGAGGCCATGCTGTCGACTGCGCTCGGCCAGCAGATCGTGTGCTCGGGCGACGATGATGACCTGGTGGCCTTCAGCCACGGCCACGAAGTTGCCGAGCAGGAGCGCGTGCGCCAACTGGTGCAGGCACGCTACAAGCTCTTCGGCGGCCATGTCCGTACCCTCCACCTGGACGCGCTGCCGCTGATGGCCAGCGGCAAGGTGGACTACCAGCGTCTCCGGCAGACGGCCGGACAAGGAACTGCAAGGTGACCCAGCCCGCTCCCCCGGCCGCCACAGCTGCGGCCGCCCTGGAAGTCGACGTCTTCGGTCTCGATCGTGCCCACAAGCGCGCCTGGCTGCTTGACGGCCTCAATCGGCTGACCACCCATCACCGCGAGCACGGCCTGCCCTACGCCTCCATCCTCGATGGACTCTGGCCTGCCGGCGATGCAGACAGCCTGGAACAGGTGCCGTGGTTGCCGGTACGCATGTTCAAGCTGCTGGACCTCAAGAGCATCGACGACGACAAGGTGTCACGCACGTTGGTGTCCAGTGGCACCACCGGCGCTGCGGTTTCCCGCATCTTCCTCGATGCCGACACCGCGCGCGCCCAGACCCGTGCACTGACCCGCATCTTCTCCCACTTCGCGGGTAACAGACGCCTGCGCATGCTGGTGGTGGACGATTCCAGCTTCCTGCGTGATCGCAGCCGCTTCAACGCACGCGCCGCAGGCATCCTCGGCTTCTCCAATTTCGGCCGCGACCATCTGTATCTGCTGGACGAAGACCTGCAACCGGACTGGACGGCCTTGGAGCAATGGCTGCAGGCGCATCCGGATGAGCCGGTGCTGCTGTTCGGCTTCACCTTCATCGTCTGGCAGTCGTTCGTGCAGGCCGCACGCCGTGATGGCCGGCAGATCCGCTTCCCGGCCGGTAGCATGCTGGTGCACGGTGGCGGCTGGAAGAAGATGGATGAGCAGAAGGTCGACAATGTTGCCTACAAGGCCGCGCTGTCGCAGACCTTCGGCATCGAACGCGTTCACAACTACTACGGCATGGTTGAACAGGTCGGCTCGATCTTCTTCGAATGCGAGCATGGCCACCTGCACGCGCCGGCCTATGCCGACGTGGTCGTCCGCGACCTGCAGGACCTGCACCCGGTGCCGCACGGCACCACCGGTGTGATCCAGGTGCTGAGCCTGCTGCCCGAAAGCTATCCCGGCCACAGCCTGCTGACCGAAGATCTCGGCGTGATCCACGGCGAAGACGATTGCCCTTGCGGTCGCCACGGCAAACACTTCGCCGTGCTCGGCCGTATCAAGAACGTGGAAGTCCGCGGCTGCAGCGATACCCGCACGGTGCCCAACGCATGACCAGACTGCTCTTCTCGATCCACCCGGATGCCTCGCTGGACGCGGAGCTGGCGCGCCTGTCCGCGCTGCCCCCCCTTCTGCCATTCAGCGCACCACTGCGCGAATTCGTTGCTGATTTTTCCCGCCGCGTATTTGCGCTTCCGCAACTGCGCCAGCATCCGGAACTGGCGACCCTGGGCCACTGGTTCCGCGGTGCGGCTGTCAACCAGCTCTCACAGCGCATCGGCACCCGCGCGACCGAACTGGACCTGGCCCGCGGCCTAGTTTTCCACCTGGCACCGGCCAACGTCGACGTGCTGTTCGCCTATGCCTGGTTGATGTCGGTACTGTCGGGCAACACCAACGTGGCGCGCCTGTCGCAGAAGCAGAGTACCCAGCGCGATGCGCTTGTCTCCATCCTGCACGACATGCATCGCGAGGGCCTGCACCCGCAGGTTCTGGAACGTGCCGTGCTGCTGACCTATCCGCACGACGATGCGATCACCACGGCCATTTCCCACCGCTGCCACGCACGGATCATCTGGGGTGGCGACGCAACGGTCGCCAAGATCCGCTCGTTGCCGATCGCTCCGCTGGCCGTCGAACTGGCCTTCCCCGACCGGTTCGGCGTGGCCGTGATGCGCGCGGACGCGCTGGTGGAAGGCACCGATGCTGATCTTCAGGAACTTGCCAGGCGCTTCTGCAACGACGTGCTGTGGTTCGGACAGCAAGCGTGCTCTTCACCGCGCACGCTGTACTGGGTGGGTGAAGAAACAGGCATCGCAGCGGCCAAGGCACGGTTCTGGCCGGCCGTGCGCAGCCAGGCTGCAGGCCTGGAAGATGAGCCCGCAGCGCTGATGGCCCGGGTCACCGATGCCAACCTGTTGGCCGCGACCGGTCATGGCGTGCGTTCGGCCGACGCCATCGGCTTGTATCCCCTGCGTCTGGAAGCGGCGCGCGCCGATGGCGGAATCCGCGAGATCCAGTCCGGCCACGGCCTGGTGGTCGAGATCGACCTGCCAGCCCTGTCTGCATTGGCGCCGCAGCTCGACGACCGCGACCAGACGCTGGTCCAGCATGGCTTCAGTACTTCGGCACTGCGCGATTTCCTGTCCAGCCTTGGCAACCGCGCCATCGATCGCGTGGTGCCCTTCGGCCGCGCCCTGGATTTCCACCCGGTCTGGGACGGCACCGACCTGATCGACGTCCTCACCCGCAAGATCACCCTGCCAGCGACCTGACCTGATGAGCTACGTTTTCATTGCCCTGACCATCCTGCTGACCGTCTACGGCCAGCTCATGCTGAAGTGGCAGGTCAGCCTCAACCCCGGCGCGACCATTGACGGGCTGAATCCGCGCGCGGTCATCACCCTGCTGCTCAATCCCTGGGTGATCAGCGCCTTTGCAGCGGCTTTCGGTGCTTCGCTGTGCTGGATGGCAGCCATTGGCCGGATGCCCCTGAGCAAGGCCTATCCCTTCACCGCGCTGAGCTTCCCGCTGGTCGCGACCCTGGCGGTATGGCTCTTCCGCGAGTCCTTTGACTCGCATAAGATCGCCGGCACCGCCCTGATCATCCTCGGCGTCATCGTACTGTCTCGTTCCGGAGCCTGAACCATGTCGCAGAAGACCGATGGGTTGCACGCAGTGCTTTCACACCCCGCGGTCTACGACCTGCTACAGAACATGCTGGGCGCACGCCGCTCCCGCGCCCGGCTGATCCGCGATCACATACGGCCGCGTACCGGTGACCGCATCCTGGATATCGGCTGTGGCACCGGTGAACTTTTCAGCCAGATGCCCGGCGGCCTGCACTACGTTGGCTTCGATCTGTCCGAAGCCTACATCCAGGCAGCCCGCCAGCGTTTTGGCGGACGTGCACGTTTCGAGTGCATGGACGTGGCCGACTACCAGCTGGCCGGCGGCGAGCAACAGCAGGCCGATCTGGTACTGGCCATCGGCATCCTCCACCACCTCGACGACGACCGCGCCCGTGCGCTGATGCGCACCGCGCGCGCGGCGCTCAAGCCCGGTGGCCGCTTCATCTCTCTTGACGGTGCGTATGTCGAAGGCCAATCGGCCATCGCGCACGCGTTGATCGCCCGTGACCGCGGGCAGAGCATCCGCACCCCCGACGCCTATCGGGCCCTGGCCGAAGCCGAATTCTCGACGGTATCCGGCCGGGTCAGGGGCGATATGCTGTACGTACCCTACACCCACTACATCATGGAATGCGTGCGCTGAGCTGCGGCCCAGCCACGTTCAGGAGCAGCAGTGATTCCGTTCAACAAGCCGTACATGACTGGCCAGGAGCTGGTCAACATCACTCACGCCCACGCCAATGGCCATCTCAGCGGCGACGGCCCGTTCACCAAGCAGTGCCACGCCTGGTTGAACGAGCGCACCGGCGCCCAGGCATCACTGCTGACGCATTCGTGCACCGCAGCGCTGGAAATGGCGGCCCTGCTGCTGGACCTGGTTCCGGGCGACGAAGTGATCATGCCGTCCTACACGTTCGTTTCCACCTCCAACGCCTTCGTGCTGCGCGGTGCGGTACCGGTCTTCGTCGATGTCCGCGCCGATACCCTCAACATCGATGAGACGCTCATCGAAGCAGCCATCACGCCGCGCACCAAGGCCATCTGTGTTGTGCACTACGCCGGCGTCTCGTGCGAGATGGATGCAATCCTGGACATCGCGGCTCGACATGGCCTGGCAGTGGTGGAAGATGCCGCGCAGGGCATCATGTCCACCTACAAGGGGCGCCCACTGGGCACCATTGGCGATCTGGGCGCACTGAGCTTCCACGAGACCAAGAACATCATTTCCGGTGAAGGTGGCGCACTGTTGTGCCGCGACCGCCAGCATGCCGAGCGCGCCGAGATCATCCGCGAGAAGGGCACCAACCGCAGCCGCTTCTTCCGCGGCCAGGTTGACAAGTACACCTGGGTGGACCTGGGCTCCTCCTTCCTGCCCGGTGAGATCACTGCTGCATTCCTGGCTGCGCAGATGGACTCGGCCGAAGACATCACCCGACGCCGCCTTGCGATCTGGGACCGCTACCACCACTGGGCGGCGGCGCACGAAGCAGAAGGGCGCCTGACCCGTCCGACGATTCCGGCGCACTGCAGCCACAATGCGCACATGTACTACATGCTGCTGCCGTCATTGGAAGTGCGCAGCCAGTTCATCCAGGAGATGAAGGCGCAGGGCGTGCAGACCGTGTTCCACTACATCCCCCTGCACTCCTCGCCGGCCGGCACGGCCTACGGCCGCACCGGCTCGCCGATGACCGTCACCGATGACATCAGCCAGCGGCTGGTGCGCATGCCGCTGTGGATCGGCGTGGAACCGCAACTGGACGCGGTCATGGAGGCAGCCGACGCGGCACTGAGGCAGTACGCATGAGTGAGGCCCACAAGGCACCCGCCAGGCTGCTGACCCCGCCTGGCATCGGGTCGCTCGCGTTCATGCTGCGCGCGTTCGGCGTGCTGCTTGCAATCGCTGCCTCCTGCAATGCGCTGTTGTTCAGTGATGCTGTCGCTACACCGCTGGTGCAGTCCGATGCCTGGTATTTCCTGGAAAGTTTCCTGCCGCGCTATTTCGACGGCTCGCTGACCTTCCTGGATCTGTTCATGCAGCGTGGCGTGGGCGACCACGCACAACCGCTGCAGAAACTGGTACTGCTGTTCCACACCAAGTACTTCGACATGGACTTCCGTGTTGAAGGCCTGATCGGCATCCTCATCGGCATCGCCTGGTGCTGTGCCGTGGCACGTGAAATGCCACGCCACGCACTGGCCAGCCCGATGCGCAATGCGTACGCCTGGTTGTGCATCGGCCTGGTCTTCGCGCTGGGCCTGTCGCTCAACAGCTCCAACATCTTCACCTGGCCGCTGGCGACGCTGGGATACATCCCGCTGCTGCTGGGTGCGTTGTATTTCTCGCTGGTGATGACCCAGCTGCAGCAGGCCCGGCCGTGGCTCGTGTTTGCCGCCACGCTGTTGCTGGGGCTGTGTACCGATGAGATCGCGCTGGTCCTGGTGATCGCAACCGCACTCGCCTGCGTGCCGCTGCTCACCGCCTCGCGGCGCGACAAGGCAATCGCCCTCGTTGCTGCGGTGGTCGCCCTGATCCTGGTCCGGGGTTTCCTGTGGTGGGTTGCCATGCGGGCAGGCACGGGCGCCACCATGCTGCCCAGCCGTGGCCTTGCCGAATCACTGTTGACCGCCGATGCGCTGAAAGGATTGCTGATTCCGTTCTCGGACGGCCTGATCCATCTGGAACTGTTGTCGGCTCGATTCCCCAAGGCCACGCAGACAGCGGTCATGGTCTGCGCCGGCGCCGTCCTGGCCCTGCAGGTGTTCTTCTGGGTAACCGTAGCCGGTGCCTGGCGGAGGCGTACCTACAACCGGACCCTGGCGATGGCCACGTTCCTGATGCTGGTTGCGTATGCACTGACCGCCGGCATCATCCTCAGCCGTGTGCCGGCGTTCGATTGGAACTACCTGCATCAGCCCCGCTATGTGATGTCCTATCAGATCAACCTGGTCGCCATCGCAGTGATGTTCCACTACCGGCTGACCCGTCCCGATGCATCCGCGCCGGCTTCGGCGCACGCATCGCCCAAGGCGTGGCGCGTCGAGCAGGGTGCCATCCTGCTGCTGGTCGTCGGCCTGCTGGCCGTGCAATGGCAGGCGTCGCGCTATAACTGGAAGCTGCCGCATTACCTGATTCCCTACTGGCAGAACACTGCCTTGGCCATGCAGCGTCTGGCCACCGATCCGCGCACACCACCGACCGCCTGCCCCGACATCATGACGGTGTGCGGTTACCCCGAGGAAGAGCGGGGCAAGTTGATCTCGCTGCTGGTGGACAAGCAGCTGAATGTCTTCTCCAACCGCTTCCAGATCCGCAACCGCCTGTACCCGTCACTGGCAACGGTGCCCGGTTTCGGCCCCGGGGCGGTACAGGAGCAGCGCTTCGACCGTCGAATCGCGGGCGCACCGGTCAAGGCCTCACTGCTGGCCGAGCCACTGTCCGGGAGCTGCGCCGGTGGCACCTCCGCAGCGCAGCCGGTTCGCATCCATCTGGACACCCGTGACCTGGCACCGTTCGGCGCCCAGCTGTGGGTCGATTCGGTCGGTGCGCAACGCACGCTGCTGGCCAGCACCGCTGCGGCGGAGCCAGCGCTGACCGTGGAGCATGCGCTTCCCGATCACTCGGTACTGTCGCTGGTCCGCTCGGACAGCCAAGGTGTCCTGGCCCAGCAGCAGCTCGATCTGCCTCCTTGCGCGATCGGCTCCCCAGCACGCTGAGCCAGAACACCGGCCCAAAAAAAGGCCGGTGCGGACTTCACCGCACCGGCTTGCTTCACTCTTCCTGATACTGGCCCTTTCTCAGCGCGCTTCAACCACGTGCGCGGGCGGCTTGCGCTTCAGCCGCGACAAAGGGCGATCGATCAACACGACGATCAACCACGACAGCGCGACCGTGGCCGCGAACGCTGGCAGGAAGAAGGTTGTGAACGGGCGGGTGAATCCGCAGGCACAGACGAACCAGGCAGCCACCGTGGTGTGGATCAGATAGATCGGATAGCTCAGGTCGCCCAGCATCTTGTCCAGCTTGCCGCCACGTTGCTGGTGCAGTGACACCACCATCCACGCTGAAAGCAGCAATGACGCGTACAGGCCCCAGTCCCATGGCCAGCTCGGCACGAAGAACCAGACCGCGCCATGCAGCAACCAGGCTGCGCAGCTGATGGCCGGCATGCGGATGCTCGCCAGCGATTCACGGTAATGGCAGACCAGGGCGCCGGTCGCGAACGGCAACAGGCAAGGCAGGAACGTGGCATACCGCTCGCCAAAGCTGTCCTGATGGATGCCAAGCTTGAGATTGATGAGGGCGCCGATAACCACACCAAGCGCAGCCGCACCACGTGAGGTTGCCATCATCGGCATCAGCAGATAGAAGCCCACTTCAATGGCCAGCGCATTCGCCACCGGAACCGGCAGGCCACCCCGGGTAATGCCCGGGAACAGCGTGATCACGTACGCCCAGTCCTGCAGGCCACGGGGCATGTGGAACTCGCCATTGATCGGGCGCAGGTCGATGCCGACGCTGCCGTAATACCAGAGCGTCAGCAGGCCCATGATCGCCGCCAGCCAGTACAGCGGGAAGATCCGCATGAAACGGTTGAATGCGTAGGCCTTCAGGCCGGCGCGATCAAAGCCGTACTTGGTGGTCAACACCAGCGTCATCAGGAAGCCGCTGAGTACGAAGAATGCCCACACCGCGTAGGCCGCGTAGCCATGCGGCATGTTCGACCACAAGTGGGACGCCGCCACCAACGACGCGAGCACGAACCGGCTTGCGCCGAATCCAAACACAGGCATTTTCAAGGAACTGCTCCAATGGGCAGAAAACAAGGGCGCAGGGTCAGCATGCCGTCAACGGGACGGGCATGCGGTGGCTACCGCGCGAACAGTGGCGAGGGTATTGCCGTTGCCGTCACTGAAGGTCAATACCGAACCGTCATTGATCCACGGTCCGGTGGCCTCCGTGCCCGCAGCCGTACCTTCCACCCAGACCTTGGGTGTCTGCGTGAGGCTGCCAACCGTGATCTGCACGAAGGCGGCATTCGGAACCTCGGACTTCCACGCCACCTGCACTTCGGCGGACGCACCGGCCGCGCCGCTGCAATCCAGCTTGAGCACCCTGGGTTCGACCACCATGCCTGCAACACTGGCATGAACCAGGCTCATGCCGGCAACGGACGCGTCGGTCACAGCAGCCTGCATGCCCGGCGCCTCGGACGTGGTTCCGATGGCACCCGCGCGACGGCGACCGGCCTCGTCACAACAGGCCGCCAGGGCCAGCGCCAGCACGCATGCCAGCAACGTGCGCGATTGAATCCCCATGCAATGCTCCCTACCGATCGCCACCGGAGGGCGGCGGAAACGAGGCATTCTTACCCATGCGCCCTACAGCGTAAAGCCCGCGTTCACATCCCCCGCGGGCCCGACGGTTGGCCTCGTCCCCCGCCGACGTCAATGACGGTGGGGAACGGAACGGTGCTTCAGCGTGCCGCAACAGCAGCGGTCAGGATTCGCCGCAGCGCATCATCGGAGTAGTGCTGTGCAATGAATGCACGGCCGCCATCAGACACCTGCTGCCACCGCGCATCATCGCCCAGCAACGACACGATCTGCGCAGCCATGCCTTCAGCGTCCTCAGCGGTGGGCATGAACGCCGATGCATCGCCCAGGCCCTGCATGCCAATCGAGGTGGTCACGCATGGCAGGCCATTGCGCAGGCTTTCCAGCACCTTGCCCTTGACCCCACCGCCGAAGCGCAATGGTGCAACGGCCACGCGTGCACGCCGGTACCAACCGGCCAGGGCATCGTCGCTGACGTATCCGGTCACGTCGATGCGATCAGACGCCATCGCCTGGATTTCCGGACGCGGGCTGGAGCCGACCAGGCTCAACCGGACCGAGGGCACCTGTGCCTGCACCCGGGGCAGCACTTCGCTGACAAACCACTGTGCTGCGTCCACATTGGGCGCATGCGCGAAGCCGGCCACGAACAGGATGTCGCGGCGCTGCTCCGGGCCCGGCACATCGGCATCGGCAACAGGTTCATAGGCGTACAGCGGGATGGTCTCGGCACGCGTCCGTGCCGACGGTGCATGGCTGGCCAGCCACGCACGTACATGGGTGGTTTCGTCCGCGGACGGATACAGCACCACGTCCGCCTGTTGCCAGAGGGCATACTCAAAATCACGGGTGCGCGCGGCCTCACGTGCCAGATCGTCGTCCGGCTGCAGCTGCAACTGCTGCTGCATGCGCAGGTGATGGATGTCGTGCCCGTAATAGACAAGGGTGGCGCTGCTGTGGCGGCGCACGCTGGCTACCAGCTCAGCCGAGACATGGGGCCGGTTGAGGATGACCACGTCCAGATACTGGCCATTGGCGGCCATCCACGCCTCGAACCCAGCCACGCCAACGCAGCCACTGCCATGCATCACTTCGATGCCCTTGCGCTGCAGTGGCGGCGCGTACTGGTCATCGTAGTAGGCATTGGCAGGCCAGAACGTGACCTGGCATCCCTCTTCCAGCAGGGTATGCATCACCTGGCAGGTCGCGCGCGAGCCTGCGTCACGGTCAGGCTGTGGAATATAGTGGTCCACCACCAGCACGTGGCGTTTGTTGCGCGAACGGTCCCGCGCCAGGAACACATGCTCGCCATTGGCGAACTGGCCCTGTTCCAGGGTCGGCATCCAGCGCGCGAGGAATTTGTCGCGGTTGACCGCCTGCCATGCCTTGACCCCGCTGCCCTCATCAGTGCCGCTGGACACGCCTTCGTAATGCACCACGACCGATGCCGGCTGCATGTAGACCTTCAACCCACGCTCGCGCACACGGAAGGCGATGTCGGTGTCTTCATAGTAGGCAGGGGCGAAATGCTCGTCGAAGCCACCGAGCTCCTGGAACAGCTGCATCGGCAGCATGATCGAGGCACCGGAGACGTAGTCGGCTTCCTTCAGATAGCCATAGGCCGGCAGGGATGGATCCTGCAGGCGCCCGAAATTCCACGCGCTGCCATCTGACCAGACGATGCCACCGGCCTCCTGCAGGCGGCCATCCGGGTAGACCAGTTTGGAGCCCACCAGGCCGGCATCCGGATGTGTCTGGAAAACGTCCACCAAGGCATCCAGCCAGCCCGGCCGCACTTCGGTGTCGTTGTTGAGCAGGTAGACGTAACGGCCCTTGGCCAACGTCAACGCCTGGTTGCAGGAGCGAAGGAAACCGAGGTTCTTCGGATTGACGTGATAGCGCAGGCCCGGAATACTGCCCAGCGCATCGATCCGCGCATCACCGGAAACGTCCTCCAGTACCAGAACCTCGAACGATACGCGTGCACCCACGCGCGCGATCGAGGCCACGCAGGCCAGGCTCTGCTCGTAGTTGCCGTAGGTGGGTATGACGATGCTGACGACCGGATCCACGGCCTCGGCAAAGCGCAGCCCCTGCTGCACCGCCTGCGGGTCGCGGCGTACTTCGTCCAGCAGCAGCCCATCCATCGGCGCAGGAACCGCTGCTGCCTGGCTCAGCAGCATGCGCTTGGCCATCGGAACGAAGGGCTTCATCAAGGGATGACGAGCCAACCCGGAATTTCGCAATGACTGCAACACCGCGTGCCACTCGCCTCGCAGCACGCGGCCCGCCAAGCGGATCGGTTTGGTGATGCGCCAGGAGCGGGAGGCGATCAGCGAGGCAGTCAGGGCCTGCAGCGACTCAAGCTCGGCGCGATACGACTCCAGTACCGCTGAAACATCCTGCGGCTCCCCTCCCGTCGCCAGCCCCCCTGCCGTTGCCGGCTGGGTGACCCCGGAACGCTGCATCAGCTGCTCGATCTGCGCATGCTGCTCCTGCAGGGCGCTGCGCGCGGCATCGGTCAGGCCGGAAACAGCGTTGATCTGCTGCTGCAGCTGCGCGCGTGCCTCCCAGATTTCGGCCATCGCCTTTTCCAGGCGGTCGGCCCTGGCCATCTCGCCCGCCAGTGCGTCCTGCGCCGCATCAAGCTGGCCATGCAGTTGAGCCACCACACCCTGCTCGCGTACCACATGGCCGCGCAGCTCACCGATTTCGGCATCCTGTGCCTGCGCCCAGCGCGCTACTTCATGGTGATGGGCGTAGAGGTCTTCGGCTTCGGTATACAGGATGGACGCGGGCAACTGCGGCAGCAGCGAAGCATCGGCCGCCGCCACAACCACGAAGTAGACCGCATCGGGGATGACCGCCGCACGCTCCTGCACACCTTCGCCGGTATCGGTCAACGCCTGGTACACCGGCTGTGCCGGGCTGTCATCCAGCAGGGTGATCGTCGAACAGACCGACATGCGGTGCCCGCACAGTCGCGCAGCAGGAAAATACCGTGAGACCAGCGCCTGGAACTCGCCCAGGTACAGCTCCTTCACGTGGTACTCGTTGTGGTAGCCCGCGCGGTCGGAGTAGACCTCCTTGTTCGGCGAGGACATGATCATCACGCCATCCGGCCGCAGCACGCGGCGGATCTCGGACATCATCTCTTCCTGCTCGTACAGGTGTTCGATCGTCTCGAACGAGATCACGACATCAACACTGTCATCGGGCAGCGGGATCGCCGCAGCCGAGCCCTGCAGGTACTGCAGGTTGGTGCGGTCGACGTAGCGCTCCGCAGCATGCGCAACGGCGTCATGGGAAATATCCACGCCCGTGACCGAACGCGCGCGGCTGGCCAGCATCGCGCTGCCATAGCCTTCACCGCTGGCCACATCCAGCACGTCCTTGCCTTCCACCAGGGGCAGGCACCACGCATACCGGTGCAGGTGCTCCTGACGGATGACACCCTGTTCGGTAGGGACGAAACGTTCGCCGGTGAACTCGATCATCAGGATTCCTTGGTGACATCGATGGCCAGCATGGGCAGACCCACCAGGCCGAAGCGCATCGTCTCGTCGATCGCGCGGAACTCCAACGCGTCGTGGATCCAGTGCTGCTGGGTGTGATCGTGCTGGTCGCCGGAGGCCACCGCAGCATCGATCATGTAGGAGCCGGACGGCATCACCGGCATGCGGAACAGGAACGAGGCGACGACGCTTTCACCTGCCTGGCCGCCCACGGGACTGTCCTTGCAGGCGAAGTAGCTGTTGTCGCCGAACAGGCGCTGGCCCAGGCGATCCTTGACGTAGAAGCCGACGATCAGGCTGTCCAGCGGCTGCATCAGCTCGACACGGATGCGCAGGCGGACCAGCTCGCCTCCCTCGGCCATGCCCAGCGGCGCCCCCGCCTCATCGTTCAGCGCCACATCGACGATGCGCGCACCCTGGGCACCAAACTCCTGCCCGACATTGTCCGGATCGAACTGGAACAACGCGATGCGGTTGCTGGCACCGGCTGCCTGCAGCGCCTCAAGGCGGAAGTCCGGTGCATCGGTAACCAGGCGTCGCTGCTTCTTTTCGACCACCACGTCATCCGCGCCCGCCTCGCGACGGCCCACCACGTGCTGCTCGGTCATGTACGCTTCAATCACTTCCTGTGACGTGCCCGACAGGCGCATCTGTCCGTGCTGCAGCCACACCGCGCTTTCGCACAGGTTGGTCACCGCGGCCGCGTCATGGCTGACGAACAGCAGCGTTCCGTTCTTCTGGAACTCGCGCAGGAAGCGCATGCACTTCTGCGAGAAGAAGGCATCACCGACGGCCAGCGCCTCGTCGATGATCAGGATGTCGGCATCGACATGGGCAATGACGGCAAAGGCCAGGCGTACCGACATGCCGCTGGAATAACTGCGCACCGGCTGGTCGATGAATTCACCGATGTCGGCGAAGGCCAGGATGCTGTCCATGCGCGCTTCGATCTGCGGCCGGCTCAGGCCGAGGATCGTGGCATTGAGGTAGACATTCTCGCGCCCGGTGAATTCCGGATTGAAGCCGCTACCCAGCTCCAGCAGCGCCGCGACCCGCCCTTTGACGGTGATGCGGCCTTCGGTCGGGTTGAGGGTGCCAGCGATCATCTGCAGCAGGGTGGACTTGCCCGAGCCGTTGCGGCCGACAATGCCCACCGTCTGCCCGCGGCGGATCGAGAAACTGACGCCACGCAGCGCCCAGAAATCCTTGTAGAAGGACCTGCGCTTGCCGGCCAGGGCCTGCAACAGCCGGTGCGAGGGCCGTTCGTACATGTGATACGACTTGCCCACGCCCTGCACATCGATGACGATGTCGCCGTCGGTCAGCTCAGAGGACATCGGCGAACCCCACGCGCAGCTTGTTGAACATGCGATGGCCCAGCAGCGCCACCGCACAGGCGATCAGGGTGTAGAGACCAAGGCCGGCCCAGTCGGGCAGACGGCCCCAGATCACGACTTCGCGCACCTGGTCGATGATGAAGGTCAGCGGGTTCAGCTCGAACACGATGCGATAGCTTTCCGGCACCGATTCGACCGGCACGATGGCGGAGGACAGGAACAGCATCGCCGCCGCCATCACCCCGGCGATCTGGCCGATGTCACGCAGGTATACGCCCAGCGACGAGACGATCCAGCCCACGCCCGCGGTGAGGATCACCAGCGGGATGACCACCACCGGCAGCAGGATGGCAGTGGCCGGGATACTGCCCTTGATCGCCAGCTGCAGCAGCAGCAGCACCACCATGTTCATCAACAGGTGGAACAGCGCCGAGAAGGTCATGCTCCACACCAGGATGTCCAGCGGGAACACCACACGCTTCACGTAGCCAGTGTTGGCTACGATCAGCTGTGGAGCGCGGGTGAAGCACTCAGCGAAGAATCCGTGCACGGTCAGGCCCGCGAACAGGATCAGTGCAAAGTCGGTGGTCGATCCGGTCGATCCCGGCCAGCGGCCTTTCATCACGAAGCCGAAGGCCAGGGTGTAGACCAGCAGCATCAGGAACGGGCTGATCAACGACCACAACAGGCCGAAACTGGCGCCACGATAGCGGCCCAGGACTTCGCGCTGGCTCAGTTCGAACGTCAGCGAACGATGCTTGCCGAAAACCGAGAGGATTCCCATCAGCCGGCCTGCTGCACCAGCGCCCGCTCCAGATCCACCTGCAGATCCCCCAGATCCTCCACGCCCACGCTCAGCCGCACCAGCGCATCGCTGATGCCCAGCTGCTCGCGGCGGGCGACAGGAATCGAGGCGTGCGTCATCACCGCCGGGTGGTTGACCAGGCTTTCCACGCCGCCCAGCGACTCGGCCAGAGTGAACAGTTCGGTCTTCTCGCAGAAACGCTTGGCCGCTTCGAACCCGCCCTTGAGCACGATCGAGACGATGCCGCCGTAGCCGGCCATCTGCTTGCCGGCCAGTTCATGCTGCGGGTGCGAAGGCAGGCCCGGGTAGATCACCTTTTCCACCGCCGGGTGCTTTTCCAGCCACTGGGCCAAGGCCAGCGCGTTGGCGCAGTGCGCCTTCATGCGCAGCGGCAGGGTCTTCAGGCCACGCAGCGCCAGGAAGCTGTCGAACGGGCCCTGCACGCCACCCACCGAGTTCTGCAGGAAGGCCATCTGCTCGGCCAGTTCGGCGTTGTCGCCCACCACCACCATGCCGCCGACCATGTCCGAGTGGCCATTGAGGTACTTGGTGGCCGAATGCAGCACCAGGTCCGCACCCAGTTCCAGCGGGCGCTGCAGCATCGGCGAGGCGAAGGTGTTGTCGACCACCACGATCAGGCCATGGCGCTTGGCGATGGCGGCGACTGCGGCAATGTCGACGATCTTCAGCATCGGGTTGGTCGGGGTCTCGATCCAGACCATCTTCGTCTTCGACGTGATCGATGCCTCGAATGCGACCAGATCGGTCAGGTCGACGAAGCTGAAGTCCAGCCCGGCGGTGCGGCGACGCACGCGCTCGAACAGGCGGAAGCTGCCGCCGTAGATGTCATCCATCGCCACCACGTGGCTGCCGGCGTCCAGCAGCTCGATCACGGTCGAGCTGGCCGCCATGCCCGAAGCGAACGCAAAGCCACGGGTGCCGCCTTCCAGCGACGCAACGCAGCGCTCGTAGGCGAAGCGCGTCGGGTTGTGGGTACGCGAGTACTCGAAGCCCTGGTGCTCGCCCGGGCTGGACTGCGCATAGGTCGAGGTAGCGTAGATCGGCGGCATCACCGCGCCGGTGCTGGGGTCGGGCGACTGGCCGCCATGGATGGCCAGCGTGGCCAGGGCAAGCGCGCGCTCGGGTGAGGAGGAGTGGGACATATCGTTTCCTGAATGGCGCCGGCGTACGGCGCCGTCAAAGGATCGGGAGTCTATCAGCGCAGCCTTAACAAGCTTTGACGCGAATAAACCGGAATTCAGCGGCGATCTGCAGCGATCAGCGAGTTACTGCACGCGGCGGCGCAGGTAGTTCAGCAGGTCGATGCGGGTGATCAGGCCCAGGAAGGCATCACCGTCCATCACGATCGCCACCTGGCCACGGTCGAACACCGGCAGCAGGGCTTCGATCGGCGACTTGACGTCCAGCCGGTCCAGCTTGCTGACCATCGCGGTGGCAACACTGTCACGGAAGCGTGCCTCATCGCCATAGACGTGCAGCAGCACGTCGCTTTCGTCGACGATGCCGACCAACTGGTCACCCTCCATCACCGGCAACTGTGACACGTCATACAGCTTCATGCGCTGGTAGGCGGTGGTCAGCAGATCGTTCGGGCCGATCACGACAGTGTCGCGCTGGCCATAGGGGCGCAGGATCAGGTCGCGCAGGTCGCCATGCTGCGGGCGCTGCAGGAAGCCGTTATCCAGCATCCAGTAATCGTTGTACATCTTCGACAGGTACTTGTTGCCGGTATCCGGCACCAGCACCAGCACCTTCTTCGGCGTGGTCTGCTCCTTGCAGTACTTCAGGCCGGCGGCCAGCAGGGTGCCGGTGGACGAGCCACCCAGGATGCCTTCCTTGCCCAGCAGTTCGCGCGCGGTGTGGAAGCTCTCGGCGTCGCTGATGGCATAGGCCTTCTTCACCCGGCTGAAATCGGAGATCGACGGCAGGAAGTCCTCGCCGATGCCCTCTACCAGCCAGCTGCCCGACTTGTCGTTGAGGTTGCCGTCGTTGATGTACTCGGCCAGGATCGAGCCGACCGGGTCAGCCAGCACCAGCTCGGTCTTCGGCGACAGCTTGGCGAAGGCACGCGACAGGCCGGTCATGGTGCCCGAGCTGCCGCAGCCGAACACGATGGCATCGAGATCACCGCCCATCTGCTCCAGGATCTCCGGGCCGGTACCGAATTCATGTGCGGCCGGGTTGTCCGGGTTGCCGAACTGGTTGATGAAGTAGGCGCCCGGAGTCTGCTCGGCGATGGTCTTGGCCAGATCCTGGTAGTACTCCGGGTGGCCCTTGGCCACGTCCGAGCGGGTCAGGCGTACTTCGGCGCCCATCGCCTTCAGATTGAAGATCTTTTCCCGGCTCATCTTGTCGGGAACGACCAGAATGAGCTTGTAGCCCTTCTGCTGGGCCACCAGCGCCAGGCCCAGCCCGGTGTTGCCGGCGGTGCCCTCGACCAGGGTGGCACCGGGCTTCAGGTCGCCGCGCTTCTCCGCCGCCTCGATCATCGACAGGCCGATGCGATCCTTGATCGATCCGCCCGGGTTGGCGCTCTCCAGCTTCAGGTAGAGCTCGCAGACGCCGGTGTCCAGGCGCTGGGCCTTGACGATCGGGGTCTGGCCGATGAGTTCGAGGACGGAAGAATGGATGGGCATTCGGAGGACTTTCGGTTCGCGCCACGCAGGGCCGGACCGATGATTATCCGACGGATGGCGATGAAAGTCAGGTCGGCAGAGCAGCGGTATGCCCGCCGCGAAAAAGAGATGCGGACGGCCCCGGATCGACGAGGAGACCAGTACCGCCCGCATCGGTGAGTTGTGCCTGCAGGCCAAGGCACCACGGCCTGTGGTGCCTTGGCGCGGCCGCCTCATCGGCGGTGCCGCGATGCCAGGGCAGGAGCGCCCGGCGGGGCCATCGATGGCCGTGCCACGCCGTTCCGGGCGTGACGGGGTGCGTCAAAGCGTGGGGGATGGTGCTGTAAGCGGTGTTGCGTACATTCGCAGAAGTCGTTGCTTGGCCAGCAGCTTCTCGCGCTTCATGCGACCCAGGGTGACATCATCGATCGGGAGTACACCCAACTCCGCATCCATGCACTTCTTGTTCAACTTGCGGTGCTGGTCATGGAGTGCCCTGAACTCCGGATCACGCGCGCGACGGGCGTCGATCTCGCTCTGGGGCTGATCTTCAAACATGATGGACCTCCTTCGACAGATACACGAACGCCCCGGCCGCAAGGCACGGGGCGTTGTTCATGGAGGAGCGCCGGTCGATGGCCACCTGGACGCCTGCAACGACCTGCGGCACTGGCCTGCGCACGTCGGTCTGCTGCGGTTCGCGCCCTGCTTGCATCGGCCCGGCCCTCCCATCGTCCGGTCCGCGGCATTGCGTCCCGGACGATTGACCCTACGCCTGCTCAAGGCGGGGTTCAAGCCCCCGCGTCAAAAAGGCCGAACCCCGCCGGGGCGGGGTTCAGGCTGAATGCTCATCGCAACGAAAAACAAACAATATCAATCAATTACGGGGCGATGATGACCTCGGCCGAGCGCGCCCGGGTAGAGGCGGCCTTCTTGCCGCTCAGCTGGATCCGGTTGCTCGCGACACCCCCAGCAACCAGGGCGTCACGCAGCGCCTCGGCGCGCTTCTGGCCGACGCCATTGGCGCTGTCGTAAGCCTCGATGCGCAGGCGGCCCTTCTTGCCGATGTTCAGGTACTCGGCCAGTGCCCTGGCCTGGTTGCGGGCACCACCGGACAGGCTGGAGGCCCCGGCGGCAAAGGCATCACCGCTGAAGGTGAAGACCTCACCGCGCCCGTCGAACTTCGAGCCCGGCAGCTTCTGCCCGGACACCAGCTCGGCTTCCTCGCGGGCCAGCTTGGCCGCGTTCTGCTGGGCGGCGCTGAGGCGCTGCTGCTGCTTGCCGGCTACGCTGGTCAGGGCGTTCTCGGCGTCCTGGCGGGCCAGGGTCTCGGCCTCGGCAGCCTGGCGCAGGCGCTCGGCCTCCTCGGCCTGCATCTGCGCCTGCATGCGCAGCTGTTCGGCCTCCTGGCGGGCACGGGCGGCGTCGCGGCGGCTGGCCTCGATCAGCAGGTCGCTGCGGGTGCGATCAAGACGGTCGACCTCACGTGCGGCCAGCGCGGTGCGCACGGCGGTCTCGGCGATTTCCACCCGGCGCTCGGCCAGATAGGTGGCCAGCTCCTGATCGCGGCGCTTGGCCTTGTCCAGGGTGGCGATGGCCTGCTGGGCCTGCATGCGCTCGAAGGCACCCAGCTCGGCGGTGTCGGGATTGGCCTGGATGGCCATCAGGCGCTGGCTCAGCTGCGCCACCATCGGGTTATCGGCGGCCATGGCCAGGCTCGGCAGCGCCAGCAGCGCGGCCAGGGTTGCGGCGGTCATCGGCTTCACCGGCGGTCCTCCCCGGTCGACAGCTGGCGTTGCAGCTGGTTGACCTCGTTGCGACGCAGCTGCAGCTGCGCGGTGACGGTGGCCTCCTCGCTGCGGGCGCGGGCCAGATCGGCATCGGCAGCGGCGCGCAGGGCCATTGCCGGGGCGTTCTTGCGCTCACGGCGGTCGCCGGCGGCGCGCTGCGCCTGTTCCAGCCCCTGCCGGGCCAGCCCGATCAGGTCCGAGGCGTACTGGTCGGCATCGGCCTGGGTGGCCTTGTCGACCGCCTGCCGGGCCTGTGCCAGTTCCAGTGCGGCGTCCTGCGCCCATGCGGGGGCAGACAGTGCGAATGCAAACGCCATCACATACAGGCCATGGCGCATTCGTGCGAAGCTAGGTCGTTTCATTGGGGAGGCCGTACCGGTTGTCGGTTCACGGCCATTGTCGTCAAGCCGACACCGTGCTGGCAACGGGCGTCGGCCGTTTCGTTGGGGAAAATTCGCAATGGATATCGGCTACTTCCTGAAGCTGATGACCGAAAAGAACGCTTCGGACATGTTCCTGACCACCGGAGCACCGGTCTACATCAAGATCGAAGGGAAGCTTTATCCGCTGGGCAACACCGGCCTGCCGCCGGGCATGGTCAAGAAGATCGCCTACTCGCTGATGGACGAAGGCCAGGTGCCGCAGTTCGAGCGCGAGCTGGAGCTCAACATGGCCATCGCCCTGCCCGATGCCGGGCGCTTCCGCGTCAACGTGTTCAAGCAGCGTGGCGAGGTCGGCATGGTCATCCGCGCCATCCGCAGCCGCATCCCGAGCATCGAGGAGCTGAACCTGCCGCAGGTGCTGAAGGACGTCATCATGACCCCGCGCGGGCTGGTGCTGGTGGTGGGGTCCACCGGCTCCGGCAAGTCCACCTCGCTGGCGTCGATGATCGACCACCGCAACAGCACCACCACCGGTCACATCCTCACCATCGAGGATCCGATCGAGTACCTGCACAAGCACAAGATGTCGATCGTCAACCAGCGCGAGGTCGGGCTGGACACGCATGCCTTCCACAACGCGCTGAAGAACGCGATGCGTGAAGCGCCGGATGTGATTCTGATCGGCGAGATCCTGGACGCGGAAACGATGGAGGCGGCGATCGCCTTTGCCGAAACCGGCCACCTGTGCCTGGCCACCCTGCACTCCAACAACGCCGACCAGACCATCGAGCGCATCCTCAACTTCTTCCCGGAAAGCGCGCACAAGAACGTGCTGATGAACCTGGCGCTGAACCTGCGTGCGGTGATCAGCCAGCGTCTGGTGAAGAACAAGGAAGGCCGTCGCCTGCCGGCCACCGAGGTGCTGATCAACACGCCGATGATCCGCGACCTGCTCCGCCGCGGCCAGGTGCACGAGATCAAGGCGGCGATGGAAGGCTCGCTGGAGGAAGGTATGGAGAGCTTCGACCAGTGCCTGTTCCGGCTGGCCAAGGCTGGCGTCATCGATCAAGAGGAGGCGCTGCGCGCGGCCGACTCACGCGATGGCCTGGCCCTGAAGTTCCGCCTGTCCGAAGGCAGCAGCGGCGAGCACGACCCGTACGCCGATTTCTCTGCTGGCGCGCCCAGCATCACCCACGGCTTCTGACAGCACGAAAAAGGGGACGGAGGGGATTAAGTCGTTTATGGCACAAACGACTTAATCCCCTCCGTCCCCTTTTTTTTGGTTTACGCGGCGTCGAGCTGGTTTTCCGGGCGCGCGTGTTCGAAGGCATCCAGCGCCTGGCACGCTGCTTCTATCCGGCGCAGCGTTGGATAAGGCGTCAGGTCCAGACCGAAGCGGTGTGCGTTGTAGAGCTGCGGCAACAGACAGAGGTCGGCCAGACCGGGGCGGTCGCCGTGGCAGAAGGCGCCGGTGTCGCGGCTGTTGGCCAGCATCGTCTCCATCGCCGCGAAGCCCTCGGCGATCCAGTGCAGGGTCCACTGCGTGCGGGCATCGGCCGGCAGCTGCAGGCTGCGCTCCAGGTACTGCATCACCCTCAGGTTGTTGATCGGGTGGATGTCGCAGGCCACCAGTTGGGCCAGTGTACGCACCCGCGCACGGCCGGCGGCATCGGCCGGCAGCAGCGGCACCTGAGGGAAGCGCTCGTCCAGGTACTCGACGATCGCCAGCGACTGGGTAAGCGTGTGCCCCTCGTGCAGCAGGGTCGGCACCAGCTGCTGCGGATTGAGTGCGCGATAAGCGTCAAGGTGCTGCTCGCCACCGTCGCGCACCAGGTGCACCGGCCGGGCCTCCCAGGCCAGGCCCTTCAGCTCCAGGCCGATGCGTACGCGGTAGGCGGCACTGGATCGCCAGTAGGTGTACAGCACGATGCCGTCGTCAACCAGGATGTCCATCGCCACCTCCATGCTCAGGGCTTGGCCGCCTGTTCGATGCGCTGTTCGATGGCACCGAAGATGCTGTTGCCGGCGGCATCGAGCATCTCGATACGCACCACATCGCCGAACGACATGAACGGCGTGCTCGGCTTGCCATCGCGCAGGGTTTCGACCACGCGCTGCTCGGCGAAGCACGATGCACCCTTGCTGGTGTCTTCGTTGGCGATGGTGCCCGAGCCGACGATGGTGCCAGCACCCAGCGGGCGGGTCTTGGCCGCATGCGCGACCAGCTGGGCGAAGTTGAACTGCATGTCCACGCCGGCTTCCGGCGCACCGAACCACTGCCCGTTGATGTGGGTCAGCAGCGGCAGGTGCACCTTGCTGTCCTGCCAGGCAGCGCCCAGCTCGTCAGGGGTGACGAACACCGGCGACAGCGCCGAACGCGGCTTGGACTGCAGGAAGCCGAAGCCCTTGGCCAGCTCGCCGGGAATCAGGTTGCGCAGCGAGACATCGTTGACCAGGCCGACCAGCTGGATGTGGCCCGCCGCCTGTTCAGGGGTGGCCGCCATCGGCACGTCGTCGGTGATCACCACGATCTCTGCTTCCAGGTCGATGCCGTAGTCCTCGCTGACCACCTTGACCGCATCGCGCGGGCCGTAGAAGCCGGCGCTGGTCGCCTGGTACATCAGCGGGTCGGTGTAGAAGCTCTCCGGCACTTCGGCGCCGCGGGCGCGGCGTACGCGCTCGACGTGCGGCAGGTAGGCGCTGCCGTCGACGAATTCATAGGCGCGCGGCATCGGCGCGGCCAGCGCCTGCACATCCAGATCGAACACGCCGTCGGCGTCGCCGGCATTGAGCGATTCGTACAGCGCGTTCAGGCGCGGCGCGATGTGGCTCCAGTCCTCCAGGGCCTGCTGCAGGGTGGCGGCAATACCGGTGGCGCGCACGCCGTGGCGCAGGTCACGCGAGACGACGATCAGGGTGCCGTCGCGGCCGCCTTCCTTCAAAGAACCAAGCTTCATGGGTGGGTGTCCGGAGTCGTGGGCAAACAAGTTTCAAGTGTAATCAAATCTGCGGCGACGCCAAGCTGCAGCGCGGCATCGGCCCACCCTACCGTAGTGGGGGGTTCGGCAGGGTTGCACCCTGCACCTGCTTCAAGCCAGGGCAACAGCCGAAGCAACAGCAACAGCGGCCTTTCCGTGGGTTGCCGGGGCGGTGTCGGATTGCGGCGTCTCCCGCCACCGGACCCACCCCGCCCCCCCTCAGGGAACCCGCTTTTGACGTTGACGTTGACGTTACTTCGGCCTCTGCAGGTGCAGGGCGCAGCCCTGCAGAGAGAGCCCCCTACCTGAACGGGGCTTTTTGCGCGAGGTCTCAGCCATCGGTTAGACTAGGCGGGTCTGCAGCGGCCGTCCGTTTCCCTTCGGGATCGCCGGCGTCCGGGGTCCGCCCCGTCGCCCGCCCCCACTCCGACACCGTTCGTCACGCATTCCAGCCTGCGCTCCGTGCCGGCTGCACCCAACTTCTCGCAGCGCGGTTCACGGGAACGCTCCGAGTCAGCCGATCAGTTTGATCTGCCCCCGTCTGTCCAATCGGACAGGCGTTTCTTGTACTTGGAGCAAACTCAATGTCTTTTGAATCGCTGGGCCTGGCGCCCTTCCTGCTGCGTGCGCTTGCCGAGCAGGGCTACGAAAACCCGACCCCGATCCAGCAGCAGGCGATTCCGCTGGCGCTGGCCGGTCGCGACCTGCTGGCCGGCGCACAGACCGGCACCGGCAAGACCGCCGCGTTCGGCCTGCCGCTGCTGCAGCACCTGGGCACCGCCTCGCAGGAAGTGCGCAGCGGCCCGCGCAAGCCGCGTGCGCTGATCCTGGCCCCGACCCGCGAACTGGCCACCCAGGTGCATGACAGCCTGCGCGGCTACAGCAAGTATCTGCGCATTCCCAGCGCCTGCATCTACGGCGGCGTCGGCATGGGCAACCAGCTGGACATCCTGCGCCGTGGCGTGGACCTGCTGGTGGCCTGCCCGGGCCGCCTGATCGACCACCTGGAGCGTCGCAGCATCGACCTGTCCGGCATTGAACTGCTGGTGCTGGACGAAGCCGACCGCATGCTCGACATGGGCTTCCTGCCGTCGATCAAGCGCATCCTGGCCAAGCTGCCGAAGCAGAACCGCCAGACCCTGCTGTTCTCGGCCACCTTCGAGGACAACATCCGCCAGTTGGCGCTGGAGTTCATGCGCAACCCGGAACAGATCCAGGTGACGCCGAAGAACACCGTGGCCGAAACCATCACCCACCGCGTGCACCCGGTCGATGCCGGCCGCAAGCGCGACCTGCTGCTGCACCTGCTGGCGCAGGACAGCCGCGAGCAGACGCTGGTGTTCGCTCGCACCAAGCACGGCAGCGACAAGCTGGCGTCGTTCCTGGAAAAGTCGGGCATCAAGACTGCGGCAATCCACGGCAACAAGAGCCAGGGCCAGCGTCTGCGTGCACTGGGCGATTTCAAGGCCGGCCGCATGACCGTGCTGGTGGCCACCGACATCGCCGCACGTGGCATCGACATCAACGAGCTGCCGAAGGTGATCAACTTCGACCTGCCGATGGTGGCCGAGGACTACGTGCACCGCATCGGCCGTACCGGCCGCAACGGTTCGACCGGCCAAGCGATCTCGCTGGTGGCGCAGGATGAAGTGAAGCTGCTGCGCGCGATCGTGCGCCTGCTCGGCCGCGACATGGACATCCGTGATGTGCCCGGCTTTGAACTGCAGACCCCGATCCGCTGGGGCAACAGTGCGCCGGGCAAGGCCGAGCACGACACCGGCGAGCGCGCGCCGCGCAAGAGCCACGCACGCCGTCCGCACGGCGATGCACCGCGCCATGCGCATGCCGGCCCGAAGAAGGCCGGTGGCGGCCGTCGTGAGGGCGGTGGCAATGGCCAGCAGCGTGCCGGTGCGGGTCAGGGCCAGCGTCGTGGCGGTGGTGGCAATGGTGGCGGCCGTGGCCGCGGCCAGGGTGGCAACGGCGGCGGTCGCGCCGGCTGATCCAGCTCGCATGGTTGCTGCTTCCAGATGCGCGGGGGCTTAACGAAGGACGGCGCTGACGCGCCGTCCTTTTTTGTTGCTGGCTACCGGGCGATAGAGCACGCGGTGGCAGTGCCGAGGGCGGATGGGCATGGGGGCAGCGCAGAACACGCCGTAAATACGTCCATGTAAGCTCGATGGCGCCATCCATGGCGCCAACGGTTCTGCGCTGCCCCCATGCCCATCCGCTTCAAGCATTGCCTGCGCCTTCCTCTCCCGCCGGGTAGCCGGGAAAAGAAAGATCAAATTCAAATTCAAAGGCAAAGGCAAAAGCCAGTGTTGCTGCTTTTGCCCTCGCTCCCGCCTTGGGGTTTGATGCGTCCGCGCCCGCAGGAAACTGTCAAGGGGAGGCCGGGCGGGCTGCGCAGGACCGTGAGGCGCATGGATGCGCCGATCGAGCTTACATGGACGTATTTACAGCGTGTCCTGCGCTGCCCGCCCGGCCTCCCCCACACGCATCAACAAAGGCGCGCAAACGCCTCAACTCCGCGCTTTACTCGGATTCACCAGATTCCCGAAGAAGATCGCGTTGATCAGCAGCCGGTCCGTCCCGTGCCAGTACTTGCGGTGCGCCAGATCATCGGCGAACAGCACTACATTGCCCTGCCCCTGCGCGGACACCAACAGCCACGCGCTGCCCGCCACCCGCGCGCGGTTGCGCTCGGACAGATAGCCATTCACCCGCGGCGGTGTGTCGATGCGTACCACCGTCGAGAAGGGATTCGCGCTCGGCTGCAGCGTCACCGTGTTTTCCTTGTTGATCGCCAGCTGCCGGCGCGGCACACCGAAGGCCAGCGGATGGCTGGTATCCACGTCAGCGCTGAGGATGTTGCCGCTGACCCGCTCGACCGCGGCGATGTCACGCTGGTCGCCGAATGCGCGGCGGCTTTCGTCAGTGGCGTCCTCTTCCTTGCCGAGCTTCTCGCCGTCGGCCAGCTTCTGTTCGATCGCCCACTTCGATGCACTGCCGTAGGTCACCAGCGAACCACCGGCCTGCACCCAGCGCTTCAGCGCAGCCACCGCCGTGGCATCGACGCCAGTGTAGGTGCCACCGGACAACACGATCGTGGTGTAGCGGTCCAGCGGCACCTTGCCCAGCTGCTGCGGGTCCAGCTTGCTGGCCGGCAGGCGCAGCTGCTGGTCGAGCAGGAACCAGGCCGAGCCGATCTCGGTGGCGGCCACACCCTCCCCCATCACCAGTGCCACCGCTGGCTTGCGCAGCGCCTTGACGCCATCGCTGCCGAGGTCAATGCCCTCGCGGCTGCGGCCGCTGGGCAGCGCATGCACCTGCACACCCGCCTCGCGCGCAGCGGACGTCACTGCCTCAAGCAGCGCCGCACCCTGCAACGACTGCCCCGCGACCGGAATGACCAGGCTGCCGGCGGCGAAGCTGACCTCGCCCTGTGCGGTCGTGGTGGTGAACGGCTGGAAGGCGGCACGCGCGTTCAATCCCTTCTGCTGTAGCACGGCCAGCGCGCGCCCGGCGTTGTAGTCGCGCCAGTCGATGGCATAGGCGAATCCGGCCTGCCCGCCGCGTACCGCCCCCTGTTCCGCAGGCAGCGTGGTCACGCGCGTACCACCATCAACGCGGCTGCGGCTGCCGATGAATGCCACGCCATACGCCGGTGCGATCGCATAGCTGGTGCTGCCGTAGAACACATCACCCTTGATCGGCGGCGTCTCGGCAAAGATCGAATGCACCAGGCGGAACTGCACCTGCTGCACCGGCACCACGTAGGCACTGCCCGGTGCGAAGTGCTGGCCATCCACGGTCACCGCGCGATCCAGCGTGCGCACCTCGATGCGATGCAACAGCAACAACTCAAGCAGGCGGCGGGTCAACGCCGGGTCATGCGCATCACCAAACACGAAACTCTTCACAGGATGCTGCGCGGCCTGCTTCAGCGCGCTCTGGAAGAACTGTTTCTGCAGGTCGAACAGGCCACCGCGCTCGGTCACCGCGCCACGCACCGTGCCCAGCCCGGTGGCGACCTGGTTGCGGATGGTGAACGGGAACGTCAGCAGGCCATTCACCGATTCCTGCACGCGGCCACGCGAACTGGCCTGCTCGACGGTCACGCCGACCGCGCCGTGGAAGTCCGGATAGGTGGAGCCGTACACCGGCGAGAAGTTGTCGAAGTTCTCGCCGGTGTAGTAAAGCGAACCCAGCGCATCCAGCGCCTGTGCGTGGTACTTGGCGAGGGTCCTGTTGAATTCATACGATGCCGCCGGGATCAACGGGCTGTGCATGCTCTTCGGCGAGGGCTCGAAGTAGTACGTGCTGTCCTTGCCCATTTCGTGGAAATCGATCTGTACGTTCGGGTACCACTGGTGGAACACCTCCACCTTCGGCCGCGAGTCCTGCTGGGTCAGCGCAAGCCAGTCGCGGTTGAGGTCGGTGAAGTAGTGGTTGGTGCGGCCCTGCGGGAACGGTTCGACGTGTTCTTTGTCGGCGGGGTCGGCCGAAGCCGGATCGGAGGCCCACGCGTTGTGCCAGTTGGCGGCGCGGTCGCGGCCGTCCGGATTCTGCGCTGGATCGAACAGCACCACCGCCTGCTGCAGCCATTGCTGGGTTTCCGCGCTGCGATTGGCCACCAGGTAGTAAGCGGTCAGCATCGCTGCTTCAGCGCTGGAGGTCTCGTTGCCGTGCACGCTGTAGCCCAGCCACACCACCACCGGGCTGTCGCCGGCCGCGCTGCGCGGCTGCGCAGGATCGGCCAGGGTCGCGTGCTGCTGGCGGAGCTGTTCCAGCCGCGTGTGGTTGCCCGCCGAGGTGACGGTGGCGATCAACAGCGGGCGACCTTCATAGCTGCGACCGATCTCGCGCACGCTGATTTTGTCGGAACGCTTCGCCAGTTCCTGGAAGTACGCCACCAGCTGGTCGTGCCGGGTGTAGCGACTGCCGATCGGATAGCCAAGGAACTGTTCCGGCGTGGGAATGGACGTTTCGAACGCGGCCTCCTCGGTGGTCTGCGGGAAAAAGTACGCGCTCTGTGCCTGCGTTGGCTGCGGGCAGGACAGTACAGTGACAGCGGCGATCAGCAACGGAAGAACGGCACGGCGATGCAAGGACACAGTAGCTCCCCTGGAACACAACGGCAGACAGTCGCGCGGCCGGTCCCTTCAGGTGACCGGCCGCGGCGGATGGATCAGAAGCGGTAATCGAAGCCCAGCGTGAAGTAGCGGCCACGCAGGTCGTACTGGCTGAAGTCGTACGGCGCGCGGATGCCCGGGAACGAGGCGTCGTACGGCGGCGTCTTGTCGGCCAGGTTCTGCACCTTGGCGTACACGGTCAGCTTGTCCACGCCGGTGTAGGCCAGGTACAGGTCGTACTGGCTGTAGCTGCCGACGCGCGTCTGCACGGCCTTGGCCGCGGTGCTCGCTTCCTGGCGGTAGCCGCTGGTGTAGTACCAGGTCACGGCCGCGTTGAAATCACCATACTTCCAGTCCAGCGTGGTGGTGGCCTTGTCCTTGGGCAGGGTCGCGCCGAGGTTGCTGCCGGCGTAGTCCACCAGCGGGCCACCGACCACGGTCGGGCGACGGTAGTCGCGCACGTGGGTGTAGGCAGAAGACACGGTGAAGTCACCGAGCGCAGTGGTCGGGATGCGCTGGCGCAGTTCGACGTCGATGCCCGAGGTCTTCAGTTCGCTCAGGTTCTGGTAACGGTTGTAGACCGCCTGCAGCTTGCCGCGCTCGTCGCGCTGCACGGCACCGGCCACGTTGTCGTTGACCAGGGTCTGGGTGTTGTTGGTGCCGACCAGGTTGTCCAGCTGGATGCGGTAGTAGTCCACGCTCAGGTTGGTGTTGGCCCACGGCGACAGCACCACGCCGAAGTTCACGCTCCTGGTGCGCTCGGGCTTCAGTTCGTTGTTGCCGACGGTGAAGAAGGTCGGGTTCTGGCGCGAACCCGGCACGTCCGGATCACGCGGGTCGACCACGCTGCCGTAGGCGATGCTGGTGCTGTTGGAGTTCTCCGACAGCGACGGTGCACGGAAGCCCTTCGAGGCCGACGCACGCACCAGCAGGAAGTCCAGCGGCTGCCAGCGCAGGCCGATCTTCGGCGAGAACGCATCGCCGAAATCGTCGTAGTGGTCGGCGCGCGCGGCGGCGGACAGCTCCAGCGTCGAGGCCAGCGGCACGTTCACTTCGGCGTAGGCCGCACTGACCTGGCGCTTGCCGTGCACTTCGGCGATCGCCGGGCGCACCTGCAGGCCGGCATCGATCTGCCACGGGTTGTTGGAATCGAGCTTCTCGCGGCGCCACTCGGCACCCGCAGCGAAGCCGATCTCGCCGGCCCAGGTGTGGCCCAGGCCGCCGGAAATCTTCGCGTCGATGCCCTGCAGCTTGGATTCGGCCGGACGCAGCGTGGCGATGTTGATCGAGTCGCGCACCGACTGCGGCGTCGTCGCCGGATCCAGCAGGTTGTAGCTGCCCGAGGCCAGCGCATCGGCCAGTGCCCAGCGATTGGCGAAACCACCGGAGACGCTCTCGCGCTCGCTGCTGCGCGCGCCGAATGCGGCCACTTCCCAGTCCCAATTTGCGGTGGTGCCGCGCAGGCCGAACACACCGCGGTAGGCGGTGGAGCGGTTGGTCTTGATCGTGCCGCCGAGGTCGAAGAAGGTGTACTCGATCGGGATCGCACGGCCGTACGGGTTGTACGGATTGTTGGCCGGCAGCAGCGACGACACCGGCTCGGCCAGGCCGCTGTTCGCGTTCAATGCGAAGCGGCCGCTCTCCAGGGTGAAGAACGGGCTGCTGCCGAACCATGCGGCACTTTTGATCTGGCTGTACAGCACTTCGCCGAAGGCTTCGACGTTGTCGTTCAGGCGGAAGGTACCGTTGGCATAGGCCTGGTAGCGCTTGGTCGAGGGGATCAGCGTGGTGAACGGCGCCTGGTTGAAACCGCAGGTGTCACCGGCCAGTCCATCGATCGGTGCGCTGGCAACGCGGGTGGTGCCGGCCGGGCAGTTGCCGCTGGCATCGAGCATCGGTACCGACACGCCGTTGACCAGGTATCGCGCGCCCTTGGCCGACCAGCCGTTCCAGCGGCCACCGGGCTTGTCGGTGTAGATGCCGCTGCTGGTCAGGTTGCGCTCGTCCTGATCGAGGCGCTCGCGGTTGTAGCCCTGCAGGCTGAAGAGGATGTTGTAGCCATCGGTGTCGAGATCACCGAGGCCGCCGACGAACTTCAGGTTCTGCTCGTGCAGGCCGCCCTGGTCGGCACCGCCGAAGCTGCCGCCAATCTCGGCGCCTTCGAAGTTCTGCCGGGTGATGATGTTGACCACGCCGGCCACGGCATCGGAGCCGTACACGGCCGAGGCGCCGTCCTTGAGCACTTCGATGCGCTCGACCGCGACCAGCGGCAGCGCGTTGAGATCGACGAAGGTGTCGGACAGGCCGCCGGCCGGGAAGCCGTAGTTGGCCAGGCGGCGGCCGTTGAGCAGCACCAGTGTGTTCTTCTGCGACAGGCCACGCAGGCCGATGCCGGCCGAGCCGGAGGCCCAGCCGTTGTTGGTGGTTTCGTTGCTGGCGTTGCCGGTGTTGGCCGAGATCGAACGCAGCACGTCGGCCACGGTGGCCTTGCCGGTCTGTTCCAGCTGCTGGCGGCCGATCACCTGTACCGGGTTGGCGGCCTCGGTATCGGTGCGCTTGATGTTGGAACCGGTGACGCGCACGGCGGCCAGGGTGCTGGCTTCGCCACTGGCATCGGCGGAGGTTTCGGCGGCAGCGGACAAAGGCGCGGCCAGAGCGACGGCCAGGGCCGCCACGAGCAGGGTGTGCTTGGGCATGACGATGTGGGGGAGGTGGAAAGGGCGACGAAGTTCCGCAGTAATCCATGCCTGGCCGGGGTTCGACCAATAACATCTCTTCATGCGGATATAAGAGAAGCTATCATCTCTTCATCCGGATGAAAAGACTTACTTCACGAAAGACCAACATCCGCTCAGGCTGGCCGGCCACCTGCGGCGTACAATCGCACCATGGAAATCTTCAAAGTCTTCATGCTCGAGGCGGCGCACCGCCTCCCCAACGTGCCGCCGGGGCACAAGTGCGCGCGCCTGCACGGCCACTCGTTCCGGGTGGAACTGAAGGTCGAGGGCGAGCCCGGCGCGCAGACCGGCTGGATCATGGACTTCGGCGACGTGAAGGCGGCCTTCCAGCCGATCTATGACCGCCTGGACCACCACTACCTCAATGACATCCCCGGGCTGGAGAACCCCACCAGCGAGAACCTGGCGGTGTGGATCTGGAACGAACTCAAGCCCAGCCTGCCGGCGCTGAGCGAGATCACCGTGCACGAAACCTGCACGTCCGGCTGCCGTTACCGCGGCCCGGCCGCCTGATCAAGCCATTGATCTTGAATGGTTTCCAAAGGCGCCTGAGGCGCCTTTGTTATTTTTGTTGCATTGCGACATCAAGCGCGTATGCTGCAATGCATCAAGCCACTCCCTGATGCCATGGCCGCCGCCTTCAGCGATCGCTTCAGTGATGCCACCCGCCAGCTCGCCGCCGCGGCAACGCGCGCGAACCGGTTGGCATTGGAGAACGCGGAAAGCATGTTCGGCGTGCAGCTGAAGGCGATGGAGCGCAACCTGACCGCGACCGGCGGCTGGCTGGGCGAGCTGGCACGCGGCGAGGATGCTGCCGGAACGCTCTCCAAGGGCGCGCAACTGTGGCAGGACAACCTGCAGCGGCTGGGCCAGGCCCAGCAGGACGTGGTCGGTCTTGGCCTGCAGGCCAGCAAGGCCTGGTCCGAACTGGTGCAGGGCTACAACGAATCAACGGCGGACGCGGGCAACACCTGACGCGACGCAATGCTCATTGCGTGGGTCCCTCCCCCCACGCAATCCGGACCCGGCAGATCCCTCCCTCTGCCGGGTCTTTTTTTGCCTGGCGCCTGGATTGCAGGGCACTTCTTCGTCTCACTTCTCTGCGAACTGATGGGCCCCGCCGGGGCAGGCAGGGGCCTGGGCAAATGTCCCCCGGCGCCGGCCGTTGGCCGTCCCCTCCTCCTTTACTTTGCCCAGACCCCTGCCCGCCCCGACGAGGCTCGGCTTGCGGCAGGTAAAGCGCAGTGCTCGCGGCAGCCTTTCAATGAGGCGCCGGAGGACATTGGTACGCAAGGGCCTCCGCCCTGCGCCACGCAGAACCCATCGCGAAGGAAGCTCAGCGCCCGCGGCCACCGTGCCAGTGCTGGTGCCACGCCTGGAACATCAGCACGTTCCACAAGTGCGTGTGCCACTTGCGCTCACCGCGCAGGAACGCCTCCCAGATGGCGCGCACCCGTGCCGCATCGAAGCAGCCCTGGTTGCGCAGCAGCTGCGGGTCCAGCAGCGCCTCCGCCCAATCGCGCAGCGGACCCGCCAGCCATCGCGCCATCGGCGGGCCAAAGCCGCGCTTGGGGCGGTACACCAGCGGTTCGGGCAGGTAGCGCGCCAGCAGATGCTTCAGGATCAGCTTGTGCTCACCATCGTGGTACTTCAGGTGTTGCGGCAGGCGCCAGGCAAGGCGCACCACCTCCATGTCCAGCAACGGCGCACGCGTTTCCACGCCCGCCGCCATGCCGGCACGGTCGACCTTGGCGAGGATGCCTTCGGCCAGATCCATGCGGAAATCCAGCAGCTGGATGCGCGCCTCGGCCGGCAGCGCGGTGTCCTGCTGCTGGAAGATCGTCATCGGCTCGCGCGCGCCCAGCACTACCTGTGCCGGTTGCCGCCAGCGCGTCACGCGCTGCAGGTAGTGGCCTTCCACGTCGTTGGCAGCGACCTCGGCCACCAGTGCACGCCAGCCGCCGAGACGGCCCCGCTCGACATTCATGCGGTTGCCGCTGCGCCTTGCCAGGTCACGCACCCAGTCCGGCAGACCACCGCACAGGCGTGCATTGCGCAGCGCGCGGCCGTAGCTGGGGTGACCGAAGAACAGTTCATCGCCGCCGTCACCGGTCAGCGCCACCGGCTTGCGCGCACCCAACAGTTCGCTGGCCAGCAGGGTCGGCAGCTGCGAGGCATCGGCGAACGGCTCGCACCAGACCTGCGGCAGACGCTGCAGCAGGTCCAGGCCCTGGCGCGCGTCCATGCGGTGCAGGTGGTGCTGCACGCCCAGATGCCGCGCAACCTGCGAGGCCCAGTCGCTCTCGTCATGCCCGGGATCGTCGAAACCGACCGTCCACGCCTCGATCGGCAAGGTCGATTGGGCCTGCATCATCGCCGTCACCAGCGACGAGTCGGTGCCGCCGGACAGGAACGCGCCACACGCCAACGGCGAGTGCATGCGTGAAGCAATGGCCTTCTGCAACACCGCTTCCAGCTGGTCGGTGGCCTGCTCCAGGCTCGGCGCCGGCTGCAAGGGTTCCTGCAGCGCACGCTGCATCGCATCGCGTGCACACCAGTAGCGCGTTCCCCCTTCCGTCGCCTGGCTGGAACCGCCGGCGGCGTGGTCATCCCGATCGACGCGCAGCACCGCGCCGGCCACCAACTTGTGGATGCCGCGGTAGATGGTGTGTGGTGCCGGCACGTAGTCATGGCGCAGCAGCAGGCTCAGCGCATCCTGGTCGACGCTCGGGGAGAAGCCGGCGAAGGCCTGCAGTGCCTTCAATTCCGAGGCAAACAGGAACTGGCCCTGGCACCAGCCGTAGTACAGCGGCCGCTCGCCCACCGGATCGCGTGCCAGCCACAGCGCACGCGACTGGCGGTCCCATACGCTGAAGCCAAACGCGCCTTCGATGCGGGACAGTGTCCGCTCCACGCCCCATTCGACGATCGCCTGCAGCAGCAGCCGTGCATCGCTGCAGCTACGCGGCAGATCGCGCAGCTGCGCCTGCAGGTCGCTGCGGTTGTACAACCGCCCATCCAGGCACAGCACATAGCGGCCGCAGTCCGAGCTCAGCGGCTGCAACGGCATGTCCGTAGGCGCCCGGCAATGGCCCAGCGCCAGGCCGGCCCCGGCGTCGGTCCAGTAACCAATGCGGCCCCGGCCGCGTTGCTGCAGGGCGCGCAGCATCGGCGCCAGCTGCTGCAGCAGGTGCTCATCTTCGGCCGGTGGCAGCCAGGCCTCGACCACGCCGCTCATCGGGAACCTCCGCAGTGGCTGCGGCGGGACGGGTTCGGCAGACGGACGATGGCGAGCGACATGGGAACGGCACGCGGAGCGGAGGAGACTCCATGCTCGGCCCGCCCCCTGCCCCACGTCAGTCGCTCTGCTGTCAGCGTTGGTCACAGGACGTATCACAAAGGTAACGTTTTGTAACAGCATCAGGCTATGCTGGACGCCAAGTTGTTGCCGGGCCTGAGGCTCGGCCCGTGCGCCAGCAACCCCGGCTGAATGGCGCCCGCCCACGGGACCCGGGCGGCCTGAAGGCTGGGATAGCATCGCCGCGCTCGTGCCGTGGCGGTACGTATGCCCCACGGAGGCCTTGAAAGTGCTGGATATCGTACTGGTTGAAGACGATGCCCGCCTGGGTACGATGGTCAGTGACTATCTGCAACGGCATGGCTACCAGGTGGCCCATGAGCGCAGCGGCGAGCGCGCGGTAGCCCGGATCCTGGCCGAGAAGCCTGCGCTGGTGCTACTTGATGTCGGCCTGCCCGACCAGGATGGTTTCGAAGTGTGTCGGCAGATCCGGCCCCACTATGACGGCATCATCTGCGTGCTGACCGCCCGTACCGACAACATCGACCAGGTGCTGGGGCTGGAGCTGGGCGCCGACGACTACATCGGCAAACCGATCGAACCGCGGGTACTGCTGGCCCGGCTGCGTGCCCACCTGCGCCGCCACCGCCGGGTCGAGCCGCGCGATGGCAGCCTGCGCTTCGGCGAACTGAACATCGACCCGTCCACCCGCAACGTGCACCTGCAGGGCGCCCAGCTGGAGCTGACCACCGCCGAGCTCGACCTGCTGTTCCTGCTGGCCAGCAACGCGGGACAGATCCTCGACCGCGACGCGCTGCTGCGCGGCCTGCGCGGGATCGCCTTCGATGGCCTCGACCGCTCGATCGATGCCCGTATCTCGCGCCTGCGCCGCAAGCTGGGCGACAACCCGGAACAGCCGGAACGGATCAAGACCGTGCGCGGCCGTGGCTACCTGTTCAGCCGATCGGCATGGGGATGAAGCGCACGCCTTCGGCGATGCGCGGCCACGCCTTCCACTTCCTGCGCTACGGCATCGGCTTCCTGGTCGCCCACCTGCTGCTGATCGTGCTCGGCCTGTGGGCCTGGGATGCACTGCTGGAGGACCGCACCGAAGCCGGCCTGCAGGCCGAAATGCGGGGCACCCATGCCCTGCTGCAGCACCGCTTCGCAGAAACCCCGCGCGAGCAGTGGCCGACGCTGGCGCGCGAACTGGATGCCGACTTCGCCTACGCGCTGCGCATGGTGCCGCTGGCCGAAGCGGTGAAGGAACTGCCGTCCAGCCAGCGACCGCCGTTCAACAACGGCCGTGTGCAGATCGACCTGGAACACATGCGCAGCCTGCAGCGGATTGGCGACAGCGACTACGCCGTGATGCTGGGGCCACTGGACGAAGCGCTGCCCGATGAGGGCTGGCAGGACAGCGAAGTATCCGGCGTGGCGATCCTGCTGCTGATCCTGATGGTGGCGGTGGCGCTGCCGATGTACGTGATGGTGTACCGGCTGTGGCGCGACGTCTCGCAGCTGGCACAGGCAGCCCGGCAGATGCGCGATGGCCAGTTGGACACACGTGCGCCACGCGCCGGCACCGCGCTGGTCCGTCCGCTGGCCAACGCTTTCAACCACATGGCCGAGCAGCTGCAGCAGCTGCTGGAAAGCCAGCGGGTGCTGGCACAGGCGGTGGCGCACGAGGTGCGTACGCCGCTGGCACGGATGCGCTTCGGCCTGACCGACCTGGAAGACACCGCGCTGGACGAGATCCAGCGTGATGCTCTGGGCGGCCTGCGTACCGACGTCGATCGGCTGCAGCATCTGACCGATGCCGGCGTCGAGTACGCCGCCCTCGGCCGCTGCCATCAGCTGACCCGGCAACGCCTGCAGTTGGCCGCACTGGTACGCGGCGTGGTGGCGCAGTTCGCACCGCTGCCAATGCCGGTACAGCAGGCGCTGTCGCCGGCGGGCCTGGTCAACGTCAACCGGCACATGCTGGAACTGGCGCTGCGCAACCTGCTCGGCAATGCCCTGCGTTATGCACGGCGGCAGATCCGCATCGCCAGCACGATCGACGACGGTTGGCTGTGCCTGCTGGTGGAGGACGACGGCCCCGGCATCGCGCCCGAACTGCGCGGCCAGGTATTGCAGCCTTACGTGCGGCTGGACCCTGGCAGCCCCGGTTTCGGGCTTGGCCTGGCGCTGGTGCAGGTGGTGGCGGACAAGCACGGCGGCCACGTCGAGGTGACCGACTCGGAACTGGGCGGGGCCTGCATCCGCCTGCACCTGCCGCTGGAAAGCAGCAGTGTCGCGGCATGCGAGGCCGCCCGCTAGACCACCGGTTCCGCGCGCGGCAACGCAAACACGAACAACGCGCCACGCTCACTGTCACGCAGCTCGATGCGGCGGCCATGCAGCTGCACGATGCGCTGCACGATCAGCAGGCCCAGCCCGCCGTTCTCGCCACGCCGCGCCCCCAGCGCGGCCGGTGCCTGGAACAGCTGCGTGCGCAGTGCAGGGGCAACACCAGGACCATCATCGGCCACGCTCACCTCGACGCTGTCCGGCGTCGCGCGCAGGCGCACCTCGATCCGGCCACCGTCGGGCGCATGCCGCAGCGCGTTGTCGAGCAGGTTGGTCAGCACCCGCTCGAGCAGGCCCAGATCGGCCCGCACCAGCGGCAGGCCCGGCGGGAAATCCGCGTGCATGCGCTGATTGCGCGCCTGCGCCGCCAACTCGAATTTCTGCAGTACGTCCTGCAGCAGTTCCGGCAGCGCGAACACTTCCCACTCCAGCCGCACTTCGCCGTGCTCCAGCCGCGCCAGCTCGAACAGCGCGCGTGCCAATCGACCCACCTTGGCACTCTGCGCCAGGGCGATGCCGAGATAGCGGCCGCGCTCGTCCGGCGACAGCGTGGCATCCTTCAACGCCAGCGTTTCCAGGTAGCCATGCAGCGACGACAACGGCGTGCGCAGGTCGTGCGAAATATTGGCGACCAGCTCGCGCCGCTGCAGGTCCTGCTGGCGCAGCTGCTGCCATTGCTCACCCAGCCGCTGCGCCATCTGCGCGTGCGCGTGTTCGAGGATCACCAGTTCGTCGCGCTCGCCGGGACGCAGCGGCTCGGGCGGCGGCAGTGGCGTCGGCGCATCGATGTCGAAGGCCTGGATGCGCCGGGTCAGCCGTCGCAACGGGCGGGTCACCCAGTAGAACGCTACCAGCCCGGCCAGCAGGCCCAGGCTGCCGACAAGCATCACCGACCACAGCGTGGTGTTCCACTGACTGCCGGCGGCGAGGTCGTCGGACAACATCTGCCGGTGTTCGCCGACCAGCACCACGTACACATAACCGGCCTGGCGACCCTGCACGATCAGCGGCGCGGCGCTGAACACCTTGCGGCCGTCCTGGCTGCGCGGGTCATCGCCGAGGATCGGCAACGGTGCACCGGCCAGCAGCCGGCGCAGCGGTGCCACGTCCACCCGGTTGCGCACCAGATGGCCAGTGGGCGCATCGTGGCCCAGGATGCGGCCCTGGTCATCCAGCAGGTAGACCTCGACGCTGGGATTGACCGCCATCAGCTGGCCGAACAACGCGCGCACCGCCGCATCGCGCATGCCGCTGGTATCCATCAGCTCGCTGCGCTGGGCGATGTGCTCGGCCAGGCCCAGCGACAACCGCTGCACCACCTCCTGCTCATGGCGGGTATTGGCACGCATCTGCAGCGCCAGCAACGCCATGCAGCACATCAGCATCAGCGCGGCGATCACCGCCGCCAGCTTCTGCCACAGGTTCGGCTTGATCATGCCGCCGCCCCGGCCGGGTCGACCAGCTTGTAGCCGCGTCCCCACACCGTCAGCAGCCGCCGTGGGTTGGCCGGGTCCGGCTCGATCTTGCTGCGCAACCGATTGATGTGGGTGTTGACCGTGTGCTCGTAACCGTCGTGCTGGTAGCCCCAGACCTGGTTGAGCAGCTCCATGCGCGCGAACACCTGGTCCGGATGCCGGGCAAAGAACAACAGCAGGTCGAACTCGCGCGGGGTCAGCTCCAGCGCGTTGCCATCCACCGACGCGGTGCGCGCGACCGGGTCCAGCTGCAGGCCGCCCAGCTCGATCGCACCGGCATCGATGCGTGCGCTCTGCGCCATCGCCTCGGCCCGGCGCAGCAGCGCACGCACGCGGGCCACCAGTTCCGGCATCGAGAAGGGCTTTGCCAGGTAGTCATCCGCGCCCAGTTCCAGGCCGACGATGCGCTGCGTTTCGCTGCCACGCGCACTGATGATGATGATGGGTACATAACGCGCCATCGCGCGTGCACGCTGGCAGACCTGCAGGCCGTCCACGCCGGGCAGCATCACGTCCAGCACCAGCGCGTCCCACGGGCCTTCCTGCTCAAGCAGGCGCAGGCCGGCATCGCCGCTGGCGGCATGGGCGACGTCGTAGCCCTCATCGCCCAGGTGCATGCTCAGCAGGTCGGCGATGTGGGCATCGTCTTCAACGATCAGCACGCGTTTGGTGGACATCGGCAGCTCGGGGCCAGTGGGGAGGCTGGCTGCATTGTGGCGCGGGACGGTCGCCGATACCTCACGAAAAATTGAATCCTGCGTGAGGATTCGTTGACCCGGGCGGGCGCAGCATGGCCCCGTCGCCCCATCCCGGAGTCCGCCATGTCCCTTACCCGCCGCCATCTGCTGGGCCTGGGCGGTATTGCCACCGCGGCCGGCCTGTTCGGCCTGGGGTCCTGCAGCCGTGCCGCCCCGGCCGCCGCCGAGGCACGTCCGGCACGGCAGTTCGAGGTCATGCTCAGCGACGCCGACTGGCGCCAGCGCCTGACCCCGGCGCAGTACGCGGTGCTGCGCCAGCAGGGCACCGAGCGCCCGTACAGCAGCCCGCTCAACAAGGAACACCGGCAGGGCACCTTCGCCTGTGCAGGCTGCGCGTTGCCGCTGTTCTCCTCTTCCACCAAGTTCGAGAGCGGCACCGGCTGGCCCAGCTTCTGGGCACCACTGCACAGCGCCATTGGCGAAGACCGCGACGTCACCTTCGGCATGCTGCGGGTGGAGGTGCACTGCCGACGCTGCGGCGGCCATCTCGGCCACGTGTTCAACGACGGCCCGCACCCGACCGGGCTGCGCTACTGCATGAACGGTGCGGCGATGGTGTTCGTTCCCGGTGCCGGAGATGGCACCGCCGACGGCTGGCGCGTGCCGGTCGGTTCTTCCCCTGTTTCCGGAGCCTGACGATGCTGCTGTTGCTGCTGGCCTTCCTCGGCGGTGCGCTGACCCTGCTCAGCCCCTGCATCCTGCCGGTACTGCCGTTCGTGTTCGCACGTGCCGACCGCCCCTTCCTGCGCAGCACACTGCCGCTGCTGCTGGGCATGGCGCTCACGTTCACCGTGGTCGCCAGCCTGGCTGCAGTGGGCAGCCAATGGGTGGCACAGGCCAACCAGATCGGACGCTGGATCGCCCTGGTGCTGATGGCGCTGTTCGCGCTGGCATTGCTGTGGCCGCGGTTGGCCGACCATCTGCTGGCGCCGTTCCAGCGCGTGGGTGCGCGACTGAGCGCGCATGCAGATGCCGCCGATGCCGCAGGTAATGGCGGCGCGTGGACCTCGCTGTTGATCGGCATCGCCACCGGCCTGCTGTGGGCACCCTGCGCTGGGCCGATCCTTGGCCTGGTGCTGACCGGTGCCGCGCTGCACGGCGCCAGCGTCGGCACCAGCACCCTGCTGCTGGCCTACGCGCTGGGCGCCATCACCGCACTGGCGCTGGCGGTCTGGGTCGGTGGCCGCGTGTTCAGCGCGCTGCAGGCACGGCTTGGCCTCGGCGATGTGCTGCGCAAGGTGCTGGGCGTGGCCGCGCTGCTGGCGGTGGTGGCGATCGGCCTGGGCTGGGATACCGGTCTGCTCACCCGCCTCTCAACGGTCAGCACCGCACGCATCGAACAGCGCCTGCTTGACGCGGTTCCCGGTGCCCAGCCGGCGGCACCGCCGATGATGATGATGGCCGGTGCCAATGCTGGCGCCGACGCGCCGCTGCCGGTGGAAGGCACCCTGCCCGCGCTGGACGGTGCTACGGGCTGGCTCAACAGCCCTCCGCTGACCGCCCAGCAGTTGCGTGGCAAGGTGGTGCTGGTCGATTTCTGGACATACTCCTGCATCAACTGCCTGCGTGCGATGCCGTTCGTGCACGAATGGGAGCGCCGCTACCGCGACCACGGCCTGGTGGTGATCGGCGTGCATACGCCGGAGTTCGCCTTCGAGCGTGACCCGCGCAACGTGATGAAGGCGGTGCAGCAGCTGAAGGTCGCCTACCCGGTGGCGCTGGACAACCAGTACACGATCTGGCGCGCGTTCAACAACCGTTACTGGCCGGCGCAGTACTTCATCGATGCACAGGGCAACATCCGCGGCCACCAGTTCGGCGAAGGCAACTACGCGCGCTCGGAACAGGTGATCCGTCGACTGCTGACCGAAGCGGGCCAGACCAATCTGCCGCCACCTGCGGATCCCGCCGCCGCAGACCTGCAGGGCGTAGCGGCGCAGGCCGACATGGGCAACCTGCGCTCGCCGGAAACCTACCTCGGCCACGCCCGTGCCGAGCAGTTCGCCTCGCCCGGTGGACAGCGCAGCGACACCTCGTTCGATTACACATTGCCGGCAACCCTCGCGTTGAACCAGTGGGGCCTGTCCGGACGCTGGACCGTTACCGACGAGGCTGCGCAGCTGCAGCAGGCCGGTGGCCGCATCGCCTTCCAGTTCCATGCGCGTGACCTGCACCTGGTGCTGGCGCCGGGCCAGGAAGGAAAGCCGGTGCGCTTCCGCGTGCTGATGGATGGCAAGCCGTTGCCCGCCACCGATGCCGGCACTGATATCGGCGCCGATGGCAGCGGCGTGGTCAACGAGCACCGCTTGTACCAGCTGGTGCGCCAGCGCGGCACGGTCGGCCCGCACCGCTTCGAGATCGAATTCCTCGATGCGGGCGTGCAGGCCTATGCCTTCACCTTCGGTTGAACCGGGAGGACATGATGAAACTCTCCTTTGAACAGGGCATTGCCGCCGGTGTTGCCGGATTGGTGGCCACGGCACTCATCGCCGGCGTGCTGCTGGTTGACCACGGCGCGATTGCGGCACCGGTCGATGCCAGCGCGCAGGCCAAGGCGCTGCCAGCACCCAGCGGCGATGCCGCGTTCCGCGATGACGCCACCCACGCCAGCGTGGTGTTTGCCGGTGGCTGCTTCTGGGGTGTGCAGGGCGTGTTCCAGCACGTCAAGGGCGTGAGCAATGCGGTCTCCGGCTACATCGGTGGCAGCGCTGCCAACGCGCGTTACGAACGGGTCAGCAGCGGCCAGACCGGCCATGCCGAGGCGGTGAAGATCGACTATGACCCGCGCCAGGTCAGCTACGGGCAGCTGATGCAGGTGTTCTTCTCGGTGGCGCACGACCCGACCCAGCTCAACCGCCAGGGGCCCGACCACGGCAGCCAGTATCGATCGGCCATCTTCAGCGATGACGCCCGCCAGCAGGCCGCCAGCCGCGCCTACATCACCCAGCTCGGCCAGGCCGGCAGCTACCGCGCGCCGATCGTCACCCAGCTGGTCAGCGGCCAGCGCTTCTACCCGGCCGAGAGCTACCACCAGAACTACATGACGAACTATCCCCAGGCGGCCTACATCCGCTACTACGACGCGCCGAAGCTGGCCGCCCTGGGCAGGCAGTTCCCAGGGCTGTACCGGCGCGATGCGGTACTGGTGCCGATGCGCTGACGGCACTCCGTGGGCCCGGCTGCCCCACCGCTGTAGAGCCGAGCCCACGCTCGGCTGCTGTTGGCGGAAAAGCAGCCGAGCATGGGCTCGGCTCTACACACAAAAAAAGACGCACGGCCATCCAGCCGTGCGCTTGGAAAGTACCGGCCGTGCCCCGATCAGGCCCGGCCGACAACGACATGCTAGGCTCGTCATCATCATGGGTACAGCACCAGATGACGGGATATTCGATGGATACAGATGACCACAGCGCGATGATCCCTCCCCGCTACCAGCGGCTGTCCGATGAACTGGCCGAGGCCATTCACGGCGGCCGGCTTCCCGTAGGCAGCCGCCTTCCCTCGCTGCGGCAGATGGCGTTGCAGCGCCGGCTCAGCCTGAACACGGTGATCGCCGCCTACCGCCAGCTGGAAGACGCCGGCCTGGTGATTCCGCGGCCGAAAGCCGGCTTCGAGGTAGCGCCACGGCTTTCGGTGCCGGAACGGTCGTTACGCGATGCCCCATCCGCGCCCACCGCACCGCTGCAGCAGGTGCTGATGGCGCGCGTGCTTGAGGCGCAGCGCCGCCCGGGCGTGATCGATCTGGCCTTCGCCGGCCCGCGTGGACGCCAGTTCTACCCCGGCGCGCAGCTGGCCAAGCACACCGCGCAGGTGCTGCGCCATGGCCAACAGACGGTGGAGACCTACGCGCGCCCGAATGGTTCACCGCGGCTGCTGGCGCAGATCGTGCGCCGTGGTCCGCGCATGGGCCTGCACACCCACGCCGAGCGCCTGCTGCTGACCCACGGTGCAATGGAAGCGCTGCAACTGGCGTTGCGTGCAGTGACCCAGCCCGGCGACGCGGTCGGCATCGAAGCACCGTCCTACTTCAATCTGTACCCGCTGCTGGCCAACCTCGGCCTGCAGGCCATCGAACTGCCCACCCACCCGCAGCACGGCCTGGACGTCGACGCGCTGGATGCGATGCTGGCGCACACGCCGCTGGCCGCGCTGGTAGTGATGCCCACGGTGCACAACCCGCTGGGCTGCACCATGCAGACCGCCGACAAGCAGCGCCTGGCCGAACTGGTCAACGCGCGCCAGCTGCCGTTGATCGAAGATGCGGTGTACGCCGAGCTGCAGTTCTGCGAACCGCCTGCGCCCTTGCTGAAGGCGTTTGATCGCGACGGCTGGGTGATGGTGGTCGGCGGTTTTTCCAAGACGCTGGCGCCGGATTACCGCATCGGCTGGCTCGATGGTGGCCGCTTCGCCGAGCGCATCGCGCTGCTGAAGTTCCAGTCCACCGGAGGCGAACCCCAGCTGCTGGGTGATGCGGTGGCGGCCTATCTGGAAGCCGGCAGCTACGAGCATCACCTGCATCGCATGCGTCGCCTGTATCGCGAGCAGGTCGGGCGGTTGCGCCAGCTGGTGGCCGAGCACTTCCCGGTCGGCACCCGCGCCACCGAACCGCAGGGCGGTTTCCTGCTGTGGCTGGAACTTCCGGGTATCGATACGCGCGAGCTGTTCGAGCGTGCGCTGCAGGAGGACATCGTGTTCATGCCCGGCCAGGTGTATTCGCGCGGCGCGCGCTACCGGCACTGCCTGCGGCTGTCGTGCTGCCAGACGCTGGATGCGCGCTTCAACGGGGCGGTGGAGAGGATGGGCGCGATCGCGCGGGAGCTGGCGGCGCGCTGATTGATGGGTAGAGTCGACTGTTGGTCGATTGCTCTTCACCGCACGCCCAGAAATCCCGCGCTGCGCGCGAGAGTCGACTGACAGTCGACTCTACCCTCTCCGGCATCGRTTTCGCGCTTCAATCTGTAGAGTCGACTGTTAGTCGACTGMTCTTCGCCATACACCCGAAAATCCCGCGCTTCGCGCGAGAGTCGACTGACAGTCGACTCTACCCTCTCCGGCATCGRTTTCGCGCTTCAATCTGTAGATTCGACTGTCAGGCGACTGCTCATCGCCGTACGCCCAGAAATCCCGCGCTGCGCGCGAGAGTCGACTGACAGTCGACTCTACCCTCTCCGGCATCGATTTCGCGCTTCAATCTGTAGAGTCGACTGTTGGTCGACTGCTCTTCGCCATACACCCGAAAATCCCGCGCTGCGCGCGCGAGTCAACTGACAGTCGACTCTACCCTCTCCGGTCGATTTCGCGTTTCAGCACATCAGACGTCGAACAGATGCGCGCTCAGTGCTTCGCCGTCCGACCCCGGCAGATACGGCAGTCGCGCCCAGCACGGCATAGGCAGGCGCTGCTGCAGCGTGGCGATGTTTTCATCCTGGCGCTGCATCGCTGGATCGATGTGGTTGCCGATCCAGCCCAGGCAGTCCACGCCGCTGGCTTGCAGCGATTGCGTGGTCAGCCGCGCGTGGTTGACGCAGCCCAGTCGCATGCCCACCACCAGCAGCACCGGCAACTGCAGTGCCCGCACCAGGTCCAGCTGGTCCAGCGAAGCCGAGACCGGCGCCAGCCAGCCGCCCACGCCCTCCACCACCACGATGTCGGCCTGCGCACGCAGCCGCGCGAACGCGGCCACGATCGGCGCCAGTTCCACCTGCACGCCGTCCTCGGCAGCGGCAAGTTCCGGTGCCAGCGGTTGCCGCAGCGCATACGGGTTCAGGTCCGCATAATCCGGCACCGGCCAGCTGGCCGCCTGCAGCGCGAGCGCATCCTCGTTGCGCAGACCCTGGCCCCGATCTTCGCTGCCGCTGGCTACCGGCTTCATGCCGACCGCACGCAGGCCACGCCGGCGCAGCGCATGCAGCAGTGCAGTGCTGGCTGCGGTCTTGCCGATCTCGGTATCGGTGCCGGTAATGAACAGGGCCGGCGGCAAGGTGGCGGGCAACGGCATCGATAAGCTCCAACGGGGCAACAGAGCGTGCATTATCGCCGGCCCGGCGCGCTTGCTAGACTGCAGCCATGTTCGCCAATGCCTCGCTCACCGGCAGCAAGCCGGAACAATACGCCCAGCTGCTGGAACAGGCCCGTGGCCTGGTCTACGGCGAGCCCGACCGCATCGCCAACGCGGCCAACCTCTCCGCACTGGTCTATCACGCCCTGCCCGACCTGAACTGGGTGGGCTTCTACCTGTACGACGGCAAGGAGCTGGTGGTCGGCCCGTTCCAGGGCCTGCCGGCCTGCGTGCGCATCCCGCTGGACAAGGGCGTGTGCGGTGCCGCCGCCAGCCAGCGCGTGACCCAGCGCGTAGAGGACGTCGACGCCTTCCCTGGCCATATCGCCTGCGATTCGGCCTCGCGCTCGGAACTGGTGGTGCCGCTGCTGCGTGGCAATGAACTGATCGGCGTGTTCGACATCGACAGCCCGAAGGTGGGCCGCTTCGACGCCGAGGATCAGGCCGGCCTGGAAGCCATCGCCCGCGTGTTCGTCGAGGCGTTGGGATGAACGCACCGAAGCTGCGCAACATCGGCCCGAAAAGTGCAGCGTGGCTGCGACAGGTCGGCCTGCGCAGCCGCGACGACCTGGTCGCGATCGGGGCGGTCGGCGCCTTCGTCAAGGTCAAGCGTGCCGGCTTCAAGCCCAGCCTGAACCTGCTGTACTCGCTGGAAGGCGCGCTGCTGGACTGCCACTGGCAGGAACTGAGCGAGCCGCAGCGTGAGGCGCTGGTACAGGACTATGAAGCGCGTATCGCCGCGCATCCGCTGAAGGCGGCCGGCCCGGCCTCGGGACCGGTGCATGAGCAGCGCTTCGGTGCCGATGATGACGCTGAGGACAGCGTGACCGAGGGCGCGGACGAGGATTGAGGCCTGCGTGTTCCTGGGAATGCCGGCCAGCGGCCGGCACTACCACGGTGATGCGGGATCGGTAGCGCCGGGCCATGCCCGGCGAGTGCGATCAGGGCTGCTGCAGCTCCATCAGCTCGCCCACCAGCCCGACCTCACCCCGCTCCAGCCATACACGCAGGCGCGTGCCGTGGTCGATTCGCAGCGCCCAGCTCAGCGACATCGGCAGGCCGCAGACCTGCGACAGCACCATGCGCAGTGGCCCGCCATGGCTCACCACCAGTGTGGGCACCGGGTCATCGTCATCAAGCAGGCGATCCAGCGCGCGCGCGATGCGCCGCTCGAAATGCCCCCAGCTCTCGCCGTTCGGCGGTGGGAACCCATGCGGATCGGCGTGGAAGGCCGCCAACGCGTCCTCCGGCAGATCGAACAGCGAATGCCCGTCCCAATCGCCGAAATCCAGCTCCTCCCATTCCTCGTCCGCTTCCACATTCAACCCGCGCGGCGTGGCGAGCGCCATGGCGGTATGCAGCGCGCGCAACCGCGGCGAACTGATCACCCGCTCCCAGGGTTGCGCGGCATAGGCCTCGACCAGTTCCTGCGGCAGGCCGGCCAGCTGCGGTGGGTCGCTGCGGCCATCAAGGAACTCATCACGGCCGTTGCCGGCATGGCGGACCAGGTCGAGGATCATGCGTGCGCCCTGTACAGGCAACGCGAAAACAGCGGAAAACGGGCGGACATCGGCAACAACACCACGGGATCGAACGGCCATTCTAAAGGCAGTGAAGCAAGCCCGACGCTACAGACCACGGCGATGCCGTAGACTGCGCGCACTTCCAGGTGACCTGCGGCCACGGCCGGCAGGTTGAAACGGGAAGCCGGTGACGCGTGATTCCACGCCAGGCCGGCGCTGCCCCCGCAACGGTAAGCACGTCAGTTCCAGGCAACACCGCCACTGTGCCGCAGGCATGGGAAGGCGCCTGGACGGTGGCCTCGGGCCACCCGGCGGCGAGCCCGGAGACCGGCCCGGAAGCCTCAGGTCGCGATGCGGTGGGCATGGCGCTGGATGACCGTGGCGTGCGCTGCGGCATCGGCGCATGCCTGCCTTCGCGGCTCCTCCCCTTCGCCACGCGGGCGTGCGTGGCACCTGGAGTCCCCCATGAAGCTGCAGTCCCGATTGCTGTCCCTGGCCGTGCTGGCCGCCCTGCCCACGCTGGCCCAGGCCAACGAGGACACCACTGCGCTCGACCAGATCCTGGTCACCGCCACCCGCACCCCGATCGCCCTGCAGGACAGCATCGCGCCGGCACAGGTGATCGACCGCGCGCAGATCGAATCCAGCCAGGCGACCTCGCTGCAGGAACTGCTGCGTGGCCGCGCCGGCATCAACCTCACCAATGCCGGCGGGCTCGGCAAGCAGAGCTCGCTGTTCCTGCGCGGTACCAACTCCAGCCACACCGTGGTGCTGGTCGATGGCGTGCGCATCAACAGCGCTGACCTCGGCCTGGCCATGTACCAGGACCTGCCGCTGGCGCAGATCGAACGCGTGGAAATCGTGCGCGGCCCGCAGTCGAGCCTGTACGGCGCCGACGCCATCGGTGGCGTGATCCAGATCTTCACCCGCCGCAACCAGGGCGATTTCGCCCCGCACTTCCAGCTCGGTGGTGGCAGCAACGGCCTGCGTGAAGCCAGCGGCGGCATCGGCGGCGGCACCGAGCGTGGCTGGTTCGGCGCCGACATCGCCTACCAGCATTCCGACGGCATCGATGCCTGCCGCGGTTCTTCCTCGGTGTTCACTGCCGGCTGCTTTGCCGACGAACATGATCGCGACGGCTACCGCAACCTGTCCAAGAGCCTGCGCGGCGGTTACAGCTTCAACGACCAGTGGAACGTGGAAGGCAGCGCACTGCGCGCCGATGGCAAGAACCACTACGACGGCTACTACAACTATTCCGAGACCCGCCAGCAGGTGCTGGCCGGCAAGGTGCGCTACACCCCGTCCGAACGCCTGGCATTCACTGCCAACGTCGGCCGCAGCGACAATGAATCCGACAACTTCGGCGCACCGGGGGTGTTTGGCAGCGCGCAGACTCATCGTGACAGCGCCTCGCTGCAGGGTGACTTCGGTGTGGCCGAGGGCCAGCTGCTGAGTGTCGGCGTGGACTGGAGCGAAGACAATCTGGACGGCAGCAGCGCCGGGTATCTCGTCGACAGCCGCCGCAACACCGGCGTGTTCGTGCAGTACCAGGGACGCTTCGGCCGCCACCAGCTGCAGGTCAGCGCCCGCAACGACGACAACCAGCAGTTCGGCAACCACGCCACCGGCAGCCTCGGCTGGGCGATGCAGCTGGAGCATGGCCTGCGCGTCAATGCCAGCTACGGCACGGCGTTCAAGGCACCCACCTTCAGCGATCTGTACGACCCGTGGAGCGGTGTGCCGACCTTGAACCCGGAGAAGTCCAAGAGCGCCAACCTGGGCGTTTCGCAGCAGGGACAGGGCTGGCACTGGGGCCTGGACCTTTATGAAACCCGCATCGATGACCTGATCACCTACGATGCGTCCACGATGAAGATGCAGCAGGTAGAGAAGGCACGCATCCGTGGTGCGGAACTGACCGGTGGCGTGCTGCTGGCCGGCTTCGACATCAACGCACAGCTGAGCTACACCGACCCGCGCAACCGCACCGGCGGCAGCACCCAGTTCGACAACTGGCTGCCACGCCGCGCGCAGCAGACCGCGCGCCTGGACATCGACCGCCGCTACGGCGACTTCCGCGCCGGCCTGACCGTGCAGGGTGCCGGCAAGCGCTACGACGATGCCGCCAACTCGGTGAAGGTGGGAGGCTACGGCACGCTGGATCTGCGCGCCGAGTACGCGCTGACGCCGTCGTGGTCGCTGCTGGCACGAGCCGCCAATGTGTTCGACCGCCGCTACGAGACCGTGGCGTGGTTCAACCAGCCCGGCCGCGAGTACCAGTTGAGCGTGCGTTACCAGCCGAAGTGAAAGAAGGCGCCGGGCATTGCCCGGCGCCTTCTCTGTAGAGCCGAGCCCATGCTCGGCTCAGGCAGCAAAGCAGCCGAGCATGGGCTCGGCTCTACACCGGGACGCCGGCGGCCAATCCCGGCAATTCGCGCAGGTCATCGATCACCGCCACCGCATGCGCGGTGGCCATGTCCAGGCCGCGCGGATAGCCGTAGCGCACCAGTGCGATCGGCATGCCGGCATCTTCGGCGGCGCGGTAGTCGGTCAGCGAATCACCCACCATCAGGCAGGCGTCCACCGGCAGCCCGAAGTGCGCGGCGATATGGCGCAACGGTTCACCGCTGGGCTTGCGCTGCGGCAGCGAATCGCCGCCCAGTATCAGCGCGAACGCATCACCGATGCCCAGGTGCTGCAGCAGCGGTGGCACCAGCGCTTCGGGCTTGTTGGTGCAGATCGCCAGCGGCACGTTGCGTGCACGCAGTTGCGCCAGCGCTTCACCCACGCCATCGAACAGACGCGGGCTGCGCAGCAGGCATTCGCGGTAGTGCACCATGAATACCGGCATCACTTCGGCCAGGTCGACTTCGCGGCAGGTGGCATGCACGGCCTGTTCGACCAGGCGGCGCACACCGTCGCCGATCCAGCCCAGCACCGTGGCTTCCGGTACGCGTGCCACACCGATGTCCTCCAGCGTGCGGTTCAGCGCTTCGGCGATATCAGCTGCGCTGTCGACCAGCGTGCCATCAAGGTCGAACACGACCAGCGGATAGGGATACGACAAGGGACGGCACCTGCATGACGTGGGGCCGTCCATTGTACGCCGCTGGTTTTTGCACCGATCCGCCTCAGCCGATCCGGCGCGCGCGCGTGGCCAGGAACGTGGGCAGGTAGCGGTCGATCAGGAAGCGCGGCTGCGGCTGCCAGTCTTCCATGAAGCGATCGATGACGAAGCCGGCATCCAGCTGCCCGCCGATCAGTTCGGTCAGGCTGTGGCCGAAGGTCAGTGCATCGCCCCGTGCCAGCTTCGCCTCGCGCTCGTCCGGTGCCAGATCTTCCAGATCCGAATAGGGAATGGCGTACTGCGGACGGATCAGGCCCTGTGCGTCCAGCTGTGGATCGCGCGCGCCGACGAACAGCACAGGATTGTAGAAGCTGGCCATCAACAGGCCGTCGCGCGCGAGGACACGATGGCACTCGCTCCACACCGGGCGGACGTCGGGCACGTACAGGTTCGAGATCGGCTGGAACACCACGTCGAAGCTGTCGTTGGCGAAGGCGTGCAGATCGCGCATGTCACCCTGCACGGTGCGCAGCTGCAGGCCATCGCGCGCCGCCACCTGGCGGTCCTGTTCGAGTTGCCCATCGGACAGATCGAACACGGTAACGTCGGCGCCCGCAGCAGCCAGCACCGGAGCCTGCTGGCCACCGGCAGATGCCAGGCACAGGATGCGACGGCCACGCACATCGCCCAGCCAGTCCAATGGCAGCGGGCGCGGGGTCAGGTGCACCTGCCATCGCCCTTCGCGGGCAGCGGCGACGGTGGCGCTGTCCACCGGGCGCGACCATTCGCGCACTTCGCTGGCCTGGCGGTCCCAGGCAGCACGGTTGTGGTCGATCAAGGCCTGTCCATGGTTCATGCGTTCTCCTTGCCCGATGGGCGCCAATCCAGATCCTGGAAGGACGGGCTGGCGAAGCATTCGGCCAGGAAATCCAGGAATCGCCGCATGATAACGGGCTGCTGGCGGCGTGATGCGTACACCGCATGAATGCCCAGTTCGTCCAGACTGAACTCGGGCAACAGCTCGATCAGTTCGCCGCTGCGCAACAAGGGGGCCACCTGGTAGGTCGGCAGCATGGCGATGCCGGCGCCGGCACGCACCGCCTCCAGCAGCAGCGAGGCCTCGTTTGCGCTGATGTTGCCGCCCACCGCCACTGACAGCGAACGGCCATCGCGGTGCAGCTGCCACAGGCTCTTACCGACGTAGTGATGGGTCAGGCAGTTGTGCGCGGCCAGGTGTTCCGGTGCGGTAGGCGTACCGCGTGCCTGCAGGTAGGACGGCGTCGCGCACAGCACCGAGCGGCAGGTGGCCAGCCGTCGCGCGATCAGGCTGGGGTCGATCTGGCGCGCGATGCGTACGGCCAGGTCCACGCGCTCTTCCACCAGGTTGACCATGCGGTCGACCAGCAGCAGTTCGATGCGCGCCGCCGGGTGGCGTGCGACGAAACCAGCCACCGCCCGCGCCAGGTGGCTCTGCCCGAACGACACGCTGGCGGTCACCCGCAGCGTGCCGTGCGGCTCGGGATCGTCGCTGGCCAGCTCGCCCTGCAGTTCCTCGCCGATGGCCAGCATCTGCCGGAAGCGCGCCAGCGCCGCCTCGCCGGGGCCGGTCAGGCTGACCCGGCGCGTGGTCCGGTGCAACAGGCGCGCCCCCAGCCAGCCCTCGACCTCGGCCAGGTAGCGGGTGACCATCGCCCGTGACATGTCCAACACCTCGGCGGCGGCGGTGAGGCTGCCGCGCTCGGCCACCTCGACGAACACGGTCATGGCGGTCAATCGGTCCATCTGCTCGATCCATGCAACAAACAAGCGCGTTATACGCTGTTTTTCGAGCGAATGCAGCGACCTAGAGTGGCCCCATTCCCACCCCACACCGCCCCACGGAGTCCTGCCATGAAGATCGCCCTCGTCGGTTCCACCGGCAACATCGGCCGCCAGATCGCTCGCCACGCGCTGGCCAACGGCCATGAACTCACCGTCATCGTGCGCAGCGCGCGGGACCTCCCGGCCGAACTGGCCGGCGCCCATCCGGTGATCGCCTCGCTGGATGACCAGGACGCGCTGGTCGCCGCCATCGCCGGCCACGACGTGCTGGCCAGCGCCTACGGCCCGCGCCCGGGCGATGACATCGGCCGCGTCGGCGAGGTCGCCGCGCAGCTGGCTGCCGCCGCACGCAAGGCCGGCGTGCCCCGCCTGGTGGTGGTCGGCGGTGCCGGCAGCCTGGAAGTCGCACCCGGCGTGCAGCTGGTCGATACCCCCACCTTCCCTGAGGCCTACAAGCCGTACGCGCTGGCCCATCGTGAAGCCTTCAACCGCCTGCAGGCGGTGGACGACCTGGACTGGACCTTCTTCTCACCGGCCGCCGAAATCGGTCCGGGCGAAGAACGCGGCCAGTACCGCGTGCAGCCCAAGGCCTTCCTGACCGACGCCAGCGGCCACAGCCGCATCAGCTACGCCGACTATGGCGCCGCCTTCGTCGCCGAGCTGGAAGCGCACCAGTACCCGAAGCAGATCATCACCGCGGCGTACTGATCGACACGCGAGCCCTGCAGAGCCAAGCCCGCGCTCGGCTCCCCACCCGACACAAGGAACTCCCCATGCGCACCGCTGCCCTGCTGCTTCCCCTCGCGTTGGCCGCCGGCTTCGCCAGTGCTCCGCTGCTGGCCGCACCGGCAACCGTCGCGCCGGCCACGGCGACGAAATCCCAGCTGTACCTGCAGACCTTCCATCCCGGCCCGCAGGCATTGTTCTCAGTGTCCTCGGTGCTGATCGAAGGCCGCCATGACGCGATTCTGGTGGACGCGCAGTTCGGCGCCAGCGATGCGCGCAAACTGGTCGAGCTGATCCGCACCAGCGGCAAGCAGCTGACCACGATCTACATCAGCCACGGCGATCCGGATTACTACTTCGGCCTGGCCACCCTGCAGGATGCCTTCCCACAGGCACGCATCGTCGCCACCGCGCAGACCGTTGCGCACATCCAGCAGACCCAGGCCGGCAAGCTGGCCTACTGGGGACCGAAGATGGGCGCCGACGTGCCGGCACGCATCGTGGTGCCACAGGTGCTGCAGGGTGATGCCCTGCAACTGGAAGGCCAGCGCCTGCCGCTGATCGGCCTGGATGGCCCGACCCCGGACCGCACGGTGCTGTGGGTGCCGTCGCTGCGCGCGATCGTCGGTGGCATTCCGGTGGTGGCCGGTGAGCATGTGTGGATGGCCGATACGCAGACGCCGAAATCGCACGCCGACTGGTTGCAGACCCTGCAGCGCTTGCAGGCGCTGAAGCCGAAGACGGTGGTACCGGGACACTACGCGCCGGGTGCAGCGCTGGATGCGAGTGCGCTGCGCTTTACCGCGGAGTACATCCGAGCCTTCGATACCGAGACGGCAAAGGCAAGGGACAGTGCGGCACTGGTGAAGGCGATGCAGGCGCGCTATCCAAAGCTGGCCGGGGAAGCTTCGCTGGAGCTGAGCGCGAAAGTGGCCAAGGGCGAGATGCAGTGGCCATGAGGTAGATGTTTTCTTTGCAGGGCTGCGCCCTGCACCTGCAGAGGCAGCAGCAACAGCAGAAGCTGTTTCCTGAGAGTGGGGGGGGGGGGGGGGGGGGGGGGGGGGGGGGGGGGGGG